>JAXDNJ010000001.1:0-84143 GCA_034669505.1 Methylobacteriaceae bacterium
GGGCGCGGCCTTCGCCACCTCGCGGTAGGCCTTGCCGAAGGCCTTCGAGGCGGGGCTCGAATCTTCGGCATAATCGGCGACACCATATGTGTTGTAGAGCGCGGGCCCGGCGAGTTTCATCGCGACCACGTTGACGATCGAAGGCGAGCCGACATACGGGATGTTGACACCGAGCTGGCGCAGCTGGCGCGCGAATATACCGAGATCGTTCTCGAAGGTGAAATAGGAGCCGAGAATATCGGCGCCGGACTGCTTCACCGCGAGAACGACCGGCGTGAAGTCCTGGCTCTGGTTGGCGTAACCCTGGTCGAGTGCGATCGTGCCGCCGCCTTTGCTGATGGCGTCGGCAAGTGCCTTGCCGCCGGCGGTGCCGAACGCGTCGGTCGAATGGACGATCGCCCAGTTCTTCTTGCCGAGCGTCTTCATGCCGAAATCCGCGAGGACACGGCCCGAATAAGAATCGTTCGGCCGGCAGCGGAACAGCCATTGATTGCCCATGTGGGTCAGCGCCGGATCCGTGCCGCCGAACATGACGGGCTTGGCAGTTTTCAAGATATCGGGCGCCATCGCATGGTTCTGCGTCGAGCGGATCGAGCCGAGGAACGCGACAATGTCCGGCTGCGACGCGAGCTTGGAGAAAGCGAGCACGGCGCCGGGATTGGTGGTCTGGTCGTCCTCCGTGAGGAGTTCGATCTGCTTGCCGAGAATGCCGCCGGCCTTGTTGACCTGCTCGATCGCGAGCTTGGCGCCGATCAAGGCATAGCGACCCGCATCTGCCGCAGGACCCGTGACCGGCAGGACCATGCCGATTTTCATGGTCGCGCCCTGGGCGCTGGCGCCGCGCCACACTGCGGGCAGGGCGACGCCCGCCGCCAAAGCAACGGAAAAACCTCTACGCGTAATCGTCATGAATTCCCTCCCGTGCCGCCGGTCTGAGCCGGCGTGTTCGGGAGGATTAGTCGCTTAAAGCCGCTTCCCTGTCCAGATGCGCGCGCCCTTCCTCGTCAGCGGTACCAAGGATTGTACTGCCATTGCGGGACGGTCGGTGCATAATAATTAGGCGCGTATGCCATCGGGTCTTGCGGCGCGCGGCGCACCGCGACTTCCGACGCGGAGCCCCGATGGTCCCGCGCAACCATCGTGCGTCCCTGCGGCGGCGTGCCGGAAATGGAGATGCGCGCGCCTTCCGCCTGCACCATCGAATAGAGTCTTGCCGCATTGCCGGGCGCAAGCCGCACGCAGCCATGCGAGGCCGGGCGGCCGAGCGAGCGGGTCGCATACGAGCCATGGATTGCATAGCCGCCGCGAAAGAAGATCGAATGCGGCATCGGCGACATGTCGTATTTGCGCGAATAGTGCATCCGCTGCAGGCTTGTCGGTGCGTAGCTGCCGCGCGGCGTGGAATAGCCCGAGCGAGCGGTCGACACCGCCCAATTGTAGCTGCCGGAGGAGGACGTCACCTGCATCCGCTGGCTCGACAGATCGATGTGGATTTGCACCGTCGCATGGGCCGTCGCACCGAGCGCAAAAAGCGCGACCAGGGCCAAACCGGCCTGACGAATGATACGCATCGTAAACTCCCGAACGCACGCAACCCGCACTCGACGGCACGATTCCAGCTTCGGTGCAGAAGTGCAACAGCGCGGCGGTGTAAAGGTTGACAGGAAAGGACGAATCGAGCCGCTTATTGGCGTCATTTGTCTCGGTTAATCCCACGGGAGCCATGCGCGCTTATCGCTTCTTTTTTGCAGGCCTTGCTCTTGCGCTGGCAGAGCCGGGATTGGCGCAGGACAAAGGCACGCTCGACCCAAAGCCGCTGCCGCCGCTCGAGCGTCCGAACGATCCGGCAATTCCGGCGAAGGAGTTGTTCGGCCGCAAAACCGCGCCGGCCAATCTCGAGGCCCGCTCGATCGGCTTCTACGCGCATGGCTGCTTGGCAGGCGCGCAGGCTCTGTCCGTCGACGGGGAGGCTTGGCAGGTGATGCGCCTCTCGCGCAATCGCAACTGGGGACATCCGGCGCTGATCGCGTTTCTTGAGCGGTTCGCCAAGAATATCCCGAAGATCAACGGCTGGCCGGGCATCCTCGTTGGCGACATGTCGCAGCCGCGCGGCGGCCCGATGCTGACCGGGCATGCCTCGCATCAGATCGGGCTCGACGCCGACATCTGGCTGACGCCGATGCCCGACCGCAAACTCTCGCGCGCGGAGCGTGAGGAAATGTCGGCGACCAATGTGGTGCGCGAGGACGGGCTCGATGTCACCAAGGACTGGACGCCAAAACATATGGAGGCGGTCAAAGCGGCGGCGCAGGACCCGGCCGTGCAGCGCATCTTCGTCAACGCCGCGATCAAGAAGGCGATCTGCCGGCAGGCCAAGGGCGACCGCTCATGGCTGGAGAAAGTCCGGCCGATGTATGGGCACAATTATCATTTCCACGTGCGCATGCATTGTCCGAAAGGGGATGGCGCCTGCGAGGACCAGGCGCCGGTGCCGGGCGGCGAGGGCTGCGACCAGGCCGCGCTCGCCTATTGGTTCACCGACGCGGTGCTGCATCCCAAGCGCGACCCAAACGCCAAGCCGCGACCTGGTATGACGATGGCGGCGCTGCCGGCGGAATGCCGCCGCGTGCTCGTCGCGAAGTGAGCTGGCGGCGCCCGCGTTCTAGCTGAGGGTATCCGCAAGGGCGCGCAAAAAGCCGATGCACTTTTCGATTTCAGCGATCTCGATGAACTCGTCGGGCTGATGCGCCTGGTTCACGTTGCCCGGGCCGCAGACGATCGTCGAGATGCCGGCGTTTTGGAACTGTCCGCCCTCGGTTGCGAACGGCACCGCGATCGTCCTGTTCGAGCGCGTCAGCCGGAGCGCCAGCGCTTCGGCCGGCGAGCCTGCGTCGGCGGCCAGCCCCGGCACTTCAACCTCGATCTTGGTCTCGACAAAAGTCTCGGGAAAACCCTTGATCCGGTTTGCGCGCACCGTCTCGACATGCGCTTCGAAGCGCTCCAGCGCGGCGCGCAAGGGCACGCCGGGAAGGCCGCGGAACTCCCAGTGGAACTTGCAGTCTTTGGCGAGGATGTTGCGCGCCGTGCCGCCGGCAATCGTGCCGACATGCACGGTCGACCACGCCGGCTCGAAACGGCCGGACGGATCGCCGTCGCGGGCAAACTCCTCGCCGATCTGCGTCAGCGCGGTGACAAGCTCGCAGCCGACATGCACGGCAGAGACGCCCAAAAATGGCTTCGACGAATGCGCCTCGCGGCCCCGCACGTGTGTGTGATAGGTCGACACGCTCTTGTGGCTGTCGGCGACCTCCATATTGGTCGGCTCGCCGACGATGACGGCGCCAGGCCGCGGCAGGTCCTGGCCGAAGCGGCGGATCGTGTCGAGCGGACCCTCGCAGGTCACTTCCTCGTCATAGCTGAAGAGGAGATGCACCGGGCGCTTTAAGCGCGCGCGCTGGAATTCCGGCACCATGGCGAGGCAGATCGCGTCAAACCCTTTCATGTCGCAGGTGCCGCGCCCGTAAAGCCGCGTGCCGTCGCGCCGGACAGCGAAGGGATCGCTCGTCCACGATTGTCCGACGACCGGCACGACGTCGGTGTGACCGGACAGCACGATGCCGCCGTCGCTCATCGGACCGATCGTAGCGAAAATTGCGGCCTTGTTGCCGTCCGCATTGGGCACGCGCACGAACGGCACGTTCAGTTCAGCGAGATAATCCTCGACGAAGTCGATCAGCGGCAGGTTCGATTTCGAGCTTTCCGTGTCGAAGCCGACGAGCCGCTCGATCAGCGGCAGCGCGCGGGCGAGGGCGTCTGGTGAGGCGACGTCAGGCATGGGTGGAGACTAGCATTCAAGTTTGATACCTGTCCTCTTTCCAAGCGAGCGCCTCGATCAGCCTGGCAACACGAGCATCCTAGCGCCTCGGTGGTGCGCCCGGTTTGTCAGGCGTAAGCAGCATCTGAATTGCGCGGCGTGCAGCACGCGCGCTACCAGCGATTCGCGATTCTGCTTGCCCTGAAATGAAATCGGGCGACACTGCCCGACGACATTCGTGCGATACGGGAGGACACCATGAGCGCTTCGTATGCGGGGGCATGTTTTTGCGGCGCCATCGCGGTTCGTGTGACGGGCGAGCCCAATGCAATGGGCTATTGCCATTGTGCGTCGTGTCGATCTTGGTCCGGCGGGCCGGTAAATGCGTTCACCCTCTGGCAGCCCGAGGCCGTGGAGGTGATCAAGGGCGCGGAGAACCTCGCGACATATCATAAGACGGACTTGAGCCATCGTCAGTTCTGCCGGCTCTGCGGCGGTCATTTGATGACCGTGCATCCGCCGCTGAAGATGATCGATGTTTTCGCCGCGACCATTCCGGACCTCGCGTTTGTGCCGCAGGTGCATGTCAACTATGCCGAAACGGTGTTGCCGATGCGTGATGGGCTGCCGAAGCTGAAGGATTTTCCGGCCGAATTTGGCGGCTCCGGCGAGGCCGTGCCGGAATAGACCAGACGCAAGACCAGCGCATCCGCTCGCGGGATGGGCAGACACGCATCACGTCATTATTGAGACAGGCCACTCGCACGACAAGCTTTTATCCGATCGCGCTGAAATGACGGAGGTTGGAACATGCATATGACGATGAGGAAATACCGTCAGATTAAGGGAACGCCGGAAGACGCGACGGCCTGGGTGAAGAAGACCCTCATGCCGGTTTTGAAAAGGTCAAAAGGCCTAAAAGCTTATTACGCCGTCATCTTCGACGATGGGACGATCGGTTCGATCAACGTCTTCGCGAGCGAAGATGCGGCCAACCAGGCCAATAACCAAGTGCGTCAAGAGATCGGCAACAGCGCCTCGGACATGTTGCAGCACATTGAAACCAAGGTCTGGCAAGTCTTGCATGAAGAGCACGTTTAAACGTTAAGCGTGCAATGCGATTGTGCCACATGTCGGGACGCGTCATTGGTGCCTCCCTGCACTCACGGCCGTGGCCATCTCTAAGCTGCATAGGACGGCAGCAAGTTTCACGCTGATCGTTCTTCGAGGCAACTCACTCCGCCGGGCGAGCCGGCGTGGTTTTGTTCGCCGGTTGGCGCGACATGTCTTAGCATTCGGCTTGACATCGTCTCTCGATGGGCGCGCTTAGAGGCACTAAGCGCGGCGTGTCCCGAATTCCGTCGCGATTGACCTTAGGGAGACAAATCATGCGCAATATTGTTATCGCAAGCATAATTGTCGTCGGTATAGGCGGCACCGCCCTCGCTGAAGATCATAAGGCAAAGGCGATCACGGCCGATTCGCTCCAGTGGGGTCCCGCTCCTCCTGTATTGCCGAAGGGCGTACAGATAGCCGTCCTTGCTGGGGATCCTGGCAAGAAAGGGCCGTTCGTTGTGCGACTTAAGATTCCGGCCGGCTTAAAGGTACCGGCGCACCAGCATCCGAGTGCCGAGGGTGTGACTGTCATCTCCGGCGATTTCCGCTTTGGAATGGGCGACAAGCTCGACGAATCGAAAGCCGAAAAGCTTGGCCCAGGTGGTTTCGTTGACCTGCCCGCGAATATGAATCACTTTGCCTTTTCCGGCGGCGGTGAGGTCATCGTCCAGATCAACTCCGAGGGTCCGTTCGAGATCAAATACGTGAACCCGGCCGACGATCCGAGCAAGAAAAGCTAGCAGCCGACGAAGCGGACCCGTCAGGAACAAGAGGGCAAGCGCACAGCGTGCGTCTCGCAGATGCCGAGACTGCGCTTCGCGCTTGCTCAGGATGAGGATTCGTTCTTCCCACGCGGGTCGATCGGCTTCACGTCGAGCGCGAGTATATCCTCCAGAAGCTTCGCACCCGCGAGCAGCTTCGCCTCGCCGTTCGCCGGCGCGACCATTTGTAATCCGACCGGCAGATTGTCCCTAGTGAAGCCGCAGGGCAGCGACAGAGCGCACGCGCCGGCAAGCGTGATCGCGTAGACGATCGCCAGCCATTCCACGTAATTGGCAAAGCGGTGGCCGTCGCACTCCTCGACATAGCGCTGGCCGATCGGAAACGGCGGCACGATTGTTGCCGGACACAGCAGCAGATCGTAATCGCGTAAGAAAGCGTCGAGCCGGCGCGCGAGTTCGGCGCGCTGATGCTCGGCACGCACGATGTCGCGGGCCGTCAGCTTCAGGCCTTCCTCAACGTTCCAGACGCTCTCCGGCTTGAATTTATCGGGATGCGCGTCGAGCAGGTGCGCCAATTTCAAAGCGAAGTCGCGCGCGCGCAGCACATGGAAAGATTCATGCGCTTCGGAGAAATCGGGATGCGCCTCTTCGACGATCACGCCCGCCTCGGCAAAGCGCATCGCCGCTTTACGCGTGATCTCGGCCACCTGCGGATCGACTGGCGTGATGCCGAGGTCGCGCGACCAGGCGACGCGTTTCGGGTTCCAGCCCGAGCGCGCCGCGTCGAGAAAGGACTTTTCCGGCCTCGGCTTTGACAGCATGTCGCGGCTGTCCTCGCCGAGCATCGCATCGAACATGAGCGCCATGTCTTCGACATTGCGCGCCATCGGGCCTTCGACGCTGAGCGTCGGGTCGACCGACCACCGGCGCGTCACCGCGACGCGGCCGACGGTCGGACGCATGCCGGTGACGCCGCAAAAGCTCGCCGGATTGCGTAAGGAACCGCCGACATCCGAGCCATGCGCGAGCCACGCCATGCCGGTCGCAAGCGCGGCGGCCGCGCCGCCCGACGAGCCCGCGGCGGAAAGCGCGGTGTTCCACGGGTTCAGTGTGGCTCCGAAGACATCGTTGAACGTGTTGGCGCCGGCGCCGAATTCCGGCGTGTTGGATTTCCCGTAGATAATAGCGCCTTCCGCTTCGAGGCGATCGGCGGTGACGTCGGAGGCGTCGGGCAGATAGTCGGCAAAAATGCGCGAGCCGGAGGTCGAGCGGACGCCCGCGACAGCGGTCAGGTCCTTGATCGGCACCGGCATGCCGGCGAGCAGGCCGCGTTCCACAACAGGCTTTTGCATCAGGCGGCGCGCGTGATCGCGGGCGCGCTCGAAACAGAGGATCGGCAGTGCGTTGATCTTTTTATCGACGGCGGCGATGCGCGCTTCCAGCGCATCGAGAAGATCGAGCGGCGTGATCTCTTGCTTGCGCAGGCGCGTGACAAGATCGGTCGCGCGGGCGTTTATCAGCTCATTATGCGATGTCATTCGGCCGCGAGTTCTTTCGCCAAGCGCGCGATCAGCCGTCGCGCGACTTCGTCCTTGTCGAGTGTCGGCCAGGAATCGATGCCGTCGCGTGTGACGATGTGGATCGTGTTCTTGTCGCCGCCCATGATGCCGGTGGAGGGTGACACATCGTTTGCGACGATCATGTCGCAGCCTTTCGCATCGAGCTTTTTGCGCGCATGGGCGAGCACATCGTCGGTTTCCGCGGCGAAGCCGACAACCAGTTTGGGGCGCGCATGGTTGCGGTGCGCGATGGCGGCGAGGATGTCGGGATTCTCGACGAGATTCAGTTTCGGTGCGCCATTACCGGTTTTCTTTAATTTGGCCGCGCCGGTTTCCGCCATGCGCCAATCGGCGACCGCCGCCGTGGCGACGAAAATGTCGGCGGGGAGCGCCGCGTTGACGGCGGAGAGCATGTCCTGCGCCGTCTCGACGTGCTGCGTTTGCACGCCTGGCGGATCGGGCAGGCTCACCGGCCCGCTGATCAGCGCAACATCGGCGCCGGCCTCAGCCGCGGCGCGGGCGATCGCGTGGCCCTGCTTGCCGGACGAGTGGTTGGCGATGTAGCGCACGGGATCGATCGGCTCGTGCGTCGGGCCCGACGTGACGATGACGCGCTTGCCGGCGAGCGCGCCATTCGCCTCGCCAGTTCTTCTATCGGTCGTTCGCGCGCCCATGCCAAGCAGCAGCGGGATCGCGGTGTCCCTCTCCAGCGCCGCTAGGATCGCGGCGACGATTTCGAGTGGCTCGGCCATGCGGCCGGGCCCGTACTCGCCGCAAGCCATGTCGCCCTCATTCGGGCCGACGAACAGCACGCCATCCTTGCGCAAGGCTGCTACGTTGCGCTGCGTCGCCGGATGCAGCCACATGCGCAGGTTCATCGCCGGCGCGGCGAGCACGCGCTTGTCGGTGGCGAGCAGCAGCGTCGAGGCAAGGTCATTGGCGAGCCCGCTGGCGAGCTTCGCCAGCAGATCGGCAGTCGCCGGCGCCACTACCAGGAGATCGGCGTCACGGGAGAGCTCTATGTGACCCATCGCGGCTTCGTCGGTGAGCGAGAACAGGTCGTCGTAGACCTTGTCCCCGGTGAGGCTCGCGACTGAGAGCGGGGTGACGAACTGCGCCGCCGCCTTGGTCATCGCCGCGCGTACCCGGGCGCCGCGCTCGCGCAGGCGGCGGATCAGGTCGAGCGCCTTGTAGGCGGCGATGCCGCCGCCGATGACGAGAAGGATGCGTTTGCCGGAAAGTGGGGTCATGGACGATGGGCTGAACTTGGGATCAAGTCGCGCGCCTGTCCACTGCCGAGACAATCCGATGCCCGGTAAAGCTAACATCCGCGTGCTCCTCGCCGATGTCGACGGCACGTTGGTCACCCAGGAAAAGGTGCTCACGCAAGAGACGCTCGCTGCCGCCCGGGAGCTGCGGGCGGCCGCCATCACGCTGGCGCTGACCAGCGGCCGCCCGCCGCGCGGCATGGGGATGCTGATCGAGCCGCTGGCGCTCACTGGGCCGATCGCCGGCTTCAATGGTGGGGTCTTCGTCAACCCCGATCTCAGCGTCATCGAGAGCCACCCGCTCGACCCCAAGGTCGCGCGGGAAGCGCTCGGCCTTGTCCTGAAAAGCGGCCTCGATGCCTGGGTCTATACCGAGGAAGAGTGGCTGATCCGCAACAAGGACGCGCCGCATGTGGCCCGGGAGGCGTGGACGGTGAAGTTCGAGGCCAAGGTCGTGCCCGAGTTCACGGAGGAACACCTCTCTCATGCGGTAAAGATCGTCGGTGTTTCTGACGATCATAGCCTTGTCGCCAAGACCGAAACCGACGCCCAGCAAGCTCTTGGCAGCCGCGCCAGCGCCGCGCGGTCGCAACCCTATTACCTCGACGTGACCGACCCGCAGGCGAACAAGGGCGAGGTCGTGCGCTGGCTCGCCCGCACGATGAGGATCGACGCGAAGGAGATCGCCACGATCGGCGACATGCCGAACGACGTCCTCATGTTCAAAGCAGGCGGCCTGTCCATCGCGATGGGCAATGCCAACAAGGAGGTGCAGGCGGAAGCCGATGCGGTGACCGACACGAACGAGGCGGAAGGCTTCGCCCAGGCCGTCCGTCGGTTCATCCTAGCTGAACAATAAACGCGACTGTGGCCGTCGTTCCGGTGTAGATGTCCGGCCCATGCAGGCGAAGCGCGCATTTGAGCCCGCGGCGCCCCTCGTTGCCGACGAGAGGCTGCGCCTGCTGCCGCGCGTCGCCGCGCGTAGCATCTCCCCGCGCGCTCGTGTCGCCGTTGTTGCGGCCACCCTGTTCGTCCACGCCGCGCTCATCGCGTTCATCCTCTATCGCGACGGCTCCGAGCGGTTCGATGTCCAGCCGGAGCAGGAAATCCCGGTCGAGGTCGTCGCCGAAGTCCCGCAACCGCCCGCACCGCAGCCTGAGCCGAAACCGCAAGAGGACTACGACAAGCCGGCCTACAGCGCGCCGCGTGCGCCAAGCGCCGTCGCGACCGACCAGACCGGGGTGCAGGACAAAACCGAAGCGCCACAGGTCCAATCGAAAGCCCAGGACGGGGCGCCGGCGCCCGCCAACAAGGCCGATCCGGCGCCGCAGCCGGTCACCTCCGCGCTGCGCGGAACGGCGGAAGAGAGGATCGCCAACGACAAAGCGGAGCCGTTCGAGGCGGCAAGCCCGCTGCCCGACAAGTCACTGGGACAGGCGCTACCCACGGCTAAGTCTCAGAACACGGCGGAAACCGACGTTCTGCGCCAGCTTTCCTTCGCCCAGCCGGCGTTCTCCAATTTCAGTTTCGCCGCCAGCACTAAGCTCGCGCCGCTGACCGGCGGCACCGAAGACAACCGCTTCATGGCGAATGTCTTTGCGAAAATTCTGAGCAAGAAGCGCTATCCGCAGAGCGCCGCGTCGCGCCGTGCGAGCGGTACGGTGATGGTCTCGTTCATCATCGATGGGGAGGGTGGGCTGGTCTATCAGACCATCTCGCATTCGAGCGGCGAGCCGGATATCGACGCCGAAGCAATCGCCGCCGTGAAAGCCGCCGCACCCTATCCGCCGCCGCCGCCCGGCGCACCACGCACCCTGCTTGCGACGCTGAAGTTTTGATAACTGCAAAGCATGCTGTCATCACCACTCGAACTGGAGTTCGCGTTGCGTGAATGGTCGCTCTCTAATGTGACAGGCTGGGCGACTAGATATTAAGCTGGAATTTGGAGTGATCGCCGTCTTCGGTTAAGCCGCCACCAGCTGAATACAAGAGTTGATACCTGCAAGCCGAGCGCCAATCAAAATCTCGCAGGTGTTATTCCGTGCACCCAATCCAGAATTTCGTCGGTATACCAGCGGAAACAGGAATAAAGTAGTCGTGGCTATAACATGTAAACAAGGAGGCCAGAACCGTAACCCCGAATGTGCCGGGGATGGAAACATTGGACGAGTCTCGAACAGTAGCATTAGTGAAAAGCCCTGAATCGCAGATGTAGGCAACACACAAACCACGGTATGAAAGAGTGCTATGACTGCTCCCAGAATCGCGAGTAGAGGCCACATGATTAGCCATTCGTAAAAGTGTCTTTGTGGATTTCCGAAATAGTCGAGAATCATCTCGACGCCGGCATAGAGCATAAGTCCTGCCCAAAGGCAGATACAAAGGAGTAATGCGGAAACGAGGTGTGTCCCTGAGTAACGCGCCCACTCTGTAAAGATGTTTTGTGTATTGAGCCGTTCAGCCCTCACAAAACCACCCACCACACCAGCACCGCCGCGATAATCCACCACGCAATGTGCCCCCAGAACGCGCGGCGCGCTTCCGCGGCGCCGATCGCTTCGATCGATTGCAACGAAATGTGGAGCCCGTGCTCGACCATGTCGTCGAGCTTTTCCAACACGCGCTCGGCGCGCTCCAATGAATCCGGCAGATTGGCGGTGACGCGCCGCATGATACTAAAGCCGCGTCCCGCGTCCTTGATGAATCCGCCCGGCCCGAGATTCTGCTCGATCCATGTGCGCACGACAGGTTCGGACGTGGACCAGATGTCAAGGCGCGGGTCGAGCGAACGCGCGACGCCTTCGACGACCACCATGGTCTTCTGCAGCATCACCAGCTCGGTGCGTGTCTTCATGTCGAACAACGCGGTGATCTCGAACAATAACGTCAAGAGCTTCGCCATCGAAATCTGGTCGGCTGTACGCGAATGGATCGGCTCGCCGATGGCACGTAGTGCCTGCGCGAAATTCTCCACGGGATAGGTCGGCGGCACGTAACCCGCCTCGTAATGCACTTCAGCAACGCGCAGGTAATCGCGCGTGATGAAGCCGTAGAGAATCTCGGCGAGGAAGCGCCGCTCCTTGATGCCGAGGCGGCCCATAATGCCGAAGTCGACGGCGACGAGCCGGCCATCGCGATCGGCAAAAAGATTACCCTGGTGCATGTCGGCATGGAAGAAACCGTCGCGCACGGCGTGACGCAGGAAGGATTGCAGGACGGCGCGGCCAAGGGCGGGCAGGTCCTGCCCGGCTTCGACGAGACGCGGAATGTCTGAGAGCGGAATACCCTCGATCCATTCGAGCGTCAGCACTTCGCGGGCGGTGCGGTCCCAGTCGACGCGGGGCACGTGGAAGTCCGCGTCGTCCGCTGTCGTTTCGCCGAATTCGGATGCGGCGGCCGCCTCAAGCCGAAAATCCATCTCCATCCGCACCGAGCGGGCGAGCGTGTCGACGATCTGGATGACCTTCAGCCGGCGGGCCTCGGCGAAATAGCGCTCGGCGACGCGGGCGGCGAAATACATGTCGGAGAGGTCGCGGCGGAAGCGCCGCTCGACGCCGGGCCGGAGAATCTTGACCGCGACCTCGCGCTCACCCTCGGGATAGCGCGCCCGCGCGCGATGCACCTGCGCGATCGAGGCAGCGGCAACCGGTTCGCCGAACTCGGCGAACACGGAATCGAGCGGAACGCCGAAGGCCGCCTCGACCGTTGCCACCGCCCGCTCGCGCGGAAATGGTGCCATGCGATCCTGCAGCGCCTCAAGTGCCTGCGCGACCTGCGGGCCAACCACGTCGGGCCGCGTTGCCAGGAATTGCCCAAGTTTCACGTAGGAGGGGCCGAGCCGGGCGATGGCGACGGCGATCCGGTCGACGCCGCCATCTTTGCCACGGCGGTTGATCAGCCGGGCGAGCAGGATGGGCAGGCGGGCCGGCGGCGGTAGCGAGGTCGGGTCGACCTCGGCGAAGACGCCCTCCCGCGCCAGGAGGAAGCCCGCCCGGGCGAGCCGGATCGAATGACCGAGCGCGAAGAACATTGCGCCTCAGAGCTTCCAGGCGGAATGGATGGCGACGATCCCGCCGGAGAGCCGGTGATAGGCGGCGCGCTGGAGCCCCGCGGCCGCGATCATGTCGCGGAAGCGGTCGGCATGCGGAAAGCGGCGGATGGATTCGACGAGATAGCGGTAAGCGTCGCCATCGCCGGTCACGACCTTTCCCAGCGCCGGGATCGCGGTGAAGGAATAGGCCTCGTACATGCGATCGAGCAGCGGCACGTCGACATCGGAGAATTCGAGGCACAAAAAGCGGGCGCCGTGCTTGAGGACGCGGCGCGCCTCGGCGAGCGCGCGGCCGATGCGCGGCACGTTGCGAATACCGAAGGCAATCGTATAGGCATCGAAGGATCTATCCGGGAACGGCAGGTCCTCGGCATTGCCGGTGACGAAGCGGACGCGCTCGCCGCCAGGCGTATGTGCGGCCCGCTCCCGGCCGACGCGCAACATCTCCTCGCTGATATCGGCGACCGTCACTTCAGTGCGCGGGCTGCCAGCCGCGGCGATGCGGAAGGCGATATCTCCAGTGCCGCCGGCAACGTCCAGATGCTTAAAAGCGCGGTGGCGGGAGGGTCGAATCATGCCAACAAAAGTGCGTTTCCACAACCGATGCATGCCTCCCGACATCAGGTCGTTCATCAGGTCGTAGCGCGCTGCCACATTGCCAAAGACGCCGTTAACCAAACCCTGCTTGTCGGCGAGCGGCACCCGCGCGTTGCCGAAATGCGTCTCTTCGCTGGACAAAAACTCGCGTTCCGGCACGTGACACCCGCGTTGAGGAGCGCCGACCTTACCGCGGCGGGGCCGATATGGCTATTCGAAGGCAGCTTGGCGCATCCTATGACCGCCGCGCCACAGGTTAAAAAGATTCTGCAAGGCGCGATTGTGTGTCGCCTTGCACATCGCTATAAGGCGCCGGTTCGACGAGAAGAGGGCTCGTTACGGATGGCTGCCAATGGTGAGAACGGTTATAGACCGTTAGAAGGCGAGACCTTCATGAGCGAACGCCAGCGCGAGTACTTCCGGCGTAAGCTGAATGGATGGAAAGACGAGATCCTGCGCGAAAGCCGCGAAACGCTGACCGCGCTGCAGACTGAAAACGAGAATCATCCGGACTTGGCGGACCGCGCGTCATCGGAAACCGACCGCGCGATCGAGCTTCGGGCCCGTGACCGCCAGCGTAAGCTCATCTCGAAAATAGAGCAGGCACTGAGCCGGCTCGACGCTGGCACGTACGGGTATTGCGAGGAGACGGGCGAGCCGATCTCGCTGAAGCGGCTCGACGCGCGGCCGATCGCGACGCTGACGATCGAAGCGCAGGAGCGTCACGAGCGGCGCGAACGCGTCTATCGCGACGACTGAGTGCGGCGCACGTGAATGTCATTCCCGGCGCGCGTCGTAGCGCGATCGGGAATCCAGAACCGCACGGGATGGCTGGTTCCCGCTGTCGCGGGAATGACATCTGATGACTGACACAAAGCCGATCCTGGAGGTGCTCTCCGGCAAGCGGCAGGCGATACCGCCGGTCTGGTTCATGCGCCAGGCGGGGCGCTATCTTCCCGAATATCGGGCGCTGCGGGCGCGCGCCGGCAGTTTTCTCAGCTTGTGCTTCACGCCGGAACTCGCAGCCGAGATCACGCTGCAGCCGATTCGCCGCTTCGGTTTCGACGCGGCGATTTTGTTTTCCGACATTTTGGTCGTGCCACATGCGCTCGGGCGCGCAGTGAGCTTTGAGACGGGCGAAGGGCCGCGGCTCGAGCCGCTGGACGTTTCCAGTTTGCGCACCTTGCGCAGTTTGCGCACGGAAGCGGACGAAGTCGTGCTGGCGCCTGTTTACGAGGCGGTGCGGCTGGTGAAACGCGATTTGCCGGCGGGCGTTGGACTCATCGGATTTTGCGGCGCGCCATGGACGGTTGCGACTTACATGATTGCTGGCCGCGGCACGCCCGACCAGGCGCCGGCGCGGATGTTCGCGTATCGCGAACCGGAGGCGTTCGCGCAGCTGATCGATATTCTCGTTGATGTCTCGTCGCGGTATCTCGTTAGCCAGATCAAGGCTGGCGCCGAAGCCGTGCAGATTTTCGACACCTGGGCCGGCGTGCTGCCCCCCGCCGAATTCCAGCGCTGGTGCATCGAGCCGGTGCGCAGGATCGTCGAGAATGTACGCCGCGAGATTGCGGACGCGAAGATCATCGGCTTTCCGCGCGGCGCGGGGGCGTTGCTGCCGAGCTACCTCAATGCGGTGCCGGTAAATGCGGTGAGCATCGATTGGGCCGCGGAGCCGAGCTTTGTGCGCGAGCATGTGCAAAGCAGTGTGGCCGTGCAAGGCAATCTCGATCCGCTCGTCCTGCTCGCGGGCGGCGATGCGCTCGATCGCGCAGTCGATGATGTTCTCGCGAACTACGCGGACGCGCCGTTCATCTTCAATCTCGGCCACGGTATCTTGCCGGAAACGCCGATCGCGCATGTCGGGCGCACGCTGCAGCGAATTCGGCGATCATGAGCGGCGGGCAGTCCAAACCGACCGTTGGCGTGCGCGTCCTCCGGCTCCCGCATGGCGAGGGCCTGCCGCTGCCTTCCTATCAGTCCGAGGGTGCCGCGGGTCTCGACCTTGTCGCCGCACTGGCACCGAATACGCAACTGGTGCTGGAGCCGCGCGCGCGCGATGTCGTGCCGACGGGGCTGGTGATCGAACTACCGGCTGGATTCGAAGGACAGGTGCGGCCGCGCTCCGGTCTCGCGCTGAGGCACGGCGTCACCGTTCTCAACGCGCCGGGCACGATCGATTCGGACTATCGCGGCGAGGTGAAAGTGCTGCTTGTCAATCTCGGCAGCGAGCCGTTCGTGATCGAGCGCGGCATGCGGATCGCGCAGCTCATCGTCGCGCCGGTGACTCGGGTTAGGTTACAGGAAGAGACATCGATCGCCGAATCGTCGCGCGGTGGCGGCGGATTCGGATCAACCGGACACGACTAACGCCGGTGTCTCACCCTGAAGCTGGCGCGGACACGGCCATGTCCGCCGCGTCGCGACGCACCGCCGTATCTCTTGCCTGCCGGACGCGCCGCGCGCTGGCCGCGCATCGGGCCGAACTGCGCAAGGCATTTGTTGTAAGCGTCCGCGGCCTGAATTTTCTCACAATCCTCGATGCTGCCCTGCGCCGAAACCGGCAGGCTCGCGAATAATAAAAGGCCGAAAAGTCCGATGATGCGCAACATGTTCATCCTCTCAGAACCGCATTGGTTTTCTGCACGACATTGCCAATGATTTTCTGCAACAAAGTTTCGATCTCGGCATCGGTCATGGTCTTCTCGCGCGGCTGCACGGTCACGGCGAGCGCGATCGATTTCTTGCCTTCGCCGATGCCCTCTCCCTCATAGACATCGAACACGGAGACGTCGGTGACAAGCGCGCGATCGGCCGCCTGCGCGGCCCTGATCATGTCGGTGGCGCGAACGTTGCGATCGACGATGAAGGCGAAGTCGCGCTCGAGCGGCATCAGCGTGGGCAAATCGACGGGCGGGCGAATTTTTGTCGCACGCGTCTTCGCCGGTGGCAGCGCGTCGAGGATGATCTCGATTGCGGCGTGCGGCCCTTCCGCATCGAACGCCTCGACCACGCCCGGATGCAATTCGCCGAAATGGCCAATGATCCCCTTCGGCCCGAATTGCAGCGTTCCTGCGCGGCCGGGATGGAACCATGCCGGCCCGCCCGCCACGACCTGCAGGCCGCCGGTCGCAATGCCGAGCGCGTCGAGCAGCGCGAGCGCGTCGCCTTTGGCGTCAAACGCATCGACGCTGCCGGCGCGACCGGACCAGTGCCGTCCGCTGCCGATCCGCGGCGCCGTGCCGGTGCGCAGCGCTGTCGCCGCGATCTTCTGGTCCTGCTCGGACGTGCCTTCGAAGATTTGGCCGACTTCAAACAGCGCGAGATCGGCGAGCCCGCGATCGCGGTTGCGTTTTGCCGCCGCGATCAGCCCCGGCAGCAGCGAGGGCCGCATGTCCGAGAGATTGGATGCGATCGGATTGGCGAGCGCCGTCTCCGGCGCGCCGCCGCCGAACAATTCCGCCTCCGCCTTCGACACGAACGACCACGTCACCGCCTCAACGAGGCCTTCCGCCGCAAGCGCGCGGCGCGCCGTTTGCGTGCGGCGCTGCAAGGGCGTCAGCACCGCAATGGCGATTTCGCTCCGCCGCGGCATCGCCACTGACGGAACGCGGTCGACGCCCGCAATCCGGATGATCTCTTCAACGAGATCGGCCGTGCCATCGATATCCGGGCGCCAGGTCGGCGGCGTCACGTAGCTGCGATCCGCATTGCCCGGTGTCGGCAAAATTTCGAAACCGAGTTTTTCCAGGATGCGCGCCGTTTCCTGCGTCGGGATGTCCAGCCCCGTGAGCCGCGCGGTTTCGCTCCAGGGAAACACGATCGCCTCGCGCTTTGTATCGATCCTGCCGGCAAGGCTAAGTTCCGAGGGCTCGCCGCCGCAGAGATCGAGCACCAAATGTGTCGCGAGCTCGGCGCCGGGCACGCAGAAGGCCGGATCGACGCCGCGTTCAAAGCGGTAGCGCGCGTCGGTGTTGATGCCGAGCTTCCGCCCGGTCCCGGCGATATTCAGTGGGTCCCACAGCGCCGACTCGATCAGCACGTCGGTCGTATTCCCGTCGCAGCCGGAATGTTCGCCGCCCATAATGCCGGCAATCGACTCGACGCCGGCCTCGTCGGCGATAACGACCATGCTGTCATCGAGCGCATAAGTGCGGCCGTCGAGCGCCAGCACTTCCTCGCCGGCTTTGGCGCGGCGCACGGTGAGATTGCCCGCAACTTTCTTGGCATCGAATACATGCAACGGCCGGCCGCGATCGAAGGTGATGTAATTGGTAATGTCGACAAGCGCATTGATCGGACGAAGCCCGATTCCGCGCAACCGCCGCTGCATCCATTCGGGCGAGGGTCCGTTCCTGACGCCGCGCACGAGGCGCAGCGCGAAGGCGGGGCAGAGATGCTGATCACCGGGCACGAAATCGAGCTTCACGCCGATTGGGCAGGGAAAGCGGCTTTCGACAGGTTTGATCGCGCGGTTCTTCAGAGGCCCGAGTCCCGCCGCATCGAGATCGCGGGCAATGCCGACGATTCCCGTGGCATCGGGCCGGTTTGGCGTAAGATTGATCTCGACCATCGGGTCGTCGAGGCCGGCATATTCCGCGTAAGAGATGCCGACGGGCGCATCCGGCGGCAGCTCAATGATGCCGTCGTGGTCGTCGGAGATTCCGAGCTCGGCGGCGGAAACCAGCATACCGTTCGATTCGACACCGCGAATCACGCCTGCGGTCAGCGTCATGTCCTTGCCGGGAATGTAGGTGCCGACCGGCGAGAACACACCGATCATGCCGGTGCGCGCATTCGGCGCGCCGCAGACGACCTGCACCGGCGTGCCGGAGCCCGGATCGACCATGCAGACGCGCAGACGGTCCGCATTCGGATGCTGCTTTGCTTCGATCACGTGTGCGACGACGAAGCCGTTGAGCTTCCCGGCCGGATTTTCGACGCGCTCGACCTCGAGGCCGACGCGCGTCAGCGTCTCGCAAATGGCCTCAAGCGAGGCGTCGGTGTCGATATGCTCCTTCAGCCAGGAGAGGGTGAACTTCATTTTTTAATCCGTTGCATGCGGCCTTCGGCGCCGCCTGAACCAAACCTCGCAATCAACTCGACAGCCCACCCGCCAACGTCGGGATATCGAGAGGCCGGAAGCCATAATGCTTCAGCCAGCGCACGTCGGCTTCGAAGAACTGGCGCAAATCCGGCATGCCGTATTTCAGCAGGGCGATGCGATCGATCCCCATGCCCCAGGCGAAGCCCTGATATTTGTCGGGATCAATGCCGCAATTCTTCAGCACGTTCGGATGAACCATGCCGCAGCCCAAAATTTCGAGCCAGTCCTCGCCTCCGCCGAAGCGGATTTCGCCGCGCTCGCGCCGGTACTGGATATCGACTTCCATCGAAGGCTCGGTGAACGGAAAGTACGATGGGCGAAACCGCATCTTCACGGCAGGCACTTCGAAGAACGCCTTGCAGAATTCCTCGAGAATCCATTTCAGGTGGCCGAGATGCGCGCTGCGATCGATGACGAGCCCCTCGACCTGATGGAATTGCGGCGTGTGCGTCTGGTCCGAATCGACACGGTACGTGCGCCCGGGACAGATGATGCGAATCGGCGGCTGTTGCGAAAGCATCGTGCGCACCTGCACCGGGCTCGTATGCGTGCGCAGGAGCTTGCGCTCACCGCTCGAGTCGGGCGCGAAGAAGAACGTGTCGTGCATGTCGCGCGCGGGATGGCCGACCGGAAAATTCAGCCTGGTGAAATTGTAATCGTCGGTCTCGATGTCCGGACCTTCGGCGATCGAGAAGCCCATGTCGGCGAAAATTGCCGTGAGCTCTTCCGTTACCTGGCTGACCGGATGAATGCGACCGAGCTGCGTGCCGCCCGGACGAACCGGAAGGGTCACGTCCACAGTTTCCGTGGCGAGGCGTATTACCAGTGCTGCCTCTTTCAGCTCGCGGCGGCGGCGTGTGATCGCGTCGGTTACCGTGTCTTTGATTGCGTTGATCTCGGCGCCGCGCGTACGCCGTTCCTCCGGCGCCATTTTGCCGAGCGTCGCCAGCAGCGCCGAGATGCTGCCCTTCTTACCGAGCGCCCCGACGCGCACGGACTCAAGCGCCGCCTCATCCTGCGCGCCGGCAACCGCGGCAAGCACCTGCACTTCGAGCTGATCCGTGCCTGGCAAGAGATCGGTGCTCATGCCGCTTCATCTCTCGTCATGAAGGGCAGATCGGTGTCACCCGGGCGCATGCCGGCTTGCGTCAGCATGCAGTGCACCTGACCGCGGTGATGCGTCTGATGATTGAAGAAATGCGTCACGAGCACCCAACGCGGACTAACGACGTCCCGCTTCGCCGCACCCGAATAATACGTATGATCGCCTGAGAGCCACTCAGCATCGAGATTGTCGGCCCAGGCGATGATCCGACGATCAAAGCCGGCACGATCGCGCTTCAGCTCGTCCCAACCCGCCCGCACACTCGTTGATTCCAGAAGGCCGCCAGCAGGCCGCGGCGTTCCACAGAAGCGCGACATCCAAATCTCGTCGCCCCAGAGCAGGTGGTTCAGGGTGCCGTGAATCGAGCCAAAGAAAGCGCCGCGTTCCTGCCGGCGTGCTTCATCAGGCAGCCGGTCGGCGGCGGAATAGAGGTTCTCGTTCTGCCAGCTGTTATAGCGCGCCATGCGCTTCACATAGCCGGTCCCGATCATGAGAGGTTTCCCTCCGATGCGGCCCGGCGCGTCAGACGGTGCCGGGCAGTGCGGTCTTCACCCTATCGACGATCGCCCTGAACGCCTCCGGCTCGCGGATGGCCAGCTCGGAGAGAACCTTACGGTCGATCTCGACGCCGGCTTTGCCAAGCCCGTCGATAAAGCGCGAATAGGTCAGCCCGAATTCGCGCACCGCCGCGTTAAGGCGCTGTATCCAGAGCGCGCGGAAGACGCGCTTCTTCGTCTTGCGGTCGCGCGTCGCATATTGCATCGAGCGATCGACGGCGGCCTTGGCGGCACGGATCGTGTTCTTGCGGCGGCCGTAGAAGCCCTTCGCCTGTTTCAGTGTCTTCTTGTGCTTGGCGTGCGCTGCGACGCCGCGTTTGACACGAGCCATTTAAAATCTCCTAAGGTCAGAAAGGTTGGACGTCAGTTGTTCGGCAGAAAGTATTTCTTCACGTTGTCGCCGTCGCTCTTGAACAGCACGGCGGTGCCGCGAAGATTGCGGATCTGCTTCTTCGTCCGTTTGATCATGCCGTGGCGCTTGCCGCGCTGGGCATAGAGGACCTTGCCTGTCCCGGTGATTTTGAAGCGCTTTTTGGCGCCCGATTTCGTCTTCATCTTGGGCATTTTGCTCTCCAACGGGCGCGGAAGCGCCCTCGCCATTGCTTCATGCGGCCGACCGAAATCAGACCTGAACGAGCTGAAAAAAACCGCCACGGCAGCCCTACCGGCCGGGCGGTTTGGACGGCTCTATAGGACAGGTCGGCGGCCCAAGGCAAGTTTCCCCGGGCCTGAGGGCGGCCCGCGCAACCTGTGCCGGAGGCGCGAATTATCGCACCGGGCGCTGGTTGCCCGGCTTGAGGACCCCAATGCCCGATACCCCGTCCCCCGGACACAACGGCCCGCATGGGGCGAGCGTGCTGCCGCGCGTGCGCGTCGACAGCTACAACCTGGAACTGCGGCACAAGGACGGCTTCATCGGCGATCGCGCCTCGAAGCGCGCTTTTGCGGAGATTTTCCAGGATTGGCGCGAGCGCTTCGCCCGCATCGACGAGGACCCCTTCGGCGACCAGGAAGATGTTTCCAAGAAAAAGCTCGACGAAGCGCTGCTCAACGGTGAACCCGAAGCCGCCGGCGTCGTCCATGGCGCGATCGAGGATTTCGCCCAGGAATTCGCCGCGGTCACCCGGCGTTTTTTGCGCGCGAAGGATTGGGTGGAGACCCAAAAGATCGCGGTCGGCGGCGGCTTCCGCAACAGCCGCATCGGCGAGGTGGCGATCGGGCGGGCCGCCGTTCTCCTGAAAGCGGACGGCGTCGCGATCGACCTCGTGCCGATCAGGCACCATCCCGACGAGGCGGGGCTCATCGGCTCGGTGCAATTGCTGCCATCCTGGGGGCTGTCAGGCCACGACGGCCTGCTTGCGGTCGACATCGGCGGCACCAATATCCGCGTCGGGATCGTGCTGACGCAGCTCGCCAAGGCCAGCGATCTTTCCGCCAGCAAGGTCTGGAAGAGCGACCTCTGGCGCCATCGTGAGGATTCGCCGCGACGGGACGAAGCTGTCGCGCGCCTGAACAAAATGTTGCGGAAACTGCTCGACGAGGCAAAAGACGAGAAGCTGAAAATTGCCCCCGTGATCGGCATCGGCTGTCCGGGTGTGATCGAGCCCGATGGCACGATCGATCGTGGCGGCCAGAATCTCCCGGGCGGCAATTGGGAAGGCAGCCAGTTCAACCTGCCCGGCGAGATCGTGCAGACGATTCCGACGATCGGCGATCACGACACGCACGTGATCATGCATAACGACGCCGTCGTGCAGGGCTTGAGCCAGGTGCCGTTCATGGGTGACGTCGAGCGCTGGGGCGTGCTGACGATCGGCACCGGCCTCGGCAACGCGCGCTTCACCAACATTGCCGCGCGTGATGCGAAAAAGGACAAGGATAAAGAAAAGAGCGAAAAGGCAAACGGCGACAAACCCAAGAAAAAGAAAAAGGGCAGGGACAAAGAAAAAGAGAAGGTATAAGCGCATGCGCTTGCCGGTAATCAGCCGCGGCGCTGAAGGACCATCGTCGACAGCGGCGGCAGTTTCAGATTGAGCGACCAGGGATGGCCGTGACTCGTCTCGTCTGTCGTATGGAACGGCGGTAGCCGTTCCGGGCTGGTGCCGCCATATTGTGCCGCATCCGTGTTGATGATCGCATGCCAAGCGCCGGGCTGCGGCGCACCGACGCGATAATTGTCCCGCGGGACCGGGGTAAAATTCGAGATCACGATCACGATATCGTCGGGTCCATCACCGTAGCGCGCGAACGCCAGCACGCTGTTGTCGCGATCGTCGCCGATCAGCCAGCGGAAGCCGCTATCCTCACAATCGCGGGCATGTAGCGCCAGCGTGTCGCGATAGACGTGGTTGAGATCGCGTATCAGTGTGTGCACGCCTTTGTGGTTGCCGTCGGCAAGCAAATGCCAGTCGAGGCTGCGATCGTGATTCCATTCGCGCTCCTGGGCTAACTCGCCGCCCATGAAGAGAAGCTTCTTGCCCGGATGGCCCCACATGAAGCCGAAATAGGCCCGCAGATTAGCGAAGCGTTGCCAGCGGTCGCCCGGCATGCGCCCGAGCAGCGAGCCTTTGCCGTGCACGACCTCATCATGGCTCAGCGGCAGGATAAAGTTTTCGCTAAAGGCATAGACCATCCCGAATGTCATGTCGTGATGGTGGTGGCGGCGGTGGATCGGTTCTTTCGACATGTAGCGGAGCGTGTCGTGCATCCAACCCATGTTCCACTTGAAGCCGAAGCCAAGTCCGCCCGCGTATGTCGGCTGCGATACGCCAGGCCATGCGGTCGATTCTTCGGCGACGGTGAACACGCCCGGCTTCGTTTGATAGGCGACCTCGTTCATGCGGCGAAGGAAATCGATGGCCTCGAGGTTTTCGTTGCCGCCGTAACGGTTCGGCACCCATTCGCCCGGCTGCCTTGAGTAATCAAGATACAGCATCGAAGCGACTGCATCGACGCGCAATCCATCGAGATGATATTGTTCGAGCCAGAAGCGCGCGTTTGAGACGAGGAACGCCATCACTTCGCGCCGTCCGAGATTATAGATGTGCGTACCCCAATCCTGATGGAATCCCTGGCGCGGATCGGCGTGCTCATAGAGATGCGTCCCGTCAAAGCGCGCAAGCCCATGCGGGTCGTTCGGGAAATGCGCCGGAACCCAGTCGAGCAGAACGCCGATACCTGCGTCGTGCGCCACCTCGACAAATTCGGCGAATTCTTCGGGCGTGCCGAAACGGCAGGTCGGCGCATAAAGTGAGATCGGCTGGTATCCCCAGGAACCGTCGAAGGGATACTCGGTGATCGGCAGAAGCTCGATATGCGTGAAGCCGAGATCGCGCACGTAGGGGATCAGCCGCTCGCCCAATTCCTTGTAGCTCAGATAGCGGTTGCCCTCTTCGGGCACGCGCGCCCATGAACCAAGATGGCATTCATAGATCGAGATCGGCCGCTTGCGCGGCTGGGGCGAGCCGCGCTCTTCGATCCAGCTGTCGTCGCGCCAATCCGTTCGTGGCAGTCCGTGCAGCACCGATGCGGTTGCCGGCGGATGTTCGGCGCGGAACGCCACCGGGTCGGCCTTGAGCGGCAGCGCGCGGCCGGAATGGTCGCGCATTTCGTATTTGTAGCGTTCCCCCGGCGGCAGTTCCGGAACGAAGAGTTCCCAGATGCCGGTCTCGTGGCGCAGGCGCATCGGGTGCCGCCTGCCATCCCAGATGTTGAAATCGCCGACGACGCTCACGTTATGCGCATTCGGCGCCCAGAGCACGAAGCGGGCGCCGGACACATTGCCATGCTCGACTCTATGGGCGCCGAACACGTTATAAAAACGCGATGTCCCGATGTCTTCGACGGCAGAGAAATCGTCCGACGCCAGGACCGGGCCGAATGAATAGGGGTCCCATTCGATCCGAGCTTCCCTGGGCCAGGTGATTTCGAGCTTGTAGTGGGGCCGGTGCGCCGACGTGACGCGGCCGCAAAAGAACCCGGAAGGGTCGACGAGCTTTAGGTCGCAGAAAACGTGACCGCCCTCGACCGCGCGCGCGCGCACCGAGGCAGCGCCGGGCAGCATGGCCCGTATTTCGTAGAGATCATGGCCGACGCGGTGCGGGCCGAGGACCGAAAATGGGTCGCCATGGGTTGCCGTGACAATCGCGGCGATCGCGCCGGAATGCACTGCGAACGGCTGCTCCTCCGCGTGCTTCGGCGGGGTCTTCTCATTGAGCGGTACCGCGGCTGGTTTGTTCATGTACGCAATCCCTTGCCGATCAATTGGAGAACGCCCGCGACAGGGATGTCGATCCAATCCGGCCGGTGGCTTGCCTCATATTCGATCTCATAGAGAGCCTTGCGCAACAGGTGGAGTTCGAGAAGCGCCCCTCGCGTTCCCCCGTCTTCGACGAAAACCGGCGTGCCGCGCGTGCCCTCTTCGTATGCAGTGCGGAAAGCCTCCGAAACGAGGTTCTGCCACAGCCGCGCGATCTCCATTGTGCGCCTCCCCGCACCGAGGCGTTCGTCCGCGCGGCTGGCGGTGGCCGCGGCGTAGGCATAGGAGCGCAACATCCCGGCGACATCGGCCGCCGGCGAGGCCTTCATCCGCCGCTCCTCGAGCGAGCGGAGGGGTTCACCTTCGAAGTCGACGATCATCACATCGTCCCGGGCGATCAGGATTTGCCCAAGATGCAGGTCGCCATGGATTCGGCTCTTAACCGCGCCGATTGGCGTGACGGTGGCGGCTGCGATTGCCGCCTTTATTGCATCGCGGCTCTCCAGGAAGCTCCTGCCCATGGCAGTACCTTCCCCATCGAGAGCGGAACCGAGGCGTCTGATCGCCCCATCAGCTCGCTCGGCGAGACTCCGCGCCTCGTCCGCAACCGCCTCAACATCCTCCCGGGTCAGCGGCTCGGTGGCGAACGCGCGGTCGTCGGTTTGAACGGAGAGCGCGATGTGCATCTCGGCGATACGGCGCGCAATCGTGCGGACGTAATGCAGATCGAAGCTCGCCTCATCCTCGATGCGCATCGCCTCGCTCTCCGGCAGGAGGCGCAACCGCTCGATCTCGCGGCCGAGCGATTCGAGCGTCCAAGCCCAGGCGTCACCCTGATTGCGCACGAATTGCTGCAGCACCGCGAGCGCGGTGCGCGTGCCGTCGGCTGAAACGTGCTCAGCGATCCCATAAAGCGCCGGTGTGTTGGCATAGCCCGCAACTTCCGTCAGAAACCGGCCAATCTCGATTTCCGGGTTGATACCAGCGCGCAGCCGTCGGTAGATTTTCAGCACCATCCGGTCGGCGATGTTGAACGACGTATTGCTCTGCTCGCCACCGAGCCGCTGAACCGTGCCGCCTTCGATCTCCTCCTCCTTCTCCTCCTCCAGCGCATTCGTCGGTGTAAAGACGATCTCGCCCTCGCTCGACTTGAGGCCCTCGCCCTTGCGTATGAGCGACAGCATGATGCTGGCAAAGTTCGGATCGCCTTCCGCGTCGAGAACGATCCCGACCCGCGGACCTCGGCGCACGCGGGCCACGGCATAGGCCGAGCCCGAGTCTTCGGCGCCCTCGGCGGCGAGCGCGAGGGGCAGGAAATATTGTTGTATCTCTCCTCCTCCTGCGATCGTCACCTCGACGATCGGCAGGAGAAAGGCGCGCTCCTCACCCTCGGCCCGGCGCGCGGCGACGCTCGCCAGCCGCACCCGTCGGATCTCCCGTCCACGACCCGCGAACCAGCGCCGCCCAGTGAGAAAGGCCGGCACGATGGTGCGTTCGAAGGCGATCTTCTCGCGCCCTTCGAGCAGCTTCTCGATCGGACCGGTCAGGACAAGGGTGAACAATTCGGGGGCGGCCTTCGGTCCGAAGCGCTCGGCTTCGACATGTGCCTCGAGCTTGAACCAGAAGAAGCCGTACGAGGGTAATGTCAAAAGATAAGGCAGCTGGCCGACGGGCGGAAAAATCGTGCCCGCGGTCAGTTCGATCGGCATCGCGCCGCGGAACTCGCTCAAATCGAGTTCGATCGCTTGCGGCGCGCGCGACACGTTGACGATGCAGAGGAGCCGATCGTCGTCCCACTCGCGCAGATAGGCGAGCACTTTGCGGTTCGATGGATAGAGGAAGCGCAGCGTGCCGCGCCCGAACGCCGGATGGGCGCGGCGTACCGAGATCATCCGCCGCATCCAGTTGAGCAGGCTCGACGGGTTGGCGAGCTGCGCCTCGACGTTGACCCCGGCAAAGCCGTAGATCGGATCCTGGATCGCCGGCAGGAAGAGGCGCGCCGGGTCGGCGCGGCTGAAGCCGCCGTTGCGGTCCGGCGACCATTGCATCGGCGTGCGCACGCCGTCGCGGTCGCCGAGATAGATGTTGTCGCCCATGCCGATCTCGTCGCCGTAATAAAGGACCGGCGTGCCAGGCATCGAGAACAGCATCGAGTTCAAAAGCTCGATCTTACGCCGGTCATTTTCGAGAAGCGGCGCAAGCCGGCGGCGAATGCCGAGATTGATCCGCATGCGCCGGTCGACGGCATAGAAAGACCAGAGGTAATCGCGCTCCTTATCGGTCACCATTTCGAGCGTCAGCTCGTCATGATTGCGCAGGAAGATTGCCCACTGCGCGCCTTCCGGGATTTCCGGCGTCTGGCGCATGATATCGGTAATCGGGTGCCGGTCTTCCTGCGCCAACGCCATATACATGCGCGGCATCAGCGGAAAGTGGAATGCCATGTGGCATTCATCGCCGTCGCCGAAATATTGCGCTGTCTCTTCCGGCCATTGATTAGCCTCGGCGAGCAGCATGCGGTCGGTGTAAGCCTCGTCGAGTGCGGCACGTATTTTTCTTAAGATGACATGCGTCTCGGGCAGGTTCTCGCAATTCGTGCCGTCGCGCTCGCAAAGGTAAGGAATGGCATCGAGCCGCAATCCATCGACGCCCATATCGAACCAGGCGTGCATCGTGTCGATGACGGCGGCAAGAACCCGCGGGTTCTCGAAATTCAAATCCGGCTGGTGGCTGTAAAAGCGGTGCCAGAAAAAGGCCTTGGCTTCGTCGTCCCAGGTCCAGTTCGACTTCTCCGTATCGAGAAAGATGATGCGCGCATCGCGGTATAGTTCATCGGTGTCCGACCAGACATAGAAGTTGCGGGCATTCGACCCCGGCCGTGCCTTCCGCGCGCGCTGAAACCAGGGATGCTGATCTGAGGTGTGATTAATGACGAGCTCGGTGATTACCCTGAGCTCGCGCTCATGCGCCTCGCGCACGAAACGGCGGAAATCCCGCAAGTTGCCGTAGCTCGGATTGATGCCGCGATAATCGGCAATGTCGTAGCCGTCGTCCTTCAAGGGCGAGGGATAGAACGGCATTAGCCAGATTGCGGTTGCGCCGAGCTCCTTGACGTAATCGAGCTTGCGCGTCAGGCCCTCGAAGTCGCCCATACCGTCATTGTCGGAATCGAAAAACGATTTGACATGGAGCTGATAAATGATGGCGTCGCGGTACCATTGCGGCTCGCCGCGATTGATCATGGGCCCGCCTCAGCACTCGGTGGAACAAGACGCCAGATAATGACCGAGCGCTCGGCGGGATCAAGAGCGATCGTATGCGTCTTGCCGTGCAGCACGAAATGGAAGCCATTGAGGAGGTCGACGACAGCTACCGATCCGTCGTCCGGTAGGCCGAACTCCCAGAGCGGGACCTCGTAGGCGCATTCCTGGCGGTTGCGCGGATCGAGATTGACCATGACCATGATCGCATTGCTGCGGTCGGGGGTGAAGCGGGCGAACGCCACGATTGCCTCATTCCAAGCGTTCAGGAACAGCGTGCCGCGCACGTCATGCAGCACCGGGTTCTCCCGCCGGATGCGGTTCAGCGCGCGGATGTGATCCTTGATGTTGCCGGAGACGCCAAAGTCGCGGACCCTGATCTCGTATTTTTCTGAATCGAAATATTCCTCGCGTCCTGGCAGCGGCTCGGATTCGCAAATCTCGAACCCGCTATACATGCCCCAATTGCCCGACAGCATCGCCGCAAGCGTGGAGCGCACGATGAAACCGGGGCGCCCGCTCGTCTGCAGATAGAGCGGGTTGATGTCAGGCGTATTGACGAAAAAGTTCGGCCGGTAATATTCCGCCATCTCGCCCTGCAGCTCATTAATGTATTCGGTAATGTTCCATTTCTCATCGCGCCAGGTGAAATACGTGTAGGATTGCTGAAAGCCGATCTTGGCGAGCTTGCGCATCATGCTCGGCCGCGTGAAGGCTTCCGCCAGGAAAATCACATCGGGATGTTCGCGGTTGATGTCTGCGATTAGCCAGCGCCAAAATGGGATCGGCTTCGTGTGCGGATTGTCGACACGGAAAATCTTGACGCCTTTATCGATCCAGAAAAGGATGACGTCGCGCAGGGCAAGCCAAAGCGAGGGAAAGGACTCGCCGTAGAAATGGACGTTGACGATATCCTCGTACTTCTTCGGCGGGTTTTCAGCGTAGGCGATCGAGCCGTCCTTCTTCCATTCGAACCATTGCGGGTGCTCTTTGATCCACGGGTGGTCAGGCGAGCACTGGATCGCAAAGTCGAGCGCAATTTCGAGATCGTGTGCGCGGGCGGCTTCGACGAGGCGCAGGAAATCCTCCATCGTGCCGAGTTCCGGATGCAGCGCATCGTGTCCGCCTTCGTCCGAGCCGATTGCGTAGACGCTGCCCGGGTCGGCCGGGCTTGCCGAGAGTGCGTTGTTGCGGCCTTTCCGGTTGGTCTTGCCGATCGGATGGATCGGCGGAAAGTAAAGCACGTCGAAACCGAGATCACGGACATATGGCAGGCGCGAGATCACGCCGTTGAAAGTGCCATGCTGGCGCGGGCTCGGCGTCTGCGAGCGCGGAAAAAGTTCATACCACGCGGAGAACGCCGCCGCTTTCCGGTCGGCGATCACAACGAGTTCGCGTCCATACCGCGAGACATTGTCGCGGCGGCCGTGATTGCTCATGAAAGCAAGGACACGCGGCTCAAGCAGAAAGCTCGCGGGATCGCCACCCGGGCTTTCGGCGGCCGCGATGATGGCGTCGCGCGCGCTGATGGCGCTGCGCGTGCGCGGTTTTGTTTCGCGGATCAGATCGAGCCCGTGTTCGAGGTCGAGGCTCAGATCCTGACCGGCATCGCGTTTCTTTTCGAGGCCGGCGTGCCAGCTCGCAAACGGATCGCGCCATGCTTCGATGGTGTAGAGATAGCGAGCATTCTCTTCGAGCGGAAACGAGCCCGTCCAGCGGTCGTTCTCGACAAAACTCATGCGCACCCGGTGCCAATCGGTCTCGCGCTCGAGGCGATACAGCAGATCGACGGCGATTTTCTCGTGACCATCGGTAAAGACGGTCGCTTGCACTTCAAGCGAGTCGCCAACAATGCGCTTGATCGGCGTGTCGCCGCAATCGATCAGCGGACTGACCGCCTCGATGATGACGCGGCCCTCGGCGATTTGCGGCGATAATGCAGATTTAAGCGCCCGCGGTGACGCGCGCGCATCCAAGGGCCGTGTCATGCGCTAATCCTTGCGACGGCGAACGGCAGGTGGCAGAGGAGTTCTGAGGCTGCGACTTCTCCGTCGGAGATAAATGCCGATCCGCTCAGGAGGTTGCGCCAACGCCCCTCGGGAACGGCGAGGCGGGTGTCCCGCCAGCCCGCCTCTCCGACCGGCAGGTCGAGGTTGCCGAGCTGCCGATGCAGCAGCCGCGGTACGGCGACGAGCAGCATCTCATGGTGCCGTCGCCGCGTGAATGCGACGAGGCGTGGAGCTTCGGCGCCGCGCGTCGGCACCGGCTCGAACACGCCGTCGCTGTAGAGTTCCGGGAATGCGGCGCGGTCGGCGAGGAGGAGTGCGATGAGCCGCTGCTTGATACGCCCGTCCGGCCACGAGCGGATGAGTTCGGCAAGATCATCGGACGCCGAGAGAGCGGCTTCACCCGCGGCGTAGTCGACCGGGCGGCGATTGTCCGGATCGACCAGGGAGAAATCCCAAAATTCCGTGCCTTGATAGAAATCCGGTACGCCGGGCAGCGTGCTCTTCAGAATCGTGCGGGTGAGCCCATTGAGCATGCCGCGCGCGGAAAGCTCTCGTGCCAGCGCCACGATGGCCTGCCACGGCGCCCCGCCGGTGTCGAGGAGCAGTGCGATAAAATGGCGGGCGCGGGCTTCGTACGCCTCATCGGGATTGATCCAGGAGGTGTGGCGCTTTGCCTCGCGCAGGGCCTTTTGCACATAGATGTGCAGGCGCTCGCGGAAGCTTTCGATCACGCCAGGATCGGGACTGGCCTCGATCGCTTCAACCGGCAGCGCGCCGATCAGCGATTGCAGCACCATATAGCGGTCGTTGGCGTCGATCGGCTCGCCGTCTACCTGCTGCTCGATGACCGAGCGCTCCACCGTCTCGACGAGCCGCGCCCAGACTTCCGGCACTTCGGACAATGCCAGCAGGCGTCCGCGCGCATCCTCGCCGCGCTTGGTGTCGTGTGTGGCCGTCGCGATCAGCGCATTCTTCTGGCGCTCGTATCTGCCCTGCTGCGCGGAGTAGAAACCATTGAGATCGATGCCGAAGGCTGCGGGGTCCCCGCCGACCTCGTTCAAAGCGAGGAAGCGCACCTCGCGATAGAACAGCGTGTCTTCGAGGCTCTTCGCCATGACCGGTCCGGTTAATTGCTGGAAACGGCGGCGAAAGCGCGAGAGGAGCGCGCCGCTTGGACGCGTGGGCGCGCCGGCGCCCGGACGATCGAGCAGAACGGCGGCGATCATGTCATGTACGGAGGAATCGGCGAGGCGGCTCTTGGCTTTTGCCTCGGCAATGCTTGTTTCAATGATCGCCGCGTCCTCTGCAGCAATCGGCCCGCGATCCGTAAGATATGTGCGGTAGACGGGGAAGCTCGCGATTACCTCGCCAAGAGCCGTGCGTATGGCATTGACCGTCGCATCGCGCGTGCGGCGATCGGAGTCGGCGATGCGCTTTAGATCGGAGACGAGGCCCTCGAGCTCGCTCGCAAAACTGGTCTCCAAAATTTCGAGTTTGGCCCGGCGCAGCGCATTGTGGAAATCTTCCCCGCGCCCGGTGCAGACGCGATAAAGCCGGTCGAACGGACCTTTCGCATTGCGATCAACGAGAATTCCGTCGAGCAGTGTCAGCGCATCATAGCCGGTCGTGCCGGCAATCGGCCAATCGCGGAGCTTCTCGCCGGGTTCGAGGATTTTCTCGACCACGATGTAGAAGCCGGGGCCAACAGCGCCCTGCAGCGCATCGACGTAGCCTTCGGGATCCGCCAGTCCATCGATATGGTCCACGCGTAGTCCGTGCACGCGGCCTTCGCGGACGAGGCGGAAGATCAGCGCATGACTGGCGTCGAAGACGTCGCGCTCTTCGACGCGAAGGCCAGCGAGTGAATCGATATCGAAAAAACGGCGGTAATTCACATCGCTCGACGCAACACGCCAATAAGCGAGGCGATACGCTTGCCGTTCGAGGAGATCGTGCAGCGGGCCAAAACTTTCCGGACGGCCCTTGATGCCGTTCAGGACCTCGACGGCGCGCTCGATCGCCCGTGCCAGCGCGGGTTCACGTCGCGCGGCGCGCGAGAGCCGCTTCTTGATGTCCTCGGCGCGCGCGGGAAAGGCGGCGCGCCGGCGCGCCGACGTCTCGCCGGCCATGCTGCGGAGTTCGCCGACGATCGCCAGCACATCCGCGCTCAGCGCCGACGTGCCGAGGACCGCGAGCGCATTGTCGAGAACATCGGGATAGCTCAGCGGCGAGATCAGAAAGCGATGCTCGTATTGCCAGACGCTGAACGCGCCCTGCTCGACATCAAAAGCGAGATGCAAGTTGCCGTTTTCCAGCGCCTCGCCGTATTGGGCGCCAAGGAACGGCAATACCAACTTGCCGTTGGCGCCGAGCCGCTGCCAATCGATGTCGAAATAATGCGCGTGCGGCGACAGCTCGCCCCATTCGAGGATCGACAGCCACCACGGATTGTCGGAACCGCCGACGCCCATATGGTTCGGCACGATATCGAGGATGAGTTGCAAATCGTGCTTGGCCAGCATGTCGGAGAAGCGAAGGAATGCCGCTTCGCCGCCGAGCTCGGGATTGATCTTGGTTGGATCGACGCTGTCATAGCCGTGCGTCGAACCTGGCCGCGCGGTGAAGATCGGCGAGGCGTAGACGTGACTGATGCCGAGCCTGGCGAGATAGGGAACGATCGCGCTCGCCTGGTCGAAGCCGAAGTTCTTGTGGAATTGCAGACGATACGTCGCGCGCGGCGGCGGCGCCGCGAGACGCGAGACTTCCGGGCGCAGCCCGCGCCCTTCGAGTGCTAAAGCCGCGGCGGTCTTAGCGAGCGGCCCGCCGGGCACTTCGATCTCACGCACGCTCTGCCGCAGCCGGCGCTTCCAGTTGGGATGGCCGCGATCCGGTCCCGGCATGTTCGGCTGATTCATCTCGCGCGTCGCGTCCTCGACCTGCACGGCGGCGAGGATCGAAGGCGTGCGCGCGAGATAACGCAAGCTGCCGACGAGCGGCGGGTCACCGGGATCGTCGGCCGAGGAGAGGTTCTGTTGTTGCAGCGCTTGGCGCAGCCGCTCCTTGTCGGCTTCGCGTGCGGCGCGTTCGCGCGCCGCGAGATCGGGCGCAAAAATGCCGAAGGTTTCGCGCAAATCGACGTCGAGTCCGCGCCACCAGCCCAAGAATGTCGGCAGATCGTGCGTGGTGAGCGCTGCAAGAGCGTCGCGCGGATAGGCCTCCGGTGCTTTGAAGGCGCCGTCACTCTCATGTTCGAAGAACAGGATGCGATAGCTTAAAAGCCCAGCGCGCATGATCGCATCGGAAAAACCTTCTGGCGCGGTGCCGAGATCCTCGGCGATGACGAGGCAGCGATTGCGATGGCTTTCGAGCCGCAGCACCGCGAGCGACGCTTCGAAGGGATAATCAACATAGGCGCCGCCTAGCGCCGACTTGCCGCGCGGAATGAGGAAGAGGCGCTGCAACTGAAACGCATGATCGATGCGGATTGCGCCGGCATGCCGCATATTGGCGGTAACGAGCGCGCGGAAGGCGGCGAGCCCCTGCGCCTCCAGCGCCAATGGATGGAACGGCGGCAGGCCCCAGTTCTGCCCCTCGGGGCCGAGCAAATCCGGTGGCGCGCCGATCGACAAAGCAGGCGCGAAGCGATCGGGATGCGCCCAGATTTCGGAACCGCCGGAATCGCCGCCGACCGCGAGGTCACGGTAAAGGCCGATCTCCATTCCCGCACTCGCGGCCGTGCGCGCGGCGTCGGCGAGCTGCTGATCGGCCAGGAATTGCAGCCACTCGTGAAAACGCACGAGATCGTCATTGTCTTTGATGAAGCGCGCCACGTCGCGCGACCCGTGACTACGAAAAGCATCCGGCCATTGGCCGAGCCACGAGCAGCCCTCTTCCCGCTGCTTTTCAGCAATCGCTTCGAACGCAGCGTGAAGGCGCAGGTTCTCGCCTGCCTCGCGGCGGAATGCCTCGAACTCGGATGAAGGACCCCGGCTGCGGACTTCCTCCCAAAGCGTTTCAAGGACGCGTCGCATGATCGACCAGACCGCGCCGTGATCGATGAAGGGCGACTGGCGCAGGAAACTGATCTGCGTCGCGGTATCGCCTTCGAGAAGTGTCGCCGCGCGGCTACCGGCAAATTCGCGAATGTGGAAAATGTCGATCAGCAACGGGTCCAGGAAGAGCCGCGACGACGGAGAGTAGGGCGAGATTTTACTGCGATCGGAGGTAAACAGCGCGTGCAGCGGACTAAGGCCCAGGAAGGAAGCGCCATGCCGTCCCGCAACCTTTGCGAGTTCGGCGACGTCGGCCAGGTTGCCTATACCCAGATCGTCGCGGCCGCGCAGGCTGGCGACTTGGCACGTCAATCCCCAGGCGCGACCATGCTCGAGCTGTTCAGGGTGGTAACAACGCGGCGGCGCGATGATGAGGAGTGACTCAGCACGCGCATCGCCCGCATGCGCGACAAGCCGGTGATAGCCGTCGGGTAGATTATCGAGCCAAAGAACGTTGCCGCGCTCCTGATGCTCGACACGGGAGCGTCCTTCGCGCGTGCCGCCGGCTTCCAGCGTGATGTGCCAGTCGACATTCGTGCCGGGCGCGGCTCGCACCGCGATCGTGCCGTATGTGTCGGGCGTGGCAAGCGGCGCCACAAGCGCGCCGCGCACCCGCTCCATGGCGGCCAATGAGTCGCGCGCGGCGCCGGCACTCGACACATCCAGGCCGAACGCCGTGATGATCGCGCGCTTCGTTTCCTCCGGCGTGACATTCTCTTTCTGATGTACGTCGGTGTAGCCATGCGCGATGCCAAGCAGCCGCGCCAGGTGATCGACAGCGCCCGACTCAGCGCTCATGGCGAGACTTTCCAGGAGATGCCGGTCCACGGGTTAAGCCGAATGTGTTCGTCCCGCGCCTTCGCGCCGGGGCTTTGCCAGATGATGTGCGCATCGCCGGGCACGTCCATCGAGCGCTGGGCGCTTGCAAAGGAGGCGGCAAAGCCGAGACCGCCCGCCTCGAAGCGCCACTCGACTTTCAGTACATCGGCGGCGACATCGTACGCCGCTCCGAGATAGCGGCTCGCAATCACCGGCACGATCTCGCGATGGCGGATCGCGATGAGTTCCCGCATCTCCGCGAGCACAGATGCATGCGGTTCACGCGCAATCTCATTCCAATCGATCTTCGAATTGAGAAATGTCTTCTCGTCCGTTGGATCAGGAATGCGCGCGGCGGCTTCTTCGTCGGTGAACGCCTTGAAATGCCGGAATTCACGGCGGCGACCTTTCCGTATCGCGTCCGACAGTTGGGGGTCGTCGGAAAAGTCGACAAAGAACTGGAACGGCGCCGACGCGCTCCATTCCTCGCCCATGAACAGCATCGGAATTTGCGGCGAGAGGATCAGGCCGGCATGCGCAAGCGCCAGCTTCTCGGGCGTGGTCAGCGCGGCGATGCGTTCGCCGAAGGCCCGATTGCCGATCTGATCGTGATTTTGCACATGCGCGACAAAAGCGGTCGGCGGCAGATGCGCCGACGATTGCCCGCGCGGTTTTCCGTCGCGAATTTGCATCGGCTCGCCCTGAAAGACGAACCCCTCGGTCAGTCCGCGTCCGAGCTGCGCCATCGTCGTATCGGTATAGTCCGCGTAATAGCCTTCGCTCTCGCCGGTCATCAGAACGTGCCAGCAATGGTGGACGTCATCGTTCCATTGCGCGGTGTAGTGGGTCGGCTTGCCGCCGGCATCGCGCTCCAGCCATTTCGCCTCGTTCTCCTCGTTCTCCAAGACGAGGTGGATGTGGCGATCCGGATGTATCGCGCGGATCGTCTCGGCGATTTCTGCAAGGATGTGCTCTGCGCTGTCATCCGCGATCGCGTGAACCGCGTCGAAGCGCAGACCGTCCGCATTGAACTCTTCGAGCCAATAAAGTGCATTGTGCAGGAAGAAGTCGCGCACCGCCCGCTCTTCGTCGAAAGCGAGCCCGCCGCCCCACGGCGTCTGGTGCCGCTCGGTGAAGAAAGATTTGGAGAAGGTGTGCAGGTAATTTCCGCTCGGCCCGAAATGATTGTAGACGACATCGATAAAGATCATCAGGCCGAGCCGGTGCGCGCGATCGATCAGCCGTTTCAAATCATCGGGGGTACCGTAAGAAGCGTTCGGTGCGAAATGCGCGACCCCGTCATAGCCCCAATTGCGCGCGCCGGGACAGTCGGAGAGCGGCATCAGTTCGATCGCGGTCGCGCCAAGATCGCGCCAGTGTTCGAGCTTTTCCGCAAGTGCCGCGAAGGTGCCCTCCGGGGTCGCCGTGCCGACATGCACTTCGACGAGCACGGTTTCCGCCCACGGGCGGCCGCGCCAATCGCCGTCGCTCCATTCGAAGCCAGAGGGATCAATGACGGCGCTCGGCTCGTGCACGCCATCCGGCTGGTAACGCGAAGCAGGATCCGGGGCACGGGCCTTACCGACATGATAGACATAGCGCGTGCCTGCCCCCGCGTTTGGCAGCGTCAATTCCCGCCATCCTCCGGGCTTCGCCTGCATCGGATGCGGCTTACCGCCCACAGTCGCGAGGACATCCTGCACGTCCGGTGCAAAAAGCGAGAACCGGGTCGCATTTCCATCAATCTGGGCGCCAAAAGGCATGCGGTGCACGCGTCGTACTATCATTTGTTAGGTCGCTGCGAGCTGGAAGAGCGCGAGCGAACGTGCACCGATAGAAAATGTTCCGCCTGGCCGCAGGATCACTGCCGGTGCGGGTACGCGGCCGCGAGCTTCCCGCGTATCAAAGACCTGGATCCACGCCGCCCCGGGCAAGTTCGAATCGAGCCGAAAATCCACCTTCTTATGATGCGCGTTGAGCAGAATAAGGAAGCGTTGGCCGTCAGCGGAATCGTTGCCGATTTGCATCCCGAGCGTGCGCCGCTCCTCCTCTCCCCAATCCTCGTTGGTCATTTCACGCCCTTCCGGCGCGAGCCAATAGACATCCTTCAAGTCGTTCTTGGCAACGCGGGCGCCGGTTAAATAACGGCGGCGGCGAAAAACATCGTGACTGCGCCTGAGCTCAACGAGCAACTGAATGAAAGGCAGCAGATCCGGATCAACCCGCGCACCACGTTCCCAGTCCAGCCAGCTCGTCCCATTGTCCTGGCAATAGGCATTATTGTTGCCGCTTTGCGTGCGCGAAAACTCATCTCCCATGAGCAGCATCGGCGCGCCGACCGAAAAGAAGACGGTCGCCAGGAGATTGCGCTTCTGTTGCGCGCGCAGAGCCAGAAGGGCCGGGTCCTTCGTCGGGCCCTCGACGCCGCAATTCCAGGAAAGATTGTGTGGGTGGCCGTCCTTGTTGCCTTCCTGGTTCGCCTCGTTGTGCCGCTCGGCGTAGCTGACGAGGTCTTCGAGCGTGAATCCGTCATGCGAGCAGACATATTGGATTGAAGACCAGGGCTGGCGTGCCCGCCTCTGAAAAGTTTCGCGTGAGCCCGTCAATGCGCGCGCAAGACCCGCGACCTGCCCGGTATCGCCGCGCCAGAAGGCGCGCATCGTATCGCGCGACTGGTCATTCCATTCGCTCCAGCCCGGCGGGAATTGCCCCAACCGGTAGCCGTCGGTTCCGACATCCCAAGGCTCGGCGATCAATTTGACGCGCGACAAGACCGGGTCCTGCCCGAGCGCACGCAGAAACCCGGCGCGGTCGGTAAAATCATACGGGTCGCGCGCCAGTGCCGGCGCTAGATCGAAGCGGAACCCGTCAATGTGGTAAGCCTCGACCCAATGGCGCAGGCTGTCCATGACCATCTGAAGCACGCGCGGATGGGCGAGATCGAGCGTGTTGCCGGTCCCCGTCACATCCCAGACAAAACGCGGATTATCCGGCGCGAGCTTGTAGTAGCTGCGATTGTCGATGCCGCGGAAGGACAGCGTCGGGCCGAGGTGATTACCTTCTGCCGTATGATTGTAGACGACGTCAAGGATGACCTCGATCTTTGCCTCGTGCAGCGTTCGGATCGCTGCTTTGAAATCGAGAACGCCGTCACCTTCATTGCCGTAATAGCGCGGCTCCGGTGCGAAAAACGCCAGCGTCGAGTAACCCCAATAGTTTTTTAGACCTTTTTCGACGAGGAACTGGTCGTCGGCGAAAGCATGGATCGGCATGAGCTCGATCGCGGTCACGCCGAGCTTGACGAGATGCTCGACGACCGCGGGCTGCGCGAGTGCGGCATAGGTCCCGCGCATTGCCATCGGCACGTCAGGATGAAGCTGCGTTAGGCCCTTAACATGAGCCTCGTAAATGAGCGTGTCGCGCCAGGCATGCCGGGGCGGACGATCTCCACCCCAAATGTGGGAGGGGTCCTCAACGACGCATTTAGGCATCATCGGCGCGCTGTCGCGCGGATCCCTGACAAGATCCGCGCGCGGCGAGGTACGTCTGTAGCCGTAAACTGCGTCGTGCCAGCGGATGCGGCCGGCAAGCCGCCGCGCATAAGGGTCGATAAGGAGCTTGCGCGGATTGAACCGATGCCCGTGCGTCGGTTCATACGGCCCGTGTACGCGGTAGCCGTATAGCTGGCCGGGACGAAGCCCATTCACATAACCGTGCCAGACTTCGTCGGAACATTGCGGCAGGTAAAGCTGCTCGATTTCGCGCCGGCCGGTGGCATCGAAAAGGCAAAGTTCGACCGCGGTTGCATGCCCGGAGAATAGGGCGAAATTCACGCCCTTGCCGTCCCACGTCGCGCCGAGCGGCGCCGGCGACCCGTCTTCCAGGCGCGTCATCTGGGCCGATCCCGGCGCCGTGCCGGCGGTTCAGCCGTCGAGCGTGGTCCAGATCGGGGGGATAGCGCGGCCACCCATGGGCTGCGGCTGATCCTCCAGGAGGATGTCGAGGAAACTCTTCGACCAGTCCTCGACGCTGTTTTCTTCGAGCACGTCCATCATCGCCCGCCACCGCTCTTTGCGTTCCTCAAGCGGCATGTTTAGGCCACGGGCGATCGCTGTTGCAACGCCTTGTTTGTCATACGGATTAACGATGAGCGCGGCGTCGAGCTCCTGCGCCGCGCCGGCAAAGCGCGACAAGACGAGGACCCCCGGGTCCTGCGGCGATTGAGCGGCGACATATTCCTTGGCGACGAGGTTCATCCCGTCGCGCACCGGGGTCACGAGCCCGACACGCGCCAGGCGGTAGAGGCCGGCGAGCGCTGTGCGGCTCATCGTCTTGTTCATGTACTGGACCGGCGTCCAGTCGAGGTCGCCATACTTGCCGTTGGTATTGCCGACCTGCTCGGCGACCAGCCGCTGCAGCTGCGCATAAGCCGGCACTTCGGAGCGCGACTTCGGCGTGACCTGCAGGAGCACGGTGCGCTTCTTCATGTCCGGATGGCGCTCAAGGAATGCTCCGAATGAGCTGATCCGTTCCGATATGCCCTTTGTGTAGTCAAGCCGGTCGACGCCGATGATCAGGCTCTTGCCGTCGAGGCTCGCCCGTGTGCGTTTGACGACAGTATTGTGCTCGGCGAGCCGCGCCTCCTCGGCGAAGGCGTCCGTGTCGATCGAGATTGGAAAGGCGCCGACGCGGAAGCGGCGGCCGAAGGCCTCCACCCAGCCGTCGCCGAGGGCCCGGCCCGACCCGCTTTTCTCGATGCAGCCGATGAAATTCTCCGCGTCGAGTTCGGTTTGGAAGCCCACCAGATCGTAGGCGGCGAAGGAGCGAAGCAAATCTTCGTAGGCGGGGAGGCCCGAGGCGACATCGTCAGGCGGCCACGGCACATGCAGGAAAAAGCCGATTCGATTGGAGAAGCCCATGTCGCGCAGCGCCCGCGCGAGCGGGATGAGATGATAATCGTGGACCCAGATCGTGTCGCCTTCGTCGAGCAGCTTGGCGAGGCGCCGGGCGAACGAGCCGTTCACCCGGAAGAAGCCCGCCGTGTGCTGCGCCGAGTATTCGGCAAGATCGAGCCGGTAATGGCAGATCGGCCAAAGTGCCCGATTGGCGAAGCCGTGATAGAATTCTTCGAGGTCACGCCGGCTGAGGTCGGCCACTGCGTAACTCACCGGGCCGTAACTGCGCAGCGAGGTACTGGACTCGGGCATGTCGTTGGTCTTGCCGGACCAGCCGAACCACAGACCGCCGCGCGCCTTGAGAGCGGCGTCAAGCGCGACCGCGAGCCCGCCTGCCGCAGGAGTCCCGCTGGCGGTCGGAACGGGAACTCGATTCGAAACTACAACCAGCCGGCCCGTTTTCCGGCCTATCTTGGCCGCCGTCAGCGGCCTCGAGGGCTGCAGAATGTCGAGTTGACCCATCTTAAACGAAAGCCTCGGCAATTCACTTCGGACCGATAACGCCGTCCCCTTGGGCTTCGTTGCCAAGCGCGGCGTTAATCTTTGACCACGGCGTGCACAGCAGAAGCGCGCGCGGGGCGTGGGTGATTGCTTGGCTGGCATACAAAAGCCGCGCCATAACATTTGCTTAGGCGGGGATTTTGAGCTGGCGTTGCCACTCTGCCACGCGGGCAGGCGAAACGATTCGGCCTCGCGGCCAAAGGGGCTGGTTTCGCTGGCATCGCTGCGGCATTTGCGTTAAGGCTCCGAGCTGTTTCGATCGAACAGGCCTGGGCTGATCGAACCCCGAGATTCAACCGGAACTTTTTCTGCGTGGCCCGACACAACAGTCTCAGCGACTACGCTACGAAGCGCGCTCGATTGGCGGGGAAATCCGTCCTCGACTTTGCAAACCCGTTCTTCGCCCCTCTCGACCGTCTCGGGCAGGAGGCGGAACGGCGCGGCGATTATTTCGTCAGCTTCGCCAATTATGATTATCTGGGCTTGGCCAGCCATCCCAGGGTCAAAGCAGATGCCGCCGAGGCGCTCGAGACGCTCGGCGTCGGCGCCTTGGCATCGCGCCTTGTCGGCGGCGAGCGCTCGACCCATCATCTGCTTGAGGAAGAGATCGCGTCGTTCCTTGGCACGGAGACGTCGCTCGCGCTGGTATCAGGCTATCTCACGAACCTTACCACGATCACACACCTGATGGCCGGTCGCGACGCTCTGTTCATCGACGAGCTGTCGCACAACAGCATTGTCACCGCGGCAAGGAGTTCGGGCGCCGAGGTCGCAGTCTTCCGCCACAACGATCTGGATCATCTCGACGATCTCCTGGCCAACAACCGGGAGAACTACCGCAATGTGCTCATCGTCGTCGAAGCGCTCTATAGTATGGACGGCGACATCGTCGATCTGCCACGCCTCGTCGAGATCAAGGAGCGTCATCAAGCCTGGCTGCTTGTCGACGAAGCACATTCGATCGGCGTGCTCGGCGCCACTGGCCGCGGCATTTGCGAACATGCCGGCGTCGATCCGAACCGCGTCGACCTGATCATCGGCACGCTATCGAAGACGTTCGCCTCCTGTGGTGGCTTCATCGCCGCCAAGCGCGACATCACCCACTGGCTGAGTTACACGCTGCCTGGTTTTGTTTACAGCGTCGGCCTGTCGCCGGTGATCACGGCAGCCGCGCGCACCGCCCTGCAGCTCATGCAGGAGGAGACCTGGCGGATTGAGCGGCTGGCGCAGAACGCCGAATTGTTCCGGCAATGTGCGCTCGAAGCGGGGCTCGATACGGGGCCGGCCATAGGACGCGGTGTGGTCCCGATCCTGTTCGGATCGAGTCGCGAGACGATGCTCGCGTCGCAGCACCTCTTGGACCACGGCTTCTACTGCCCGCCGATCGTGCAGATCGGGGTTCCCAAGGACCAGCCACGGCTCAGGTTCTTCATCTCCGCAAGCCACAATGAAGACGACATCCGTGGGGTGATCGCCACCCTCGGAACCCGGCCGTCCGTCGTACCCGAGGCAGCTCTCCAAGTGGCCAGCGCGGCGAGCTGATTGTTTGGAGCCCTTCCATCCCGCCTTCTTGGCGTCATGTATCGCTGCTAAGGCCTGCCCGCCAATGTCCGCGCTCGATGTCGTGCCGGTCTGGGGCTCGACGCCTTCCTGGCGCCCGCCGCGGTGGACAGCTGGTCGCGTATATACGAGAAGCAGTTTGTCAGGCCGGCCACAAGCACGCGAGAGGCGGCGGCGAGCAGCGCGGGCGGAAATAGCGAAACACTGGCGCGAGGGTTGGTTTGATGAATCGTCAGATGGATATATCGGAAGCGACATCGGCGGACCGTTCGCATATCGAGCGGCGCCGGGAAATCCTCGCGGCGCATCCTGAGATTCGCGCGCTGATCGGGCGCGACCGCATGACCGCGTGGATCACGATCTGCGTCGTCATCGGGCAGATGTGCCTCGCCGCGCTGTTCGGCGAATTGGGACTGCGCTATTGGTGGCTGGCGCTCATTGGCGCTTACGCGATTGGCGCCTTTGCCAACCATGCGATGTTCGTCGTCATTCACGACGCGATCCACAATCTTGTCTTCAAGGATCCTCGGTTGAACAAGCTTACCGCGATCCTGGCGGACCTACCGAATGCTTTTCCGACCGCAATGGGCTTTCGGGCCTATCACATCAAGCACCATTCGCATTTGAGCACCTATGACTACGATGCCGACGTGCCGAGCGATTGGGAAGCGCGGCTCGTCGGCAATCGCTGGTACATGAAGGCCGCCTGGCTGTTCTTTTTCTTGGTGTTCCAGCTCCTGCGCATCAGCCGCCTCAAAGGCACCGTACCCGGCATTTTCAGCAGCCGCTGGTCGATGGTCAACATCGGTGCAATTATCATGTGCGATATCGTCGTGCTGTTCCTGTTTGGACCGAACGCGCTGCTCTATCTGCTCGCCTCGTTCTGGTTCTCGGTCGGGTTGCATCCGCTCGGCGCGCGCTGGATCCAGGAGCATTATGCGCTCGCGCCGGGCCAGGGCACGTTCGACTATTACGGTCCCTTAAACCGCATTCAGCTCAACATCGGCTATCACAACGAGCATCACGATTTTCCTGACGTGCCGTGGAGCCGCTTGCCGGAATTGAAGGCGATGGCGCCCGAATATTACGATGGGCTGCACGCCCATTATTCGTGGACGAAACTGTTCTTCGCCTTTATCTTCGATCCGCGTTATTCGCTGCATACGCGCACGGAAAACATGCCGGTACGTGAGCGAGTGGCGGTGTCGAGCTCGCCTGTTTCCTATGGCGAACCGGCCCTTACGGCCCAAAGGTCATCCGCATGACCACGCGAACAGGACCTGACGGTGCTGCATTGGCGGAGTACCTGACCGCCTCCCCACGTTTGTTCGAGAATCCGCTCCTCGACAAATTCTCGCGCGTGCACTGGACGGTTCCGCTTTACGTCTACGCCCCGGCGATTGCGATTCTGGCTTGCCTCAGCTTCGCAAAGGTGAGCGTTGCCGCCGCGCTCGGCTGCATGCTGGTTGGTTACCTCGCCTGGACGCTGACCGAGTATTTCGGCCATCGCTATCTCTTCCATTGGGAATTTCCCGGTGAATTCGGCAAGCGGCTGCACTTCCTCATTCACGGCGTGCATCACGACCATCCGAGCGATCCGTTGCGGCTTGTCATGCCGGTCTTGCTCAGCGGGCCGATCCTGCTAGTGGCCTTCGGAGTAATCGGACTTGTTTTTGGATTTCCATTGACATGGCCGGTGCTCGCCGGCTTCACCGCGGGCTATCTCGCCTACGACATGGTACATTATCACGTGCATCACCGGGAGCCCACGACCCGCTTCGGCCGCATGCTGCGGCGCGTCCACATGCTGCATCACTTCCGCGACCATGATCGCGGCTTCGGCGTCAGCGCGCCCTGGTGGGACTACGCTTTTGGCACCGGCTATTCGGGCGAGAACGCACGCCGCTCGGGCGACAGCTGAAGGCGAACCAACGGCAGTGCGATCCGTCGGCCACACCCCGAAATCCCTGACAATTGGCTGCGGAGAACTCCGTCACGCCCTTGATCGTAACTATCGTGCGCTATCTTTAGTTGCGGGTTTCTGATTCGGGCGGCGGTCCGCTCGCATGTTCTGGCGCGGTATTTCTGCATGAGCAGTCGTTGGAGTGTACTCGGATTATTGTTTCTCGTTCGAACGACAATGGCGTTTCAGTTCGAATCCGTCGCCGCCATCGGGCCCGTTCTGCAGCACGAATTTAATGTCGGCCTTCCCGACATCGGTCTGCTGATCGGCCTTTATCTCTTGCCGGGTGTGGTGATCGCGCTGCCGGGCGGTGCGATCGGGCGAGCACTTGGCGACAAGCGCACCGTTTTGCTCGGTTGCGTTGTCATGTTCATCGGCAACCTGATCATGGCTTTTTCCGACATTTGGGCTGCGCAAATTGGCGGGAGATTGCTGACCGGAGTTGGCGGCGTGATGGTCAACGTCATCACTGCAAAAATGGTGGCGGATTGGTTTAGCGAACGCGAAATGTCCACCGCCATGGCGCTATTTCTCAATTCATGGCCGTTCGGTATTGCGGTCGCGCTGCTGGCTCTGCCCCCGTTGGGAGTTGCGGAAGGCTACAAAACGGTTTTCCTGCTGGGCGCGGATTTCGTCGGCGCTGCGACCCTGCTGCTGGCTTTCGCCTACAAAGACCGCCCGCCCGAAATCGCACGTGACCGGTCGCCGCGCATGGGAATGCCGACGATCCTCCTCGTCACCGTTGCCGGACTGATCTGGGGCTTTTTTAATACGGCCGTCGCGATGCTGTTCTCGTTCGGCATTAGTGTTCTGATGGAACACGGCTGGACGATCACCTCAAGCGCGTCCGTGGTGAGCCTGGTTCTCTGGCTGACGATTTTCATGATACCGCTTGGCGGGGTCACCGCCGATCGCATTAGCGGCAAGGGCATGCTCATCGGCGCGACCACGTTGATTTCGGCGATTCTGCTGTTTGCCGCCTCGCGAACCGATTACCCGGTTGCGGTGTTGATTGCGTTTGGATTGATCGGCGCTTTTCCCGCGGGCGCGATGATGGCGCTGCCGGCGTCGGCGCTGAAGGCTCACAATCGCGCGGGCGGTATGGCGGTTTTTTACACTGTCTTCTATTTATGCATGTCGCTCGGGCCGGTCATTGCCGGGCGGCTTGCCGGCTATACCGGGCGTGCCGCAACGGCGTTCGACTTCGGCGCGGCTCTCCTTGCCGCCTGCCCAATTCTCCTCGGTGCTTTCATGGTTCTGCGCCGGGGGTCGGTGCACGAAATCACTATCTGATGTATTCGCGGACATCCGCTACATCGCGTCATAGTCTAGCGCGATTGTTTCCGTCGCCGGCCGGAACTGGCAGGTGAGAACGAATCCGGCCTCTTCTTCCCACGGCTCGAGTGAAAAATTCTGATCCATCGCGCCCGTGCCTTGAAGGAGTTTGGCGCGGCAGGTGCAGCACATCCCACCGCGGCACGAATAGGGCAGATCGAGTTCGTGCCGTTCGCCGGCTTCGAGCACCGTTTCGTCTCTGCGCATGGCGATCTGGTGCAGCACGCCATCGAGCTTGACCGAGAGTCCCACCTCTTCGTTAGCCTCGGACCGAGCAGGGGACTTGATCGGGCGCGGCGGCGTCTCGGTCGTGAAGATTTCGCGATGGATGCGTTCGGAGGGCAGGCCGAGTGAAGCAAGAGTGGCGCTCACCTCGTCAGTCATCGCCAGCGGGCCGCAGAGGAACGCCTCGTCGACGGCCGTGATCCCGCCGGCGGTACGGATCAGCGGCGAAACCTTATCGCCGGTCAGGCGGCCGTGCAGCACATCCACGTCCTGCATTTCGCGCGACAGGATGTGGTGAATTGAGAGACGATCGACAAACCGGTCCTTCAGGTCGTCGAGCTCATCCTTGAACATGATCGTCGCGGACGACCTGTTGCCGTAGAAAAGGACGAAATGGCTTCGCGGCTCGCGCGTGAGCACGGTTTTGATGATCGAGAAGATCGGCGTGATGCCGGAACCGGCAGCGAAGCCTATGTAGGTGCGCTCCGCCGCCGCGTCGGGGGCGAGACCGAAGCGGCCGTCCGGCGGCATCACGTCGATCGTGTCGCCAGCCTTTAGTTGCGCGTTGGCAAAAGATGAGAACAAGCCGCCGTCGAGCCGCTTGATCGCGACGCGGAGCTCACCGTCATCGAGGCCGGAGCAGATGGAGTAGGAACGCCGTACTTCCGCGCCGTCGAGGTCCGTGCGCAGTGTCAGATATTGACCGCTGGTGAAGGCGAAATCCTTGCGTATGCCGTCCGGCACGGCGAACCGGATCGAGATTGCTTCCGCCGTTTCGCGGCGAACGTCTGCAATCGTGAGGGGATGGAAACTGTGCGCCATTTCTCAATCAAATGCATTTGAAGTAGTCGAAGGGCTCGCGGCAGGTCGTGCAGCGCCAGAGCGCCTTGCACGCGGTTGAGCCGAATTCGGAGATCTTTTCCGTGTGCTGCGAACCGCAATGGGGGCAGGCGACGCTCTCCTGGCCAAAGAGGGCGCGACGGGCGGCGGGCGCCGCCGGCGGCGCGATGCCGTAAGCTCTGAGTTTGGCTTTGCCCGCTTCGCTCATCCAGTCGGTCGTCCAGGCCGGCGAGAGCACTCGACGAACTCGCGCATTCTCGATGCCGGCCTTCATCAGAGCCGCTCTGACCTCAAAGCCGATCACATCCATTGCCGGGCAGCCGGAATAGGTCGGGGTGAGGGTCACTTCGATGCCGCCGTCTGCTACAGTTTCAACGGAGCGCAGCACGCCGAGATCGGCGATCGTGAGAACCGGGATCTCGGGGTCGCAAACCTGTTCGACGGCAGCGCGCGCCACAGCGACCAGATCGTCTTCCGTGTGAGGCTCTGCGAGCTCGAGCGCGGACATCACCATACCGCCTCGGGATGCGCGCGCTGCAGGAACTGCAGATCGGCGAGGATATAGCCGAGATGCTCGCTGTGGCATCCGCTGCGTCCGCCGGTCTGCATGAACGGCGTGTTCGGGATTTTCAGTGCCGCTTCGCGCAGGATCGGCTCGATGCGCGCCTGCCAGGGCTCACGTAGCGCGCCGGTATCCGGCGCGATGCCCGAACTTGCCAGCAACCGCTCCGTCTCGTCCCTCTCGAACAGCTCGCCGGTGTATATCCACAGTTCATCCAACGCGGCCTCAGCGCGCTCATGACTCTCGTCGGTGCCGTCGCCGAGACGGATCAGCCATTCGGCGGAGTGACGCAAATGATATGCAGTCTCCTTCTCGGCTTTGGCGGAGATGGCGGCGAGCGTCTCGTCGCGAGAGATCATCATCTCGCGCCAATACAAATCCATGAAGGCGGAGAACAGAAACTGCCGCACGATGGTGGCGGCGAAATCGCCATTCGGCTGCTCGACAAGCAGACAATTGCGGTACTGATGCTGCTCGCGCCGATAGGCGAAGTGATCTTCGGTAAGGCGTGAGCCGTCGACCTGCGCCGCATAATCGTAGAGCGAGCGCGCTTGGCCGATGAGATCGAGCGCAATGTTGGCGAGCGCAATATCTTCTTCGACGAGCGGCGCGTGACCGCACCATTCCGACAGTCGATGTCCGAGGATCAGCGCATCATCGGCGCGCTGCAACACGAGCGACAGCAGCGGCGTTTCGCTAAAGGAGATCGAGGTCGTCGACATCACATGTGTCCGACGTCTTCCGGCACGTCGTAGAACGTCGGATGGCGGTAGATTTTCGACAGAGCCGGCTCGAACAGCTCACCTTTGTCCCACGGATCGGAGGCGATGATCGCGCTCGACGGCACAACCCAGATCGAATTGCCTTCGCCGCGCCGCGTATAGACGTCGCGCGCCGCCTGCAGCGCCATTTCCGCGTCGGCCGCGTGGACCGAGCCGCAATGTTTGTGCGCGAGGCCCGAGCGCGAGCGGATGAACACTTCCCAGAGCGGCAGATGTTTTTCGCTCATCCTATTACTACCACTACTCCGCCGCGATCTGCATGGCGTCGCGCCGGGCGCGGCGCTTCTCGGCATAAGCCAACGCCGCCTCACGCACCCACGCGCCGTTCTCGTGCGCCTTGCGACGCACCCGCATCCGCTCGCGATTGCAGGGTCCGCCGCCCGACAGCACGCGCTTGAACTCGCTCCAGTCGATCGGCCCGATTTTCCAATGGCCGCTCGCTTCGTCATACGCGAGCTCCTTGTCGGGGATCGCCAAGCCGAGATAATGCGCCTGCGGTACCGTCGCATCGATGAATTTTTGTCTGAGATCGTCGTTGGAAAAGCGTTTGATCTTCCAGCGCGTCGACTGGTCGGAATGCTGGCTTTCCGTGTCCGGCGGGCCGAACATCATCAGGCACGGCCACCACCAGCGGTTCAGCGCATCCTGCGCCATCGCCTTCTGCTCGGGCGTGCCGCGCGCGAGCGTCAGCATGATCTCGTACCCTTGGCGCTGGTGAAAACTCTCTTCCTTGCAGATGCGGATCATGGCGCGCGCATAGGGACCGTAAGAGCAGCGGCAGAGCGGGATCTGGTTCATGATCGCTGCGCCGTCGACGAGCCAGCCGATCGCGCCGATATCGGCCCAGGTCAGCGTCGGATAATTAAAGATCGAGGAGTACTTGGCTTTTCCGGAAAGCAGCTGCTCGATCAGCTCTTCGCGGGACACATCGAGCGTCTCGGCGGCGGCATAAAGATACAGCCCGTGGCCGGCCTCGTCCTGCACCTTGGCGAGCAGCGCCACCTTGCGCTTCAGCGACGGCGCGCGGGTGATCCAATTGCCTTCCGGCAGCATGCCAACGATCTCGGAATGCGCATGCTGCGAAATCTGCCGCACGAGCGTGCGCCGGTAGGCCTCCGGCATCCAGTCGTTCGGCTCGATTTTGCCTTCCGCCTCGACGCGGGATTGAAAGCGCGCGGCCTCCGTGGATCGGTCGGTCGGCTCGTCGGAAATGGTATTCAGCGCTTGCGTGTACATCGGCCTCTCCGAGGCTGGACGATTAATGTGTCACAAAAATGAGATATGTCAACGATTTTTGTGACACATTATCTGGGCTGGCTAGCAAAGCGCCCGCTCATTGCGGGGGCCGGCGGAGGCAGCGGGCCGCGTTCTTCCACGGCGTGGCCGCTGAGCCAGTGGTCGGTAGGATCGGCAACTGCCGCATAGATTTGGGCGCAGAGATCGTGCGCCGCTCGGCCGGGCCATCCCTGGGGGAGGAGCGGTGCGGGTAAAAGCGGGTCGCGCAAGACGATGCGGCGATATTGGTGGATCAGCAGAATGCGTATGACGAGACAGCCGAGGTCGTCCGGGACGCCCCGGCCAGCCAAAGCCTCCCATATCGGTTCGAACATTGCGTTGAACTGGTCGTAGCGCGTCGCAATGTCCTCCAACGGCCAGGCTCGAGCGGCAAGACGCCGGGCGGTCTGCGGCGCCCCAGCCTCCGCGCTGAGGTGAAGCCCTGATCCCACGCCGGGATTGCCGAGCCCGAGAAGCACGTCGGGCGTAAGCACCCCATAGCCGCTCTGCTGCCACTGCGCCCGCCCATCGGCGCGCTCCATGCCGCTGCCTTCCAGTAGCACGAGGTCGAAGCGGCCATCCCATTCCTGGCAAGACGCGCCGTAGATTTTCTGGGCTGCTTCGGAAAATGCCTGCCGCCCCGAACTGGATAGCGAGTAGAACGTGTTCCGGCCAATCTTCTTGCGCTCGAACAGCCCCTCGGCGACGAGCCGCGACATCGCGGTGCGCACCAGCGTTTCGCTCACCCGGAACGCCCGCATGATCTCGAGCAGCGAGGCAAGCGCCAAGTGCCCGCCGCGCGGCACGATGGCGTCACCGAACAGGGTGACGATCAGCGATCCCGCGCGGATCGGCGTGCGCGCGTGAAATTGATTGAGAAGGTCTTCGACGGAGTCCCGCACTGGATCTACCTACATCAGGTCAGAAGTTCCGCCGAGGCCATCTCGCTCTAGCATCGGGCCCGCAGCCAGCTAAGATCGTGCCGGCACCCGTTCGTCTGCATCCCATCGGCATCCGCTAGCCAATGATCCTCACCGACATCGCTAAGCGCGTCTACGATCATACCTGGAAGCTTGATCCGATCGTGCGCAGCCTGCTCGATACGGACTTCTATAAGCTCCTCATGCTGCAGATGATCTGGGGCCTCTACCCGAATGTCGAGGCGACGTTCTCCCTCGTCAACCGGACGCGGAGCATGCGCATCGCCGAGGAGATCGACGAGCAGGAACTGCGTGATCAGCTCGATCACGCGCGCACCATCAGCTTCACCAAGAATGAGATGATCTGGCTCGCCGGCAACACGTTCTACGGCCGGTCGCAGATTTTCGATCCGAAATTTTTGGCGTGGCTTGCAAAGTTCCAGCTGCCGGAATACGAGCTACGCCGCGAGGACGGCCAGTTCGTCCTGCATTTCCATGGGCCCTGGACCCACACCTCGATGTGGGAAATCCCAGCGCTGGCGATCATCAACGAATTGCGCTCGCGTGCGGCGCTGCGCGGCCTCGGCCGATTCACGCTGGACGTGCTGTATGCCCGCGCCAAAGCCAAACTCTGGTCGAAGGTCGAGCGCCTGCGCGAATTGCCGGACCTGCGCATTTCGGACTTCGGCACGCGCCGCCGCCACTCCTTCCTATGGCATCGCTGGTGCGTCGCGGCTTTGAAGGAGGGGCTCGGCGACAAGTTCATAGGTACCAGCAACGTGCTGCTCGCGATGGACACCGATCTCGAAGCGATTGGCACTAACGCGCACGAATTGCCGATGGTGCTCGCCGCGCTCGCCGCCGATGAGACGGCCTTGCGCGCAGCGCCCTATCGCGTGCTCAAGGATTGGGAGCGCTATTACGGCGGCAATCTGCTTATCGTCCTGCCCGACACATTCGGCACGACCGCGTTCCTGCGCGACGCGCCGGACTGGGTCGCCGACTGGACCGGCTTTCGTCCGGATTCCGCGCCGCCGATCGAAGGCGGCGAGCGCATCATCGCGTGGTGGAAGTCGAAGGGCAAAGACGCGCGCGACAAGCTCCTCGTCTTCTCCGATGCGCTCGACGTCGACACGATCGAAGAAACCTACCGGCATTTCCGCGGCCGCGTGCGCATGAGCTTCGGCTGGGGCACGAATTTGACCAACGATTTCGACGATTGCTCACCGCTGCCGAACGAAAAGCTCGCGGCGATTTCGCTCGTTTGCAAGGTGAGCGAGGCGAACGGCCGCCCGGCGGTGAAGCTCGCGGACAATCCCAACAAGGGTGTCGGCGATCGGGGCGAGATCGAGCGCTATTTGCGGGTGTTCGGCAACGCGGACCGCGTCGAGCAGGAAGTGGTGTTTTGACTTCCTACTTCTTCGGCGGGCCGCCGAGCCGAAGCATGTCAGAAGCCGATTTCTGCAGATAAGGCTGGATCTTGTTCGCCAGCGCGGCGAGCAAGAACGGCAGCTGCACCTCCACGCGAACCTGCCTCGGCTCGATGTCGAGCTGCGCCGTCACCTTCTGGCCGAGCGCGCCGACTTTGATGTCGGCGTGATTGCCGGTCCATTGCACGTCCGAGGTCATTTTTCCCGCGAAACTCTGTTGCAGAGGCCCAAGGCCCTCGGCGATGCGCCGGCGCGCTTCGGCCGCGCCGAGATCGTGCGGGATGGAAATAACGATCGACCTGGACATGCGGACATCCTCTGGAGCGCCTTCCTAGCTCAGGAACGCGCACCCTCACCAATATAGCGCCGGCGTGCGATAAAGCAGAAAGAGGGGGAAACGGATTTGAAGACAACGCATCTCTGCATCGTGACGGCGCTGATCACGCTCGCCGCAGTCCCGCCTGCCACTGGGCAGCAACGCGGCGTCACCGCGACCGAAATCAAGCTCGGGCAGACGATGCCCTATAGCGGACCGGTCTCCGCCTTCAGCCCACTCGGCAAGGGCGAGGTCGGCTATTTCAACATGATCAACGAAAAGGGCGGCATCAACGGCCGCAGGATCAACTTCATCAGCCTCGACGACGGCTACGTGCCGCCGAAGACGGTGGAGCAGACGCGTCGGCTGGTCGAGCAGGACGAAATCGCCGCGATCTTCTCGAGCCTAGGCACCGCGCACAACACGGCGACGGCGAAGTATCTGCAGAGTAAGAAGGTGCCGCAGCTCTTCATCGGCTCAGGTGCCTCGAAATTCGGCGATCCGCAGCAATATCCGAACCTCGTGGCCGGCGTGCAGGCCTCCTTCCGGGCGGAGGCACGCGTCTATGCGCGCTATACGCTCGCCAAGAACCCGCAGGCAAAATTCGCGATCCTGGCGCAGAACGATGATTTCGGCCGCGACTATGTTGCCGGCGTGCGTGACGTGCTCGGCAAGGACCTCGATACCCGCGCGACCGTCGCGAGCTACGAAGTCACCGATCCGACGATCGAATCGCAGATCGTCAATCTCAAGGCGACGGGGGCCGACGTGCTCATTGTCGGCTCCACCCCGAAATTCGCCGCGCAAGCCATCCGCCGGGTCTACGAAGTCGGCTGGAAACCGATGTTCTTCCTCGCCAACGTGTCGATCTGGGTGTCGAGCGTCATGGAGCCCGCCGGCCTCGAGAAAGGCATCGGCATACTCTCCACAGCTTACGTGAAGGACCCGAACGATCCGGCCTGGGCCGACGATCCCGGCGTGAAGGAGTACAAGAGGTTCCTGCAGAAATACGTGCCGGATGGCGATCTGCGCGACCAGGGCTTCGTCAACGGCTACAACAGCGCCATGGCGATGATGCAAGTCTTGAAACAATGCGGCGACGATCTCTCGTCCGACAACATCCTGAAGCAGGCGCTGAACTTGAAAGACATCGAGCTCCCGATGCTCTTGCCGGGCATCAAGGTCAACACCAGTCCGACCGATCACCTGCCAGTCGAGCAGATGCAGATGATGCGCTTCGACGGCAAGCAATGGGTGCGTTTCGGCGAGGTGCTCGACGCGCGGGATTAGCGCCCGCGCTGCGTCGCGCCGTTATTCCTTGACGGCGCCGGTGAGCGCCGAGACGTAGTACTCGACGAAGAAGGAATACAGGATGACGAGCGGCAGCGAGCCGACGAGCGCGCCCGCCATCAGCGAGCCCCAGCGATATATGTCGCCATCGACGAACTCGTTGACGATGGCGACCGGCGCCGTTTTGTTCTGTACCGACGTGATGAAGGTCAGCGCGTAGATAAACTCGTTCCAGCAGAGCGTCAGCGAGAAGATGCCTGCCGAGATCAGTCCAGGGAGCGCAAGCGGCAGGATGATTTTCGTTAGAATCTGCCAGCGGCTGGCGCCATCGATCAATGCGCATTCCTCGAGCTCGAAGGGAATGGTCTTGAAATAACCCATGAGGAGCCAAGTCGAGAACGGGATGAGGATTGTCGGATAAACGAGGACGAGCGCCATCGGCGAGTCGAACAGGCCGTATCTTTGCACGACCGTCGCGAGCGGAATGAACAGGATCGAAGGCGGCACGAGATAGGCAAGAAAGATCGCCCCGCCGACCCATTGCGCGCCGCGGTAGCGCAGCCGCACGATGGCATAGGCGGCAAGCACGCTTGCCACAAGCGAGACCGCGGTCGCAAGCACCGATACATAAGTCGTGTTCCACAGCCATATCGGATAATTTGTTTCGAAGAGCAGCTTGTAGATATGCTTGAACGTCGGCTTGACGACGAAGAACGGATTGAAATGCTCCATGTCGATGAGCTGCTCGTCCGGTTTGATTGCGGTCAGCACCATCCAATAGAACGGAAACAGCAGGACGATAAGGATGAGCGACAGCGGCAGCCACGTCGTGAGGGCCCGACGCGGCAGCGTCTCGAGATAGCTCATCCCCTCGGTTGAATCGTGAAGGATGCCGCCTGCCGTCGGCTGGACGATCGTGTCGGTCATCGCGCGGCTCTCGTTCGGCGCATCGCGCTCACTCGCTACCCTGCTGCCATTTGCGGCGTTGCAGCCCGAACCAGGAGACCATGATCGCGGCGAGGAGGAACGGCACCATCGCGGTCGAGATCGCCGCACCCTCGCCGAGGCTGCCGCCAAGGATCGCACGCTGATAGGAGAGCGTCGCCATCAGATGCGTGGCGTTGACGGGGCCGCCGCGGGTCATCGCCCAGATCAGCTGGAAATCCGTGAACGTGAACAGCACCGAGAAGGTCATCACGACCGCGATGATCGGCGTTAGCAGCGGATACGTGATGAAGCGGAAGTTCTGCCAGCGCGTCGCGCCGTCGATAGTCGCAGCTTCGTACAGCGACGGTGAAACCGTCTGCAGCCCCGCAAGCAACGTGATGGCGATGAACGGCACGCCGCGCCAGATATTGGCGAAGATCACGCACATCCGCGCGTTCCAGCTGTCGCCGAGAAAGTTGATGTTGGCATCGATCAGGCCGAGGTGCCGCAGGCTCCACGAGATGATCGAGAATTGCGCGTCGAAAATCCACCAGAAGGCGATGGCCGAGAGCACGGTCGGCACGACGAACGGAATGAGGACGATAGACCGGATAAGCGCCTTGAGCGGCAGGTTCTTGTTCAAGAGCAGCGCGAGATAAAGTCCGATGACGAACTTAACCGTCGAGGCGAACAGGGTATAACCGACGGTGAAGCTCACCGCCATCCAGAAGACGCCGTCGTCCGACAGCCAGTCGTAGTTCTCGATGCCGATGAAATGACCGGCGCGCCCAATCTTGGCATCCGTGAACGATAGCCAGACACCGAGACCAAGCGGGTACGCGAGAAAGAGAATGAGGATCGCCATCGCCGGCAGCATGAACCAGAAGCCCTGCCAATCGCGATGCACGATGACCCGGCGCCACGCCGCCCGCGGTGTTACGACGCCCGTCCTGCCTCCCGAGATCAATGTCGCCTGGCTCATCGCGGCTCCGGGCTTCTGGTGAAAGCGCGGCGCGAGAAAACCCGCGCCGCCTCGATGACTTACGCGCGGAAAATGCGTTGCGCCTGGCGTTCTGCCGTGCGGATCGTTCCTTTGACGTCCTCGGCGCCGGTGCAATAGCGCGCCACCATGTCGACCATGATGAAGTCCGCCAGCGCCGCCGCGGCCTTCTCGCCGATCGAACCGAGACCGCCGGCGGTCAACGTGCGCTTCGATGCCTCGCCGAACACTTTGTTCTTCGGATCCGCGGTCCAGACCGGATTGTTGTCGTAGGCGGTGAGCGTATGGGTGAGATAGCCCTGCGCGCCCTGGAGCCACGGATTGTAATTTTCCGCTTCCATCATGAAGGCCATGAATGCTTTGCAGGCATTGGGGACTTTGGTGAAGTTGAAGGCGAAGATCGGGAAGGCGAGCTGGAGCTCGGTCGGCTTGCCGATCGGGCCGACCGGCCAAAACGCGTGATCCATATCTTCGGCGATTTCTTTCTGCTTTGCATCGCCGCCGGCGCCCGCGACTTTCGCCGCGACATAGATCGAGATTCCGTTGCCGGTCAGGTATAGCTCACCGGCAAGGAATGCTTTGTTATTGCTCGAATCGTTCCACGATGCCGTCCCCGGGATAAAGGTCTCGTAGAGCTGCTTGGTATATTCGAGCGCCTTGGCCGTCTCAGGTGAATTGATGATCACCTTGTCGTTTTTGTCGACGAGAAAGGCACCGTGGCCCCAGAGGACCCAGTGAACCCAGCCGTTGCCGTCGCCGCTCGCATGGCCGAGCGCAAAGCCGGCCGGCGTATTGTTCTTCTTCAGGCCGCGGCACAATTCGAGAAAGCCCGGGAAATCCTTCGGCACTTCCTTGAAGCCGGCCTTGTCGATCGCATTGATGCGGTAGTTGATGTAGCCGCCGTTGACCGCCACGGGAATGGCGATCCACTTGCCCTGATATTGGCCATAGGCAGCGGGCGCCGGAATCCAGCCGCCATATTTTTTGCCGAGATAATCGGCCACGTCGGTCACGTCGAGGCATTTCTCGGGAAAGAGCTGTGCCGTCGAGTAAAGACCCCAGAGGAGATCAGGACCCTGCCCGGTATTGGCCGCAACCGAGGCCTTAGGCTGCAGGTCGTCAAAGGATTCATTCGACACGTTGACTTTGACGTTCATCGCTTTCGAGAAGGCGTCGACCATCTTCATGAACGAATCGTCCTCCGACTGGACGAAACGCTTCCAGCGCAGAAGATTGAGACTCGCGCCCGGCTCTGGCTTCCATTGCGTCGTCTGCGCGAAGGCTTTCGCGAACTCGAGCAATCCGCCGCCTGCGGCGAGACCCAGCACACCCGCACCTTTGACCAGTGTGCGCCTTGAAAAATCGTTCATCTTTCTCCTCCCGTTAGTTCTTGGTTCATTGGATTGTTGTGCCGGCGCTCAGTTCAAGATGCGCCTGCCGGTTTCCGCATCAAAGAGATGCGCAAGCCTCGGATTCGGCGCTAGCCTGATGCTCTCGCCCGGCTTCGGCATCACGCGTTCGCGGAACACGCAAACGATGTCATGATCGCCGGAGCGAGCGACCACCTGCGTCTCCGAGCCGGTCGGCTCAATGACGACGACTTCGGCGGGGATGCCGTCGTCAGCAATATGGAAGTGCTCCGGCCGAATGCCGTAGATGACCGGCTTGCCATCGGAATTGGCCGGAATGTTGAGGAGGGGCAGGTCCGCCCCGGCCTGCGTGAGAACCTTGCCGCCGCTGATACGCCCGCTGACGAAATTCATCGCCGGCGAGCCGATGAAGCCGGCAACGAACAGGTTATCCGGCCGGTCATAGAGTTCAAGCGGCGCGCCGATCTGCTCGACCAGCCCGTCATGCATGACGACGATCTTGTCGGCCATCGTCATCGCCTCGATCTGATCGTGCGTGACATAGACGATGGTGGTCTCCAGCCGCTGATGCAGCTCCTTGATCTCGGTGCGCATCGCGACGCGCAGCTTCGCATCTAGATTGGACAACGGCTCGTCGAACAGGAACACCTGCGGATCGCGCACGATCGCGCGCCCCATGGCGACGCGTTGGCGCTGTCCCCCGGAGAGCTGGCGCGGATAGCGATCGAGCAACGCTTTCAATCCCAAGATATCGGCCGCACGTTGGACTCGGCTCTGGATTTCCGCGCGCGGCGCATTCCTGAGCTTCAGCGAGAAGCCCATGTTATCGAAGACCGTCATATGCGGATAAAGCGCGTAGTTCTGGAACACCATCGCGATGTCGCGCTCTTTCGGCGGTACATCGTTGACGACACGTCCGCCGATGCGGATTTCGCCGCCGGTGATGTTTTCGAGTCCAGCGATCATGCGCAAAAGCGTCGATTTTCCGCAGCCGGACGGGCCGACAAGAATGACGAATTCGCCATCCTCGATGTCAACATCCACCCCGTGGATAACCGCTGTCGCTCCAAATGCCTTGCGCACGCCCCGGATTTCAACCGACGCCATTCCTACTCCTCCCCGAAAGCGGGTTGATTCCCGCTTAATTCTTATGCGAATTTTCCGCCCCGCTTGCCCAAGCGGTTTTTGCTCGCGCATGATGGCGAGCGGCTGCTAGAAAGCAAGCGGGTAATTGTGGCGCCGGTAAACCGCCCGGCGGCTTTTGCCGCATCTGCGACCAAAGTTCATGAGGTTTTGCGAGCGTGAGCGAGTTCGAAGTTTTGATGCCGGGCGCGTTGCCCGGGCTCGTCATTAGCGGCCTGGAGCGGGGCTGCAAGCTGCACAAATTGTGGGAGGCCCCTGATAGTGACGCGGCGCTGAAAGAACTCGCGCCGCGCATTCGCGGCGTGGCCGCGGGCGGCGGGCACGCGCGCATGGACGGGGCATTCCTCGCGCGCCTGCCGAAGCTCGAAATCGTTGCCAGCTATGGCGTCGGCTACGACCACATTGACGCCAAATGGGCCGGCGCCCACAACATCATTGTCACGAACACCCCGGACGTCCTCAACGAGGAAGTCGCCGATACTGCGATCGGGCTTATCCTTTGCGCGGTGCGGCAGTTTCCGCAGGCGGATCGCTATCTGCGCGAGGGCAAATGGCTGCAAAAGCCCTTTCCGCTGACCGCAACCCTACGCAACCGCACCCTCGGCATCGTCGGCCTCGGCCGCATCGGCAGGGCAATCGCCAAGCGCGCGGAGACCTTTGGCCTGAAGATCGTCTACCATGGCCGCAAACGGCAGGCCGATGCCGGTTATGAATACTTCCCCTCGCTAGTTGAGATGGCGCGGGCCTGCGACATTCTGCTTGTCATCACGCCGGGCGGGCCCGAGACGAAGCACCTGATCAATGCGGAGGTGCTGGAAGCGCTCGGTCCCGAGGGCGTGCTGATCAACGTCGCCCGCGGCTCGGTCATCGACGAGGAGGCGCTAATCACGGCGCTGCGGGAGCGCAAGATCATGACGGCTGGGCTCGATGTCTTTGCTCAGGAGCCGCGCGTGCCGCAGGCTCTCATCGACATGGATCATGTCGTGCTCTTTCCTCATGTCGGCTCAGCTTCCGTTCATACGCGCAATGCGATGGGCCAGCTCGTCGTCGAAAATCTCTTGTCCTATGCCGCCGGGCGCGGGCCGCTGACGCCGGTCGTGGAAACGCCTTGGCCGCGTGAGAAGAGCGGTGCACATTAAGTCCACGAATCCTGGAGGCGAAATGATGCTCAGCTCCCGCCGATCGCCGCTGCAGCTCGACCGAAGCGGCCCGGCCGTCATCCTTGCCTTCAGTCTGGTGCTGATGGCGCAGGCGAGCGCCGCGATCGACCTGACCAGCGTCGAAAAACTGGCCGGCCAATGGGACTTGTCGCTGAACGACACGAACCGGCGCTGCCGCCTGGTGTTGCGCCCGGAGCAGCTTGGACCCGGGCTGGCCCTGGGTATGCCGGCCGGGTGCCGGCGCGCCATGCCGCTTCTTGGCGAAGTCGGCAGCTGGACGCTGCAACCCGGCGATCGCCTGACCTTTGCCGACGCGAAAGGCAAAGAAGTGCTCGCCTTCCTGCCGAATGGCGAGGGTCCGCTTCTCGCCAAAGGTCCCGAGGGCGAAACCTACCGGCTGATGAGTGCGGAGACTTCCGCCCAAGGGCTCCGCTTCACCGATCTGCCCGCCATGCCGGTGCCCGGCTTCGAGACCCCGGCGCCCGCTCCCCCGCCGCTCGTGGTGGCGGCCACCACCACGCCGGGGGCCGCATCATCCGCGAAGCCCGACGAGATTGCGGGCCGCTATTCCGTGTTGCGCGAAGGCGGCAAAGACACCGGCTGCATGCTGACCCTCGATGCCAAAGCGCGAGGGCTCAAGGGCGGCAACAAGGCGCTGCTCGCCCCGGCGTGCCGCGACCAGGGCATCATCATTTTCGATCCGGTCGGCTGGACGATCGAAAAAGGCCGGCTCAAACTTACCGCCCGCAAGGGACACCACGCGCTTTTCGAGCAAAAGGGCGACGGCACCTGGGAGAAGGACCCGAAAGAGGGCAAAGCGCTCGGCCTGAAGAAGATGTAGCGGAGCGCGATGTAGCGGAGCACTCTTGGCGCGCTTATCTGCTGAACTCACGATTTGCACAGGAGAGGCGCATGCCCGCCGCACAGGCCAAGATTCCCGGTCCCGATCACCCGATCACGATTTCTCCGTCGCAGAAACGCGTGCGCGTGCGGCTTAGAGGCGAGGTGATTGCCGATACAGGCGACGCGCTCGATTTGAAGGAATCGACCTATCCCGTCGTGCATTATGTGCCGCGCCGCGCCGTGCAAATGGATCGTCTCGTCAGGACCGATCGCAGCACGCACTGCCCCTATAAGGGTGACGCGAGCTATTTCAGCATTCTTGCGCAGGACGGCACCCCCATCGAGAATGCGGTCTGGTCATATGAGACGCCGTTTCCTGCGATGCATGAGATCGCGGGTTACCTCGCCTTCTATCCGAACAAGGTCGAGATCAGCGCCGCCTGACGTGTCATTCCGGCGCAAGCGGGAATCCAGAGCAACGTCACGGATGTCTGGATTCCCGGTGGCGCTACGCGCGCCGGGAATGACAACGCTGGGCGATCTGACTATGACGGTGCGACAACGCCAGAGTAGAAAAAGTGTCCGCACCTCTCCAAGGCATCCGCGTTCTCGAACTCGCTCGCATTCTCGCCGGCCCTTGGGCCGGGCAATTGCTCGCCGATCTCGGCGCCGATGTCGTCAAGGTCGAGCGCTCGAAAACCGGCGACGACACGCGCGCCTGGGGCCCGCCCTTTGTCGAAGGTGCTGATGGCAGCAATCTCGGCGCCGGCTATTATCATTCCTGCAATCGCGGCAAACGCGGCGCCGTCGCTGATTTCGAAACGCCGGAAGGCCAGAAGATCGTCAAGCAATTGGCTAGGCATGCCGATGTGCTCATCGAGAATTTCAAGTTTGGCGGGCTGAAGAAATACGGTCTCGATTACGACAGCCTGAAAAAAATCAATCCGAAACTCATCTATTGCTCGATCACCGGCTTCGGCCAGAACGGGCCCTATGCGTCGCGTCCCGGCTATGATTTCCTCGTGCAGGGCATGGGCGGCCTTATGTCGATCACCGGTCCGATTGAAGGACCGCCTTACAAAGCCGGTGTCGCCGTCGGCGACATTTTCACCGGCCTCTATTCGACGATCGCGATCGAAGCCGCGCTGGTGCGGCGTGAGCGCACCGGCGAGGGTGCTTTCATCGATTGCTGCCTGATCGATTCGATCGTCGGCATCCTGGGCAATCAGGCTTTGTACTATCTCGTATCCGGCAAAGAGCCGCCGCGCATGGGCAATGCGCATGCGACGGTGATTCCCTACGACGTGTTCAAAGCGTCCGACGGCGATTTCATCATCGCGAGCGGCAATGACGGACAATACCAGCGGCTGGTGCAGTTGCTCGGCCGCCCCGAGCTGGCCGATGATCCGCGCTTTCGCGAGAACAAGGACCGCATCGCCAACCGCGTCGAGCTCACCCGGATTCTGAACGAACTCACCTCGAAACATACCCGCCCAGATCTCCTCGAGCGGTTAGAGGCGGCGGGCGTTCCGGCGGGACCAATCAACACGCTGTCGGAAGTCTTCGCCGACCCGCAGGTGATCGCCCGCGGCATGCGTATCGATTCAGTCAACCCGCGCGCCAAAGGCGGCACCACACCGGGTCTGCGTACCCCGATTATGATCGACGGCGTGCCCGCCGCATCGTCGCGCGCCTCGCCCGCGCTCGGCGAGCATTCGGATGATGTTCTGTCCGACCCGGCATGGGGCGGCAGCACTTCGCAAGTAAAAGCAGGATAGAGATGCGCGCATCCAACACCCGCACCGGCGGACAAATCCTCGTCGACCAGCTCGTCGCGCAGGGCGTCGAGCACGTCTTCTGCGTTCCCGGCGAATCCTATCTCGCCGTGCTCGACGCGTTTCACGACGCCAAGCTCAATATCACGGTCTGCCGCCAGGAAGGCGGCGCGACGATGATGGCGGATGCGAGCGCGCGTCTGACCGGGCGTCCCGGCATCGCCTTCGTCACGCGCGGCCCCGGCGCGACAAATGCGATGCCCGCGATCCACATCGCCGAGCATGACGACGTGCCGCTGATCCTCTTCGTCGGGCAGGTCGGTCGTGAGATGCGCGAGCGCGGTGCGTTCCAGGAGATGAACTATCGCGCGCTGTTCGGCTCGACGACGAAATGGGCGACCGAGATCGACGATCCCGCGCGCATCCCCGAGATCGTCTCGCGCGCTTTCCACGTCGCGATGCAGGGCCGGCCGGGACCGGTTGTCATCGCCCTGCCGGAAGACATGCTCACCGAGCAAGCGGCTGTCGAGGATGCCGCGCGTGTCACGCGCGTCGAGACCTATCCCGGCAAACAGCAGATGGCGGAGCTGCAGAAGCTGCTGTCAGAAGCGAAAGCGCCGATCGTCATTCTCGGCGGCGGCGGTTGGACGCCTGGGGCGGTTGACGACATGCGCGGCTTCGCCGAGCGCTTCGCGCTACTCGTCTCGACCGTGTTTCGCCGCGCCATGCTGTTCGACTACGGGCATCCGAGTTACATAGGAGAGCTCGGCATCTCGCCCAATCCGAAGCTGAAAGCGCGGATCGAATCTGCCGATCTCGTGCTCATCATCGGCGACCGCATGGCGGAACTGCAATCGCAGGCCTATACGCTCTTCGAAATCCCGAATCCGCGGCAAAAGCTCGTGCACGTTCATGCCGACGCGGAAGAGCTCGGACGCGTCTACCACCCGCATCTTGCGATCCACGCGACGCCGGCCGCATTCTGCGCCGCGCTGGCAGACCTGCAGCCGCCGAAGGACATTGCCTGGGCAAACGCAACCCGCGACTCGCGTGCCGATTACATCGCATGGACGGAAAAGCCCTCGCCTTCGCCGGGCGCGGTGCATATCGGCGAACTCGCGATCTTCGTGCGCGATCACATTCCGGCGGACGCGATCATCACCAACGGTGCCGGCAATTTCGCGGGATGGGTGCAACGTTACATGCGCTACCGGGCTTTCGGCACGCAGCTCGCGCCGACTTCGGGCTCGATGGGGTATGGCGTGCCGGCGGCGGTCGGCGCCAAGCGGGTTCAGCCGCATCGGATGGTGATCTGTTTTGCCGGCGACGGCGATTTCCTGATGAACGGCCAGGAATTCGCGACTGCCGTCCAATACGAGCTGCCGATCATCGTCATCCTCTTAGACAATGGCATGTACGGCACGATCCGCATGCATCAGGAGCGCGACTATCCCGGCCGCATCTCGGCGACGGCACTGAAGAACCCGGATTTTGCCGCTTACGCCCGCGCCTTCGGCGGCCATGGCGAGACGGTCGAGCGAACGGAAGATTTCGGCCCGGCATTCGAGCGCGCGCTTGCGTCGGGCAAGCCGGCGATCATTCACACGAAGGTCGATCCCGAGGCGATTACACCGACGATGACGCTCAGCCAAATCCGCGAGAAGGCGGTGGCGGGAAAGTCGCGCTAAACGCTGCCCGACCCTCCCGCTGGGGAGGGTCGGCGCTGCCGGCGTTATTACGACTTCGCGTCGCAGGCTTCCGAGCGCGCCGGCCACGGCGCGTTCTTTTCGGCATAGGCCTTCGCATCCGCCTGAAGCAGCGGCTGCACCTTTTCGCTGAGCGGCTCGATCCAGTCGGATATCTTCACGTATTTGGTGCCGTCCCATTGCTGCACGAAGGTCGGGCGATGGCCGTTGTGATCGGTGCAGGAAAGCTTGATCGGGCCGGTGAAGCCCTCCATGCCGATCTCCTTCAGCCGTGCGGCATCGAGATTTAGATCCTCGAGCCCGCGGCGGACGTCCTCGCCGGTGACGACCTTCTTGCCGGACACCTGCTGCGCGGTGCGGATAGCTTCCGCGATCAGCATCGAATTGTAGACGCCGCGATTGTAAAGAACGGTGCCGACCTTCTCCTTCGGCGACTGGCTCTTGCCCTTGTCGACGACATATTTCTGGATGTCCTTGATGACGGGGAAATCCGCCGTCGCCGCGTGCCAGTTCAGCGTCTTGAAGCCTTTGGAGCCGTCGCCGGCGCCGCGCGCATCGTCCTCGCTCGGCCACCAGATCGAGATGAACTTATCCATGGGATAGTTGATCTTGACGGCCTCCTTGATTGCCGTCGGCTGCAGCGCGCCCCAGCCATACATGACCATGTAATCGGGCCGGTCGCGGCGAACATTCAGCCATTGCGCCGACTGGTTCTGCATGTCGGCGGCGGCGACGGGGTAGAGCTTTGGCTCGAAGCCATAATCCTTTGCTAATTGCTCGATCAGCGGCAGCGGCTCGCGGCCAAAACCGGCATCGAGATAGATGTAGCCAATCTTCTTGCCCTTGAGCTTATCGAGCCCGCCTTCCTGACCGCCGATGAATTTCAGGATTTGCGAGAAGCCGTCCCAATAGGTGTCCGGGGGATTGAAAATCCATGGGAAGGTCTGGCCTTGGGCCGAGGCCGAGAGGCCATAGGCCATCGACAGGACCGGGATTTTGTCGACCGCCGCTTTCGGGATCAGCGGCAGGGTAATGCCCGTCGACCACGGGTTGACCATGACCGGGCCTTTCGGCTTCACCTGCTCATAGCATTCAAGGCCCTTCTTGGTATCGTAGCCGGTCTCGCATTCTTCGATGGCAATCTTGACGCCGCCGATGCCGCCGTCGCGTTCGTTCAGCATCGAGAGATAATCGTGCATGCCGTCGGCGATGAAAATGCCGGAGCCGGCGAAGGGGCCGGTGCGGTAGGTGAAGAGCGGCACGAAGACCGAGTCTTCAGCCTGCGCGGGTATCGTGACGGCGGTCAGTGCGGTCGTCGCGGCGAGCGCCAGAAGGCTTGTTTTCAGCTTGGTCATTTAATCCTCCGGTTCATTCGTTTTTTGAGCGCGCCTCAATACGGGAAGGGCCAGACGCGCAGTTTCTGTTTCCCGATTTGCCACAGCCGCGCCAGTCCGAGCGGTTCGACGATCAGGAAGAAGATGATCAGGGCTCCGGTGATCACATAGGTCAGATGTTCCACCGTAGCCGCCCCGATCGTCAATCCGAAGGATTCGGGGGTGGCGCGGATGACGATCGGCAGGATGTAGATGAGCGCCGCGCCGAGAAAGGAGCCGACGAGGCTGCCGAGCCCGCCGATGATTACCATGAAAAGCAGGATGAAGGACTGATTTATATTGAAGGCGTCCGGCTCCGCTGCGCCGAGCCAGAGGAAGACCATCATCGCGCCAGCGATTCCGGTGATGAACGAGGACACTGCGAAGGCCAGCAGCTTCGTGCGCAAGAGACGGATGCCGATCAGCTGAGCCGCGATGTCCATGTCGCGCACCGCCATAAAGCTGCGGCCGACGCGGCCGTGCACCAGGTTCGAGACTACCCAGGTCACCGAGATCACGATCGCGAGTGCGATGTAGTAGCGCGTCGTCGGCGTCGCTGAGGCACCAGTGACGTGGATGCCGAATAGGGTGCGGCTCGGCACTTCGATCGCGCCGGAGGGATTGTAATTGTAGAGCCAGGGAATGCGGACAAAGCACCATTGCAGGAAGAACTGCGCCGCCAGCGTCGCGACGGCTAGATAGAAGCCTTTGATCCTGAGACTCGGCAGACCGAAGAACACGCCGACCGCGCAGGAGACGAAGCCTGAGGCGACGATCCAGACGAGGATATTGATCCCTGGGAAGGTGGTCGACAGTTTGTAGCAGGCATACGCGCCAACCCCCATGAAGGCCCCGGTGCCAAGCGAGACCAGGCCGGTATAGCCCGTGAGGATGTTGAGCCCGATCGCGGCGAGCGACAGGATGAGGAACGGGACCATCACCGAGGCAATGACGAAGTCGCCGGCGAAGAATGGTAGCGCCAGCGCAGCTACGATGATCAGCGCCAGTCCGATCCTGTCCTGCAGGATCGGGAAAATGCTCATGTCGGCTTGGTAGGTCGTCTTGAACTGGCCGGCTTCGCGGTAAAACACGTTTTCCCCTCAAATCCGCTCGATGATCTTTTCGCCGAACAGGCCCTGCGGACGCACCAGCAGCACGGCGAGCGCGATAAAATAAGCAAGCCAGCTCTCGACGCCGCCGCCGATCAGCGGGCCCCAGTAGAATTCACCGAGTTTCTCGCCGATGCCGATAATAAGGCCGCCGACGATCGCACCCGGCACCGAGGTGAGACCGCCGAGAATTAGAACGGGCAGCGCCTTCAGCGCGACGATCTCGAGCGCGAAGGATACGTTTGAGCGAGCGCCCCACATGATGCCGGTTGCGAGCGCGACGAGGCCGGCGGTGAACCAGACGATCACCCAGATCTGGTCGAGCGAAATACCGACGGAGAGTGCGGCTTGGTGATCGTCGGCAACCGCCCGTAGCGCGCGGCCGATGCGCGTCTTTTGAAAAAAAACGGCAAGCACCGCAACCATCAACGAGGCGATGATCGCAGCCGCGATATCGATCTTCTGCAATGAGACGAGTCCGCCAAGGACTTTGAAATCAAGCGAGCCGGACGGCAGCAGGAGTTCACTCGTGATCATATTCTTCGGATTGCCGCCGAAGACGAGCTCGCCAAGGCCGATCAGCACATACGTCAGCCCGAACGTCGCCATGAACAGGATGATGTCCGGCTGATTGACGAGTGGACGCAGGATCACGCGCTCGACGGCAACGGCAAGCAGGAACATGACGACAATCGTCAGGCCAAGCGCGACAAAGGCCGGCACGCCTTTTTCATGGAGGCCGACGAGCGTCAGCGCGGCGAACACCATCATAATGCCCTGCGCGAAATTAAACACGCCCGAAGCTTTGAAGATCAGTACGAAACCGAGCGCGATCAGCGCGTAGAGCACGCCGCCGACGAGGCCCTCCCAGAGTGTCTGCACGAGCAGATCAGGCGCGCCCGCCATCTGCACGAAGGGATCGACGAAAATGGAATAGAGCAAGGTCAATGCACCACACCCAAATACGCGTCGATCACCGCCTGGTCGCGCCGCACTTCGTCAGGCCTATCGTCGGCGATCTTGTTGCCGTAATCGAGCACGACGATGCGGTCGGATAGATCCATCACGACGCCGATATCGTGCTCGATCAGCGCGATCGTCGTGCCGAACTCGGCATTCACGTCGAGAATGAACCGGCTCATATCCTCCTTTTCCTCGAGATTCATGCCGGCCATCGGCTCGTCCAAAAGCAAAAGCTCCGGCTGCATGGCAAGCGCCCGGCCGAGTTCGACGCGCTTCTGCAAACCGTAGGGCAAGCGGCCGACCGGCTCCTTACGGATGCGCTCGATCTCAAGAAAGTCGATGATCTCCTCGCAATATTTGCGGTGCTCGATTTCCTCCGTAAGCGCCGGGCCATAGCGCCAGAGCTGCCAAAAAAAACTCTTACGCATACGCAGCGTGCGACCGGCCAGAATGTTGTCGAGCGTGGTCATGCCTTTGAACAGCGCGACGTTCTGGAACGTACGGGCAATCCCTTGCGCCGCCGCCTGGTGCGGGCGCATGCGCCGCCGCGTCGCGCCTTTGTAAGTGATGCGACCGGCTTGAGGATGATAAAAGCCGTTGATGACGTTCAGCATCGATGTCTTACCGGCGCCGTTGGGTCCGATGATGGCACGAATCTCGCCGCGCCTTATATCGAAAGAAACGTCGCGGATGGCGCGCACGCCGCCGAAGGAGAGCGAAACATGTTCAATACTAAGAAGAGTCTCGCCGGAATCTCCTGCGGGCGCGCCTGAAGCAACACTCACGCAGCACGCTCGCGTGGTACTTCGCGGGACAGAGCCGTATCCATATCGAGATCCTCGATGCGGACGCGCGCGGCGAGCACGCCTTTTCGCCCGTCTTCGTACGTGACTTCGGTGGAGATATCAGCCGAAGACGAGCCGTCGTAGAGACCGGCGCAAAGCGTTGCATAGCGCTCGGCGATAAAACCGCGCCGCACCTTCTGGGTGCGCGTCAGTTCGCCGTCGTCGGCGTCAAGTTCTTTCGGCAGAATGAGGAAGCGTTTGATTTGCGCGCCGGCCATTTGCGGCTCGCGCGCCAGCGCGCGGTTGACGTCGCGGACATGCTCGGCGATCAGCGCGTAGACGCGCGCATGCGCCGCGATCTCCTGGTAGGAGCCATAGGCAATGCCGTTGCGCTCCGCCCAATTGCCGACTGAGGCAAGCTCGATGTTGAGCATGACGGTAACAAAATCCCGCGCATTACCATACGCGACCGCCTCTTTGATGTTCGGAAAAAACTTCAGCTTGTTCTCGATGTATTTCGGCGCGAACAAAGTTCCGTCGCGCAGGCGGCCGACATCCTTGGCGCGGTCCAAAATCTTTAGCTGACCGTCGCTTTCGAAAATGCCTGCGTCTCCGGTTTTGACGAAGCCGTCTTCGGTCATCGCTTCCGCGGTTTTGTCCGGATCTTTGTAATATTCGACGAACTGGCCTGGCGATTTGAACTGCACTTCGCCTTCGGGCGAGAGGCGCAGCGCAACGTTCGGCGCCGCCGGTCCGACGGTGTCGGCGCGCACCGCGCCGTCGGCCTGACAGGTTACATAAAGAAAAGCTTCAGTCTGGCCGTAGAGCTGCTTCAGATTCAGGCCGAGCGAGCGGTAGAACGAGAAGAGATCCTGCCCAATCGCCTCGCCGGCGGTATAGCCGGTGCGGATGCGCGAAAAACCAAGCACGTTTTTTAGTGGTGCGTAAACGAGCAGCGTGCCGAGCCCGTAGTGCAACCGCGCATGGAGCGGCACCGGCTTGCCGTCCATGATCCTCTCGCCGAAGCGCCGCGCGACGCCGAGAAAGTGATGGAAGATAGCGCGCTTGAGAGCGCTGGCATCTTCCATGCGGATCATTACGCGTGTCAGCAGCGATTCGAAGACGCGCGGCGGCGCGAAATAAAAGGTCGGTCCAATCTCGCGCAAATCCTGTTGGACCGTGTCGGCGCTTTCCGGACACGCCATGCAGCCGCCGGCGACGAACATCTGCGCGTAATTCAAATAATGGTCGCCCACCCAAGCGAGCGGCAGATAAGCCAGCTGTTCATCGTGATCGGTGATCTTGTCGAACCCAACGGTGTCGCGCGCCGCGGCGACCGAGCGTCCGGCCGAGAGCACGACACCTTTCGAGCGCCCCGTCGTCCCGGACGTGTAGAGCATGATCGAGGGATCATCCCCTAGGCCGCGATCGATCTCCGCCTCCAATTCCGCAGCGATCGCATGCTCCTCCAGCGCCGCGCGGCTCTGCGCCATCACCTCCGCGATAGCGTGCAGCCGTGAGTGATCATAGGTCCGCAATCCCCGCTCTTCGTCATAAAGAACGTGCTTCAGGTGGGTCAGGCGGTTGGCAATCGACAGGATTTTGTCGACCTGTTCCTGGTCCTGCACCAGCGCGATCTTCACGTCGGCGTTTTCGATGACGTAAGCCATCTCGTCGGCGACAGCGTCGGCATAGACGGGGATCGGCACGGCGCGGAGCCATTGCGCGGCGGCGATCCCCCAATACAGCGCCGGCCGGTTGGCGCCGATGATGGCCACCTTATCGCCGATGCCGATGCCGAGCGTGCGAAGCGCGTGCGCCAGCGCGCGGACGCTTTCGTAGCTCTCGGTCCAGCTCCACGTACGCCAGATGCCGCGATCCTTCAGCCGGATCGCGGGCCGCGCGCCGCGCACTTGCGCGTGATGCCGCAGCCACTTCGGAAAGGTATCGTGCGCGCTCTCCCCAAAATCGCGCGGTGCGCCAGACTGCAAACAGACCTCCCCGTCACGCCGCTGCTCGCGGCGCCACTGCCGACCTTCTTGCCGAGGTGTGAGGCAGCCAAGCGGATGTTACAGGCTCGCCCGGCCCTGTCCATTGCCGGAAAGATGGGTCAGAACCGATACCAGAGCGCGCTGATGATGCCGCGTTCGGTCGTGGTATTTACGCCCGGCACGCCGATAATACCGCCAACCTGCACCGAAATGTGCGGCGTCACGTCATAGACCGCGCTCAATGCGATCTTGTTCGAGCGCGTGGGGTAAAGCGGCGAGGCATGAATGGCGCTGATGTTGAACGTCTGCAGAAGCACCAGCACCTTCTCGACCGGTCTTACACCCAAGGTCGCGTCGGCGCGGATTTCGTGGCCAAAGCCGCCGGGTGAGCGGTAGCCGATCTCGAGATTCGAGAATGCCGGAAAGCCCAAAATCGTGAAGGAACGCCCGATCAGCAGCCGGGCATCCGCTTGCAGCCCGTGCCCGGTATCGAGGAAGGTGCGCGAACGGGCGTTCGTTGCTTCGCGCAGGGTCGCCTGCGCCGAAAAGATCGTCTCCTCGAGCGCGTAGAGTTTGACCCGGCCACCCGCCTCGAGCACGCCCATCCCGGCATAGCTCTCCCCCGGTGGCTTGGCGCGAAAATCGAGCACCGAGGGTTCAGCGATCAGGGTTATCGATTCTGTCGCGCCGTATTCGGTGTAGGCCGTCAGTTCGAACTTGCGGTATTAGGTAGCAAGCTCACCTAGGAGAAGCTAGCCAACGGTAGGCGTTGGCCTCATACTTTTCCACATGGAAGACTACACGCACGCCATTTCGGGGCTGCTCCGGCGTCGGGAAGAGCTTAGGACCGAGGCCCAGAGTCTTGCCGAGCGGCAAGCCGCGATCGTCAACGACCTAGATGCGATCGAGCGCAGCCTGCAAAGCCTCGGGCACTCGGGACCGTTCAACCTTCGCCCCGTGCGGCAAGCCAGGATCATCCTGTTCTACAGGAATGAGCTGCGGGGCTTCCTTCGCGGCGAGTTGGAAAAGCGGACCGCGCCGGTTCTCACGCGGGAGCTAGCCATCATGCTTTGCCAGATGGAGGGGAAGGCTCCCGAGGATCGAAGGCTCTTGTCGGACGTGAGCCGGCGCGTTTGCGGGGCGCTCGCTCAGATGCGCGACATGGGGCAGGTGATACGGACAGGTTCTCGGAAGATCGCCCTGTGGGAGCTTAGGCGTTGAGCGCGGCGACAAGCTTGCTGATTCGGCCCGCTGTTGCCAAAAAGTTCCAACTGTCAATTAAATTTTTTTTAGGCCACTTTTGGGCTTGACACAATATATTGTTGTGTACAAGCGCCCATCCGGGCCTCATCCCACTATATATTGATTTACCTTAAAGACACGCTAACGCTTTAAAGTGATTCGTTGATTCGAACTTAGTTCCGAGAAGTGCTTTTCTAGTCTAACAGAGCGTTCAGGATGCGAAGGACTAAGGGGACAACCATGGCTGATCCAATTTTCTACGTTGGTCGAGCCTTCGAACTGTCGACCTCAGGTAAGCACGAGACTGATGATCGGCGCGCCGAGCGGGATTTGCAGCTGCTCAATGCTATGAACGATCCCATTTGCGAGGGCGAAGTCTGCGTCTTTGGTACTGGCTTCTGCGAAGAGCTTCCCAGCGTTTTCCGCAGTTATGTTCGTCTCGGAGACAATGATATCACCGATTCTTTTTTGATCCGCTAGGATAGCGGCCAAGGTTTCCTTGAGGTTCTTTTCCTCAAGCATGATCTTTTCGGCGTTCCGACCTACCCCGTGGAACATGAAAGTTGAGTGCGGGCAAGCGAGGCGTTGTTTTCCCGCCAAGAACATCGCGTTTCCAATCGAATCTACATTCCCGATGTTGTGAGTGATGACGGGAATGGGAAGTGCTTTGAAGAAGTTGTAGAGGGTCATGCCGGCGGGTACCTCCCCGCCGGGGGTTGAAATAAGAAGTCTGAGGCTGGTTGCCCCCTTTTGAGTGACCAGCTGACTGCAGGCCGCCATCAAGTTCTGCGCCGTGCTAATAGTAACCGGCGCACTGAAAACGACGTAAAATTCCAAGGTAGTCTCCCTAAATTTTTGAGGCTCTGTAGGCCGGGAGGGGACAAAAGGTTATTTTACTTGCGTTTAGACATAGTCAGGTTGTCTGCCGCTGCCAATACCCTTTCCACTGGCGAGACACAGGAATATTCAGGGCAGCCGAGGCGGCCATTAGATATTGTTCGCCGTTGCTGACCCGGCGGTTGTTCTCGCGCCACGCCATTTCGTTGGCGTAGGCCGAGAGATACGGCCCGGCAATCCTATGGTGCGTCCCAATTTCAGCGCGACGGAGCCGGGAAAAGAAGCTCTCGGCTTGGTTTGTACAAGCTTCGCCGTCCGAATAGGTCTCCTGATGGTTGATGCGCTTCGCTAGGAAGCGGGAATGGAGCACGTCCCAATGCGCGGCTTCGTCGGCATGTAAGATCGTGCCGGGCGCTGTACGTTGCGCGATGGTGGCGACGGCCTGGCCTTCGGCCTTGAATACGAAAGGCAGCGTGTGGCCGTCGCGCTCGCGCATGACAACCACGACGCGGCGTTTGCCGGTTTGGTTGATCGCAAGGCGCCGATCGACGCGGTTCTCGCGATAGTTTGCAGGCTTCACGTACCCGCCAAAGTATGCACCGTCGATTTCCACCTCGCCCGACACCGTGCGGCCCTTGGCGTCGGCCGCCACGGCTTCCCGGAGCTTGTGCGCGAGAACAAAGGCCGTCTTGTATTGAACATCCAGGTCACGCGAAAGCTGTAGCGCGCTATGCCCCTTCGCGCCGTTGACGAAGATCGCGATCGCCATGAGGTAGTCGCGCACCGGGAGCTTGCGGCTGGCAAAGAGCGTCCCCGACGTGACGCTGAATTGATGGCTGCACGCCTTGCATTTCCAGAGCGGGCGCGTCTTGAAGCCGTACACGGCGGCGCAATCGCAGCGCGGGCAGACCGGAGCGCCGTTCGTTGCCGACCAGCGGATGAGCCGGAAAGCGTCTCGGGCTTCCTCTTCCGACATGCGCGCGACTTTCCCGAGGGAAAGACTGCGGGCAGCGGAGGAAAGGAGGAAGTGCTGAGCCATATCGCCAACGGTGATCGTTGACGTTGGTTATAAGCGTTGACAATGTTGGCGTCAACGAAAATCGTTGACCTTGGCGCTTCTTTTCGCTATCGGTCGGGAATGAGACCGGAGCAATGTCGGGCAGCTCGGGCATGGCTGGATATCGGCCAGGACGATCTTGCCAGCGCCGCCGGCGTCTCGCTTTCCACAGTTCGGGATTTCGAGAAAGGAAGGCGGAATCCGATCGCGAATAATCTAAGGGCAATTCAAGCTGCTCTGGAGCAACGCGGGATCGCTTTCGTCGATGATGGCGTGGGAACATCGGGGATCACTTTTTCGTCGCGGTAAAATTCGTGGACGGGATTCCGCGAGTCTGCTACGGAAAAAGGTGGACCGGAGGGGAATCGAACCCCTGGGAAGCACGCTTGATGAGGGCAGCCCCCGACCAGTTCCCGGCCCAACGAAACGGCCCTCTGCGGAAGCGGCGGGCCGTTTCCGCATCTGATTCGTCCGGTCCGGGACTCTCGCCACACAACCCCTGCGAGTCGAGTCAAATATTCCTATGTGCACAAACACTTGGGGGTTTTCACAGGATTATTTCGAGGCTTGAAAGGCCCGTTCTGTTTAATCGAACGCTTTGGACCGTTTCACGAAACGAGCTAACCGTTAGTTTGCGAGTCGAGCACGCGATATGCTCACTTCAAATTAAGAATTCGGCCCAGTTCGAAAGCAGCTTCCTCTGAAGTGACTTTCGCTAAGATGGATATATCTAATCTGTCGCCGGCATTATTTTTTTGGTACAAGAAATAGCCGATCGATTCCGAATCGGTGATGTTCTGAGCGGCTGCCACTTCATCTGAAATGGGCGCGATGATTAGTTGCTCGCCCGTGTTTGACGTGCCGCTAAGATAGTAGTCTGTCACCCCGAGGCTCCCTATGCCGGACAAAACACACCGCGTCGTCAAGCACCCGAGGCTTTCCGACAACAAGCTCGCCGACTACATGGCGGCTTCGGAACAGGCCAGGCGAGGTATACTGCGGAGTTGCAAATACCAAGCAATTACCGCAGTCATCCAGCACATCGACGCAAAGAAAATCATAGCAGATTCAATGGCTAACGGCAAGTTGGATAAGATCAAACTTGCCTCGAATTTGGAAATTTACGAAGGGAAGATTACAGACACGGACTTCGAAGAAGAAGTAAAGCAGCACAATATAGACTATATTAAAAATGTGTTAACATTGGGTATAGAGGCAGTTAATGGAGAGGAGTTCCAGAGGTGCAAGACTAGTCGGAAACTTGACTTCAATGGGACAGAGATATCCTTCCGTCCGGATATGCTTGTTGCGCGAACCAACAAGAGAAATAATCGCAAGATCGGCGCTCTTAATTTTCGCTACAGCAAGTCAGCCAAGCTTCCCGAGCGGACCGCGAATTTTCAGTCCGCATTGATGTTCGGTGCTTTGAGGGACCAGCCCTTCGAAGCCGAATCAACCCCGGAGCACGCACTTTGTCAGACCATCGATGGCTTTAACGGGAAGGTGCACCCGGCCCCGTCCAATTCGATTTACCTCTACAACGAGATGAAGGCTGCCGGCGGCTCTGTCGCCCTGCAATGGCCGAATATTGAACCGCCGAGCGGCGCCGTCGTGTAGATGGACAACGCCGTCAGTTGCGAAGCTCTTTCGGCGGTGGCACTCTGCCGGTGCGGCAACTACAAAAGGCAGAGGAAAACGCCATGAAGTTTTTGAGAACCGGCGCGGCGGCTTTGGCCGCTCTCTTGGTCCTTTCGGTCATCGCAGCGAGCGTTGCCGACGCGCGCGGCAGGACCGGCAGCCATCGCTATGGCGGATACAACAGCCATGGCAAGGGCAGCCACTATTACGGCGGGCGCTAGCGCAGCGGAGCGCGAGGGGGCGCTCGCCGGGCGAGCGTCCTCTCTTCCTTGCAAACCTGTCGAATGTCGCGAAGAGCCGTAATTGTTGTGGGGCGCCCGCCGTAGCCGGCGCCCCGTTCCGGCTAGGCCGTCTCGCGCGATGCTGTGGGCTGAGCCGCGCCATTCTCTCGGGACGGGGCCTGCCCCTTCGCGCGGCGACGGCGCTGGACCCTGCAAAGCACATGATCCGGCTCGACGGCTATGATGATGAGCCGCGCCCCGGTGTTCGCATCGTCAATGTGTTTTCCGACCTTGTACATTGTCACCCCCATAAAGCGCTCGGGATTGAGCGCGGAAGGATAAAAGCATTATAAGTTGCGGCGGCAATTTATTGCCGGAGGGGCGCGAGTGGAAACCTGGCAGGTGATTGCCCTCGGCTGCGCGGGCGGCGCGTTACCCGATGTTCTGCGGGTCATAGAGCGGCGGTACGAGCCCGCGCCGGACTACCTGAAACGCCCATTTTTCTGGGTGAGCTTGGGGCTGCTTGTCTGCCTTGGCGGAGGGGCCGCCTATTTCCTTTCGCCGACAAGGATCGTCGATGCGCTTGCAATCGGATTCTCTGCGCCCTCGCTTATCTCAGGGCTTTTGGGACAGAAGAGTGCGGCACCACGTCGGGCTACGCCATCCGAGCTAAAGCGGATTGAGCTGGAAGCGTTCCGCCACCTCAGGTACCTCAAATTCGAGCGGAAGATGCTGCCTCGGGACTTGCGGCCGCCTTACGAGCATCAGGAAAAAGAAGAGGCGGCAGCGCCTAAGCCTCTCGAAGGCGAGCAGCGGCAGCATCAAAAGCCTCCGGAGCCACAGCCACGGCCCGCCGTGCGGGACGACGAAATGTGGAGAATAGGCAGGACTGCGCCGTCCCTATTCCGCTCGATCCGCCAATGGTGGGGCGGCGACGATCCAAGGTGAGCTTGCTACCTAATACCGCGAACTTTCGATAGGAGGAGACCGGCGCGAGCCGCCCGCGCACGTCATAGGAGCGCAGCGAATCGGAGAAGGTGCCGCCGAGAATGACCTCGCCCTGCCCCGGCGGTTCAAGCCAAGCGCCCGCCTGCGCGCCCGCTGCGACAAGCAGCATGGCGCCGAATGCCAGGATGCGCGGGCAAACGATACGCATGGCACGCGAGAGAGTTGAACGAAACCGAACAACTCTGACGTGGGGCGCTGCGGCGAGTCAAAGGCTTAGGCGAAATTACTGACGCCGAGTAGTTCGAATGCTTGCAGCTGTGGCGAGTTTGAAACGAAAATGGCCGGGCGGAGCCCAGCCATTGAAAAATCTTTGCGAGGGCCTGTGCTCAGTTGTTCAGCGCTGGCCGACCATCTTCTTCGCCGCGTCGAGCACCGCCGTGCGGAATGCGCCTTCGATCGAGACGGCGAAATTGTAATGCGTCGGCGAGAACGGCACCGCGCGGTAGGGCTTGTTGCTGCGCCAGCCGACAAGGATGGCGCCGAGCTGCATTTGATCCTCGCCCATGAGGACGGCGCCGCCCGAGGCGCCGTCGCCGGTCTCGCAATCGAAGGCGAATTCGCGCGTGCCTTCCTGCCCAACGCTCAGCTGATCGTGCAGCTGGCAGGCTTCCATCGACATGCGCCGGCCGTCGCCCCAGTCGATATGGCCTCGGGCCACGAATTCGACTGGCGCCTGCACTTGAACGGAGTCGGACAACTGATACGGCGTGACGTCCGCTATTGATTTGCTCAGCTTGGCGACCGCCCAGTCGTGGACCGCCGGGAACGCGTAGGGATTGGTGCTCCCCGCCTTGATGGAGGTGAGGTCGACCGGCACCCGAATCGATTGCCCATTGAGTTCAACGGCGAAGGTGCAGGTCGTGCCGCGGAGCGCGCCTTTCTCGTCGTAGAAAACGTGTGCGGCGGTGGTGATCACATTGCCGACAAGGGTGAGCTGCCCGGCGCCGTGCGCTTCACCGCATTCGACAAGGCCGGACGCGGCATGGGTGCGCTTCACGTCCTTGACGTTCAGCTTCTGCTCCGCGGCGAAATCCTCGGCCGAGCGGCGGCTGTTCTTGCCGAAAACGAGAACCTGGGTAATGGGGAGGAAGGCTGAACTGTTCGGAGGTATCGGGGGCGGCAGCGCGCCGGCGGCGGCGGGAAAAGCCAGTGCGGCGGTGAGTGAAACGCCTACAAGAAGGTTAAGTCCCGACTGCGGCATCCGCATCCACCTCTTCCTGTTCGGCGTCCAGTCTGCGCGTAAGCGGTGAAGCTGTACAAGCACCCGCGCAGGAGAACGGCCAAGTTTGGCGCGATTTGGGCGCCGCTGTGGTTGCGTTGCAACATTCCAGAGGCGTCAATCAGTTATCAACTCGTTACAATTTGAATGATCGCCGGTTACCAGCCGGTTAACGCCTGTCGGGCTTTCCCCTCGCGGTTCTGCTTCGATCCCGCTGCCGCAATGGTGTGCAGTGCGGCATTTTGCTTGCGCGGCCGCTCTATGACGCGATAGAGCCGCGGGCCGACCTTCGGAAACCTCGTGCCGCGCCTCACCGATCGCTATCAGACGCTTATCCAAAGCGGCCGCTTCGAACGCGATCCGGCTCAGGAGCGGGTGATCGAGAAGCTCGATGCACTCGCGGCCCGCCTCGAAGGCTATCGTCCCGCCAAAAAAGCCGGCGCCCTTGGCTGGCTATTCGCCGCGCGTCCAAGCGAGCCGATCTGCGGCGTCTACATTCGGGGGCCGGTCGGGCGCGGCAAGACCATGCTCATGGACATGTTCTTCGAGACCGCGCAGGTGCAGCGCAAGCGCCGCGTCCACTTCCACAGTTTTATGGCGGACGTGCACGCCCGGATCCACGCGTGGCGCGAAGAGCGCAAGGGCGGACGGGTGAATGGCGAGGACCCAATCGCGCCCGTCGCTGAGGCCCTGGCCAGCGAGACCTGGCTCCTGTGCTTCGACGAATTCACCGTGAGCGACATCGCCGATGCAATGCTTCTGGGCCGGCTTTTCGCAGCTTTATTCGAGCACGGCGTCGTCGTCGTCGCCACCTCCAACGTCGATCCGGACGACCTCTACAAGGACGGCCTCAACCGTGCACTGTTCCTGCCCTTTCTCGACCTCCTGCGTCAGCATATGGAAGTCGTGCGCCTCGAAGCGCGCACCGATTTCCGGCTCGAAAAACTGCGCGATTCGTCTGTGTACTGCGTGCCTGCGGATGATCGGGCGCGAGCGGCGCTGCAGCAGGCGTTCGAGTCGCTGACGGGGAGGCCGCACGGCTCGCCGACGACGCTGCGCGTGCTCGGCCACCCGATCGCGGTGCCGGAAGCCGCCGCCAACGTCGCGCGCTTCTCCTTCGCCGATCTTTGCGAGAAGCCGCTCGGCGCGACGGATTTCCTGGCGGTCGCCCGCGCCTTTCATACGATCGTCCTCGACGACATCCCAATCATCCAGGCGAACCAGCGCAACGAGGCAAAGCGCTTCATCAATCTGATCGATGCGCTGTATGACCGTCACGTGAAACTGATCGCCTCGGCCGCTGCCGAGCCGCAAGATCTTTATCTCGGGCAGGGAAACCGCGAAGCCTTCGAATTCGAGCGCACCGCCTCGCGGCTGATCGAGATGCGCTCACCCGAATATCTGGCCATGCCGCACACCGCGCGGGCCGGCGAGGGCGATCTCAGCGGCGTTGTAGAGACGTGATCGCCTGATCCTGCGCCGATTTTTTCCGCACGAGAGCGGCTTGCAAGAGGGGTAGCATCAAGGCAAAGAGGCGCCGGCCCGGCGTGAGCCCCGCGAGAACAGGAAGAGACTGATGGCGCGTACCAAGATCGCATTGATCGGAGCAGGCCAGATCGGCGGCACCTTGGCCCTTCTCGCCGGCTTGAAGGAACTTGGCGATATCGTGCTCTTCGACATTGCCGATGGCATACCGCAGGGCAAGGCGCTCGATCTTGTCGAGGCATCTCCCGTCGAGGGCTTCAACGCAAACCTGACCGGCTCCAGCGATTATTCGGCAATCGCGGGGGCGAGCGTCGTCATCGTCACGGCGGGCGTGCCGCGCAAGCCCGGGATGAGCCGCGACGATCTTCTCGGCATCAATCTCAAGGTGATGGAATCGGTCGGCGCGGGCATCAAGCAGTATGCGCCCGATGCGCTCGTCATCTGCATCACCAATCCGCTCGACGCGATGGTCTGGGCGCTGCAGAAGGCCTGCGGCCTGCCGACGAGCAAGGTGATCGGCATGGCCGGCGTGCTCGATTCGGCGCGCTTCCGTTATTTTCTGGCTGAGGAGTTCAAGGTTTCGGTCGAGGATGTGACCGCCTTCGTGCTCGGCGGACATGGCGACGACATGGTGCCCTCGGTCCGCTATTCGACCGTCGCCGGAATTCCCTTGCCGGACCTCATCAAGATGGGCTGGACGACGCAGGAGAAGCTCGACGCCATCGTCAAGCGTACGCGCGGCGGCGGCGGCGAAATCGTCAATCTCCTAAAGACCGGCTCGGCCTTCTACGCACCGGCCGCGTCCGCCATCACGATGGCCGAGAGCTATTTGAAGGACCAGCGCCGCGTGCTGCCCTGCGCCGCCTATCTCAACGGGCAGTACGGCGTCGACAATCTCTATGTCGGCGTGCCGGTCGTGCTCGGCGCCAATGGCGTCGAGAAGATCGTCGAGATCGAATTCGATGCGAGCGAGAAGGAAATGTTCGCGAAATCAGTTGCTTCGGTGAAAGGCCTGGTCGACGCTTGCAAGAAGATCAATCCGGCGTTTGCGTGAAGCTCGAATAAGACGCGCCGCCGGACGTTAGAGGGTAGGAAATGAACATCCACGAATACCAAGCCAAGGCTGTGCTGCGCGAATTTGGTGTGCCGGTCCCGCGCGGCGTTCCGGTGCTGAGGCCCGGCGAAGCGGCAAAAGCCGCCAAGGAGCTCGGCGGCCCCGTTTGGGTCGTGAAGGCGCAGATTCATGCCGGTGGCCGTGGCAAAGGCAAATTCAAGGAGCCAACCGCCGGCGACAAAGGCGGCGTGCGTCTCGCCAGATCGCCGGAAGAGGTCGATCAATGTGCCGAGCAGATGCTCGGCAAGACGCTTGTCACCGTGCAGACCGGTCCGGCCGGCAAGCAGGTGAACCGCCTCTACGTGGAGGAAGGCGCCGAGATCGCCAAGGAATTCTACCTCTCAATGTTGGTCGATCGCACCACCTCGCGTGTCGCCTTCGTCGTCTCCACCGAAGGCGGCATGGACATCGAGAAGGTCGCGCACGATACGCCGGAGAAGATCATCAGCTTCTCGGTCGATCCCGCCACGGGAATCATGCCGCACCACGGACGCAAGATCGCCGATGCGCTCGGGCTGTCCGGTGATCTCGCCAAACAGGCCGGGAAGCTCGCAACCCAACTGTTTGCCGCGTTCACGGCCAAGGACATGGAGCTTCTGGAGATCAATCCGCTGATCGTCACGAAGGACAACCATATTCGCTGCCTCGACGCGAAAATCTCGTTCGACAACAACGCGCTGTTCCGCCATCCCGACGTCGCGGCGCTGCGCGACGAGACGGAGGAGGATGCGAAGGAGATAGAGGCGTCGAAATACGACCTCTCCTACATCACGCTCGACGGCACGATTGGCTGCATGGTGAACGGTGCCGGCCTTGCCATGGCGACGATGGACATCATCAAGCTCTATGGCGAGGAGCCCGCCAATTTTCTTGACGTCGGCGGCGGCGCGACGAAGGAGAAGGTGACGGCGGCGTTCAAGATCATCACCGCCGACCCGAAGGTGAGGGGCATACTCATCAACATTTTCGGCGGCATCATGCGCTGCGACATCATTGCGGAAGGGGTCATCGCCGCAGTGAAAGAGGTCGGGCTGAAAGTGCCGCTCGTCGTGCGACTGGAAGGCACCAATGTCGAGCTCGGCAAGGAAATCATCAGCAAGTCGGGCTTGAACGTCATTTCGGCCGACGATCTCGACGATGCCGCGCAGAAGATTGTCGGTGCGGTAAAAGCGGCGGCGTGAGCATCACGATGCGCATTCGATAACCAACGAGATCAGCTTAATGTCCGTCCTAATCGACAAAAACACGAAAGTTATCTGCCAGGGCTTTACCGGCCGCAACGGCACGTTCCATTCCGAACAGGCGATCGCGTATGGGACGAAAATGGTCGGCGGCACGTCGCCTGGCAAAGGCGGTTCGACCCATCTCAACCTGCCGGTGTTCGACACGGTCGAGGAAGCGCGGACGGGAACGGGCGCCGACGCGAGCGTGATCTACGTGCCGCCTGCGGGCGCAGCCGACGCGATGTGCGAAGCGATCGACGCCGACATCCCGCTGATCGTCTGCATCACCGAAGGAGTTCCGGTCCTGGACATGATCCGGGTGAAGCGGTCGCTCGCCGGGTCGAAATCGCGCCTCGTTGGCCCGAACTGCCCGGGTGTGATGACCGCGGGCGAGTGCAAGATCGGCATCATGCCCGGACAGATATTTAAGCGCGGCAGCGTCGGGATCGTCTCGCGCTCCGGCACGCTCACCTATGAGGCGGTCTTCCAGACATCCCAGGAGGGGCTCGGGCAGACGACCGCCGTCGGCATCGGTGGTGATCCGGTCAAGGGTACCGAATTCATCGATGTCCTCGAAATGTTCCTGGCCGACCCGGAGACGCAGTCGATCGTCATGATCGGCGAGATCGGCGGCTCGGCCGAGGAGGATGCGGCGCAATTCCTGAAGGACGAGGCAAAGCGCGGCCGCAAGAAGCCGGTTGCAGGCTTCATTGCCGGACGCACTGCTCCGCCCGGCCGGCGGATGGGCCATGCCGGGGCGATCATCTCGGGCGGAAAGGGCGGCGCCGAGGACAAGACCGCAGCCATGGAGGCGGCAGGGATCCGCGTCTCGCCTTCTCCGGCGCGCCTCGGCAAGACGTTGGTGGAGCTGCTCAAGGGCTGATTTCGTAAAGGAAATCAATCGAAGACGCTTTCATCTTCGCACCAATGAGCCTATCTCTTTGTTCCCCAGATCGAGACGTGGTTCGCCCCTTTCGCGGCGTTGAACGCCCCGACCAACACTCACGATCGCCTCCTGCGCCTGTCGAAAGCACGAGGTGTGTTTCGAGGGGCAAAGCCCCGGAGGTCATGACGATGGCTCGGCGAGAAGCCAACGGTAACAACGGCGGCGGCGGAACCGCCGCCCTTCCTTCCAGCACGAACACGGCATTCGCGAACACGTCGTTCCTCTACGGCGGCAACGCGGCTTACGTCGAACAGCTGCATGCGGCATACGAGCAGGACCCGCGTTCCGTCGATGCGGAGTGGCGCGATTTCTTCGCGGGTTTGAACGATTCCGCTGCCGACGTTGAGAAGAACGCGCGCGGACCTTCCTGGGCGAAGCCGAATTGGCCGATCGAAGCAAATGGCGAACTTGTTTCCGCCCTCGACGGCAATTGGGCGGACCTCGAGACCACCTTCGGCGACAAGATCAAGAGCAAGGCGCAAGCCGAGGGCGCGCTGGTTTCACATGAGGACGTGCAACGCGCGACGCGCGACAGCGTCCGCGCCTTGATGATGATCCGCGCCTATCGCATGCGCGGTCATCTGCACGCCAATCTCGATCCCCTCGGCCTCGAGCCGCGACCCGATCACGTCGAGCTGCATCCTTCGAGCTACGGCTTCGAGGAGAGCGATTGGGATCGCAAAATTTTCATCGATCACGTGCTCGGTCTCGAATTCGCGACGATCCACGAGATGCTGGCGCTCCTGCGCCGCACCTATTGCTCGACGATCGGCTTCGAGTTCATGCATATCTCGGATCCGGCGGCGAAAGCCTGGATCCAACAGCGCATCGAAGGGCCGGACAAGGAGATCGCGTTTACCGATCAAGGGAAGCGCGCGATCCTGACCAAGCTCGTGGAGGCCGAAGGCTTCGAGAAATTTCTAGATGTCCGCTACACCGGCACCAAGCGCTTCGGCCTCGACGGCGCGGAATCGATGGTCCCGGCGCTGGAACAGATCATCAAACGCAGCGGTGCGCTCGGCACCAAGGAAATCATCATCGGCATGGCGCATCGCGGACGCCTCAACGTGCTCTCCCAGGTGATGGGCAAGCCGCACCGCGCGCTGTTTCACGAGTTCAAGGGCGGCTCGTTCGTGCCCGAGGCGGTCGAAGGTTCGGGCGACGTGAAGTATCACCTCGGCGCCTCGTCGGACCGTGAGTTCGACAATAACAAAGTGCATCTGTCGCTGACCGCGAATCCATCCCATCTCGAGATCGTCGATCCCGTCGTGCTCGGAAAGGTACGTGCCAAGCAGGACCAGTATGGCTGCAATACTGAAGAACGCGGCATCGTCCTCCCCCTGCTTATCCACGGCGATGCGGCTTTTGCCGGCCAGGGCGTCGTCGCCGAATGTTTTGGATTGTCGGGGCTGAAAGGTCACCGCACCGGCGGCTCGGTGCATTTCATCATCAACAATCAGATCGGCTTCACGACCTATCCGCGCTACTCGCGCTCGTCGCCGTATCCGTCGGACGTTGCAAAGATGGTCGAAGCGCCGATCTTCCATGTCAACGGGGATGATCCCGAAGCGGTCGTCTTCGTGGCGAAAGTGGCGACGGAGTTTCGCCAGAAATTCCAGAAGCCGGTCGTCATCGACATGTGGTGCTATCGCCGCTTCGGTCATAACGAAGGTGACGAGCCGAGCTTCACGCAGCCCTTGATGTACAAGAAGGTGCGCGCGCATCCGACGACGTTTCAGCTTTACTCGGAGAAGCTCGTCGCGGAAAACATCGTCACGCAGGAAGAGGTCGAGAAAGCGGTCGCCGATTGGCGCAAGCATCTCGAGGAAGAGTACGAGGCCGGACAATCCTATAAGCCCAATAAGGCCGACTGGCTCGACGGCCGCTGGGCGGGACTACGGCCGGCGAACGAGACGGAAGAGGCACGGCGCGGTCAGACCGGCGTCGATTTCGACAGGTTGAAGGAAATCGGGCTGCGCCTGAACGAGGTTCCCGACGATTTCAATCTGCACAAGACGATCCGGCGCTTCCTCGACAACCGGCACAAGGCGGTCGAGAGCGGCGAGGGGATCGACTGGGCGCTCGGCGAGTCACTTGCCTTTGCTTCGCTCGTCGATGAAGGCCATCGCGTGCGCCTATCGGGACAGGACAGCGAGCGCGGCACGTTTTCGCAGCGCCATTCGGTGCTGATCGATCAGGAGACGGAAGCGCGCTACGTGCCGCTGAACAACATCCGCGACGGCCAGGCCCGGTACGAAGTCATCAACTCGATGCTATCGGAAGAAGCCGTGCTCGGTTTCGAATACGGCTACTCGCTGGCGGAGCCGAATGCACTGACGCTTTGGGAGGCGCAGTTCGGCGATTTCGCCAACGGCGCGCAGGTCGTCTTCGACCAATTCATCTCATCGGGCGAACGCAAATGGCTGCGCATGTCCGGTCTCGTCTGCCTCTTGCCGCATGGCTATGAGGGCCAGGGACCGGAACACTCCTCGGCGCGGCTTGAGCGCTATCTGCAAATGTGCGCCGAAGACAACATGCAGGTCGCAAACTGTACGACGCCGGCGAACTACTTCCACATCCTACGCCGGCAACTGAAACGCGACATCCGCAAGCCGCTCATTCTGATGACGCCGAAATCGCTGCTGCGCCACAAACGTGCGGTGTCGCGTCTTGAGGAGATGGCGATCGGCACGTCCTTCCATCGTGTTCTGTGGGACGATGCGGAATATTTGAAGAGCGAGAAGATCAGACTTGTCGACAACGACAAGATCAGGCGGGTCGTGCTCTGCTCGGGCAAGGTCTACTACGATCTCTACGAAGAGCGCGAGAAGCGGGATATCGACGATGTCTACCTGATGCGAGTCGAGCAGCTCTATCCCTTCCCGCTAAAGGCGCTCGTCGCCGAACTCTCGCGCTTCAAGAATGCCGATATCGTCTGGTGCCAGGAGGAGCCGAAAAATATGGGTGCCTGGTCGTCGGTCGAGCCGTATCTCGAATGGGTGCACAATCAACTCGGCCGCAAAGGGCAGCGCACGCGCTACATCGGCCGTGCCGCCTCCGCTGCGACAGCGACGGGCGTCATGTCCAAGCATCTCGCACAATTGAAGACGTTTGTCGACGAAGCCTACGCGGCGTGAGCCGCGCACGCTCCTTTTCCCCTCGGGCCGCGATAGAAGCGAAGTGATGGCGACAGAAATCCGCGTACCCACTCTCGGTGAATCGGTCAGTGAAGCCACGATCGGCAAGTGGTTCAAGAAGGCCGGCGATGCCGTGAAGGCCGACGAGCCGCTGCTCGAACTTGAGACCGACAAAGTAACGCTCGAAGTGAACGCGCCCGCAGCAGGCGTGCTTGCTGAGATCACAGTAAAGGATGGCGAGACCGTCACCCCGGGCGCGCTGCTTGGCCAAATCAGTGAGGGTGCTGGCGCTGCTGCTTCCTCGGCCAAGAGCCAAGCGAAAGTAAAAGCTGCCGCGCCCCCACCGGCAAGTGTGCCGACGCAGGCTCCGGCCGGTTCGCGCGCTGCGGCTGCTGCGACGAATGGCGGTTCGCAAACTCAGGCAGCGCCGACGCAAATGCGGCCCGCGCCATCGGCGGCGAAAATCGCGGCCGAACGCGGCATCGATACGGGCGAGATCGCCGGCTCCGGCAAGCGCGGCCAGGTGCTGAAAGGCGACGTGCTCGCCTTCAGCCCGGCGAGCGCGCCTGCGCCGGCGCGCGAGCCGAGCCCGGTGCAAGCACGCGCCCCGTCGCCACCGG
>JAXDNJ010000002.1:0-28468 GCA_034669505.1 Methylobacteriaceae bacterium
CAGCAGATCAACGGCGTCCCGGGCATGGCCTACATGTCCTCGGTCAGCGCCAATGACGGCACCTCGATCATCACCATCACCTTCGATGTCGGCTATCCCGTCAACATTGCCGCCGTCGACGTGCAGAACCGCGTCTCGCAGGCGGCGGCATCGCTGCCAAGCATCGTCAACCAAGCCGGCGTGATGATCCAAAAGAAGAACCCGAATTTCGCGCTGGCGATCAACATCTACTCGCCCGATGGTTCAGTCGATCCGGTCACGCTCAGCAACTTCGCTTATCTGCAGGTCGTCGATCCCTTGAAACGCGTGCCGGGCGTCAGCGACGTCACACTTTTCGGCGAGCGGCGTTATTCGATGCGCGCCTGGCTCGACCCCGACAAGCTCGCCAAGCTCGGGATTACCGCCGTCGACGTGCAGCAGGCAATCGCCGAGCAGAACGTGCAGGTCGCCGCCGGCAAGCTCGGCGCCGCGCCTGCCCCGCCGGGCACCGCCTTCGAGATGCAGATCAACGCGCTCGGCCGCCTGAGCACGCCGGAGCAATTCGGCGAGATCGTCTTGCGCGCCGGCACGACCAGTCAGGCAACCGTGCTTTTGAAGGACGTCGCGCGTCTCGAACTCGGCGCGCTGCAATATACGACGAGCGCTTATGTCAACGATCGTCCGGCCGTGCTGGTCCCCGTGTTCCAGCTGCCGGGCTCGAATGCGCTCGACATGGACAAGGCCGTCCGCACGCGGATGGCGGAGCTAGCCAAGAGTTTCCCCAAGGGCATCAACTGGGGGATCAACTACGACACCAACATGTTCGTGTCGGCATCGATGCATGACGTGATGATCACGCTTGCCGAGGCGCTGCTCCTCGTGTTTGCCGTCGTGTTCCTGTTCCTGCAATCGTGGCGCACGACGCTGATAACCGGCATCGCCATTCCCGTTTCGCTCATCGGCACGCTCGCCATCATGTATGCGATGGGCTTTTCCTTAAACACCGTCAGCATGCTCGGCATGGTGCTGGCGATCGGCCTCGTCGTCGACGATGCGATCGTCGTCGTCGAAAACGTCGAGCGCCAGCTCGAGAATGGCCTTGCGCCGCTGACGGCGGCGAAGGTCGCGATGTGGGAAGTGACCGGCCCGATCATCGCGACGTCGGCCGTGCTCGGCGCCGTGTTCATTCCCGTCGCCTTCCTGCCCGGCGTCACCGGCCGCCTCTACAATCAATTCGCGTTGACGATCGCGATCTCGATCGCGATCTCCGCCTTCAATTCGCTGACGCTGAGCCCCGCGCTCTGCGCGGTGCTGCTGCGGCACCGGCCGCCGCCGACCTTCTTCTTCTTCCGCAAATTCAACCAGGGCTTCGATTGGGCGGCGCGGAGCTACGCCCGCGGCGTGCGACAGCTGGTGAAAATCCGCTGGGCCCTGCTCGCGCTCTTTGCCATCGGCATCGCCGCGACCGGCATGCTGTACATGCGGCTGCCCTCCGGATTCCTGCCGACGGAGGATCGTGGCTACTTCTATGTCATTATCCAACTCCCGGACGGCGCCTCGCTCCAGCGCACCGACGAGATGGCAAAGAAGGTGCGCTCCGTCATCATGACGAATCCGGCCATGGACAACATCATCTCGCTCGTCGGCCTGAACTTCCTCACCGGCTCGACCGGCTCGAACAGCGCGGCGGAATTCGCGATCCTAAAGCCTTGGGAGGAGCGCGGCCCCGGTCAGAGCGTCGGCGAAGTGATGGCGGATTTGAAAAAGCAGCTGACCGATCTCGAAGCCGGTGTCGTCGTGACCTTCGACCCGCCTTCGATCCCCGGCATCGGCCAGACCGGCGGCTTCGAGTTCCAGCTCGAAGATCTCACCAACCACGGTCCGTTCGCGCTTGAGGAGGCAACGAAAGCGCTCATCGCGGAGGCGAAGAAGCAGCCCGAGATCGATCCGAGCAAGATATTCACGACCTACAGCACGACGACGCCGCAATATAAATACGATCTCGACCGGGCCAAGACGAAGCTCCTTGGGCTCAACCTGCCCGACGTGTTCAGCACGCTGCAGATTTTCTTCGGCTCGCTCTATGTCAACGACTTGAACCTGTTCGGCCGTACCTTCCGCGTGACCGTGCAGGCGGAAAAGGATGCGCGATCCGATCCGACCGACTTGAATCGCCTTTATGTGCGCAACAATGTCGGACGCATGGTGCCCTTGTCGACACTGGGCTCGCTGCAGCGAACGATCGGTCCGGATATCGTTCCGCACTACAACCTTTACAACACGGCGAAGCTCAACGGCACGCCGGCGCCCGGCTATTCCTCGGGCCAGGCGATCGCCGCGATGCAGCGCGCCGCTGCAAACAGCCTGCCGCGGGATTTCGGCTACGAATGGACGGGCATCACTTATCAGGAGCTCAAGGCCGGCTCGGTCGCGGTGGTCGTCTTCTCGCTGGCGCTGGTCTTCGTCTTCCTGTTTCTGGCCGCGCAATATGAAAGCTGGGCGATGCCCTTCATGGTGATCCTCGCCGTGCCTCTCGCTCTGTTCGGCGCGTTCGGCATGCTGTGGCTTCGCGCGATGCAAATCGACGTGTTCTCGCAGGTTGGGTTCGTCATGCTGATCGGACTCGCGGCGAAGAACGCCATTCTGATCGTCGAGTTTGCCCGGCGGCGGCGCGAGGATGGCATCTCGGTCGTCGCTGCCGCGATGGACGCCGCGCGTCTTCGCCTGCGGCCGATCCTGATGACGGCGTTTGCCTTCATCTTCGGCGTTATCCCATTGATGCTCGCGCACGGCGCGGGTGCTGCGAGCCGTCAGTCGATCGGCACGACCGTGTTCGGCGGGATGCTGGCTGCAACTGTGCTCAGTCTGGCACTGGTGCCGGTCTTCTACGTCGTGATCGAGCGTTTGCGTGAGCCGCGGCCAAAGCGCGTGCGACGCGAGCAATTGCATGGGCTCGAAGCGGCGCCGGGCGAATAAATGCGCGGTTCCCGTCTCTTCTTCGGCGTCCTTATCGTCGCGCTCGGCGCAGCGGGTGCCTTCTACGGCTATCAGCGTATCGCAACGCAGCCTGTCCACGCTCAGAATGCGCCTGCTCCAGCCGCGGCAATTCCGGTCCCTGTCGTGCCGGTGAAGCGAGAGGACGTCCCGGTCTACCTCGAATATGTCGGGACGACCGAAGCGATCCGCATGGTCAATTTGCAAGCCAAAATCACCGGCTATTTAGTGCAACGCGGAGCGCCTGACGGCGCCGACGTTAGGGAAGGCGATCTTCTCTACAAAATCGATCCACGCGACTACCAGGCGGCTCTCGATCAGGCAAAGGCGCAAGTCCAGAAAGATCAGTCCGCCCTCTCCTATTCGCGCGCGACGCAAAACCGAAGCGCGACCCTCGTTCAACAGGGCTATACGAGCCGCGATCAATTCGAGCAGGCGACGAGCACGCTCGGGCAGTCGCAAGCGTCCCTCGCGGCGGATCAGGCCGCCGAGCGCACGGCCGAGAACAATCTCGCCTATACCGAAATCCGCGCGCCTTTCGCGGGGCGGCTCGGACGCTCACTGGTACACGAGGGAGCGTTGATCAGTGCTGCCGGGACGCAGCTGAATACGCTCGTCCAGCTCGATCCGATTTACGTGACCTTCAATCCGGCCGAGACCGATGTGCCGCGCTTGGAAGCGCGACGGAAGCAGGGAGACGTCGCCGCGGAAGTTTTTCTGACCGGCGACACGGAGCCGCGCTACAAAGGCAAGCTCGTGTTTCTCGACAACGTGGTCGATCGGGCGAGCGGCACGATCACCGCCCGTGGGCAGCTCGACAATCCCGACCGCGCGCTGCTGGCCGGCCAGTTCGTCCGCGTGCGCTTGGCGATCGGCACGACACCGAACGCGCTGCTGGTCCCGCAAACGGCGATCGGCGTGTCGCAGACGGGGCAGTATCTCTACACCGTTGGCCCGGACAACAAAGCCGAGCAGCGTTTCGTCACGCTTGGCGCGCGCTACGGGGAGCGTGTGGTCGTCACCGGGCCGGTGAAGGAAGGCGACAAAGTGATCGTCGGCAATCTGCAGCGGCTGAGCCCGAATGTGCTGGTACAGCCGCAGGAGCAGAGCGCGGCGATGGCGCAGTAACCGCAATCTTGAGTGAACTCAGCTTTCGAAAATCAGGCACGTGGTTGTCCCATGCGCGAGCAGGCGTCCCTGGAGGTCCGTTATGCGACCTTCCGCCGTTCCGATGCGGCGACCGCGGCTTACAACAACACCCTCCGCGCCTATCCGGCCTGTGTCCGGTGTAATTGGCCTCACAAGTGAAATCTTGAACTCCAACGTAGTTGAACTGAGGCCTCTCTCCAGAGTCGATTCGATCGCCAAACCCATGCAGCTGTCGAGCAAGGTAGCGGACAGGCCGCCGTGGATCGTGCCAGCCGGATTTAGGTGAGCGCTTGTCGGTGTCGCGGCGACCCGTACTCGACCGCTTTCTGCGTGAATGATCTCGTAGCCAAGCGTTTCGGCGATAGTGTTGAGCGGCAGGCTCCCGTCCACCAGTCCCTGCACGAAACGCAGACCGCTCATCTGCTTGCGTTTTTCAGCGCAAACGGTTCCGTAAACCCGAGTCTGGATATCGCTCGGCATCAGCTCTCTCCTATGACGTGCCGAGCCGATTAAAGTGCCGTTTGCGAGCGCTGCACTCCGTTTCTTGCTGTCATCAAGTTAGCTTAACGAGAAGCCCCTTCGCGGCTCTAGGGATCACGCGGTCGGCCCGTTCTCCTCGCCGATATGCCTGCCGAAGTCCGGTGCCGCGGTCTCCTGTCCTGCCGCGATGATGCCGCGGCGGATGGCGCGGGTGCGGGAAAATAAATCGAAGAGGCCCTGTCCGTCACCCCAGCGGATCATGCGTTGCAAGGCTGCCAAATCTTCGTTGAAGCGGCCGAGCACTTCCAGCACCGCTTCCTTGTTGTTCAGGAAGACGTCGCGCCACATCGTCGGGTCGGATGCGGCGATGCGGGTGAAATCGCGAAAGCCACCGGCGGAGAATTTTATCACTTCCGACTGCGTCACCTCTTCGAGATCGGCGGCTGTGCCGACAATATTGTAGGCGATGAGATGTGGCACGTGACTCGTGATCGCCAGCACCAGATCGTGATGCGAGGGATTCATGAGTTCAACATGCGAACCCGCCGCTTCCCAGAATGAGGTGACTTTCTGGATCGCAATCTCGTCGGCGCCGTCCGGCGGCGTCAGAATGCACCAGCGGCCGTGAAACAGCGTCGGGAAGCCGGCCTCGGGCCCGGAATGTTCTGTGCCGGCCACCGGATGCGCCGGCACGAAATGCACGCCTTGCCGAAGGTGCGGCGCGACGGCAGCAATGACGCCGCCTTTGACGCCGCCGACATCGGAGACAATCGTCCCCGGCTGCAAATGCGCGGCAATGTCGCGAGCCGCATCGCCCATAGCGCCGACCGGTACGCAGAGGATAACCAGATCGGCGCCGCTTGCCGCTGCTTCTGCAGTCTCGGCGATCGCGCAAAGTTCTATCGCGCGGGCACGCTTTCGCACGTCTTCGCTGTGATCGAAGCCGACCACTTCGCCGGCAAGGTTCTGCCGCCGCGCGACGTGAGCGAGCGACGAGCCGATGAGGCCTAGACCGATGAGCGCAACTTTGTGAAAGAGAGGCGTCGCACGTGCCGGACCAAGCCGTTCAGGCACGCTGCTTCTCCCGGTGGCTTACGAACTCGGCGAGGGCGTTGACGACGAGCCGGTTGGCTTCTTCCGTGCCCACGCTCATGCGCAGGCAATCGGGCAAGCCGTAGGCCGCGACGGCGCGGAGCACGAGACCGCGCGCGGTGAGGAAGCGGTCGGCATCCGCCGCAGTGCGGCCGGACGTCTTAGGAAAGCGGATCAGCACGAAATTCCCGACGCTCGGCACCACTTCGAGACCGAGTTTGGCGATCTCTTCGGTGAGCCAGGCCAGCCATTTCGTATTATGCGCGATCGATTTCTCGACATGGGCGATATCGTCCATTGCCGCGACACCCGCTTCAATCGCTGCCGCGTTGACGTTGAACGGACCTCGGATGCGGTTCAGCGCATCGCAGACATGCGCCGGCCCATAACACCAGCCGATGCGCAACGCCGCAAGGCCGTAAATCTTCGAGAAGGTGCGCGTCATCACGACATTGTCGTATTGCGCCGCGAGCTCGAGGCCCGAGGAATAATCGTTGCGCGTCACGTATTCCGCGTAAGCCGAATCGATGACCAGCAGGACGTTCGGCGGCAGGCCCGCATGCAGCCGCTTCACCTCCTCGAACGGCACGTACGTACCCGTCGGATTGTTCGGATTGGCGAGAAACACGATTTTTGTGCGCGGCGTCACTTTCGCGAGGATCGCATCGACGTCGGCCGTGTAGTTTTTTTCCTCCGCCACGATCGGCGTCCCGCCGGCGCCCAAAACGTTGATGCGATAGACGAGGAAGCCGTGCGTGGTGAAAATGCCCTCATCGCCCGGACCGACATAGGCGTGCGCGAGCAACGACAGGATCTCGTCCGACCCCGAGCCGCAGACGATGCGCGCGGGATCGAGCCCATAGCGTTGCGCGATGGCTTCGCGGAGGCGCCACGACGCGCCGTCGGGATAGGCTTGGAGATGATCGGCGAGTGCGCGATAGGCCGCAGTGGCCTTTGGCGATGGCCCGAGTGGCGTCTCGTTCGAGGAAAGTTTGAATACCTTCGCCACGCCCGGCGCATCGCTTTTGCCGGGCACGTAGGCGCTGATGTCGAGAATTCCGGGGCGGGGCACCGGGCGGGATGAAGGCGCAGGCATGATGGCTCCGAAATCAGGCCGAACGGCTTAGAGCATCGGTCGCCGAATCGCGAGAGGCGACATCGAACCGGGCGGCATGGCTGCCGATTCCGGCGATCCGGATGGCACCGGGGAGAGCACGCAGCCGCTCGCCTGACACGCCGGCACTGGGGCCTGAAATGGCGACGAGAAGCGACAGTCCCATCCGATGCGCCGCATTGCCGATGATCTCGCCGGCGGCCTCGGCGATGAGGGCCGGCAGCGCGTCGCGCCAGCGCTCGACCTGCACCGCGTAGAGCAGGACATCGCGCGCGGCGGCGTCCTCTACCGGCTTCGAGACGACGAAGATTGGCAGCCCCGCCGGATGGTCCGGCCGCTCCACGAAGGGTAGGCGGGCGATGATTTTCGGCGCCTGTGGGTCGGCGAGCCCGCTCCACCAGGCGCCATCGGCGGCGCTGCCACTGATGCGGACGAGCCCGAGGTCGCCCGGCGAGCGCATCACCGCCGCGATGACGCCGGCGGCGCCGTTATGCGGCACGTAGGGAACCGTGAAGCCGAAATGGAAGCGCGCCGAGTCGCGCATCGGCGGATCGCCGCCCGCAACATCAACATGGACGCTGTAATTTGCCTGCACGAAGGTGAAGGTAGAAATAATAATGCGCCAAATTCCCTCGACTGTGTCGAGCGGCAGGAGCCCGCGATGGCGCTCGACGAGGCGGCGCATCATCTCCGCCTCGCGCCCCGGCCGGAATGCCGAGCCGCCGCCGCCCTCGCCGGATTTCACCGCGATCAACCGATCGATGATCTCGCCGCGCTGCATGAGGCCGCGGTGCAAATCGAGGTCGATGCGGTCGATCTCCTCGCGGAGAGCCGCAAGACCCGCAGTTTCAGTCGTTTCTGTCTCGCTCATCTGCGCCCTCCGGCGCTCTCTAACAGGCGGCCTGAACAACCGCGAAACGATACGCCAGTATTGACTTATTTGTCGGTAGCCTCCTAAATAAAAAACGAAATGTTCGAAATAACGAACCCGCTGAAGAGCGTCGCACGGCGGCAGCCCCGGGGCACGGCATCGAGCGAGGCCGACAACCCGCAAAGTCCGCTCCTGCGCCTGCCGGAAAATCAGCCGCTCGCGCTCGATTCCGGCGCGAGCCTCGCGCCGCTGCAGATCGCCTACCAGACCTACGGCACGCTGAACGCCGCGCGCTCCAACGCGATCCTGATCTGCCATGCGCTCACCGGCGACCAGCACGTCGCCAACATCCATCCGGTGACCGGCAAAAAGGGCTGGTGGGCAACGATGGTCGGCCCGGGAAAGCCGATCGACACGGACCGCTACTTCGTCATCGCCACCAACGTGCTCGGCGGCTGCATGGGCACGACCGGTCCGGCCTCCACCAACCCGGCGACGCGGCGGCCCTATGGACTCGATTTCCCCGTCGTCACCATCCGCGACATGGTGCGGGCGCAGGCGCTCCTCATCGACCATCTCGGCATCGATCAGCTGCTCTGCGTCACCGGCGGCTCGATGGGCGGCATGCAGGTCCTGCAATGGGCGGCCTCCTATCCCGAGCGCGTCTTTGCGGCGATGCCGATCGCCACAGCCTCGCGGCACTCCTCGCAGAACATCGCGTTTCATGAGGTCGGCCGCCAGGCGATCATGGCCGATCCGAATTGGCGCGGCGGCCGCTATCTCGACGAAGGGGTCTCGCCGACGAAAGGGCTCGCGGTGGCGCGCATGGCCGCGCATATCACCTATCTCTCGGAGCAGGCGCTGCAGAATAAGTTCGGGCGCAACCTGCAGAACCGCGACGCGCATACCTTCTCCTTCGACGCCGATTTCCAGGTCGAGAATTATCTGCGCTACCAGGGTTCGAGCTTCGTCGATCGCTTCGATGCCAATTCCTATCTCTATGTCACGCGCGCCTGCGACTATTTCGATCTCGCCGCCGACTATAACGGCTCGCTTGCTCTGGCGTTCAAGGACACGCAAACGCGCTTCTGCGTCGTGTCCTTCACGTCGGATTGGCTTTATCCGACCTCGGCCTCGCGCGCGATCGTGCATGCGCTCAACGCCGGCGGCGCGTCCGTCTCGTTTGTCGAAATCCAGTCCGATAAGGGCCACGACGCGTTTCTGCTCGAAGAGCCGGATTTTCACGCGACGACGCGCGGTTTCCTGAGCGCTGTCGCCGACGCCCGCGGGGTGCGAAAGGCGGCCCTCGCCGTTCCCGCATGAGCGACAGCGATATCGACGCGCGGGTCGGCGACCTCATCGCACCGGCCGAGAGCGCCGCGCCGCCCGAACGCCTCGATCTTCTCGTCGTCTCGCGCATGGTCAAGCGCGGTTCGCGCGTGCTCGACGTCGGCTGCGGCGACGGCGCGTTGCTAAAACTCCTGCGCGACACCCGCGCCGTCGACGCGCGCGGCATCGAGCTCTCGCAGCGCGGCGTCAACGATTGCGTGAAAAACGGCCTCTCGGTGATCCAGGGCGACGCCGACACCGATCTCGTCGATTATCCCGACAACGCCTTCGATTATGTCATCCTGTCGCAGACGCTGCAGGCGACGCGCGAGCCGCGCAAGGTGCTCGAAAACATGCTGCGCATCGGAAGGCGGGCCATCGTCTCGTTCCCGAATTTCGGCCATTGGCGCGTGCGGCTGCAATTATTGTTTTTCGGCCGCATGCCGCGCACCGACACGCTGACTTACGCGTGGTACGAGACGCCGAACATCCATCTCTGCACGATCCGCGATTTCGTCAGCCTGCTCGACGAGGTCGGCGCCTGCATCGAGCGCGGCATCGCGCTCACCCGCTACGGCAAGCCGGTGCGCGTCAGCGCGCCGTGGTGGCTGTGGAACCTGTTCGGCGCGCAGGCGGTGTTTATGCTGGAGCGGAAAAGCGCGCGCTCGCCGCGCGCGTGACCAGCGATTCGCTGGTCCTTCCCACGCGCCGTCATTGCGAGGAGCGCAGCGACGAAGCAATCCAGGGGCAAATTCTGCAACGATTAATCGTTTGCCCCTGGATTGCTGCGCTCCGCTCGCAATGACGGCGCTTCGCGCCTACCCCTCATCCGTCATTGCTTGGCAATGACACCTTCTCCCGAGCGCTGCCAAGTGGACGCAGGCAGCGTAAACTTGCCTGCGTCGGAGAAGGAGGCGCGCGTCATCCTTGTTGCGCCCGCGGGCGCTGTCAAAAAGCAGGAGGACACGGGCGCCGGGCGACCGATTCAAAAATTCAAGTGCCGGTTGCCCGGCGCTCATGCGCGGCGGTTTCTGTCCTTTGCGTCCCGCACTTCACGGATATCGGCGGCTTTCGCCACCTCCATCCGCTCGCAGCCCGTCAAAGCAGGCGGCCCGGTCGTATTGCCGGACGGGCGGGTCACTCGGCGTCCTCGCCTCCTCCGCGTAAGCAGGTTTCGCCGCTTACAGGCCTCGGAAAGACGCCGTTTGCAAAGGCCTCCCGGGGCGCGGCTTCAGGTCAAGCCGCACCGCAAGCGCCGCTCCCCGCCCGCGCTGCCGGAGCCTGATCCGGCAACGCCCTCGAGGCGGCGGGGACAAGCGCGAGTATGCGGGCGGGCGAGGGACCGGGGATAACTTTGGAACATTAAATTTTTGGGGCGGGTAAGGCGTCATTTCCGAGGGATGAGCGAGCTTTTCTTCCGCCACGCACTCCATTCGATCGGATCGGCAGAACTCTGGGCAATCTCAATCTGCTCTGGTGGAATCTGCCCGGTGAATAGAACAAGATTTAAGCAGGCCCACCGTGGGCTCGGCACGATCAATCCATCAAAGCCGAGAAAATAAGCGGCATCCGCGATCTCCTGCGTTGGACTGTAATTCCGTTCCGAGTAGCGCGCCGTGTCGACGCCTAAACGGGCCAAGGACGGAAGGTCTGCCAGCTTGAGGCTCTGATCAGCTATCACTCGCAGCTTGTGAACGAACCAGTGATCCTTCGACGGGAACACGGGCTGAAGTGAAAGAAGCGCATGGATTTCGGCGATAGCGCCATCCTGCTCGAACGATGTGTACAGCACGTCGAATCGCCCATTACACCAACGGCTCCGCGATGGGCTGCCGAGAACAGGGTCGCGGCTGGCGCGGGTTACACGCCACACATTTGCTTCGACGTGTTCGCGGTCGAAGGCATCAATCGAATCGAGCAACGCAATATCGCGTGCTCGCGTGGAATCGTCAGGCACTAAGTGTAAGCCGCCGAATCCAGGGCCTCTATCACCGCGAGCACCTCTTCGGTTCGACCGGCGTTGATGAGATCGATTGCTCGTTTGCCATCAAGCATCGGATGGCTCGTATGAAGCCAAAGCCGCGTTTCGTCCGGCGTGTAGAAATCGGCAAGTCTGTCTACAACGTAGCGAAGCTCGGCGATCACGGTCTGCGTTCGTAGATCAGGCGTCGCTTTTCCACTCGACCAACGTGACACCGTTGCCGGAGAGACGGCTACGATATTTGCGATGTCCTTGCCTTGGAGGCCTCCGTCATCCTTCAGGCGGTCGAGAATTTTACTTACTGCTGTGGCCATAAACAACACGATTGCATTTCGCTTTCACGACGTCAACTTAATGAAATCGTAATTGCGTCCCCTCGCCCCGCGGGCACGCGGGGAGAGGGTGCGCACTCCGCGCCTCAGTGCTGCATCTGCATCTGACCGGGCGCGCCTTGCTCCTTGGCGCGGCGCTTCTTCATATCCGTGTTATATCGCTTGACCGACATTGCGACACCGCGCCCGTTCGGGTCGCGCAAGCGGTCGGCCGCCGCGCCACCACCGCCCGCGTAAGCCGAGCCGAGGCCGCCGACGAAGGCGATGAGAGTGAGGACCGGCACGTAACGCTTCATTTTTTTCCTCCGAGATGCGAAACGAGCGGGAGCTTAGCCGAGGTTTTGGGGAAAACAATCGCGAGAGCGCGCCGTCGGACTCCGTCTCCCCGCGTGCGTGCGGGGAGAAGGATCATCCTCAGAACGGCAGATTGAACACCCGCGCCGGCACGAGCTCGCCCTGCTCGACCATGCCGGTCGCGACGACCACGCCGCCGCAGGTGGCATAGGCAAACCCGTCCGCCGGCGCGTCGCGGCCGCGCAGAAGCAGCGGCTGGCCGCGGCGCAGCCGCGCCGCGCTCGAGCGGTCGATGACGACGCAGGGCAGCTCGTTCAAGCCCGCCTCGACCGAGAGCAGCGCGTGAAGCGGGAGGGCGCCCTCGGCTTCGAGATCGGCAAGCGGCACCGCATCAGCCTCCCTGAACGGGCCGACGCGGGTACGCCGCAGTGCCGTGACATGGCCGTAGCAGGAGAGAAGCCGGCCGAGATCGCGCGCGATGGCGCGCACATAGGTGCCCTTGCCGCATTGCGCGGCGAAGATGGCGGTGTCGGGCGTCACCTCGATGAGATCGAGCGCATGGATCGTCACCTGGCGCGGCTCGATCATGACGGTCTCGCCGTCGCGGGCGAGATCGTAGGCGCGCTCGCCGGCGATCTTTATCGCGGAGAAAGACGGCGGCGTCTGCATGATGTTGCCGATGAAACGCGGCAGCAGCGCCGCGATTTCCGCCGCGCTCGGCCGCCCGTCCGACGTGTGCACGATCTTGCCGTCGGCATCATCGGTGTCGGTTTCGCCGCCCCAGCGCACCTCGAAGCGATAGGCCTTCTCGCCGTCCTGTACGAACGGCACGGTCTTGGTCGCCTCGCCAAACGCGATCGGCAGAATGCCGGAGGCGAGCGGATCGAGCGTGCCGGCGTGGCCGGCTTTCTTGCCGTTGAAAATACGTTTCAGCCGCGACACCGCGTGCGTCGACGTCATGCCGATCGGCTTGTCGAGGACGACCCAGCCGTTCACTTCGACGCGCGTGGAGCGGACCTGGCTCATGTCTCTCCTGAAGGGAGTGGCTTACTTCTCCGCCGGCTCTTTTTCAGCGGGTTGGCGCGGCTGCAAGTCCTGCTTGACCTTCTCGGAATTCAACAACGCGTCGATCTTGGCGACATTCTCGAATGTATCGTCGATTTTGAAGCGGATTTCCGGCGCGAATTTCAAATTGATGCGCTGCGCGATCTCGGTGCGCAGGTACTTCTTGTGCCGGTCGAGCGCGGCGATGACCTCGGTTGCAGCCTTGCCGCCAAGCGGCATGACATAGACGCTCGCGAGTTTCAGGTCCGGGCTCATTTTGACGCGCGGCACGGTGACGACGTGCCCTTCGAGGATCGGGTCATTGATCGTGCCGCGTGTGAGCAGGTCCGCCATGGAATGGCGGATGAGTTCGGCGACCCGCAGCATGCGCTGCGACGGCTCGCCGCCGTTATGATGTGATCTGGACATGGGGGTGAGTTTCTCGAGCCGCGGGCCAAAAAACCCGCGGCTTCAAATGAGCCTGTTCTCGCAAAACAGCGCGCACCTTTAGAGCGTGCGCTTGATCTCCTCAACGCGGTAGCACTCGATGACGTCGCCGGCGCGCATATCCTGATAGTTCTCGAACGCCATGCCGCATTCCTGGCCGGCCTGGACTTCGCGAACCTCGTCCTTGAAGCGCTTCAGGGTCGAGAGCTTGCCCTCGTGGACGACGACATTGTCGCGGATAAGCCGCACGTTGGCGCCGCGCTCGACGGTGCCGTCGGTGACGCGACAACCAGCAACCTTGCCGACCTTCGAAATATTGAAGACTTCGAGGATCTGCGCGTTGCCGAGCATCGTTTCGCGCAGCGTCGGCGCGAGCAAGCCGGACATCGCCGCCTTCACGTCGTCGACGAGATTATAGATGATATTGTAGTAGCGGATTTCAATGCCGCTGCGTTCGGCTTCCTCGCGCGCTTCCTTATGCGCACGAACGTTGAAACCGATGACGGCGGCGTTTGATGCCCCCGCCAAGGTGATGTCGGATTCGGTGATGCCGCCGACGCCGGCGTGAATGACGCGCGCGCCGACTTCGTCGGTGCCGAGCTTCTCGAGCGAAGCGATGATCGCCTCGACCGAGCCTTGCACGTCGCCCTTGATGAGCAGCGGAAATTCCTTGCGGCCGGCGGTTTTCACCTGGCTCATCATGTCGGCGAGCGAGGAGCGGGCCGAGCCGCCGCGCGCGGCGATCTTGTCGCGCTTCTGGCGCTCGCGATATTCCGTGATCTCGCGGGCGCGCGCCTCGGTCTCGACGACGGCGACACGGTCGCCCGCTTCCGGCGCGCCGGAGAAGCCGAGCACCTCGACCGGAGCCGAGGGGCCGGCGTCGAGGACGGCCTCGCCCTTGTCGTCGAGGAGGGCGCGGACGCGGCCCCATTGGCTGCCTGCAACAACAAGATCGCCGACATCGAGCGTGCCGCGCTGGACCAGAACTGTGGCAACCGGGCCACGGCCGCGGTCGAGCCGCGCTTCGATGACGGTGCCTTCGGCGGCGCGCTCGGGATTGGCTCTGAGGTCGAGCAACTCGGCCTGCAGGGCGATCGCCTCGAGCAGCTTGTCGAGATTGATCAGCTTCGTCGCGGAGACTTCGATCTCGAGGGTCTCGCCGCCCATGGTTTCGACTTGCACGTCGTGCTGCAGGAGCTCGGTACGGACGCGCTCGGGCTTGGCGTCGGGTTTGTCGATCTTGTTGATCGCGACGATCATCGGCACCTTCGCGGCGCGGGCGTGGTTGATCGCCTCGATCGTCTGCGGCATGACGCCGTCGTCAGCGGCGACGACGAGCACGACGATGTCGGTGACCTTGGCGCCGCGTGCCCGCATCGCCGTGAAGGCGGCGTGGCCGGGCGTGTCGATGAAGGTGATCAGTTGACCGCTCGGCGCCGTCACCTGATAGGCGCCGATATGCTGCGTAATGCCGCCGGCTTCGCCGGAGACAACGTTGGCATGGCGGATCGCGTCGAGCAGCGACGTCTTGCCATGGTCGACGTGGCCCATGATGGTGACGACCGGCGGGCGCGGTTCGAGCCGGGCATCGGCATCCGGCACGTCGAAGAGACCCTCTTCGACGTCGGATTCGGCAACGCGCTTGACGGTATGGCCAAGTTCCTCGGCGATAAGCTGGGCCGTGTCGGCGTCGATCACGTCGGTGATCTTGCGCATCTCGCCTTCGCGCATGAGCAGCTTGATCACGTCGACGCCGCGCTCCGACATGCGGTTGGCAAGTTCCTGGATGGTGATCGTCTCGGGGAGCACCACTTCGCGGGCGAGCTTTTCCTTCTGGTCCCCGGTGCCGAAGCCTTTGAGGCGCTGCACGCGCCGTCGGAATGAGGCGACGGAGCGGGTGCGCTCGTCCTCGCCGCCCGTGGCGGTGGTAACGGTAAGACGGCCGCGATTTTTCTCGCCGCCACGTGCCGGGCGGGCGGGCAGCGGCGTTTTCGGCATGGAGAGCGGACGGCGGAACATGGAAGGCCGCTGTTCGGCCGGCTCTCCGGGACGGGCCACGCCCGGAGTGCCAGGGGCGGCGTCGGACTGCGGAAGCCGGCGACGCGCCTCCTCCTCAGCCTTCTTCTTCGTCTCCGCCTCGCGCTGGTGGCGGAGATCCTCGTCCCGCTTGCGTGCCTCGGCGGCGTCGCGCTCGGTTTGTTCTCGGGCCTGGCGCTCGGCACGCGCCTTCGCGTCCAGCTCCGCCAGGCGGCGGTCTTCCTCTTCCCGCGAGCGCGAATCGACCAGCGCGCGAGCGCGAGCCTCGCGTTCTTCCTCGGTAAGGGTGCGTAAGACAACACCACTCGCCGAGCGTGGCGCAGCAGGACGCGCGGGCGCTTCTGCTGCAGGAGCGGGCGTTGCCGAAGGCGGTAAGGCGCGGCCGGACGGCGTTGTCGTCGGTTGCGGGCGGACCAAGGGTGCGATCGGCGGTGCCGCGGGCGCGGCGGTTGCCGCCGTCGGCTTCTCGCCGGGACCCGAGCGCCGCTTCACCTTCTCGACCACAACCGCCTTCGAGCGGCCATGCGAGAAGCTTTGGCGCACCATTCCCTGCTCAACCGAGGAGCGCTTCAGGGAAAGCGTCTTGCCCGGTACCGACAGGGTCTTCTCCCCAGTGTTTTTGGTCTCACTCATTCCTGCGTCCCAGGCCGAAGCCGCTCACTTGTCGTCGCACCGGAGCCCGCCTCCGGAGACTTATCCATCACCTGCGGCTCATCCGCGAGGCTTATCGCGCGATAAGCAACAAGCCGCCTGCACCGCGCGAGAAACGCTTTGCTGGCTGGCTCTGCTTTGAGCGCTGCGTGTATCACATTTGACCGTCCCAATGCCAAATCCAATTGGCCCGAGGCGAAAAGATTGATCTGCGGCGGGTACTCCTCGCCGAACTTCCGGCGAAGCGCCTGGACGAGCTTGCGGGTTCCGTCCGTGCCGGCGTCCTTGGCGTGCAGGAGCAGCGCCACCTTTCCGCCGTTGATCTCCGTCTCGACCTTGGTGAAGCCGGCGACAACAGCGCCGGCTTTGTTAGCGAGCGACAATGATTGCAGACAGTCGCGCTCAAGCAGGGCGTCAACTTCGGCCGGCAAAGTTTTGTCTGCTTTGGCACTGGTCTTCAGCCCGCGCGAAAACGCCTGACGGCGGACTGCTTCGTCGACGAGTTCCGCCCGCGCGCTCACCCAAACGCCACGTCCGGGTAATTTGGCGCGTATGTCGGGGACGATCGTCCCTTCCGGCCCCACAACGAAGCGGATCAGCTCCTCAGGCGCGCGGCGCTTCCGCGTAACGATGCACATGCGCTCCGGCCCATCGTGTTCTAGTGGTGCGCGACGGGGCGCGGCGGAATCGCTTCCGCCGCCCGCTGCCGTCTCACTACACGCCTGCACCAACACGCCGTTGAACCTCGCTCCTGAGTTCTCTTACTGCGTCGCATGCTGCGGCTCTGCCTCTTCAGTTTCTTGCTTCGGATGCAGATCGGCTTCGTCGACCCAGCCCGCCTTGACGCGGGCATTCATGATCATCGCCTCCGCCTCTTCGCGCGATAGGTCGAAGCCGTCGAGGAAACCATCGTGCTTGACGCTCTCGCCGTCCTTCTTCTCGGTCCAGCCGACGAGATCGTCTGTGGCACAGCCGGCGAGATCTTCGACATTCTTCACATCGTTCTCGCCGAACTTGACGAGAATGGCGGTCGTGACGCTCTCGACCTCTTTGAGTTCGTCGGCAACGCCGAGTTCGCGGCGCCGCTCGTCCTGCTCGGCCTCAAGCCGGGCGAGATAGGCTTGCGCACGCGAGCGGATTTCCTCCGCGGTCTCCTCATCGAACCCCTCGATCGCCGAGAGTTCCGCAGCCTCGGCATAGGCGAGTTCCTCGACCGAGCGGAAGCCCTCTGACGCAAGCAGCTGGCCGACGACTTCGTCGACGTCGAGCGCCTGCATGAATGTGTTCGTGCGCTCGATGAATTCCTTCTGGCGCCGCTCGGATTCTTCCGCTTCGGTCAGGATGTCGATGTCCCAGCCGGTAAGCTGGGAGGCAAGGCGCACGTTCTGTCCGCGCCGGCCGATCGCCAGGGATAGCTGGTCATCGGGAACGACAACTTCAATGCGTGAGGAATCCTCATCGAGCACAACCTTGACCACTTCCGCCGGCTGCAGCGCGTTGACGATGAAGGTCGCGGCATCCGGCGACCACGGAATGATGTCGATCTTCTCGCCCTGCAGCTCGTTGACGACCGCCTGCACGCGCGAGCCGCGCATGCCGACGCAGGCGCCGACCGGATCGATCGAGGAATCGCGCGAGATGACGCCGATCTTGGCGCGCGAACCCGGGTCACGTGCGACCGACTTTACCTCGATGATGCCGTCGTAGATTTCCGGCACTTCCTGGCGGAAGAGCTTGGCCATGAATTGCGGATGGGTGCGCGACAGGAAAATCTGCGGACCGCGTTGCTCGCGACGCACGTCATAGACATAGGCGCGCGCGCGATCGCCGGGGCGGAACAGTTCGCGCGGGATCATCTCGTCGCGGCGGATGATCGCTTCGCCACGTCCGAGATCGATGATGACGTTGCCGTACTCGACGCGCTTGACGACGCCGTTGACGATCTCGCCGATGCGGTCCTTATATTCCTGGTACTGCCGGTCGTGCTCGGCCTCGCGCACCTTCTGCACGATGACCTGCTTCGCTGATTGCGCGGCGATGCGGCCGAAATCGAACGGCGGCAGCGTCTCCGAAATCCAATCGCCGATTTCCGCAGCGGGATTGCGCTTGCGCGCGTCGGTTAGCGAAATCTGAATCGCGTCGTTCTCGACATCGTCGGTGACAAGCAGGAGGCGCGAGAAGCGAACTTCACCGGTTTTGGGGTTTATTTCGGCGCGAACTTCGGTCTCTTGACCGTAGCGCGAGCGCGCCGCCTTCTGCAGCGCATCTTCCATCGATTCGATCACGATCGATCGATCGATCGATTTCTCGCGCGCCACCGCGTCGGCGATCTGCAAGAGTTCGAGCCTGTTGGCGCTAATCGCCATGAGAGTCTCCTAGTTTAACAAAAGGCTTGCGGCGCTCGGCATCAGGCCGGCCGCTTGGTTTCTTGAGGGATGCCTGCACGCCGGCAGGCACGATGCGTTTCGGTTTGTGTCCTTTGCGCGCCGAGAAGCGGCCGGGTCCACGCTGTGGGACGGGTGCCGCCTCTGCGCTGTCTTCATCGGGCGCAGGCTCTTCGAGCGCCGCTTTGGCGGCCTTCAACGCGGCGCGAATCAATGCGTCGGTCAGGATGAGCTTGGCTTCCTCCAGATCGCGCAGGACAACGCGCACGCGTGCCTCTTCGTCCGGCGAAGGATCGTTCAGATCGAGAAGCAGGATCGCGTCGGCGATCTCATCTCCCTCAAGGGCTGCGATCATGCCGCGGAAGCGCTTGCGTCCGCTTGCCGTCGGCACCGCGAGCTCGACGCGCGCTTCGTGGCCGATCGCGCGACGGAAATCCGATAGCCGCACAAGCGGGCGGTCGATGCCGGGCGACGACATTTCCAACCGGTATTCCTGCGCGACGGGATCTTCGAGATCGAGCACCGGCGAGAGCGCTTGGCTCGCCGCTTCGCAATCCTCAATGGACATCGTGCCGTCCGGCCGCTCGGCCATGATCTGCACATTCGTGCCATGTTGGGCGACGAGTTTCACGCGCACCAGCCGGTAGCCGAGGCCTTGCAGCACCGGCGCCGCGATATGCGCAATCCGCGCCGCAATCCCCGTCTCCTCGACGAGACGTGGTTCGTCCAGCGGAGCGTCGTCGCTCGCGCCGGTCGGCGGGATATGCCCAGTGGCAGTGTGGTCCAAGCAGCCTTGTTCCAAGTGCTTCGAAGTGGCGTGAACTGCGCCGGCTGGCCATTCCCGGGAAGGCCGCCGGATAATAAAAAAGAGCGGGTCCCTGGCGGGCCCCACTCTCAAAGGAGCCCATGGAAATCATGAGCCATATGAGACGGAAACTAGAATTTATCTAACCAATGTCCTGGCGGAATGCAAGCGCAAACAGCTCTTTCGGAATTGCTCAGCTTGGCTTTTCGGCGCGTAGTCCGAGCGTTAGCGGCAGCGCGGCCAGGCTCAACGCAGCCATGAACCAAAAGGCATGCGCGGCAAACAACGAGTAGAGTTCGCCAGAGACTAAGGTGAGCGCGCTCGTCGCTAACCCCACACCGATCGTGCCGTAGACCGCCTGCGAGGTGGCGGCGAGCTCACGCGGTACAGTTTGCGTCAGCACCTGCATGCAGGTGAGATGCAGCAGCGCAAACGTCAATCCATGCAGCGGCTCGATCAGCGCCATTGCCGGCACCGCGGCGGTCGCGCCCATCACGAGCCAGCGCAGAATGGCCGCGCCCGCCGCCAAAGCTGCGGCGGCGGCAGGTCCGATACGGCGCAGCAGCGGCTCGCCGATGAAGAAAAACACAACGACTTCCGCGGCGACGGATTCGGACCACAGAATGCTGATCGTCCGCGGATCGATGCCTTCCTCGCGCCAGCGGATGACAGCGAAATTGTCGTGCAGCGCGTGGCCGCCGAGAACGAGCGCGGCAATGATGAGCACACGGCGGAAGGCCGGAATACGAAACAGGACGAAGGCTGCACGAAAATCCGGCCGCGCGGCTGGTGCAGACGAATCCAGATGATCGCGCCGCAATTCCGGGACGAACCAGGCTGCGATTGCCGCCAGGGCAAGCAATCCGGCGCTCCCGATCAAAAGCGACGAAAAGCCGAAGCTCGCGATGGCCTGACCTCCCGCCAGCGCCCCAATGATGAAAGCGGCAGAGCCCGTGCCGCGAACCCAGCCGTAGCGAAAGTTCGGCTGCCTCGAGCCCGCGACCGGCCTCGCCGCGCCGAGCGCGAGCGCATCCGAAAGCGGGGCGACCGGAGCAAGCGCGACAGAATAAAGAAACAGGATGCCGAGCAGCAGCAGAGGACGCCCTTGCACCAGCAGGAGCAAACTGGCCAATGCGGCCGCTGCTGCGCAGAGGGACAGCGTTGGCCGCAACGCGGCGAAGCGGTCGGCGACACGTCCCGCCATTGGTGCGCTGACGGCGCGGATCGCCGTCCCCAGCGCGAGAAAGAGACCGATCGAAGTAACGTTGAGACCGCGTTCGTGCAGCAGCGCGGGAGTGAACGGGGAAGCAAGACCGAAAGCGGCATAGAGCGCCGCGTAAAGCAGCAGAAAGCGGGGAAATGTGTTCACGTCGCGTGAGTGCCGATGCGGCTAGCGCACGTTCGCCGCATAAGCCGCGAGCGCGGGGAGATCGTCCGGCGATAGCGGATAGATCACGTCGGCCATTGCCGCCATGCCGCCGCCGACGCGTTTTCCGGCTTTGAAATCCTGGAGGGCTTTCAGGAGATAATCTTCACGCTGGCCAGACAGCCTCGCCGCGGCGCCATTGCCTTCGAGCTTCTCGCCGTGGCAGGCGCCGCAGCGGTTCTGTCCGGCGATCGCGCGGCCTTTGTCGATGAGATCGGATTGTTGGGCTGCCGTCGGTTCGGGCGCTGGCAATTGCGCGACATAGCCGCCGAGATCACGGATATCTTCGTTGCTCAAGCTTTCAGCGATCGGATTCATGATCTCGCTTTTGCGCGTGCCGCTGCGGAAATAGACGAGCTGCCATTGCACATACCGGTCGGTCTGGCCGGCGAGCGAGGGGATGTTCTCGGTCGTCGAGACGCCGTTTTCGTTATGACAGGCCATGCACGGCTCGAACTTGGCTTTCGATGCGCTGTCATCTGCGGCGAGTGCCGGCGCGCTGGTAAGTACGAGTGCGCCGGCGATGAGTTCGCCAAGTTTACGCAACCACTTCCCCGGACGCATGGAGCAAAGCGGAATGCGATCCGGGGTCCAGGACTTTGAAGGCTCCTGAGTCCCGGATGCCGCAACGCAGGCAAGCTTGCGCAGCCTGCGTACACTTGGCTGCGCGCGGCTCCGGGAATGTGATTGAGTGCGTGCGATCAACTTACTTCTTGTAGCTGATCTGATAGATCGCGCCGGCCCAATCGTCCGCGACGAGTATCGAACCATCCTTGGCCACGATGATATCGTTCGGGCGACCGTAGAAGTCCTGCGGACCCTTGAGCCAGCCGGATGCGAACTCCTCCTGTTTCGCGTTCTTGCCGTCCGGATCGGCGATGACACGCATGATGCGCGCGCCCTGATAATTATGCCGGTTCCACGAGCCGTGTTCGGCGATCAGGATGTTGTTCTTGTAGTCGGCGGGGAACTGATCGCCGGTGTAGAACTTCATGCCGAGCGGCGCCACATGCGCACCGAGATTCAGCACCGGCGGCGTGAACTCGCTGCACTTATGACCCATGGCGAACTTATCATCCGGCAGGTCGCCCTGGTGACAATAGGGATAGCCGAAATGCTCGCCGATCTTGGAGATCATGTTGAGCTTGTCGCTCGGCAGATCGTCGCTGATCCAGTCGCGCGCATTCTCGGTGAACCAATAGCGGCCGGTGCGCGGATCGACGTCGCCACCGACGCTGTTGCGCACCCCGAGTGCGACGATTTCGGCCAATCCGGTTTTCGGATCGACGCGGCGGATCTGCGATACGCTGGTCGGCGGCAGGCCGACGTTGAACGGCGGTCCGAATGGCAGATAGAACCAGCCGTCCTTGTCGACGGCGATATATTTCCAACCATGCGCCGCGTAGCTCGGCATGTCGTCATAGACGACCTTGCCTTCCGGCATCTTGTCGAGATTGTCTTCCGGGTTGTCGTAGCGGATGAGCTTGTCGACGGCGATGACATAAAGCGCGCCGTCGCGATAGGCGAGCCCCGTCGGCATGTTCAAGCCTTTGAGGATCGTCTTAACGGTCTTCTTGCCGCCCTGATCGGTGATCGCGTAGACGTTGCCGAGGCCAAACGAGCCGACGAAGAGCGTGCCTTTGTCGCCCCACGCCATCTGCCGCGCCGCGAGAACGCCGTCGGCATAGACGCTGATCGAGAAGCCCGGCGGCAATTTGATGTTCTTGAGGCTGTTCTGGAGTTCGGCGCCGGAAATGCCGGTTGGCGGACCATCCTTCGGTGCGAGGCCCTTCTGCTCTTGCGTCTCATCGCCAAGGAACCAGTCCGGCGGCGGATGTTCCCAGAATTGTTTCGTGTCGGACTTGTAATATTTCAGTCCGCTCGGTCCTTGGCCTTCCGCATTGACCGCACTCGGCTGAGCGAGCGCCGCGATGCCAAGCGCACAAGCCGCAGCGAGCGCGCCCCGCGATACAATCCGCAACATGTTTTTCCTCCCGGGCTTATGATTGCCGGGGCCAAGCATGGCATATCGCGCCGGGCTGTTCTACACCTTCGATGTCAGATTTGAATCGTTCGGATTTGAACGGTTGTCCCCCTCAAGCGATCGTCTCGACGATGCCGCCTTCGACGCGTAGCGCCGCACCGGTCGTCGCGGAAGCTTGAGGCGAGCAGGCATAGACGACCATGTTCGCCACCTCTTCCGCCGAGGCGACGCGCTGGATGATCGAGGTTGCGCGCTTGGCTTTGACGAACTCCGCGCCGGCCTGGTCGATCGTCTTGCCGCTCTTCTCGGCGGCGCCCTGCAGCATGCGCGCGACGCCGGCCGACATCGTCGGTCCCGGCAGCACGGCGTTAACGGTCACGCCGGTGCCGCGCGCCAGTTTGGCGAGGCCGCGCGAGAGCGCCAGCACGGCCGTCTTGGTGAAACCGTAATGCAGCATGTCGTCGGGAATGTTCACGCCGGATTCCGAGGACAGGAAGATAACGCGGCCCCAATTGCGCTCGAGCATGCCCTTCATGTAGCCGCGCGACAGGCGCACGCCTGACATGACGTTCGTCTGGAAGAAGCGCTCCCAATCTTCGTCACTTATTTCGAAGAACGGTTTGGCTTCATAGATGCCGAGATTGTTGACGAGAATGTCGGCTTGCGGAAATGCGCGAAGCAGCGCGTTGCATCCCTCCGCGGTGGAAAGATCATAGGCAAATCCCTCCACCGCGGCGTCCGGTACTTTATTCTTCAAGCTCGCCAGCGCCTCGTCGACCTTCGCCTGCGTGCGGCCATTGACCACGACGCGCGCACCCGCCTCGGCGAGGCCGACGGCGATCGCGTAACCGATGCCCTCTGTGGAACCGGTGACGATGGCGGTTTTGCCGGAAAGATCGATCTTCATCCTGCGATCCTGCGCACCTATTGATCTCGACCGCGGCTAAGATAGAGGCTGGTCAGGACGGGGAAAGTGGGCGGCCGAATAGGCGACGGCGCTCCGGGGCATTTTGGGGCAATCAATGGCCGAACAAACCAATCTTTTCGAAATGCGCCGGCTCGAGGCGCTGAGCAACACGATCTTCGGCGTCGCGATGACGCTGCTTGCCTACGATCTTCCGAAGGGACAGTTGGTTGCACCCGCACCAATTTGGATGGCGATTTGGCACGTCTACGGCTCGCATCTTGTAGCCCTGCTCCTCAGTTTCATCGTCGCCGGCATATTCTGGCTCAGTCACCAGCGGCGACTCGCTCACGCGCCGCACGCCGGCCGGCCCGTCGTGATCCTCAATCTCATTTTCCTGTTGTCGATCATCCTTTTGCCTGCGACGACGGGACTCTACGGCACCTATTGGGATGTGCGCGACATCGTCATCCTCTACGGTGCGCATCTGATGCTGATATCGGCGCTTAACGGCGCGTTGTGGGTGTTTGCCGTCGTGCCGCGCGGCGACTGGCGGATGCTGGCCGGCCCGGCTTTCTCGACCTTCGTCTTCGTCATCGCTCTGATCGTCGGGGCGGTTGCGCCGACAGCTCCGAGATTCGTGTGGCCGTTCGCCTTCGTCGGCATATTCTTGACCTCACTGGTCGAGCGCAACCGAAGCTAACTGCTCAATCGCTCAGCCCATTGCCTCGATTGCCCCAAAGAGCCGCTGCAAATCTTCGTCGCGCGACAGGCGATGGTCGCCATCCTTAACAAGCGTCAAAACCGCGGGATCGCCGGCAAGATGCTCGATGAGCAGCGTCGCGCGCCTCCACGGCACGTCCGGATCCTGCATGCCTTGCAGGATATGCACCGGCGCATGGGTGCGGATCGTACCCCCGAGGAGGAGGTGATTTTTCCCTTCTTCGATCAGCCGGCGCGTTATCGGATACGGCTCGGGCGAGTATTCCGACGGCCGCAGCCACTTGCCTTGCGTTTCGATCGTCCGCCGCACGTCTTCAGGAAAGCCCTCCCACATATGCGCGGTGAAATCGACGGCGGGGGCGATGAGGATCAGACCATGCAGCCGGTTGGTCTCGCCCAGTTTTGCGAGGGCGCGTGCCAGAAGCAGCGCGATCCACCCTCCCATCGACGAGCCGATGACGATCTGCCGCCTGCGCGTTTGCGCGCGGAACATAGCGAGGGCTTCCTCGAACCAGCGGCCGATGGTTCCTTCCTCGAATGCCCCGGTCGACTCGCCGTGCCCGGAATAGTCGAACGCCAAGCCCGCTCGGCCCCGCCCCTCAGCCCAGCCGAGCACCGCGGAAGCCTTGGTCGCGCGCATGTCGGATTTGAACCCGCCGAGCCAGACGAGGCCTGGAGCGCCGGCATTCTTTTCGATGGCCGGCACCTTCAAAAAGGCGATCCGGCGCTCATTGTCGCCGGTCCCGACCGACAGAAACCGCGCCGGGCGAGCCGCTCCCGCCGAAGGTAATTCATTCACCTTTAGGATTTGGTCCACCATTGCTCGCGATACTCGCAGTTTCGATCGCCCCGCCTAGCATGTCCGTCTGACCCGATGCCACATTCGTATGCCCACGCTTATGCACGCGTAGCCGCGCATCCCCTCGCCGGGCGGACGATCCTGCAGATCGTGCCGGAACTCGATTCAGGCGGGGCGGAGAGAGCGGCGATCGATATCGCGGAAGCGCTCGCGAGTGCCGGCGCCCGTGCCCTCGTCGCAACCGAAGGCGGCAGGCTGGTCAGCGAGTTACAGGCCAAGGGCGGGATCGCGATCCGGTTTCCGGCGGCGACGAAAAACCCGTTCGCCATGGCCGCAAACGTCCCGCGGCTGACGCAGCTTCTGCGCTCAGAGCGCGTGGAATTGGTTCACGCCCGCTCGCGCGCTCCGGCCTGGGTAGCTCTCGCATCGACGCGGCAGGCCGGCGTGCCACTGGTCACAACATTCCATGGCATCTACTCCGGCCGTTCGCCGATCAAGCTGAACTATAATTCCGTGATGGCCCGCGGCAATATGATCATCGCCAATTCGGCCTTCACGGCCGAACACATCGCGAAACTTTATCCCGCGGCGCGCAACCGTATCTCCGTCATCTATCGTGGCGTCGACTTCCGGCGTTTCTCGGCGGCTTCGGTCGATCCCGCGCGCGTCCGGCGTCTGCGCGATGCCTGGAAAATCGCGCCGCACGAGCAGATCGTGCTCCTGCCGGCGCGCATGAGCGAACGCAAGGGCCACCGGGTGCTGGTCGAGGCGGCCGCGCTTCTGAAGGGGAGGCGCGGTGACGCCCTTGCGATCGTATTCGCGGGAAATGGAGGCAAGGGCGGCGGCTATGCGCGCGAAGTCGAGAAGGTGATCGCGAAGACAGGGCTCACCGGTATGATCCGGCGCATCGGGCATTGCGACGACATGCCGGCCGCCTATCTCGCCGCCTCGGTCGTCGCGGTGCCCTCGACAGAGCCCGAAGCTTTCGGCCGCGCCGCCGTCGAGGCGCAGGCGATGGGCACCCCCGTCGTGGTATCCGATGTCGGGGCTTTAAGTGAGACCAGCCTCGTCCCACCTCATGTCCCGGCTGCCCGCCGCACCGGCTGGCACGTGCCTGCGGGCAATCCTGCAGCCCTTGCCGACGCGCTTTCGGAGGCGCTGTCCCTCGGCGCGGCGGCCCGTGACGCCCTCGCGGGGCACGCCCGCGCGTTCGTCCAGGCGAATTTCTCGCTCGATCGCATGTGTGCGGAAACTCTGACGCTCTACGAACGCGTGCTCGAGCCCGAGCCGCAGGACTGAGCCACGATCAGCGCAGAACAGTGAACCCGTTGGCTAATTTAGCCGGCCCGGCCGCCTCGGCAGTCGCGGGCGAGGGGCGTTTGCAGGCCGCACCGACCTCACCCGCAGCGCCCGTGAAGAATGCACGCATCTCCGTGTCGTCACCCGCCGCGATCAGGTCGATCCGGTCGAGCGTGCAGGCGAGGTGAGTGCGATCGATGGGCTTCCCGGGTGCACCGCAGGCAAAGCCGCCGATCTGCAGGACTTTCGCCTCCGCCAGGCGGAAGCCGAGACAGCGCGTGCTCTGACCCGAGGCGCCGGCATGGGCCTCGAGCGTGAAATCGGCGGCCTCAAACGTGCCGAATCGCGTCGACAAGGCCTTGGGCTCGCCCATGCGCGCGACGGCAAGACCGGCCGGAGCCGCCCGGCGCGCCATATCGACAAAGAATGGCGCAAGCGGGGCCTCGTCCGTGCTGGTCCGGTAGAGCGTCAGGTGCAGCCAGGGCTGGTTTGTGTCGAACGTGCCGAAGGTCAGATGATCGCGCCGCCCGCCGCCCTCGCGCTGGCGCTGCGCCGTGTAGGTCGTCGGCTCGCGGGCCCATTCGGGGGCCGCCAACGCGAACAGGCGGAACGGCTTCTGAATCTCGACCCAGGCAGTCTTCACGATGTTCGGCGCAGCGCTCGGCGCGTTCTGCGGTGCGAGCGGCAGCTCGATCAGCGAGAAAACCAGGGCCGAACTGAAGAGGAGGGCGACGCCGACCGCAATCAGCACGCGGCGGAGATCGTCGCGGCTCAAATGCGTCGCCTCGGCGCGAGGCTGCGGCGATCGCGGCTGCTCACGAACGGACAACGCGAAGACCGACATGACGCCACTCCCAACCAACCCTGCAGGGAATGTGCGGCGCGTCGAGTCAGCGCTTGGTTACCGCAGGCGGGCGTTCTGACTCTAGGATTGATGCGGAGTAACCGGGGAGAGTGAACGGGATGTTGCGGAGTGAAACGCTAGCATTGCCGTCGCAGGCCGCTTCGCCTATGTGAGGGCGCACAATCCGCGGAGATAATTATGGGCTTCAAGGTCGCCGTCGCCGGCGCGACCGGCAATGTCGGGCGTGAAATGCTCGACATCCTGGCCGAGCGCCGCTTTCCCGCCGACGAAGTCGTGGTGCTCGCCTCGTCGCGCTCGATCGGCAGGGAAGTGTCCTACGGCGACAAGACGCTGAAATGCCGGCATCTCGACACGTATGACTTCTCCGGCACCGACATCTGTCTCATGTCGGCCGGCGGCGCCGTGTCTAAGGAATGGTCGCCGAAGATCGCCGCCAAGGGCTGCGTCGTCATCGACAATTCCTCCGCCTGGCGTATGGACCCCGACGTGCCGCTGATCGTGCCGGAAGTGAACGCCGCGGCCGCCGCCGGCTTCACCAAGAAGAACATCATCGCCAACCCGAACTGCTCGACCGCGCAGCTCGTTGTCGCGCTGAAGCCGCTGCACGACGCGGCGACGATCAAGCGCGTCGTTGTTGCGACTTATCAATCGGTCTCCGGCGCCGGCAAGGAGGCGATGGATGAGCTTTTCGCGCAGACGCGCGCGATCTTCGTGTCGGATTCGGTCGAGATGAAGAAGTTTCCGAAGCGCATCGCCTTCAACGTCATTCCCCATATCGACGTCTTCATGGAAGATGGCACCACGAAAGAAGAGTGGAAGATGATGGCGGAGACGAAAAAGATTCTCGATCCGAAGATCAAGCTCCACGCGACGTGCGTGCGGGTGCCGGTGTTCATCGGCCACTCGGAAGCGGTGAACATCGAATTCGAGAAGCCGATCTCGGCGGACGAGGCGCGCGACATCCTGCGCGAGGCGCCGGGTGTGCTCGTCATCGATAAGCACGAGCCCGGCGGCTACATCACGCCGCATGAGGCCGCGGGCGAGGATGCGACATATGTCTCGCGCATCCGCGAGGACCCGACGATCGAGAACGGCCTGTCGCTGTGGTGCGTCTCGGACAATCTGCGCAAAGGCGCCGCGCTGAACGCCATCCAGATCGCCGAGGTGCTGGTCAATCGCAAGCTGATCCAGCCAAAGCGCAAAGCGGCGTAAGATACAAATACTTCAATCAGCCTTTTAGGGAGGAGCTGATGATCGGATATGTGACGCTAGGCACGAACGATCTCGCGCGTGCCGCGAAATTCTATGACGCGCTCGCCAAGGAGCTCGGCATCGGCCGCTTCATGGAAAACGAGCGGATGATCGCGTGGGGTTCGCCCGGGCGCGGTGCGGGCATCGGTCTGATGAAGCCACACGACGGCAATGCCGCGACCGTCGGCAACGGCGTCATGGCGGCGATCGCCGCGAAGGACAAAGCGCAAGTCG
>JAXDNJ010000003.1:0-3114 GCA_034669505.1 Methylobacteriaceae bacterium
GGGGATCGTCGCCGCGCTCGGCAACACGGTAACGAACATCATCATCGCCACCGCGATCATTAATTATCCGCTCTACGTGCGCATTGCGCGCGCCGAAGCGAACGTGCGCCGCAATGCCGGCTTCGTCCAGGCGGCGCGACTGAGCGGCAATGGCGAGTTCCGCATCCTGCTCACGCAAATCCTGCCGAACATCCTACCGATCATGATGGTGCAGATGTCGCTGACGATGGGCTACGCCATCCTCAACGCCGCCGGCCTCTCCTTCATCGGCCTTGGCGTGCGACCGCCGACGCCGGAATGGGGCATCATGGTTGCCGAAGGCGCGGCCTTCATCGTGTCGGGCGAATGGTGGATCGCACTCTTCCCGGGTCTCGCACTGATGCTTGCCGTCTTCTGCTTCAACCTGCTCGGCGACGGATTGCGCGACATCGTCGACCCGCAACGGCGCACGTGATGCTCGACACCATTCACCAGCCGCTGCTCGACATCCGCGATCTCACGGTCGAATTCGCGACGCGCCGCGGCACGGTGACGGCCGTGCGCAATATCGACATCAGCGTTGGCAAGGGCGAGACGCTGGGCATTGTCGGCGAGTCCGGTTCCGGCAAGTCGGTCACCTCCTTTGCTGTGATGCGCATTCTCGACCGTGCCGGCCGAATCGCGGAGGGCAGCGTCACCTTTTCCGGCATCGATCTGCGCGCCGCAAGCGACGGCGACATGGCCGACATGCGCGGCCGCGAAATGTCGATGATCTTCCAGAACCCGCGCTCCGCCCTCAACCCGATCCGCAAGGTCGGGCATCAGATCGAGGACGTGCTGCTGCGCCACGTGCAGGCGGTGCGTGCGAACGTGAAGGAAAAGGCGATCGACATCTTGAAGCAGGTGCGAATTGGCCGGCCGGAAGAGCGCTACCACGCCTATCCCTTCGAGCTCTCCGGCGGGATGTGCCAGCGCATCGTCATTGCCATCGCGCTCGCCTGCAAGCCGCAGCTGCTGATCGCGGACGAGCCGACCACCGGGCTGGATGTGACCACGCAAAAGGCGGTGATGGAACTTGTCGTCGAACTGACGCACAAGCGCGGTATGTCGACGGTCCTGATCACGCACGACCTCGGTCTCGCCGCCGCCTATTGCGATCGCGTCGTGGTGATGCAAAAGGGCGAGGTGGTCGAGACAGCACCCTCCGAAGTGATCTTCAAAAACCCGGCGCATGCTTATACGCGCAAGCTGATGCGCGCGACGCCCCGGCCCGGCGCGACGCTGCGCGATTTGCTCGACGGGGAGCGGCCCGCTTCGTCACCGCCATCAAGCGTGCAGGCAGACGGCAGACCGCTTCTGAAAATCGACAACCTCGTCAAGGAATATCCGAGGCAAGGCGTCACCAAGAGCATGGCGAAGCTCTTCGGGCGCAAAACTTCGGTTGCGGACGAGCAACCGTTTCGCGCGGTGGATGGCATCAGCTTCGAGATCATGCGCGGGCAAAGCGTCGGCCTCGTCGGCGAATCCGGCTGCGGCAAGTCGACGACGTCGATGATGGCGATGCGCCTCCTCGACCCGACCTCCGGCTCGATCATTCTTGATGGCGAGGACATCGGCGCGATCCCCGCGCGCAATTTCGCCAAGTTGCCGGCGCGCAAGCGCATTCAGATGGTGTTTCAGGATCCGACCGACAGCCTCAACCCGCGCTTCACGGCGATGCGCGCGATTGCGGATCCGATCCTGCGCCTCGGCGACGTCCGCCGTGGCAACGCGCTGCGGGCGCGATGTGAAGAACTGGCGCAGCTCGTCGGCTTGCCACGCCACCTGCTCGACCGCTTCCCACACCAGCTCTCCGGCGGCCAGAAGGCGCGCGTCGGCATCGCGCGCGCCATTGCGCTTCATCCCGAGCTGGTTATTCTGGACGAGCCGACTGCCGCGCTCGATGTTTCCGTGCAGGCGATCGTGCTCAATCTACTCGATGAGCTGAAGGCGCGCCTTGGGATGAGCTATCTCTTCGTCAGCCATGATCTGCACGTCGTGCGGCTCTTATGCGATCATGTGATCGTCATGCGCAGCGGCCGCATCGTTGAACAAGGATCGGCCGAACAGGTGCTCGAGGCGCCGCAGGACGAGTATACGCGCGAGCTCATCGCCGCCATCCCGCATCCGCCGGTGTGATCTCCGCGCGATGAAGTCCGAAAAGCTTTCGCCAGGGCCGGCGCTCGATCCGACTTCATTGAAGCTGCAAGTCGACGGCGCGATCGCTTCGGCTGGGCTGACGATCGAACCCGAGTGGCGCCCCGGCATTGACGCGCATTTCGAGGCGATCGCCAAGGCCGCCGCGTTGGTGATGGAATTTCCGCTCGAAGACGAACTCGATCCCGGCCCGGTCTTTGCGGCATGATTGACGGTTCGGCGGACGCTTCAGAAATCGCGTCGAAAGTCTCATCCGGCCAAATCAGCGCACGCGCCGTAATCGATACGGTGCTCGCGCGAATCGATGCGATCAATCCCGCAGTCAACGCCTTCACCGACGTGACCGCAGAACGCGCCCGCCAGACTGCCGACGCGCTCGATGCGCGCCGCGCGCGTGGCGAGACACTCGGTCCGCTCGCCGGCGTGCCCTTCGCGGTCAAAAACCTCATCGATGTCGCAGGCCTGCCGACTCGCGCGGGCTCAAGGATCAATCGCGATCTGCCGCCGGCACAGCGCGACGGGGCGCTGGTGCGCCGGCTGGAAGCGGCGGGCGCGATCCTCGTCGGTGCGCTCAACATGGGCGAATACGCCTACGACTTCACCGGCGAGAACATCCACGACGGTCCCTCGCGCAATCCGCATGCGCTCGATCACATGACCGGCGGCTCGTCCGGCGGCTCGGGCGCGGCGATCGCGGCGGGACTCGTGCCGCTGGCCCTCGGCTCCGACACGAACGGGTCGATCCGCGTGCCGTCGGCTTTTTGCGGCTGCTTCGGGCTGAAGCCCACTTACGGGCGGCTGTCGCGCGCCGGCAGTTTTCCCTTCGTCAGCAGTCTGGATCATCTCGGGCCCTTTGCGCGCTCGGTCACCGATCTCGCGGTCTCGTATGATGCGATGCAGGGCGCCGATGCCGACGATCCCGTCGCGACCACGCGCTCG
>JAXDNJ010000004.1:0-12359 GCA_034669505.1 Methylobacteriaceae bacterium
CGCGTCCAGCGGGCCGAACGGCGAACACGTCCGTTGCCGAGCGTCGTGCGGGTCGTGCGTGCGCCTGAGGAGGATTTCGACGAGCCGATGGTGCCGCTTCGACGCTGGCTGCCGCTGGAGCCGCCGCGACATTATGAAGTTCGTGTGCGCAGGGACGTTTCGCCGTTTTATTTTCTATTCGACGACTGAGGCCAGCCTTGCTCTTCGCCGCTTCAAGTCGGCTTGCGGCGCGCCGGCCTATTTCCCCTCTTTCTCGACCTTCTGCTTTTCCTCTTCGTTCATCTGCTTGACGACGGGCGGCTGATTGGTCGCGCCGGTGGTTTGCGTCGTCGATGCCGGCGGCGCGGGGGTTGGGACTGAACTCTCCGATTGCGGACCGCGGGCCGGCCGCGCGGCATCGCCTGCTTGTGCAAGCTGTAGCGACGACGCATCGGCGCTGCGCTGAAAGCCACACGCCGACGCCGCTCCTGCCGGTAACGACAGGAGCGCGGAACCAGCGACGAGACCTGCTTTTGCTAATGCACGCATGATCCCGTCCCTCAGGCCAGTTGGTTGCCGATCGGCAGGCGCCTGATGCGCTTGCCGGTCGCTGCGAAGATCGCGTTGCACAGTGCCGGCGCAAACGGCGGCACGCCGGGCTCGCCGATGCCACTCGGCGGGCGGTTCTCGCCCGGAGTTATGTGCACGTTGATGACGGCCGGCGCCTCATCGATCCGCGCGACAGGGAAGTCATCGAAGTTGCCCTGCTGCACGCGGCCGTTCTTGAAGGTGATCTCGCCGTGCTTGGCGAGGCTGATCCCCATGATCGCGGCGCCTTCCATCTGCGAGCGGATGCGCTCGGGATTGACATACGTGCCGCAATCGACCGCCGTGTCGACGCGCGGGATCGAGATGTTGCCTTTGTCGTCGACGGCGATTTCGATCACCGTCGCGATGTAGCTGACAAAGCTGCGATGCGCGGCAATCCCGAGACCGTGACCTTGAGGGACCTTGCGTCCCCATTCGCCTTTTTCCGCCGCGAGTTCGGTGACGCGGCGCAGGCGCCCTGCATCGACGGGATAGGACTCGAACGGCTCGCCGTAGTTCCACCAATCCTTCGTCGACTTGCCGACGTCGACAATGCGCGCCGGGCCGATCATCTCAAGCAGCATGTCCTTCGGATCGCGGCCGAGCGCCTGCGCGATTTCGGCGACCATCGTCTGCACCGCAAACGCATGCGGCACGTTCGACACCGAGCGGAACCAGCCGATGCGCGTATGCGCGGCGGCTTCCGGGTTCTCGCAACGGATGTTCGGGATCGCAAACGGCAGATCCACGAGGCCCATGCCGAGCTCGATCGCGGATTCGTTCTTCACGTCCGGCTTGAAGCTCGACATGAAGCTCGGCGCGGCGCTGCGATGTCGCCAGGCGATCACCTTGCCGGATTTATCGATGCCGGCTTCGATCCGCTCGGCCGAGACCGTGTGGAAGAAGTCATGATGGATGTCGTCCTCGCGCGTCCATTGCACGCGCACCGGCGCTTTCAGCTTGCGCGACAAGAGCGCGGCCTCGATCGCGTAGTCGCATTTCGACTTGCGGCCGAAGCCACCGCCGAGCAGCGTCACGTGAATCGTCACCGCTTCCGGCTTCAGGCCGAGCGTCTTGGCGATGTCTTCATGCGTGCCGCCGGGACTTTGCACCGGCGCCCAGATTTCCGCCTTATTGTCGGTGACATCGGCGACCGCGGCGGGCGGCTCCATGCTGACATGGGCGAGATGCGGCAGGTAATATTCGCCGACGATCACCTTGTCGGCGCTCTTCAGCGCCGCGTCAACGTCGCCTTCGTTGCGCACGACGAGGCCGGGCTTACGCACCGCCGCTTCCAACTCGGCGCGATAGGCCTCGGAATCGTATTTGGCGTTGGCGCCGTCCTCCCACACCACCTTCAGCGCGTCGCGGCCCTTGATCGCCGCGCCGGTATTACGCGCGATGATGGCGACGCCGCCGAGCGGCTGGAACTTTGAGGGCCACGGCCAGCCCTGTGCCTCGATCACCTGCTCGACGCCGGGCACGGCGAGCGCGTCCTTCGCATCAAACGAGACGAGCTTGCCGCCGACGACGGGCGGGCGCACCAGCACGGCATATTTCATCTCCGGCAGGCGGATATCAGCGCCGTAAATTGCTCTGCCGGTCGTGATGTCGTGCAGATCGACGATCGGGATATTGCCCTTGCCCATATATTTGAACTGCGACTCGTCCTTGAGCCGCAGCGTGTCGAGTTTCGGCACCGGCAGTTTCGCGGCGTCGGCGGCGAGCTCGCCATAACCCATGCGCCGCCCGCTCGCGGCGTGCACGACTTCGTGATTGGCCGCTTTCACCTCGTCGGCTTTGACGTTCCACTTTTGCGCGGCGGCTTCTTCCAGCATCGTGCGCGCGGCGGCGCCCATTTGACGCATCGGCACGAGATAATGGCGCGTCGAGCGCGAGCCGTCGGTATCCTGGTTGCCGTATTTGGTCTCGTTGCCTTCGGCCTCGACGACGCGGACGCGGGCCCAGTCCGCCTCCAGTTCGTCTGCGACAATCATCGGCAGACTGGTGCGGACGCCGGTGCCCATTTCGGCGCGATGCGCGACGATGGTCACGATGCCGTCGGGCGCGATCGACACGAAGATGCGCGGATCGATGACGACGCCGTGCGGCATCGCGCCGGCGCCGGTGCCGTAAGCCGGCGCAGTCGCGGCGTTAGCTCCGCGCGCGAGCGGTGCTGCGAGGACGAGCCCGCCGGCGGCGGCGACACCTTTCAAGAGATGACGGCGGCTGACGTTCTCGATGACGGCTCGGTCGATTGCCCCCTGCGGGACCTGTTTTGCGAATGCGTGCAACATGGCTCAGACCCCCGTAGATGCGAGGCGGATCGCCGCTTCGATGCGCGTGTAGCAGCCGCAGCGGCAGATATTGCCGGCCATCTGTTCACGGATCTGATGGTCCGTCGGGTGATGATTGTCGGCGAGAAGTGCTGCCGCCTGCATGATCTGCCCCGTCTGGCAATAGCCGCATTGCGGCACCTGCAATTCCCGCCAGGCTTTCTGCACCGGGTGGTCGCCGGTCGGATGCAGCCCCTCGATCGTCACGACCTTTTGATCCTTCACGTCCTCCATCGCGGTGATGCAGGCGCGCACCGCCTGCCCGCCGACATGCACGGTGCAAGCGCCGCAGAGCGCTTGCCCGCAGCCGTATTTCGTGCCGGTGAGCCCCGACTCGTCGCGCAGATACCAGAGCAACGGCAGCGACGGATCGCCGTCCCAGCTATGGGCTTCTCCGTTGACGGTGAGCTTGATCATCCTGGCGCTCCTGGCTCGGTTCCTGCAGCGGTTCTGCACCGATCATCGAGAAGCGCGATGCAGACCACCGTTCAACGGTGGCGCTCAAGCCTAAGCTTTCGAAGTCGTTGCCGCTTCTGGCCAGCTTATGCCTGGGGCTGTTTTGGTCAATCTAATTGAGCGGGCCGCCAAACCTGCGCTGCACCGGCGTTCAGCTCGGCTTCACGATAAACCCGCGCGCGGAAAATGCACCACCAACTCGCCGGCGTGCTTGTCATGACGGCGGATCGCGATGTGCTGGGCCGAAAGCGAAACGATGTCGCCCGAAACTGCGATCTTGCCGTAATCGTCCGGCGTGACTGTGGCCCGATCGCCGGGCTTGTGGCCATTCGGATCGTGCGGATCGGCTTGCGGCGGAGTTTGCGGCATGGCTTTTGCGGCAATTTCGAGCGCGTCCGCGGACGAGATTTCCGCGCGCGCCCCGTGTCCGATCGCGCGAACGCGGCCTTCCCATGCCAAGGTGAGCGGAAAGCTCCCGAGCATCCTGTCGGCGTCGGCGAGATTCGTCCGCACATACCAGATGTTCATATAGGTATTGACATCGGTGAGGCTGGGCTCACCGAGCAGCCAGCCACGGCCGTCGCTCAACTGCGCTTCGATCCAATCGACATGCGCACGAAACTGATCCTGCATTTGCGGAATTGCGGCTTTCATGGCCGCGATGTCGAACCTGGCGCCGCGCAGCTGCGAGCGATCTTCGATGAATTCCTGTGGTATCTTGTCGGCATTTGTACCAAAGACGAGATTGACGGTGTTCTGAAAAAAAACGCGATCGCTCCACATGCCGAGGGCGTAAGGCATGCCGGCATGTCCGGCCGGGAATAGCGTCGGGCTAGGGAACCGCGCTTCGAGCGCACGGATCATAATCTGCGTGTCGCAATAAATGTCGGCGCCGATCTGCATGACCGGCGTACGTCGATAGCCGCCGGTCAGCGGCATGAGATCAGGCCGCGGCAGGATGCGCGACACGCGGACCGATTTCCACGCCAGCTGCTTGAAGCCGAGGATGAGCCGTATCTTCTCGGCGAACGGCGATTGATCGAAATGATGCAGGATCACGCGAGTGTCGGTCAACGCGTCTCTCTTCAGCGGAAGTGCGCGACGTAATGCGCAATCGCAGCGATCTCCTCCTCGGAAATTTCCTGCGCGACTTCCGCCATTGCGGGGTCGTAGCCCACGCGCTCGCCGCTTTTGTAGCCGCGTAGTGCCTTCAAGAGATAATCCTCGCGCTGATCGCCGATGCGTCCGATCTGGTCGTGGCCGGAGAGGTCGGGATTGTGACAGAAGCCGCAGCGATGTTTTTGCGCAGCGGCGCGTCCCTGCTCGAACTTTGCGGGTTCAGAACCAGGCGGCGGGACAGGTGGCGGAAGTTTCTCGAGTTCGTCGGAATAAGCGCGCAGATCGTCGTCGGTAAAATCCTTGGTCATCTCGTTCATCGGCTCGGCAATGCGCTGCTTCTCGCGGAACTGATAGAGCTGGATCAAAAGGTATGACGCCGGCTGTCCGCCAAGCGAGGGAATTTCAGGCGTCTCTGAGGTCCCCTTCTCGCCGTGACAGGCGAGACATAGCGGCAATCGTTCCGCCATTGTCTCAGCCGTCGCCGGCCCCGCGAGGCAGATAACCGCCGTGCAGATACATGCGGCAGCGGCGAAGTCTCGCACCCACGTCATGCGCTCGCTCGCGCGCCGCCCCTCATATCCGCCGTGGATTTATTTGGCATAGCTCACGCGATAGACCGCGCCGTTGTAATCGTCCGAGACGAGCAGCGAGCCATCCTTCATGATGGCGACGTCCGCCGGGCGCCCGACATATTTGTTATCCTCGAGAAAACCCGAGAGAAACGGCTCGATCGCTTTCACCGTGCCATCCTCGTTGAGCTTGGCCACGACGATGTCGCCGCCGACCTTCTTCGTGCGATTCCACGAGCCGTGCCGCGCGATGAAGATCGCGTTCTTGTATTCCGCCGGGAACATGCTGCCCGTATAGAAGCGCATGCCGAGCGAAGCGGAATGCGGGCCGAGCAATGCGACCGGCGGCTCGTAATCGTTGCACGAATGACCCCAGCCATATTGCGGATCGGTGAAGTTGCCCTGATGACAGAAGGGGAAGCCGAAATGCTTCTTGCCGGAGGCGGTGATGCGATTGAGTTCGTCTTCCGGGATGTCCTCCGACACCCAGTCGCGGCCATTGTCGGTGAAGTAGAGCTCCTTCGTCACCGGATGCCAGTCGAAGCCGACCGTGTTGCGCACGCCGCGCGCGATCACTTCCACGTTGCTGCCGTCGAGATTCATCCGGCGAATCTGCGCGTGTGTCTCCGGCGGCATGTTGATGTTGCCAGGCGCGCCGACCGGCACGTAGAGCTTGTCGTCAGGTCCGATGGCGATGAACTTCCAGCCATGCGCCTCGTCCTTGGGGAATTGGTCGCTGACCAGGATCGGCTTCGGCGGGCTGTCGATATGGTCCTCGATGTTATCGTAGCGCCAGATCTTGGAAAGCTCGGCGACATAGAGCGCGCCGTTATGAAGGGCGACGCCGTTCGGGCGGTGCAGGTCCGACGCGATCACCCTGACCTCGCGCTTGCCGTCCTTCTCGCGGATGGCGTGGACCTTGCCGGCGAGACGCGAGCCGACGAAGACGGTGCCCTTGTCACCGACGCGCAGCGAGCGCGCATTGGTGACGCCGCTCGCGAAAACCTCGACCTTGAACCCGTCCGGCACTTTGAGTTTGGCGACCGGCAGCTTGTCCGCGGCAGTCGGAATCGGCGGCGGCGCCACCGGAGCCAGCTTCGCGGCGCCCTCGCCTTCAGGCTGGCCGTAAAGCGCGGAGCCCGGGTCGACCTTCGGCGCCGGCGCCGGTTGCGCTTCGACGCTCGCCGCATAGAGCGCGCCTGCGAAGAGCGCGGCGAGCGCGGTTGAACCGATCGCTGAATGCTTGAACGACATCACTTCCTCCCAAAAGTTTGTTGGGGAGGCAAGCTCCCTTGGGCGGGACTTTCGAGAAATCGCACGCCGGACGCAAGCGGCGCGCACCCAAGTTTCCGCTTGCCAAGTCCGCGCGAGCTGATATTCCTTTGTTAGGAATATTCCCCGTATTCCCCCTGAGTCGCACGATGCTGACGCACGCTCAGATTTGGACCGCGATCGACACGCTTGCCGCCCGCTACGACCTCTCGGCCTCGGGTCTCGCAAAAAAAGCCGGGCTCGATCCGACCACGTTCAACGTCTCCAAGCGCAAGTCCGCCGACGGGCGGCTACGCTGGCCCTCGACGGAGTCGATCGCCAAGGTGCTCGACGCCACCGGTGCGAGCCTTGATGAATTCATCGCGCTGGTCGGCTCGCCCGACATGCGGCGGCCGCTGCCGCTCATCGGATTTGCTCAGGCTGGCAAAGGCGGCTTTTTCGACGATGGCGGCTTTCCCGTCGGCGGCGGCTGGGATGAGATCGATTTCCCGGCGGTGACGGACGAGCACAGCTACGCGCTCGAAATATCGGGCGATTCGATGCTGCCGCTCTACCGCGACGGCGACATCATCATCGTCTCGCCCGGCGCGCCGGTCCGGCGCGGCGACCGCGTGGTCGTGAAAACGACGGACGGGGAGGTGATGGCCAAGGAATTGCGCCGCAAGACCGCCAAGCTCGTCGAACTCCGCTCGCTCAATCCGCGCCACAAGGACCGCATCCTGCCGCTCGAAGACGTGGACTTTGTCTCGCGGATCGTCTGGTCGAGCCAGTAGTGCGAGCTCGGCTTGCTTCGGCGGTCGGCGGCATGCGATCACCCGGCCCCGCTGAAGGCAGGTCTTTTGAATGCGTGTAGCGATGATTGGCGCCGGCTATGTCGGCCTGGTATCCGGCGCCTGTTTTGCCGATTTCGGCCATATCGTCTGCTGCGTCGATAAGGATGAGGGCAAGATCGCCGCGCTGCAGGCTGGGCGGATGCCGATCTTCGAGCCCGGTCTTGACAATCTCGTCGAAACCAACGTGCGGGCGGGGCGCCTCACCTTCACGAGCGACCTCAAGGCCGCGGTCGGCGCGGCGGAGGCGGTGTTCATTGCGGTCGGCACCCCGTCGCGGCGCGGCGACGGCTATGCCGATCTCTCCTACGTCTACCAGGCGGCGCGCGAGATCGCCGGCGCGCTCGCCGGCTACACGGTGGTCATCACCAAATCGACCGTGCCGGTCGGCACCGGCGACGAGGTCGAGCGCATCATCAGCAAGGCGCGGCCGGGGGCGGAGTTCGCCGTCGTCTCCAACCCCGAATTCCTGCGCGAGGGCGCGGCGATCGCGGATTTCAAGCGCCCCGACCGCATCGTCATCGGCACCGAGGACGAGCACGCCGCTCAGGTCATGCGCGAACTCTATCGGCCGCTTTACCTGAACCAGGCGCCGATCCTGCAGACGAGCCGGCGCACGGCCGAGCTCACCAAATATGCAGCGAACGCGTTTCTGGCGACCAAAATCACCTTCATCAACGAGATCGCCGATCTCTGCGAGCAGGTCGGCGCCGACGTCCAAGAGGTCGCGCGCGGCATCGGGCTCGACAATCGCATCGGCGGCAAGTTCCTGCATGCGGGGCCGGGCTATGGCGGCTCCTGCTTTCCGAAAGATACACTGGCGCTGATCAAGACGGCGCAAGACCATGCCGCGCCGCTGCGGCTGGTCGAAACCACCGCAGCGGTCAACGATCAGCGCAAGCGCGCCATGGCGCGCAAGGTCGCGCAGGCCTGTGGCGGGGAGATCAGGGGCAAACGGGTCGCGCTTTTGGGGCTCACGTTCAAACCGAACACCGACGACATGCGTGAGGCGCCCTCGCTCGCTCTCATCGCCGGACTGCGCGATCTCGGCGCAAGCGTTTGCGCCTTTGATCCCGGGGGCATGGCCAATGCGCGGGAAATGCTCGACGGCATCGACTATGCCGAGGATGCCTATGCCTGCGCGAAAGGCGCCGACGCTTTGGTGATCGTCACTGAATGGGACGCCTTCCGCGCGCTCGATCTCGAGCGCATCAAAGCGGCGTTGAAGGCGCCGGTCATTGTCGATTTGCGCAATATCTACGAGCCGGCGGACATGCACCGCCGCGGCTTCAAATATGTGAGCGTCGGGCGGGCCGACAGCGTCTAAAGCGAGAGTTGGGGCGCATCATGCGTTACGGCCGAACCAAGAAAATACTCGTGACCGGAGGCGCTGGCTTTCTGGGCTCGCATCTCTGCGAGCGCTTGTTGGCACAGGGGCACGAAGTGCTTTGCGTCGACAATTTCTTCACCGGGACGCGCCGCAACATCGCGCATCTGGTCGATGACCGGAGCTTCGAGCTGCTGCGCCACGACATCACGATGCCGCTCTATGTCGAGGTCGACGAGATCTACAATCTCGCCTGTCCGGCATCGCCGATCCACTATCAGTTCGATCCGGTGCAGACGACGAAAACGAGCGTCCACGGCGCGATCAACGTGCTCGGTCTGGCGAAGCGCGTGAAAGCGCGCGTTCTGCAGGCCTCGACCTCGGAGGTCTACGGCGATCCCGAAATCCATCCGCAGCAGGAATCCTACTGGGGCCGAGTCAACCCGATCGGCTTCCGCGCTTGCTATGACGAGGGCAAGCGCTGCGCCGAAACCTTATTCTTCGATTACCATCGCCAGCACCGCCTCGAGATCAAAGTGGTGCGCATCTTCAACACGTACGGCCCGCGCATGCATCCGAGTGACGGGCGCGTCGTGTCGAACTTCATCGTGCAGGCATTAAAAGGCGATGACATCACCATCTACGGGGACGGCTCACAGACCCGCGCCTTCTGCTACGTCGATGATCTCGTCGAGGCGATCCTGCGCATGATGGCGACCGACGCGACGATCACCGGCCCAGTCAATATAGGCAATCCCGGCGAGTTCTCGATGCGCGAGCTTGCCGACCTCGTCATCGAGCTGACCGGCACGAAATCGAAGATCGTTTCGCGGTCGCTACCGCCGGACGATCCGAAACAGCGGCGCCCGGATATCTCGCTCGCCAAGAAGGTGCTCGGCTGGGAGCCGCGCATCGCCCTCCGCGACGGACTGCGGAAGACGATCAATTATTTCGACGCCTTCCTCTCGGAGGAGGGCAGCCTGGTGAAAGTGACCGTCGCGGACTGAGGTCTGGTTAGCGGGCCGCCATAAAGGCCTGCGGACGCTTCGTCTCGGCGCGCTGCTCGCTCATGGCGGCGTTGGTGGGCAAGGCGCAAAGGCGCTGCAGCAGTCGGGCGATTTCTTCGGACGCGGTGGTTTCCGGCGGGTAGGAGGCGCGAAGGTCGCCACCTATCGCGCCGAGGGCCGTTCTGGGGGAGTTGCTGCCGATGACTCGCATTTGAACCTCCCGAGCAGCTCAAAACACGCGAGCTGTCGTAACAAAGCTTTTACCCGTGCATCCGTTTCCGATCCGTTACGAGCACCGAGGGTCCGAACGCCGGATTCGATGCAATTTGTTGCTTTATGGATAACGCGCGTTCCGTCCTTCGGCAGTGTGGGTTCGCACAGGAGAAGCGTTAATTTGGAAATTTGTGTGGAGCAGCTTGGACTTACGGCCAAGCTTAGTGCGCTTGCTCCAGCGCGGCGGCGATCGCATCGCCCATCGCCGCCGTCGAGACGGTCGCAGCGGCATCGCCCTTGATATCGGGGGTTCTTAACCCTTGTCCGAGCGCATCTGCGATGGCACGCTCGATTTTGTCGGACGCCTCGCCGAGGCCGAAGGAATAGCGCAGCGCCATCGCAAACGAGCCGATCATCGCGATCGGGTTGGCAAGGCCGCGCCCGGCAATGTCAGGCGCCGAGCCGTGCACCGGTTCGTAAAGCGCCTTGCGCTTGCCGGTCTTAGCATCGCTCTCGCCGAGCGAGGCCGACGGCAGCATCCCCAGCGAGCCGGTCAGCATCGCGGCGACGTCGGAGAGCATGTCGCCAAAGAGATTGTCGGTGACGATCACGTCGAACTGTTTTGGCCAGCGCACGAGCTGCATGCCGAGCGCGTCGGCGAGCTGGTGTTCGAGCGTGACGTCGGAATAATCACGGCTGTGCAGCGCGGTGATCACCTCGTGCCAGAGCACGCCCGACTTCATGACGTTGCGCTTCTCCGACGAGGTGACCTTTTTGTTGCGCTTGCGCGCCAGCTCGAAGGCAACGCGGCCGATGCGCTCGATCTCGTAGGTGTCGTAGACCTGCGTGTCGATCGCGCGTTTCTGGCCGTTGCCGAGATCGCGGATTTCCTTCGGCTCGCCGAAATAGACGCCGCCGGTCAGCTCGCGCACGATCATGATGTCGAGGTTTTCCACGACCTCGCGCTTTAGCGACGACGCGTCGGCAAGCGCGGGATAGCAGATCGCCGGACGCAGATTGGCGAACAGCGCGAGCTCCTTGCGCAGCCGCAAGAGCCCCGCCTCGGGCCGCACATCGTACGGCACATCCGCCCATTTCGGGCCGCCGACGGCGCCGAGGAGCACCGCGTCGGCGTTGCGAGCGAGCGACATGTCGGCATCGCTGATCGCCTTGCCATGCGCGTCATAGGCGCTGCCGCCGACGAGGCCGCGCTCGAACTCAAACTGCGCGAGACCGCTTCGGGAGAGAACAGCGGCGACCTTCTCAACCTCGGCCATGACTTCGGGACCGATCCCGTCGCCGGGCAGGAGGAGGAGCTTGTAGGTAGTCATGTCTTGGTTTCACCGGCAGCGAGTTGCGTTGCCGGCGTGCGATAGCGGGGCAGGGAAAACAAGACAAGGCTCATCTCCCGGAGCCGCGAAGCGGCATCCGGGATCGACGAGTCTTAGCATGGCCCCGGGCCCCGGATCGAGCTTCGCGCGTCCGGGAAGGTGTCTGACTTAGTTTTTACGCCGCGAGCTGCCGCAGCACGTACTGCAGGATGCCGCCGTTCTTGAAATATTCGAGCTCGTCGAGCGTATCGATACGGCAGAGCAGCGGCACGTTCTTCTTCGCCCCGTTCGCGTACGTGATCTCCGCCTCGAGTTTCTGCCGCGGCCGCAACGTGTCGGTGAGGCCGTGGATCGTCACCTGCTCGTCGCCCTTGAGGCCGAGCGTCGACCAGGTCGTGCCTTCGTCGAACGTGCAGGGTAGGACGCCCATCCCGACGAGATTGGAGCGATGGATGCGCTCGAAGCTTTCCGTGATGACGGCGCGTACGCCGAGAAGCCGCGTGCCCTTCGCCGCCCAATCGCGCGATGAGCCGTTGCCATATTCGGCGCCGGCGATGACGACGAGCGGCACGCCTTCCGCCATATATTTCATGGCCGCGTCGTAGATCGGCATTTGCTCGCCATCGGGATAGTGGCGCGTCAGGCCGCCCTCAGGAATCGAGCCGTCGTCGCGCTTCAGCATTTGGTTCTTGATGCGGATATTGGCGAACGTGCCGCGCATCATGACCTCATGACTGCCGCGCCGCGTGCCGTATTGGTTGAAGTCTTGCGGCGCGACTTGCCGCTCCATCAGCCATTTACCGGCGGGCGAACTCGCGCGGATGGAACCTGCGGGCGAGATGTGGTCGGTGGTGATCTTGTCGCCGAAGAGCGCGAGAATGCGCGCATTGACGATGTCTTCGACCGGCTTCGGCTTCATCTCCATGCCTTCGAAATAGGGCGGGTTCTGCACGTAAGTCGAGCCCATGTCCCACTTGTAGGTTTCGCCGGCGGGCACCCGCACGGCGCGCCAGTTCTTGTCGCCCTCGAACACATCGGCGTAGCGCGCGCGGAACAGCGACCTTGTCACGTTCTTGCGGATGAACGCGTTGATCTCGGAGGAATCCGGCCAGATGTCGCGGAGATAAACGTCCTTGCCCTGCCTGTCGGGACCGAGCGGCTCTTTGGTCAGATCCTTCTGCATTGAGCCGGCGAGCGCATAGGCGACGACAAGCGGCGGCGAGGCCAGATAATTCGCCTGCACGTCCGGATTGACGCGGCCTTCGAAATTGCGGTTGCCCGAGAGGACGGCGGCGGCAACGATGTCGTTGTCGTTGATTGCCTTCGAGATCG
>JAXDNJ010000005.1:0-185412 GCA_034669505.1 Methylobacteriaceae bacterium
CTGCCCTCGGGGCGCCGGCAGATGGTCGGCCCATTCATCTTCTTCGACCAGATGGGCCCGGCCGAGTTCATCACCGGCGAGGGCATCGACGTGCGCCCGCACCCGCACATCAATCTCGCGACCGTCACGTATCTCTTCGACGGCGAGATCATGCACCGCGACTCGCTCGGCACCGAGCAGCCGATCCGCCCGGGCGCGGTCAATTGGATGAGCGCTGGGCGCGGCATCGTCCATTCCGAGCGCACCGCGCCGGAGCGCAAGGCGCGCGGCCAGAAGCTGTTCGGCATTCAGAGCTGGGTCGCGCTGCCGCGCGCGGCAGAAGAGAGCGCGCCGGATTTCGCGCATCACGATTCGCACGCCCTGCCGCTGATCGAGGAGCGCGACAAAAGCGTGCGGCTCATCGTCGGCAGCGCCTTCGGCAAGACGTCGCCGGTGCGTGCGGCGTCCGAGATGATCTATGCCGATATTGCGCTCGAGCCGGGCGCCTCCGTGCCGATCGATGCCGATCACGAGGAGCGCGGGATTTATCTCGTGTCGGGGACGGTTGAGATCGCCGGCGATCGCTTTGGGCCGGGGCAGCTCCTGATCTTCCGCCCGGGCGACCGCATTACAGTGAGCGCCGCGACGCCGGCGCGCTTTCTCCTGCTCGGCGGCGCGCCGATGGATGGGCCCCGCTACATCTGGTGGAACTTTGTTTCGTCGCGCAAGGAGCGGATCGAGCAGGCGAAAGCCGAATGGAAGAGCGGGCGCTTCGACACGGTACCGGGCGATGCGGAAGAGTTCATCCCGCTGCCGGAGAACGCGACTGTGGTGAGTTATCCGTGAGCGGCTGCTAGTCGGGTTCCTGCAATCGACGAACCTGGAGCTAGAATGCTGCTGATTGGGGTAAACCGCTCACCATTTATAAGACGTGTTGCGATCACTCTCAATATTTACGGCCTGCCCTTTGAGCAGCGCGCGCTCTCCGGCTTCGACAACCGCGCTGAGGTGCGGGCCAGCAATCCGCTGGGCCGCATCCCGGCGCTGGTGCTCGAGAGCGGCGAACGTTGATCGATAGCAACGCCATTATCGATCATCTCGACGAAGTCTACGGTCACGAGCGGCCGCTGACACCGCCCGGCGGCGCCGATCGCCGCGCCGTGTTGAAGGTCGCTGCAATTCTGATGGGTGGGTGCGAGAAGTGTCTTCACGTTGCCTACGAGCGTAACCGGCGCCCGCCTCAGAAACTGTATCAGCCGTGGATTGACGACTGCATTGCCCAGGTTAAAAATGCGTTTGCGGCAGTCGATACGATGATAGACCCGAAGAAGCCTTACTTGCTGTTTGAGCGTCTCACCCACGCCAATGTGACCGCGGTCGTCGCCGAACGCCTCGCTCGCGGGCTCGGCATCGATACCGACGAGCAGACAACCCGCCTCCGCGCATTAACTAGGAGACTGGCGGAGGAGCCCTTCTTCCATGTGGGTGAGCCCTGACCCTTAAGTGAGGTAGTCATGGCCGAACACCCATTCGATGCACTTCCTGCAGCACAAGCTGAAAGCGCGCGTTCAGCGCTCATCGCGGCGCTCGGGCCCGCGCCGATCGGGTCTGTGACGCCGCTTTCGGGCGGAGCCTCGGGTGCATGGCCGTTTCGGGTGGAGGTTGGCATCCGGAGCTACCTTCTGCGAGTTGAGGGGCGACCAAGTCCGCTGCGAAATCCGCACCAATATGTCTCGATGAGCATCGCGGCAGAGGCGGGGATTGCGCCGCAGGTCCACTACATCGACGAGGCCGCCCGCGTCGTCGTGGCCGACTACATAGATCATGCGCCGCTTCAGGCTTATCCGGGCGGCGCGCCTGCGCTGGCGCGAGCTCTCGGCGCGTTGCTGAGTCGCGTGCAGTCGACTCCGATCTTCCCGCATTTTGTCGAATATCCCGACATAGTCGCGCGTCTGTTCGCGCATGTGCGGCGAACAGGCCTCTTTGTATCAGGACTTCTCGATTCTCACGTCGAGCGGCTTGAACGCTTGTGTGAAGCCTATGCGTCGGGTGCGACAGAGCTGGTTTCTAGCCACAACGATTTCATTCCCAGTAACATCCTGTTCGACGGAGAACGCCTCTGGCTGATCGATTGGGAGTCGGCCTACCGCAATGATCCGCTCGTCGATGTGGCGACCGCGCTCGACACGCTTGCGCATTCGCCGGAGCTGGAGAGCATATTCTTGCGCACATGGCTTGGCCGGGCGCCCGACGACGCCCTCCGCTCGCGGCTCGATGTGATACGCGCGCTGACGCGTCTCTATTACGCCGGCGTTTTCCTCAGCGCTTCTGCGGCCTCGCGTGCGGGGCCCGATACCGACCTCTCGGTTCCAACATTTTCCGAGTTCCAAGATGCGATCCGCGAAAAGCGGCTGAAGGCGGGGACGCCGGATACCAAGCACATTTTGGGCAAGATGTTCCTTGCCTCGTTTTTCTCCGGCATCGAGCCGCCGGGCTTTGACGCCGCAGTCTAGCGCGCAGCTGATTCAGTCCGGGCGGCATCCGCTTATGTCAGCAAGTTCGCATCGCGCGCCAGCCGCCAACGCCCATCTTCCTTGCGCAGGATCGTCAGCGTCCAGCCGGAGCGCTTCACCGGCGCGCCGACCTGCGGCGTGATCGTCATCTCCAGATAATTGCGGATGTAGGCTAAAGTCGCCGATCACGCTGAGCTCGCGGATGTCGGCGTTCCCGTCTATCCGCATGTCCTTCGTCGCGTCGGACGCGGCGGCGAAAGCGCTTTCCCGAACGGCTCCCGGCCGGGAACCATGAAGACTATATCGGCGGTCATCAGGCTCAGCACGGCCGCGATATCGCCGGCCTTGCTCGCCGCGAGCCAGGTGTCCACCAATTTGCGAATGGCAGTTTCGTCGTCCGCCTGACTTGTTGTCGCCCGGAGCGGCTCGCTCATCCCTTCCTCTCATCAGAGGGCCGCCTGAACACGACCAACCTCGGCGAAAAGGTCTGCACGATCTCGCCGTTCTGATTAGTCGTGGTCAGTTTCACGCGCACCATGCCGCGGTCGGGTTTGGACCGCGACGGAATGATCTCCAAGATCTCGCTCTTCACCTGAAGTGTGTCGCCGGGCCGGACCGGCCATGGCCAGCGCAACTCGCCGCCGCTGCCGATGATCCCGCTCGCCAACGGAAAGCTTTGTACCGAGAGCCGCATGGTGACCGCCGCGGTATGCCAGCCGCTCGCCGCGAGGCCGCCGAACATACTGGCGCGCGCCGCCGCTTCATCCAGATGAAACGGCTGCGGATCATAGGAGGCGGCGAATTGCTTGATCTCCTCGGCGGTCAGCGTGTGCGTGCCGCTGAAATATTGCTGGCCGACCGCGAGATCTTCCAGCCACAGTTTTTCCTGCATAATTTCTGCCCACCGCGGATGTTGAGGAACCGATAAACCATATTGCCGGCCCGCCAACATGCCTATGGCCAGCCCGCATAGCTTAGGTTAGAGCTTCTCCCAAACGTAGGGAGAAACATATGCGTAGTTTGACCAGCGTGCTCATCGGGCTCGGGGCCATCACTGGCGCCGTCGGCGCCATCGCGACGGCAAGTGCCGAGGACCTCAAGGTGGCGCTCATCCACGGCCGCACCGGTGCGCTCGAAGCTTACGCCAAGCAGACCGAGACGGGCCTGCGCCTCGGCTTCGAATACGCGACCAAGGGCACGATGACGCTCGATGGGCGCAAGATCGTCATCATCACCAAGGACGACCAGTCGAAGCCCGATCTCGCCAAGACCGCGCTCGCCGAAGCCTACGAGGACGACAAGGCCGATATCGCCATCGGCACGAGTTCATCCGGCGCGGCGCTGGCCATGCTGCCGGTCGCCGAAGAGCACAAGAAAATCCTGATCGTCGAGCCGGCGGTCGCCGACCAGATCACCGGCGACAAATGGAACCGCTACATCTTCCGCACGGCCCGCAATTCGTCGCAGGATGCGATCTCCAACGCGGTGGCGATCGGCAAACAGGGCGTGACGGTGGCGACCCTGGCACAGGACTATGCCTTCGGCCGCGACGGGGTCGCCGCGTTCAAGGAAGCGCTCGGCAAGACCGGCGCGACGCTGGCGGCGGAAGAATATGCGCCGCTGAATGCGACCGACTTCACCGCGCCGGCGCAGCGTCTGTTCGATGCGCTGAAGGATAAGCCCGGGCGCAAGATCATCTGGGTGATCTGGGCCGGCGCCGGCGATCCCTTGACCAAGCTGCAGGACATGGATCCGAAGCGCTACGGAATCGAGATTTCGACCGGCGGCAACATCCTGCCGGCGCTGGCAGCGTATAAGCGCCTGCCCGGCATGGAGGGCGCAACGTACTATTACTACGATATCCCGAAGAACCCGGTGAACGACTGGCTCGTCGCCGAGCACAAGAAGCGCTTCAACGCGCCGCCGGATTTCTTCACCGCGGGCGGGTTCGCCGCGGCGATGGCGACGGTCACGGCTATCCAGAAGGCGAAATCGACCGACAGCGAGAAGCTCATCTCGGCGATGGAGGGCATGGAGTTCGACACGCCGAAGGGCAAGATGGTCTTCCGGAAGGAGGACCATCAGGCACTGCAGAGCATGTACCACTTCAAGGTGAAGGTCGATCCGAACGTCGCCTGGGCCGTGCTCGAGCCCGTGCGCGAACTGAAGATCGAGGACATGAACATCCCGATCCGGAATAAGCACTGAGTCCTTCAGCCCGAGGAGCGGCGGATGGACCGTCATTGGGAGGAGCGTAGCGACGAAGCAATCCATGAGCGGCACGATCGTCTGGATTGCTTCGCTTCGCTCGCAATGACGGCGCTGTCTCGGAGCCGAGATGTGACTCGCTTCTGTTCAACCAGCGTCTGATGACGCATCTCGAGACGCGCGATCTCACCATCCGCTTCGGCGGACATGTCGCCGTCGATTCGGTGACATGCGCGTTTCGGCCGGGCGAACTCACCGCGATCGTCGGCCCGAACGGCGCCGGCAAGACCACCTACTTCAACCTGATCTCCGGGCAGCTGCGCGCCAGCGCCGGACAGGTCCTGTTCAACGGCGAGGACCTGACGCGGCTGCCCGCTTCGTTGCGCGCGCGCCGCGGCTTGGGGCGCGCTTTCCAGCTCACAAATCTGTTCCCCAATCTTACCGTCGCCGAAAACATTCGCCTCGCCGTGCAGGCGACGCGCGGCGTGCATTACGGCATGCTGCGGGTGTGGTCAGACCGCGCCGATCTCATCGCGCGCGCCGATGAAGTGCTCGCCGAGGTGGCGCTGTCGGCGCGCCGCAATGTTGCGGCCGCGGCGCTCTCGCATGGCGATCAGCGCAAGCTCGAAGTCGGCATGATGCTGGCGCTGGAGCCGGCGGTGTTCATGTTCGACGAGCCGACCGCCGGCATGAGCGTGGACGAAGTCCCGGTGCTACTTGAGCTGATCGCGAAACTGAAGCGCGATCAATCGAAGATCGTCCTCCTCGTCGAGCACAAGATGGATGTCGTGCGCTCGCTCGCCGACCGCATCATCGTATTGCATAACGGAAGGCTCGTCGCCGCCGGCGCGCCGGCGGAGGTGATCGCCTCGCCCATCGTGCAGGAAGCCTATCTTGGCGCCGCGCCTGCAAAAGTGAGCGCCGCATGAGAAACGCAGCATGAGCGCGCTGCTCACCCTCTCCGGCGTGCACACGCATATCGGCCGCTACCACATCCTGCAGGGCGTCGATTTCGCCGTGCCTGAAGGCGCGACGACGATGCTGCTCGGTCGCAACGGCGCCGGCAAGACGACGACGCTGCGCACCATCATGGGACTGTGGCGCGCCTCCGCCGGAAGCATCCGTCTGGGAGATCGCACGATCGAGAGGGATGCGACGCCCGATATCTCGCGCGCCGGCCTTGCTTACGTGCCGGAGACGATGGCGGTCTTTTCCGATCTCACCGTGCGCGAAAATCTCGTGCTTGCCGCGCGCGACGCGGCGCTGGACGACACGCGGCTCAACTGGATTTTCGGCTTTTTCCCGGCGCTGAAGAAATTCTGGCTGTCGCGCGCCGGCACCTTATCCGGTGGCCAGAAGCAGATGCTGTCGATTGCGCGTGCGATGGTCGAGCCGCGCCGCTTGCTCTTGATCGATGAGCCGACAAAGGGCTTGGCGCCGGCAATCGTCGGCGCCCTGGTCGAGTGTCTGATGGAAATCCGACGCGCCGGCACGACCGTGCTTCTGGTCGAGCAGAACTTTCGCGTGGCGCAAGCAGTCGGCGAGCATGTCTGCATCATGGATAACGGCCGCATCGTACATGCCGGCACGATGGCCGATTTCGCCGCAGATGAGCAATTGCAGCAGAAGCTGCTGGGCCTCAGTTTGGATACGCACCAATGACTGCGATCGAGTCCGGCGCGGCGCTGCCGAAACAGCGTACCGACTTCCTTCCCGCGCTTCTGCCGATCGCACTGGCACTCGCCGCGCTCCCCTTTGTCGGTTCGCCCTCGACCTGGATCACGCTCACCGTCGCCGGCTTGTCGATGGGCATGATGATCTTCATCATGGCGTCGGGCCTGACGCTCGTCTTCGGCCTGATGGACGTGCTCAATTTCGGCCATGGCGCTTTCATCGCGGTCGGTGCGTACATGGCGGCGCTCGTCCTTGCGCCGCTCGCCGCGTGGACGCAAACTGATTCCCTTTGGAGCGGCCTCGCCGCTCTCATTCCCGCGGCAATCGTCGCGATGGGCGTCAGCGCCGCGCTGAGCATCGCTTTCGAGCGCTTTCTCATTCGTCCTGTTTACGGCCAGCACTTGAAGCAGATCCTTGTCACGATGGGCGGCCTCATCGTCGCCGAGCAGTTGCTTTACGCGCTGTTCGGCCCGCAGCTGATCGCGCTGCCGCTGCCGACTGCGTTGCGCGGCTCGATCCTGTTCGGCGATGCCGCGGTCGAAAAATACCGGCTGCTCGCTGTCATCGTTGGTCTCGTCATTTTTGCGACGCTGCTCACGGTTCTGATGCGCACTAAGATAGGCCTGCTCATTCGCGCCGGCGTCGAGAATCGCGAGATGGTCGAGGCGCTGGGCTACCGCATCAAGCAATTGTTCATCGGCGTGTTCATGGCGGGATCGGCGCTTGCCGGGCTCGGCGGCGTCATGTGGGCGCTTTACCGCGAGCAGGTGCATGCCTCGATGGGCGGCGAGCTCACGGTGCTGATCTTCATCGTCATTATCATCGGCGGGCTTGGCAGCGTCACCGGCTGCTTCATCGGCGCCATCCTTGTCGCGCTGGTCGCCAACTATGCCGGCTTCCTCGTGCCGAAGCTCGCGCTCGTCTCCGATATCATGCTGATGGTCGCGGTGCTCCTTTGGCGCCCGCGGGGATTGTTCCCCGTGACGTCGAGATGATGGTCCTTTCCGGCGATAGGCCACGCAGCCGCATCCTGTCGGTCATCCTGATCGCCATCTTTGTCGCGCTTGCTTTCGCGCCGTTCCTCTTCCCCGGCTCGAAGCCGCTGAATGTCGCGGCAAAAATCTGCATCTTCGCGCTGCTCGTCGCGAGCTACGATCTCCTGCTCGGTTTTACCGGCATCGTTTCCTTCGCCCACACGATGTTCTTCGGCATCGGCAGTTACGGCGTGGCGCTGGCGATCTTCAACTACGGGCCGACCTGGAGCATGATCGCGCTTGGCATCATTATCGCGCTGCCGCTGGCGGCGTTGCTCGCACTGGCGATCGGCCTCTTCTCGCTGCGGGTGCAGGCGATCTTCTTCTCGATGGTGACGCTAGCTGTTGCCTCCGCGTTCGCGGTGCTTGCGTCGCAATTGTCGTGGCTGACCGGCGGCGAAGACGGCCGCTCGTTTCAGGTACCGCCGGTCCTGCGGCCAGGCAATCGTCTGTTCGAAGGCGAAATCTTCGGTGTCGCCTTCAATGGCCGCGTCGTCAGCTATTATCTCGTCTTCATCGCCTGCGTGCTGCTGTTCCTGCTGCTCCTGCGCATCGTCAATTCGCCGTTCGGCCGCGTGCTGCAGGCAATTCGCGAGAATCCGTTCCGCGCCGAGGCGCTCGGCTATCGCATCGTCGTGCATCGCACGTTGGCGAATGTCATCGCCGCGCTGATTGCTGCGGCCGCCGGCGCGCTCAATGCGATCTGGCTGCATTATACCGGACCGGAGACGAGCCTCAGCTTCTCGATCATGCTCGACATTCTCGTCATGGTCGTTATCGGCGGCATGGGCACGATGTACGGCGCGGTGATCGGCGCCGCGCTCTACATCCTGGCGCAGAATTATCTGCAGGCGCTGATGGGGAGTGTTTCGAACGCCGCCGCGAGCGCCGGATTGCCGCTCGTGCCCGGCCTCTTCCATCCCGACCGCTGGCTTCTGTGGCTCGGCATTCTTTTCATATTGAGCGTGCGGTTTTTCCCGACCGGCATTGTCGGCCGGTTGCGGCAGGGAGCAACGAAAGCATGACTGTGCCGCGCTCGCGCTATGTCACGCTGCTCGAGCGCGAAATCCATTACATGGAATGGGGCGAACGCGGCGCCAAACCGCTGATCATGTGGCATGGGCTCGCGCGCACCGGGCGCGATTTCGACGACATCGCCGAGGTGCTGGCCGGCGAGTACCACATCATCGTGCCGGACACGATCGGCCGCGGCTTGAGCCAATGGAGCCCGCAGCCGGAGAAAGAGTACTGCTACGATTTCTACGCCGCACTCGCCAAAGCGCTGCTCGATGAGATCGGCTTCGACAAAAGCGATTGGATCGGCACCTCGATGGGCGGCGCAACCGCGATCTGCGCCGCCGCGGGGCCGCTTAAAGGCCGCATCAAGCGGCTCGTCATTAACGATATCGGGCCGGAAGTCGCGTCCGCTGCGGTCGAGCGCATCCGCTCCTATGCCGGCAAGCCGCCGCGTTTCGATAGAGTGACGGAACTCGAAGCTTATTTTCGCACGATCTACAAACCCTACGGTTTTCAAACCGACGCGCAATGGCGGCGCATGGCTGAGACCTCGGTGCGCCGCCTGCCCGACGGCGGTATCACCACGCATTACGATCCTGATATGGTGATGCAGTTTACGCATCACCCCGAAGACAATCTGCAATGGGCGCAATGGGGCACGCTGGATTTTGAGATTCTGTGTCTGCGCGGCGCCGAGTCGGATCTGCTGACGAAAGAGATCGCGGCGCGGATGCAGAGCGAAGGCCCGCGCTGTCGTGTGCTTGAAATTCAGGGCTGCGGCCACGCGCCGTGCCTCAATGTGCCGGAGCAGATCGGGCCGGTGCGCGCGTTTTTGGCGAACGGCCTGTGAACCCCCTCATCCTGAGGAGCCGCAAAGCGGCGTCTCGAAGGATGGGCAGATGCGGTTCACTTTGCCATCCTTCGAGACGCGCCTTCGGCGCTCCTCAGGATGAGGGTTGAAGCATCCTCCAAATCTCGTCCGGTACACTCAGCCCCTCGCGCTCGGCTTTCTGACGCAACACCAACCGCCTCGTGCCCGGCAGCCGTGCGCCTTGCTGCGATTCAATCGCCTGCGCCAACACTCGCATGCGTTCGCCAAACGAGGAGTGCCCAAGTCCCGCGGGATCGATCGCGATGATCAGCTGTCCGGTCTGCGGCGGGCCGCCTTTGTCATCGAGAAACGATGACGCCTCGAAAGCGAAATGCGTTCCGACCAGCGCGGCCGAAAATACTTCGACCATCAGCGCCAGCGCCGCACCCTTGGCATCGCCGAGCGCGATCATCGTGCCGGCGATGGCCGCGTCTACATCGGTCGTGGGTCGGCCCTCCTTGTCGAGTGCCCAGCCTTCGGGGATTTGCTCGCCTTTCTGCTTCGCCGCAACGATGTTGCCGCGCGCAACTTTCGACAGCGCAAGATCGATGATGATTGGCGATCGACCGTCGAGCGGCGCCGCAAAGGCGATCGGATTGGTGCCGAACACGGCGCGCGTGCCGCCCCAGGGCGCGATCGCTTCGGGCGTGTTGGCGAAGAACAGCGCAACGAGGCTCTGCTCCGCCAGCCGCTCGACATGCCGGCCGCACGCGCCGGCGTGATTCGAGCGTGAGATCGAAGCGGCGGCGATGCCCTGCTGTCTTGCCAGGGCGGGCAGGCGCTCGATCGCAATATCGATCGCGGGATAAGCGAAACCGCACGCCGCGTCGATGGCGAGCATGCCAGGACGTGGTTGCGTCACGCGCGGCTCCGCGCTGCCGTCGATCTTGCCGCTCTTCAGCATCGCTAGATAGGTCGGGATGCGTGAGAGGCCGTGGCCCTTCAGCCCGTCGGCTTCCGCGCCGACGAGCGCACGCGCGACCGAGCGCGCCGCGTCTGTCGAAGCGCCACCCTGCTCGAAAATGCGAGCAACGCGCTCTTCAGCTTCTGCCAACGACAGTACGCGCGCCACTATTTGTGCCTTTCGTTCAGCACGCGGCGCACATTGCGCGCCGTAACCGCGCTGACGCGCACATTGGATTCCTCCGTCACGCCGGCGATATGCGGCGTCACCAGCACGTTCGGCGCATCCGCAAGCGGCGATCCCGCGCGCAGCGGCTCCTCGGCAAACACATCGAGCGCCGCGCCTTTGATCGTCCCGGCTTTCAGCGCGTCGGCAAGTGCCACCTCGTCGACAACGCCGCCGCGAGCCGGGTTCAGCAGGATCGCGCCTGGCTTCATCTGCTTGAGCCGTGCCGCATCGATGAGATTGCGTGTGTCCGCATTCAACGGCACATGCAGGCTCACCGCATCCGCACTCGCGAGTAGTGTGTCGAGATCGACGCGCCCGACATCGTGTCGGGTCCAGGCCGGCGCGTCCGGTCCGACGAACGGATCCGTGGCCATGATGCGCATGCCGAGCGCGCGGGCACGGCCCGCCGTCTCGCGCGCTATCGAGCCGAAGCCGATGAGACCGAGCGTGCGGCCGGAAATCTCAGCCCCGATCAGCCGCTCGCGTGGCCATTTTCCCGCGAGCACGTCGGCGCTCGACGTAAACGCACCGCGGATGAGGATCAGCAACGCGGCGATCACCCATTCGGCAACCGAGACATCGTTGGCGCCGGTCGCCGGGAGCACAGAGATGCCGCGCGCCGCGCACGCATTCGTATCAATGTTGTCTAACCCGACGCCGAGCCGGCCGATCGCTTGCAGTCGCGCGGCGGCCTCAAGCAGCGCGCCACGTACTTGCGTCCGGTTGCGCACGATCAGCGCGCGGGCGTCGCTCAGCAAGGTCGCGAGTTCGTCCGGCCGATCGACAAGCCCTTTGTCATGATGCACAGAAAAGTCGCGGCGGAGATCGTCGACGGCGGCTTCATCCATGAACTCGCTGATAACAATGTCGCTCAACCTTCTCTCCTGGCGAAGACGCGGCGCGGCACGCTAATCGAGCGGCCGATCCCTGTCGAGAATGCTGCCGTGGGGCCACGCTTGCGGTCCGGCGGCATCTTCGGCCATGCTGTGCAAAAATGGGAGGAATGACATGAAAGCCCTGGTCTCGGCCCTGCTGCTGGCAGCGGGCATCACCTGCGCGCAGGCGCAAACCGCTGCACCACTGAAGATCGGCTACATCCTCGACATGTCCGGGCTTTATGCCGATATAACCGGCATCGGCAGCGTCGAAGCCGCGCGCATGGCGGTTGAGGATTTCGGCGGCAGTGTGCTTGGCCGCAAGGTCGAGGTCGTCTACGCCGATCACCAGAATAAGGCGGATATTGCAGGCGCGCAGGCGCGCGATTTCTTCGACAATCAGGGCGTCGAGGCGATCCTTGACGTTGCCGCCTCGGCGACCGCGCTTGCCGCCAACGAAGTTGCCAAGCAGCGCAACAAGATCATCGTGTTCAACGGCCCCGGCGCAACGCGGCTGACCAACGAAGCGTGCGGGCCGCTGTCAGTGCATTATGTGTTCGACACATATGCGCTGGCGCACGGGACTGGGCTCGCGACCGTCAAGCGCGGCGACGATAGCTGGTTCTTCATCACCGCGGATTATGCCTTCGGCCAGGACCTCGAACGCGACACGTCGAACGTTGTGACCGCGAACGGTGGCAAGGTGCTCGGCTCCGTGCGGGCGCCGCTGAACACGCCGGACTTTTCGTCTTTTCTTCTGCAGGCGCAGAATTCAAAGGCGAAGGTCATCGGCCTCGCCAACGCCGGCGGCGACACGATCACCGCGATCAAGCAGGCCTCCGAATTCGGCTTGGCGAAATCCGGGCAGAAGCTTGCGGCGCTGCTTGCCTTTGTGACCGACATCGATTCCGTCGGCCTGGAGATTGCGCAGGGGCTCATTCTGACCGAGGCGTTCTACTGGAACATGAACGATGAGACGCGCGCCTGGTCGCGCCGCTTCTTCGAAAAGGTAAAGCGCATGCCGACTTCGGCGCAGGCAGGCGTCTACTCCTCGACCCTGCATTATCTCAAAGCAGTCGCCGCGGCGAAGACGACCGACTCCGCATTGGTTATGAAGCAGATGAAAGAGATGCCGGTCAACGACATGTTCGCCCATGGCGGCAAGATCCGCGAGGACGGCCGCATGGTGCACGACATGTATCTCTTCGAAGTGAAGAAGCCGTCGGAATCGAAAGAACGTTTTGACGATTACAAGCTGATTTCGACGATCCCTGCCGACGAGGCATTCCAGCCGCTATCGGACTCGCGCTGCCCTTTGGTGAAGAACAAGCCGGGGAATAAGGCGGGGTGAGTGCACCGACCAACCTCGAAGAGAGCCCCATGACACAAATCACCACCGCCTTCCTCGACGAGTTCGGCGATGCATGGAATCGGCATGATACGGACGCGATCCTGGCAATGATGACCGAGGATTGCGTCTTTCAAAACAGCGCAGGTCGCGGTCCGCATGGCCGCCGCTCCGAGGGACAAGCGGAGGTCCGCAAGGGCATCGAGAAAGTGTTTTCAAGTCTGCCGAATGTCCGCTGGAACAATCCGAAGCATTTCATCGCCGGCGATCGGGGCGTCACCGAATGGGTGATGACCGCAACGATGCCTGACGGACCGCTCGAGGTGGAGGGCTGCGACATCTTCACCTTCCGCGAAGGCAAGGTCGCGGTGAAGAATTCCTACATCAAGCACCGCACGGATTGATCTCTCACCTTATGACCAAAGCACGCCTGTTCACGCCGCTGAAACTTCGCGGGATCGAGACGAAGAACCGCATCATCATCTCCCCAATGTGCCAATATTCGGCGGACGACGGCCTCGCCAACGACTGGCACTTCGTGCATCTCGGGCGCTTTGCATTGGGCGGGGCGGGCATCGTCATGGTCGAGGCGACCGCCGTCACAAAAGAGGGCCGCATCACGCATGGCGACATGGGGCTGTGGAGCGACGCGCATATCGCGCCGCTCGCGCGCATCGCCGCTTTCCTGCGCGATCATGGTGCGGTGCCGGCGATCCAGCTCGCCCATGCCGGACGCAAAGCGAGCATGCAGCGGCCATGGTTCGGCAATGGCCCATTGAACGCCGGCGACTTCTTACGCGGCGACACGCCCTGGGACATCGTCGCGCCGAGTGCGATCCCGCTGGACGAAGGCTGGCCCATGCCGAGCGAGCTCATGGTCGATGATCTCGACAAACTCCGCGAGGAATGGCGCGCAGCGACGGAGCGCGCAATCGCAGCGGCCTTTGACATTCTCGAAGTGCATATGGCGCACGGCTATCTCTTGCACTCGTTCCTGTCGCCACTGTCGAACAAACGCAGCGATAAATACGGCGGCGACCGCGCCGGCCGTATGCGCTTTCCGTTGGAGGTCGCCGATACGGTGCGCGCCGCCTGGCCCCGCGACAAGCCGCTGTTTGTCCGCATCTCTTCCGTCGATGGGCTCGACGGCGGCTGGACGATCGAGGATTCGATTGGGTTCGCGCGCGAATTGAAGGCGCGCCGCGTCGATGTGATCGATTGCTCATCCGGCGGGCTGACGGGCTCCGCGACCGCCGCGCGCATTCCCCGAGGCTATGGCTTCCAGCTGCCCTTCGCGGCGCGTATCCGCAAAGAGGCCGAGATCGCGACGATGGCCGTCGGGCTCATCGTGCATCCGCAGCAGGCGGAGGATGCGCTCGCCGAAGGCGCCGCCGATCTCATCGCCATCGCCCGCGAGGCGATGTTCGATCCGAACTGGCCGCTGCATGCCGAGATGGCGCTCGGGGCGGCGGAAGGCGAAACATACGCCTCATGGCCGAAGCAGGCGGGCTGGTGGCTCGAGCGGCGCGAGCCGGGCTTGCGCAAACTTGAGGGGCCGCCGCTGCCCTTCCGCACGCGGGCTTAACGCATGAGCACGAAGCGTTGGGTCAATCGTCCGGAGGGCTCGACCTGGGGGGATTTCGGCCCCGACGATCAGCTCGGGCGGCTCAATCTGCTGACGCCGCAGAAAGTGCGCCAGGGTGTCGCCGAGGTGCGCGAGGGCAAGACCTTCTGCCTGTCGCTGCCGCTCGATTATCCCGGTGGCAACGTGCTGAACCCGCGCCGCCATCCGCCGGTGCTGCGCCCGACCCGCCGTCCGAACAGTCCGAACTTCAATTACGTCCTCGCCCGCGACGATCCGAACGCGACCGACGTCGTCAACGACGATCTCGTCATCATGCATCTGCAATATTCGACGCAGTGGGACAGCCTCGCGCACGTGGGATCGCTCTTCGACGCCGACGGTGACGGTGTGCCGGAGCCGTGCTTCTACAACGGCTTCAGCGCCGGCGTGGATATTATCGGGCCTACGGATGTCGACGACTCAGGCCCGAGTGCCGATCCGCGCTCGACCTCGCACGCAAATGCGCTCGGCGTGGAGCGCATGGCGGAAGCGTGCTGCCAAGGCCGCGGCGTGATGATCGACCTGCATGCGCATGTCGGCCGCGCGCGCGTCGTCTTCGGCTATGAGCGGCTGATGCGGGTCATCGGCGAAGATCATGTCGAAGTCGAGAAGGGCGACATGGTCTGCCTGCACACCGGCTTTGGCGAGCTCCTGCTCGAGATGAACCGCGCGCCCGACCCCGGCAAGGCGCAATATCTCTGCGCGACGCTGAACGGCCGCGATCGCCGCCTGCTTAACTGGATTACCGACACCGGCCTCGTCGCGCTCATCGCCGACAATTACGCCGTCGAGGCGCATCCCGCCGCCGCGCAGGAAGGCTGCTGCGCGAGTCTGCCGTTGCACGAACACTGCTTGTTCAAGCTCGGCGTAAACCTGGGCGAACTCTGGTACTTGACGCCGCTCGCCAAATGGCTGCGCGAGAATAAACGTTGCCGCTTCCTGCTCACGGCGCCGCCACTGCGGCTGCCGGGCGCGGTTGGCTCGCCGGCCACTCCGATCGCGACGGTATAGCGAGCCGGCGCTCCAGCATTTCGAAGACGCGATCGACCAGGATCGCAAATAACGCCACGACGACCGCACCCTGGATGACGTAAGGCGTGTTTTCTGCTGCGAGGCCTTCGACGATTGGTGACCCCAGCGACAGAGCACCGATCGTCGAGCCAATGGTTGCGGTGCCGATTGCGATGATTACCGACGTGCGCATCCCCGCGACGATGTAGGGAGCCGCGAGCGGCAGCTCGATGCGCAAAAGCTTCGCGGCAGGCGAGAAGCCGACGCCATCCGCCGCTTCGTGGATGTCGGCCGGCACGGCATGCAATCCGGCGATGGTCGCTTCGAGCACGGGGAGGATCGAATAAAGGAAAAGCGCGAGCAGCGTTGGGGCCTCGCCATAGCCCAGCGCGGGAACGGCGAGCGCCAGCACCGCCGCTGGCGGAAAGGTCTGCCCGATCGCAGCGAGTGCACCGACAATCGGCAGGAATTCCCGGCCGGCACGACGCGTCACGAAAACTCCGATGCCGATCGCGAATGCCGCGGCAGCGCCTGCCGAGACGAGGACGAGTTCGGCATGCGCGAGCGTCAGCTCAAGGAAGCTCGCACGAAGGAAGACCGGCCGCGGATTGTCCGGGAAAAGCCAATGAAACAACGGCGCCGTCGCCTGCATGAATAGAACAAGCGCCGCGAAAATAAGCAACAGGGCGAGGGAATGGAAATCTACGCGCCGCATGACGCTTTGCTCGCCGCAAGTAGACTGTCGATATGAATGATACCGAGGTAAAGTCCGCTTTCATCCTCGACGGGTAGAGCGGTTCGACCCTCCGCCATCATTCTCGCAAAGGCAGACCGCAAGGTAGTGCTTACCGGAATGGCATCGCCGGATATTCGCACGCCGTGTCTAACGACGTTTTCGATCGTGCGAAATTCCAACAGCTTCAACGCAGCATCGTCGCCGCCGACGAAATCCCGCACGAAGTCATTGCGCGGCTGCGCCAGAATCTCCGCAGGGGTGCCACTTTGCGCGATCTCGCCCTTTTGCATGACCACGATCATCGTGCCGAGTGCTAGTGCCTCGTCCATGTCATGCGTGACAAACACGATGGTCTTGCCGGTCTCCCGGTGCAGCCGCGCGAGTTCTGTTTGCAACGAAGCGCGCGTCACCGGATCGAGGGCGCCGAACGGCTCGTCCATGAGGATGATGCCGGGGTCGGCGGCGAGCGCCCGCGCGACGCCGATGCGCTGCTGCTGACCGCCGGAGAGCTGATGCGGGAACCGATCGAGCAGCGCGCCATCGATCGCGACGATCTGCGCAAGCTCGTTCACGCGTGCGGCAATCCGCGCCTCCTCCCAGCGCAAAAGCCGCGGCACGGTCGCGATGTTGTCGCGCACACGCCAATGGGGGAAGAGGCCGCCGGACTGGATGACGTAGCCGATACCGCGCCGCAGCTCTTCGGGCGAGCGGGATTGGACCGGCGTGCCATCGGTACTGACGGTGCCCGCGTCGGGCACGATCAGCGCGTTGATCATCTTCAGCGTTGTCGACTTGCCGCAACCCGATGGGCCGACGAGCACGCAAAGCCCACCCTGTGGGATGCTGAGCGTCAGCGGCCCCAGCACCCGCTGGCCGGCATAGGATTTTGCGGCCGCGTCGAACTCGATCACGGCCGGCTCCGCAGAATGGCGAGGACGATCTGGAACAGCGCGTCCGCCATGACCGCGAGCAGGATCGTCGGCAGGGCGCCGACGAGCACGAGGTCCAGCGCATATTCACCGATTCCCTGGAATACGAATGTTCCTAAGCCCCCCGCGCCGATCAGCGCGGCGACGGTCGCCAGCCCAATCGACTGCACGGTGACCACACGTAATCCCGAGACCAGCGCCGGCAAGGCAAGCGGCAGATCGACTTGCCGGAAGATTTCCCGCGGGGTCATGCCCATGCCGCGCGCGGACTCGCGCACGCCCGCCGGCACATTGCGCAGACCGGCATCAGCACTGCGCACCAGCGGCAACAAGCCATAAAGAACAAGCGCGATCACCGCCGGAGTAGCGCCGATGCCGCCGATGCCGATCGCGCGAGCGAGCGGAACGTGTGTGGCGACGAGGGATAACGGCACGATCAACAGCCCGAAAAGCGCAATCGAAGGGATCGTCTGTAGCAAATTGAGCGTCGTGAAGATCGGTGCGCGGCTCTTCGGGCAATAAACGGCGGCGAGAATGAGAGGCACAGCGCAGAGCATCGCCAACATCGCCGAAAGAGCAACCAGGCCGACATGGCGGATTAGTTCGATGGCGAATGTCGCCTGCTGCGCGTGGAATTCGCGCGCGAGCGACAGAGAATCGAGTTTGCCGGAACCTAGGATCACGACAACGATGATGAGGAGCGCCAGTGCGAGTGCGACTCCCAAACCCATGGTCATTCGCTGCAGCGCCTGAAAACATGCAAGCAGCCCGACGGCCAACAGTGTCCAGAAGGCGCTGCCGAGTGCGATGCGCCGCGCCGGCTCCTGAGGATCGAGATGCGCGTCCGCCGCCGAGCCCGCGATGAGCAGGATCGAAATTAGCAATCCCGCGCCGGACGCGAACAGCGTGCCCGCACGCCGCCTCTCGTCGATAGAAAATGAGGAGACGAAGAGAAGCACGATGAAGGCGAAGACGATTCCCGTTGGCGCAAGGCCGAGGTGCCAAAGCGACAGAGGCCGCCCATCGGCGAGCCGGTTCGGCGCAATGGAAATGAAGGCGCCCAGGAGAGAAGCGGCAAGGGCCGCAAGCGCCAGGATCAGCGCGACGCGGTCCCGCGCCGCCAAGAGAAAGCCCGACGGTGTGTCCGAAAACGAAGCGGCGCTCACTTGATAAGACCGCGCTCATGCAGATAGGTGCGCGCGACGACGCGCGCCTCCCGGCCTGCAATCGCAATTTTCTCGTTCAGGCCGCGTAGCGTGTCGAGATCGAGCGCCGCGAACGCCGGGGCAAGCATGCCAGCGATTTGCGGATACGCGTCCGCGACCGCGCTGCGCACCACGGGCGCCAGCGCGTAAACGGGTTGCGCGTGTTTGGTATCGGCGAGCGCGCGCAATCCGAGTGCCGTCAACGCACCATCAGAGCCATAGGCCATCGCGGCGTTGACGCCCGAGATATGGTCTGCCGCCGCCTTGATCGTCGCCGATGTGTTGCCGCCGGAGAGAACGAGCAGCTGCCGCGCGCTGAGCGAAAACCCGTACGTGTCCTGAAACGCCGGCAGGCCCGAGCGGCTCTCGACGAATTCCGCTGACGCCGCCAGTTTGACCGCGCCGCCCTCCCGCGTCCAGCGAGCGAAGTCGTCCAACGTCGCGAGGCGATGCGCGTCGGCGAAATCGGCCTGCATTGCGATGACCCAGGAATTGTCGGCAGGTGCTGGCTGCAGCCAGACGAGCTTGTTGCGCTGAAGGTCGAGTGCTTTGGCGCGCTCATATCCCGCGCGCGCGTCCTTCCAGACGGGATCGCCGTCCATCGCAAAGAACAACGCCGCGTTTCCGGTATATTCGGGGTAGAGATCGATCGCGCCGGAGAGGATCGCGGCGCGCAGGATGCGCGTCGGCCCAAGCTGCAAACGGTTGCGCGTCGGGATTCCCGCGGCTTCGAGCAGCGCCAGGATCATCTCTCCGATGAGCCCGCCTTCGGTGTCGATCTTGGACGCGACGGTGACGGGCGCGCCCGCGTCGGCGGGCCTGACCGCGAGGATGTTAACGCCGGCAAAAAGGCTCCGCCGTGTCAGTAGTGAATGGGCGCTGCCCGGGGCCATGTGCTCTGACTGTCGCGCGTTCTCATCAGGCCTGCAACACGACCCGCTTGACGCTCGGGTTCTTAAGGAAGAATGCTCCGCGCCGGGAGCCTGATCCATGACCTCCATCGTCTCGCTTGACGACCTCGTCGCGACGATCGCCCCCGGCGCGACCCTCGCCGTGCCTGCTGATTATGCTGGCGTCGCCATGGCCGCCACAGCGGCCCTCGTGCGCCGCGGCGCGGGCAGCCTGCATCTCGTCTGCGTGCCCGCGAGCGGCATCCAGACGGACATGCTCGTCGGAGAAGGCCTCGTCGCGACGCTCGAGACCAGTGCCGTGACGCTCGGGGAAGCCGGCGGCGCGCCGCGCTTCCAGGCCGCTGCACGCGACGGCAGCGTCAAACTGATCGACGCGACCTGCCCGGCCATTCACGCAAGCCTGCTCGCCGCACAGAAGGGCGTGCCGTTCATGCCGATCCGCGGCATCATCGGCAGCGACGTACTGGCGCATCGCCCGGATTGGAAAGTGATCGATAATCCGTTTGCGTCCGATGACCCTATCGTCATTGTGCCGGCACTCTCGCCTGATGTCGCGCTCTTCCATGCGCCGGAAGCGGACCGCTTCGGCAATGTGCGCATTGGGCGGCGACGCGAGCTCGCGACGATGGCCTACGCGGCAAAGACCACGCTGGTCACGGTCGAGCGGATCAGCGAAACATCGCTCTTTGAAGACGAGCGCGATGCCGCGGGTGTGTTGCCCGCTTTATATGTTTCGCAGATCGCGATTGCCGAGCGCGGCGCTTGGCCGCTCGGCCTCTGGGGCGAATACGCCGCGGACGGCGCCGAAATCGCGCGGTACGCGCAGATGGCGCGAACGCCGGAAGGTTTTCGCGCTTACATGGACGCATTTGCGAACCGCGCGCGAGTCGCGGCTTGAGCACGATGCAGATCGCAGCAACGCGGCAGGAATTATTGATCGCCTGCGTCGCGCGCCTCCTCGAAGGGCTCCATCACGTGGCGGTCGGCGCGTCATCGCCGATTCCCGCCGCCGGTGCGATGCTCGTGCGCGCCCAAGATGAAGCCGCGGGCCGCGAACCCCTGCGAATTTCGATCCTCGGGTCGGAAGCGCACAATTTCTTCACCAATGGCGGCGCCGAACTCTTTGATTGCGCGGCACAGGGACGCGTCGATGCGTTCTTTCTCGGCGGCGGTCAGATCGACGGGCAGGGCAACATCAATCTGGTCGGCAGCGGCGATTATCCGCGAACCGGCGTGCGCTGGCCGGGTTCGTTCGGCTCGAGCTTCATGTATTTCGTCGTCCCGCGTGTGATTCTGTTTCGCGAGGAGCATTCGCCGCGCGTGTTCGTCGAGCACGTTGATTTCGTCAGCGCGCCGGGCACGAGCGCAGTGAACGTGGAGCGCCGCGGCGGCCCACATGCACTGCTGACCGGCATGGCGCTGTTCTCGTTCGATAAGGCGCGCCGCCGTTTCCGGCTAGAGAGCGTGCATCCGGGATTCACGGCTGCGGATGTGCGCGCGGCGACCGGTTTTTCTTATGATGTGCCCACGAATGTGCCGGAGACCGCCCCGCCCGGCGCGGCCGCGCTGGCGCTGCTCCGCGGTTGCGTCCGGCAAGAACTCGCCGAGAGCTATCCGAGATTCGCTGCAACACTTCCCGGCTTGCAGGAGGCGGCGTGATGGCCGCAAAAGACCAGAATCTATCGCGCGACAAGATTCGCGCCGTCGCTCCGCCGCTAAGCAACAGCATTGCCGCGCGCAAGGATCAGCATCTCGACATCGTGCTGCAAGGTTTGGGTCGGCAGGATGAGGTGACGACGGGATTTGAAAAAATCCGCTTCAGCCATTGCGCCCTGCCGGAGCTCGCGCTTGGGGACATCGATCTCTCGTGCAGCTTTCTCAACAAGAAGCTCGCCGCGCCGCTGCTCATCAGCTCGATGACCGGCGGCCCGTCGCGCGCCGAGCGGATAAACACGCATCTCGCCGAAGCCGCAGAGCGGCTCGGCATCGCGTTCGCCGTCGGCTCGCAGCGCATTGCCATCGAGAGCGCCGGCGATGCCGGCATCGGCCGGCGTTTGCGGGAACTGGCGCCGACCGTTCCGATCTACGCGAATTTCGGCGCCGTGCAGCTCGCGCACGGTTACGGAGAGAAGCAAGCGCGCACGTCTGTCGATATGATCGAAGCTGACGCGCTTTACCTGCATCTCAATCCGCTGCAGGAGGCGCTGCAGCCGGAGGGCGATCGCGACTGGCGTGGCGTGCTCAACGGCCTCGCAAGCCTTGCGCGTACGTTCCCGGTGCCGATCATCGCCAAGGAGATCGGCTGCGGCATTTCCAGTGCGCTGGCCCGGCGCCTGCTCGAGGCCGGCGTTGCGGCAATCGATGTCGCCGGCGCCGGCGGCACGAGCTGGGCGCTGGTCGAATCCGAGCGCGCGCTGACCGAACGCGATCGCGCGGTGGCACGCTCTTTCGCGAGCTGGGGTATTCCGACAGCCGATGCGATTCGCGAGGTGCGCGCGCAGTGTCCGGAAGCGCCGCTCATCGGCTCCGGCGGCATCAAGGACGGGATCGCAGCCGCGAAAGCGATCCGCCTCGGCGCCGATCTCGCGGGCATCGCCGCCGGTACGCTCGAGCCGGCGCTCGTGTCGTCTGAAGCCGTCGCCGATCACCTCGGCGGGTTGCTCGATCAGCTGCGGATCGTGTGCTTCTGCACCGGCTCGCGCGACCTCGCGGCGCTGCGGCAGGCACCCCTCCTGAGCTGACGCCGCGCCAACGGCGGTGCAACTTTCTCTGCTCGCCGCGATTGAAAGCGTGCGCCGCTCGTTCGTGGGGGCCGACATGCAGTCCGTCGACAACCGCCGCTCGCCGTTCTTTTCTGCCGTGTTTCTACGCCGCCTGCAGAAGATGATCCCGAGCCGTCGCGGACCGGCCTCCGAAGTCGAGCTGGCGATCGAGCGTACGCTCCGCCGGCTCGCCTCGATCTTCACCGCGCTCGGTCGATAGCGCCGGGGCGCGAGACTTATCCCTTGGCGCCGCCCTGCTTTGGCGCACCGCCGCTGCTTTGCTTCGAGAAGGGCGAGGCCGCAGCCGTCTCCTTCGGCCGCTCTTTCTTAGGTTTCTTCGCCTCGCGGCTGCTTCGCTTTTGGCCTTTTGCCATCGCGCTGATCTCCACCATGTTAAGACAGGCTTATCACGCGCTGAATAAAGCTTTTCGTCCAGCAAATTCAGAGCGGCGGGGCGATTCATCATGCCGTCAGCATTCCGCTCGCTTCAACCGCGAATGTAGCGTAGCGTACGGATTCGCTCATTCGAGCGATTGGACTAATGTCCCATGTCCGCCGGCCTCAGGCAGATCGACCTCGACATAGCGGCTGTCGAAGGACGTATCTCGGCCAAGAACGAGACCATCATGTTGGGCCTGCGCATGGGCAACGACACCCTCTCCGAGGAGGCGCAGGTCGGCGAGATGAACACGGCGTTGCAAGGCATGCAGGGCGTGCGCCGCAAGCTCGTCGGCGGGATTCTTGCGCTGCTGCCCCCGTTGCGGAAGCGCGCGAGGTAGGCGCCGCCCAGGCGCCGGACGCGGGCGGGGCTTCCCGCCCCCCAGCGCGGCGCTAGTTACATGCGGGCGGACACCCGCTCACGTTGGAGGATTGCACATGAAGAGGACAACACTCGCTCTTGTCGCCGCCGGTTTCATGGCGGCAGGGCCTGCTTTCGCGCAAGGAACGGCAGGCGGAACCACGAATACCGGCCCACAGGGCACCGGCAATTTCGTCGCCGGCAAACCCGAAGGCACCGGCAATCCCGTCGCCGGCAAGCCCGGCGATCCGCCGGCCGCCAACAAAGCGGGCGCGAATACAAGCGGCGCGGGCGCTGGCGCGGGCGCCACGTCGGCGGGCGACATGGGCGGCACCAACGCCAGCAAGAAATAACGCGCCTCATACGCGCAGGAACGAACGGCGGGGGCCAAACCCCGCCGTTTTCATTCATGGCGGGCCGGGAACTTTCGACATTGCTTCCGATTTGCGCAGCGATCGGTCGCTTCGCATCGAGGAGAACAACATGAAAGCTTTGATCTTGGCCGCCGGCCTCGCGCTTGCTCCCGCCTTGGCGCTGGCGCAAACCGGCACCGGTTCGCCGGGCGCCTCCGGCTTCGCGCCGGGGCATGAGCAGAAGACCCCCGGCGGCGCCGCGGCGAAATCGCCCGGCCACGAAATGCAGGATGCCCGCTCGGCCGGCAAGACCACGAACGGCGCGTCCGAACTCTCGCCCGGCGACAAGATGAACGACAAGCGCGGCAAATAAGGGAGGCAGACATGCGCACCTTCATTCTGGCACTTATCAGCGCCGTCGCGTTGGCGCTGACGCTGAGCGCAACGCCCGTCGAGGCAAGACATGGATGGGGCCATGGATGGGGCCATCACGGCTGGGGCGGTCATCACGGGCGCCATCTCGGCTGGGGACGCGGCCACCATTACGGCTGGCGCCATCACCGCCACCGCTGGTGAGACGCCAATCAGCGCCGCGGTTTCAGCGGCGCTGATTGATCCTTGCCCTGGCTGACCGCCGCGAATTCCTGCTTCAACGCGGCGAGTGCGAAGCCTTGCGCCTCGATCATGCCGGCATTCTCGAGCGCGTAGATCCTGTCCTGCTGCTTCTTGACGAGCCGCTTCAGCTGCTCGCGCTCGCTGCGCGCTTCAAACGTCTTGTCGATGCGCGCGATCGAGCGCGACAGCGAGGCGATGATGTCGGCGCGGCGCTTGCGCTCGGTAAGACTCATCGGCCCGCTGACGTCGCCCATATGGGCGAGCTCCTGGCGCGCCGCGACCGCCACGTCGAGCGCCAGTTTATGCGGATCGAGCGGAGTGCTGGTGTGCGGCGCGGCGGGCGCTTCGCCTGGCGAGGCGTCGGCCAGCGCGTTCTGCCCGTCCGGCTGCGGCCGCGGCCCAAGGGAGGCAGGATGCGTGCGGATCGGGAAGGTCGCCGAGCGGCGCGGCCAGTCCATCTCGGCAATCCAGTGGTAGAGCGTCGAGGCTGAGAGGCCGAATGTGGCGGCAATCTTCGTCATCGGCACGTCGCGGTCGTAATACAGGTCGCGAAGGCGCGCCATGTCGGCGTCAGACAAAGCGAGCCGCGTCCGTGGCCGGCGAGAGAGGAGGTCGTCGTTCATGAGAGCTACATAGGAATAAGATCACAGCTAGCAATGGGCAAAAACCCTTGTTGATGTTCTCTTTTCGTTCTACACTCCTCGCATCGCTCTTCCAGGCAATCGCGTAGGACAGTGACGTGAGCTCTCCTTCAGAAGACCTCCTCGCCCTGATGGACATCGGACCTTCCCCTCAGCTCCCGCCGCCGCTCAGTTCCCGCCCTCGCGCCCGCAAGCCATTGCGGGAGCCGCAGCGCTCCAGAACCACCGCGATCGTGGGTACAGCCGCCCCCAGCGCGATTCTGGAATGCGCCGACAATCTCGATTTCATGCGCGGTCTGCGCTCGAACAGCATGAAGCTGATCGTGACCTCGCCGCCCTACAATATCGGCAAGAGCTACGAGCGGCGCTCGACGCTCGACCGCTACATCGCCGCGCAGACCAAGGTCATTCACGAATGCGTGCGCCTCCTGCATCCGCGCGGCTCGCTCTGCTGGCAGGTCGGCAACCATGTCGACAATGGCGAGATCATTCCCCTGGATGTCGCGCTCTATCCCGTGTTCAAGGCGGCGGGATTGAAACTGCGCAACCGCATCGTCTGGCATTTCGAGCACGGCCTGCATTGCTCGAAGCGCCTGTCCGGCCGCCACGAAACCATTCTGTGGTTCACCAAGGGCGACGATTATTCCTTCAATCTCGACGCCATTCGCGTGCCGTCGAAATATCCCGGCAAGAAATATTTCAAGGGCCCGAAGGTCGGCCAGCTCTCCGGCAATCCGCTCGGCAAAAATCCCGGCGACGTGTGGATTTTTCCGAACGTCAAGAACAATCACGTCGAGAAGACCCTTCATCCCTGCCAGTTTCCGGTCGAACTGGTCGAGCGCCTCGTTCTCTCACTGACCGACGAGCGCGACGCAATATTCGATCCGTATATGGGTGTCGGCTCGGCGGTTGTGGCAGCGCTGAAACACGGGCGCGCCGGATACGGCTGCGACATCGTCGAAGCCTATGTAAAGGTCGCGCGCGATCGCGTGCGCCAGCTGCTTGCCGGCGAACTGAAGACACGACCGATGAACAAGCCGGTCTACGATCCGGCGCTTCCCTATGGCGGGCATCGTTGAGGATCGCCACCTATTATTCGCACCTGAACGGCTTGGAGTTTCTGCAGGTCCACAAGCCCTCTCTATGGGAAGAAATCAAAGACGTGATCGAGACGCTCGATGCCGCCATTTGCCGGACGAAGGTCTCCAAGGAAATCAGGACCAAGGACAAGCTGCTCTACTCACCGATTGCGATGAATGCCGCGATGCGGGAGTCCTTTCGGCGGCACCAATGGAGCGAGCGACGCACCAGCTACTGGGTGACGTCGGACGCGAAGCTGATCCGCAAGACGATGCACATGCCGGCGGCGCAACAAAAGGCGGAGATCGAGGCGGCAGGCGCGGTGCCCATCTCGTCCTACAATCAGACTGATTTCGTCAAAGAGCGCGTCGCCGTCGAAGTGCAGTTCGGCAAATACTCGTTCGTCGCCTATGACCTCTTCGTCAAGCACATGGCCTTTTATGTTGGCGACGTGATCGACGTTGGCGTGGAAATCCTGCCGATGAAGGAATTGCAGGCGCAAATGTCGTCAGGCGTCGCGTACTATGAAGGCGAGCTGTACAATCTGATCAGGGAAGGACGAGGCGTGCCGGCGGTGCCTCTCATTCTGATTGGGGTCGCGCCCTAGGAAGGCTTCTTCGGCAATTCGCGTATCCTTACATTTATGAAGGAAATGAAGGCAAGTTATTAATCTTCGAGGGTTGGTTCGACGCCCAGGGTCGCTGCCACCTCCCGTAGGCGTCGTTTTGAAAACATCCACGCGAAAAAACCGCCCTTAGTCTTCATCCATTTGCCACCTGCATTGTGTAAGCCCTCTTTAAACGATCTTGTGTCCCCTGTGACGATGAACGCTTTCTCGGTATAGTTCTTCAAATGAATACCTTGATCTGTTGTAGAAGATGCCTGAGCCGCCAAGTTAGCTTCTATTACTGTTTTTTGCGGAACAGAGGGACCAACAGACATATCCCGCATAATGATAGTCAAGTGGCGTAGAAGCTTCTCGCGCAAATCTTGGCAAGACGAATAGTTTTCTTGAACTCCTTTATCTTTAATTGACTCTCGAAATGTTCTCAACCTTTCAATCTGAGAGAGGTCCAAGCGATCCTGGGGAATAGCCGCATCAGAAAAATACAGCATGACAGGGCGTTTTTGCTTCAAGAACCACTTTATTTCCTCGACCGTTCCACTCTCCTCAATGCCGGTCGACGAGCCCAGCCGGGTCCAAAAAGCGCCGATCAACACATCACAAGTTTTGACCACCTGTTCATTTATAATCCCTTGAGGCCGGTCGCCCATGGCAGGCGCACTGTGCGATTCCCAACGTATAGGCAGCAGCACAATACGCTTCTCAACAGAATGTAGGCTGTTCCACGCGTAAAGCGCTTGGGCGATCGTCTCGCGCTCGTTCAAAACGTCGGACGGCGACGCGATAAGCACGTTGAGCACTGTAGCCGAATGGGACATTGCCTCGTTCTGCTGTTAGATCAAACTAAAATGGCGTCGGGCATCGGAGCATCACCCCGCCTGAATTGGTGACGAGCCGACAAGGTTTCAATCGCGCCGAGTTGATGAGCAGCTCCCGGGCCGTTCCCGCAATGGCAGTGAGAACTGTGCCCAAGGAAAATCGCCGGTTCGCGCGACGCTGATCATTAGCTCTTGTTGTGCATAGCGAACACGACAAGCTTCCAGCGAATGGGCCCTTTACTCGCGGGATGTTGCGGATGACCCTGAGCTGGAAGGGTATGGCCTTCGGCAATCCCGATCTCGTGCCCGCAGTTCACGCATCGATAGATTCCTGCATGCGGAGCCGAGATGCCGGGTTGGTGCTCCCTGTCGAATTCCTCGCTCTGATCGGCAAATAAGAATTGCCTGTACTTGTAGGAAGCCACAAGGACCGCTCCGTTGAAACGCCGCTCGCGTCGCTACCGGAAGTCGTCCCTACTATCAAGCGCTTCCCAGGCGCTGATATCGCTACATGTGGACGGCAGAAGTCAGTCATTCACCAGATATTGACAGGAATCTTTCGAATCCTTCAACGAATCGCTTGCGGGCCCCGGACAGACTCACCGTTAATACGATTCGCCCCGCTCTCGTGAGAGCGGGGCGAACGCCGTGCGCCGTGTCAGCGGTTCACGACTGGGGTGAGGGAGCGTAGCTCAACAGGATAGAGCGTGTGGATTCGTACCCCCAGGTTGCCCGTTCGAGTCGGGCCGCTCCCGCCACTCCAAGGCCCCCTCACGGGGGCCTTTTCATTTCTACCGCTGGATTCTGATCTGAGTCGAATCACGTTGCAAGCGTAAAAAGGTACTAATAAGGTACTTTTAACTACCTTTTCTGCCGGACGTTGCGTATGGGTCGGCCACAAAAAAGGGACGTTGGAAAGGTGCTCAAGCTGACAGTGCCTGGGCCGCTTTGGTCTTATCTGAGCCTGCTTTCGAAGGTTTCGCTGCTCGGAGCAACAGAGGGCGAGGTTGCTCTCGCCGTCCTTAAAACAGAGCTATTCAGGCTTGAGCGGGAAAAATATCACGACTCGGCAGCGGCGCTGCTGGTCCCGAATGAATCGCAGTAGCGCACTTTTCCCCGCTGCCCACATGCGACTAATGCAGCGCTTACCCCGAGCAAGAAACGGGGACCGGTGAGTTCACCGCCGGTTTCTGAGATACTCGCTGAGTGAAGTCGCGCCCGACCGCTCGAGGAGCGTACTCAGGTGAGCATCGCCTCGGATGTCCCGGCCGAAGCCTTCGCCGTAAGTGTCCCGCAGAGTATCGACGCGCGTGTTTCCGTTTTTCGCGCGCGTCTGACCATTGTCGTCACGGTGGCGGTCATCGAGACCGGGCTGCTTAGACATGAGTAGCCTCCGATTTGCCGAATCAGATTATAGCACTGATAGGGGAACAAACAGAAAACAATTCGGAGAGGCCCTACCCCCTGCTCTTCCCCCTAAACACCCTTGTCCCGCCCTTCCCCGCCGTCGACCGCGGCCGCGGTCTCCCGCCGAGCGGGCGGGCTTCGCCGCGGCCCCAATTGTGCGGTCGCGTCGGGTTATGAGAGTGGTCCCTGGCGCCCTCACCGCGGCCCTCTCCCCGCCGCAGCACGTCAATTATGTGCGCCGCTCACACTCCTTCCGGCGATAGCGGCGGCTGGAAGGTGAGGCCCAAATCCCAGGGAAAATAAATCCAGGTGTCCTGCGACACCTCGGTGATGAACGTGTCGACGAGCGGCCGCCCCTGGGGCTTGGCATAAACCGTGGCGAAATGCGCGGCGGGTAAGAGATCGCGCACGATCCGCGCGGTCGCGCCGGTATCGACGAGATCGTCGACGACAAGCACGCCCGCCTCGCGCGCCAGAATTTCCGCGGCGATGCCTTTGAGCACGGCGATGTCGCCCTGGGCTTTGTCGCGATAGCTCGAAATCGAGATTGTCTCGATGATGCGGATGCCGAGCTCGCGGGCGACGATCGCCGCCGGCACGAGGCCGCCGCGGGTGATGGTGACGATCACCTCGAACGGGCCGGCGCCGGAGAGGCGCCAGGCGAGCGCGCGGGCATCGCGGTGGAACTGGTCCCAGGAGACGGGGAAGAGCTTTTCGCCCGACTGCCGGCCCGGTGGTTCGCGCAAGGCCGGATTCACGCGGTTTGCCGCTCGCGGGAGAGCCGCTCGACCAGCGCCCGCGTCTCGGCAATCGCGGCGGCGAGCGCAGCTTCGTCCTTCGAGCGCAGCACGATCGAATTGCGGAAGCGCCCGTCGACGAAGGCCGGATAGGAGCCGATCGACACGCCTTTGTGGCGCTCAGCGACGTCGGCGAGGCCGGCGGCGTAGAGGCCCTCCGGCAGATTGCCGGCCTCGACCGTCTCGACCAACATCTTGGCGCCGGTCTTCAGCCGCGGCGCGACGCCATCGAGCATCGCCTGCATGATTGCCGGGACGCCGGCCATGACCACGACGTTGCCGATCATGAAGCCGGGCGCTTTCGAGATTTTGTTCTCGACGAGCTCGCCGCCCTGCGGGATGCGCGCCATGCGCCGGCGCGCCGCATTGAGGTCTTCCGGCTTGATCCGCTCGAGCAGGAGCGCGAGCGCGCGCGGGTCCTCCGCGATCGGCACGCGGAAAGCTTTGGCGACGGCGTCAGCGGTGATGTCGTCATGGGTCGGGCCGATGCCGCCGGTCGTGAACACGTAGGTGTAGCGCTGCCGCAATGCGTTCAGGGCGGCGACGATGTCGTCCTCGACGTCGGGGACGATGCGCACCTCGCGCAGATCGATGCCGATCTCTCCGAGATAATCGGCGATGTAGCCGATATTCTTGTCCTTGGTCCGCCCGGACAGGATTTCGTCGCCGATCACGAGGATGGCTGCGTTGATGGAAGCCTCGTCCGCCATTCTGTCCTTCAGCCGGGGGGTGACGCGGCCTCCGGCTTATCACCTTTGCGCGCGAGGCGGCTAGTCGCGGGGGCGGGGTGGTGGTGGTGGCGCGCGAGGGCCATATTGGCGGCTTCCCGCGTCGCCTCGCTGGCCTCGCCACGCCAGTTGACACCGGGACTCGATCCCGCACATTCGCCGCCGATGACCTTTGTCGATGCCCATCTCGCGCCCGGCCGCAAAACCGGGCAGATCAAGCTGCACGGACCGGACGCTTTCGAGGGCATGCGCCGCGCCGGCCAGCTGACCGCGCGGGCGCTCGACGCACTGGTCGGCCTCGTCAAGCCCGGAATCACCACCGACTCGCTCGACGCGTTCGTCTTCGATTTCGCGATCTCGCACCACGCCTATCCGGCGCCGCTCGACTATCGCGGCTACCGCAAGTCGATCTGCACGTCGATCAACCATGTCGTCTGCCACGGCACGCCCGACAACAAGCCCTTACGCGAGGGCGACATCGTCAACATCGATGTCACCCTGATCCTCGACGGCTGGCATGGCGATGCGAGCCGCATGTATCTCGTCGGCGAGGTGCCGCGCCGCGCGATCCGGCTCGTCGACGTCACCTACGAGGCGCTGATGCGCGGCATCGCCGCGGCGCGGCCCGGAGGCACGACAGGAGATATCGGAGCCGCAATCCAACTTTTTGCCGAGAGCGAACGCTGCTCGGTCGTGCGCGACTTCTGCGGCCACGGCCTTGGGCGGCTCTTCCACGACGAGCCGAATATTCTGCATTACGGCAAGCCCGGCGAAGGGGTATTCCTTAAGCCCGGCATGTTCTTCACGATCGAGCCGATGATCAATCTCGGCCGCGCCCCGGTGAAGGTTTTGGCGGACGGCTGGACGGCGGTGACCCGCGACCGCTCACTCTCTGCGCAGTTCGAGCATACGGTCGGCATTAGCGAAACCGGGGTCGAGGTTTTCACGCTATCACCCCCGGGGCTCGACCGCCCCTACGCACCGCATATGCCCACCGCGGCATGAAAGGCGGGCTCTCCGAACCCGCCGTTCCCCATTACGCCGGCCATCGCGAGCGGCTGCGGACGCGTTTCCTGGAAGCGGGAGAAGACGCGCTCGCCGATTACGAAATCCTGGAGCTTGTGCTGTTCCGGGCCATTCCCCGCCGCGACGTCAAGCCGCTCGCCAAAGCGCTCATCGCGCGCTTCGGTTCCTTCGCTGAGGTGATCGCCGCGCCGGCCCCGCGCCTGCGCGAGATTGACGGGCTTGGCGAAGCCGCGATCGCGGAACTTAAAATTATCGAGGCGGCAGCACGGCGGCTTGCGCGTGGCACGCTGCGCCGCCGCAAGCAGCTTTCCTCCTTCAGCGACGTGCTGGACTATTGCCGCACCACAATGGCGCTCGCTGAGCGCGAGGAATTCCGCATCCTGTTCCTCGACAAACGCAATTGCCTCATTGCCGACGAGGTGCAGGGCCGCGGCACCGTCGATCACACGCCAGTCTATCCGCGCGAGGTGGTGCGCCGGGCACTCGAACTCGCCTCGACGGCGATCATTCTCGTCCACAACCATCCCTCAGGCGATCCGACGCCATCCTCGGCCGACATCCGTGTGACGCAAAGCATCATGGCCGTCGCCGAACCTCTGGGGATCACCGTCCATGATCACCTGATCGTCGGACGCGAGGGTCACGCCAGCTTCAAGGGGCTGCGCCTCATGTAGCAGCCATGGCTAAGGCATACTTCCTTGCAATCGGGCCAATTGGCCGCCCCGCCCATACAACGCGTTAACTCACCGGTGCTACCGCTGGTCGGAGTCAATGCAGCGCGAGGCGAGTGGATGCGGTGGCAGCTCTGGAAGGAGCAAGGGGGGGTGTTGACCTCCGCGAGCTTCGTGCCGCTCGCGCTCTTCACGTCCCTAACGCTGGCCTTTCTGATGCTCGCTACGATCTGGTCGTGCGAGGAAGAAAATGCAGCCGCTAACCGGCGTGAGGCGGCTGCGCTGCAGGCGGCACTTACAACCGAGCGATACGAGATCGTCGCACACGCGGCATGGCTGGCTCGCATCGACGGGGACATCAGCGGAACGGCGGCGGCCGAACTTCCGCGCCCTCGATCTGCAATGCATCGGCCTTTCGGCGAAGTGTTCGTTGTCGATCTGGAGACGGGCGCCACGCGGCAACACGACCGCTGGCATGGCGCGGACCGTTTTGCGGAACTGCGACCGAGCCTTATGCCGGTGCTTGCGCGCTATCGTGAGCGGGAGTTCGGCAGCCTCAGGGGCTCTCTGAACAACGAACCGGGGATCTCGGCGTCAGCTCGCGATCCCATCCGCGACGGCGAAAGCTTCTTCATTCGCCAGAAGAATTATGTGGGTGCCGTGGCGATCGTCCCGATCGCGATGCAAGAACAGGCGCCCCAGGCCGTTCTCGTCGGTGTCGCGTCGCTGGACGGAGACCTGCTTTCACGGCTGATGCGTCGCGCCGGCGTAGGTCCTGTCGATCTGGTTTTGCCGGAGAAGGAGGGCGACACGCGCGCCGAGATGGCGCTTGCCGATGTCGATGGGCGCCGCATCGGTGCGCTTGCGTGGACACCTACTCAGCCTGGGAATGAACGGGCGCTCTGGTTTGCCGCGATCCTGGTATTCTTTGCTGCGTTGTTCGCCGCTCTCGTCGTCTATCATTCGCGGCGGGTGGCGCGGATTCTTGCCGAGAGCGAGGCGCGCGCCCAGCAAATGGCTGGCCAGGATCTTCTCTCCGGTTTGCCGAACCGTGCGCTCTTTAATCAGTATCTCGACGCGGAGATCGGGCGGACCGCCCGCACGGGCTCGGCATTCGCTTTGTTCTATCTCGACCTCGACCGGTTCAAGGAGATCAACGACTCGTTCGGTCATGAGGCCGGCGATCGCTTGATCAAGGGGGCGACGCAGCGCGTGAGTTCGATTCTGCGCGGCGGCGACCGGCTCGCGCGCCTCGGTGGCGACGAATTTGCGATCCTGCAGACGGAAGTCCAAACTCCCCGCGATTGCGAGAAGCTTGCCAAGCGCATCCTTCACGAAGTGGCGCAACCTTTCGACCTCGGCGAGCAGAAGGTGTTCGTCGGCATTTCGATCGGCATCGCGCTCCATCCGCACGACGGCAAAGATTCGCAAGGCTTGATGCGGCGCGCCGATCTGGCGCTTTATCGGGCCAAGAACGAAGGCCGGAATCGCTTCTGTTTCTTTGAGCAGCGCATGGGCGAGGAATTGCGCATGCGCAAGACCGTCGAAGACGAATTGCGTGCCGCAATCGATCGCGACGAGATGACCGCGCAATACCAGCCGATCATGTCCGCCGACGGCGAGAAGATCGTCGGCGTCGAGGCGCTTGTGCGGTGGTGCCATCCGGTCCATGGCCTGATTGCGCCGGAGCGCTTCGTCGGGCTTGCCGAAGATAGCGGCCTCATTCTTCCGCTAGGCGAGTGGATGCTACGCAAGGCCTGCACGGACGCGCGGCGCTGGCCGGACCTCTATGTGGCGGTGAACGTCTCGCCGATTCAGTTCCGTCACAAGAATTTCCCCATAGCTGTCGAGCGTATCCTCAAGGAAACGGGCATGGACCCGTCGCGGCTGGAACTCGAGTTGACCGAAGGTGTCATCGTCAAAGATGCCGACCAGGCGGAAAACGCGATCATCGAACTGCGAGCGAGGGGCGTGCGCCTGGCACTCGACGATTTCGGCATCGGTTATTCCAGCTTGATCTACTTGCGGCGCTTTGCCTTCGACAAGATCAAGATCGACAAATCATTCCTGCAATCGATGGAGATGACCGGCGAAAGTGCGATCATTTTGCACTCGATCGTGCATCTCGGGCGCGCGCTTGGTTTGACGGTAACGGCCGAGGGGATTGAAAACGAGGATCAGCAGCGCTTCCTGCAAGCTTTAGGGTGTCACGAGTTGCAGGGGTTTTTGTTCTCGCAGCCCCTCGATGCCGAGGAGCTGGCGTCCATTGTCCAACACGGCCGTGCTGCCTCGGGCCGCGCGACCGCGCATGCGGCAGCCTGAGCCGTCAGTGAAGGCGAAGTTCGAGGCTGACCGTGCGGATTTCGGCCGGCCGAATGAGCCTTGCGTGGGCGACCTGCACAGAATGAAGCGCACCATCGAGCTTGTCGCGCCAGAAGGTCAGAAACTTCATCAGGGTCGGGAAATCGGGAGCGACGTCGTAATCCTGCCAGATGTAGGTCTGCAGGAACCGCGGGTGGTCCGGCAGGCGGTATAGAATTTCCGCCGTCGTCAGACCATAACCCGCGAGCTGGCGGATGAAGTCGGGTGAAACACTACGTGGCTGTCTTACCGGGCCTTTGTCCATCTTACGTCCTCCGAGAAGGAAACGTCGATTAGCCGTTTGCGTTGCGGTAGGCGCGTGCGTCTCCGCAGCGCACCATATTGCGCCGCGCGAAAGGTGAACGATGCGTTAACCATGCCGCGGCGGCACGGGGAGATTTCGCAAACCCTGTGCCCGAATGAAGGCGAGGGGCTCGGCAGCTCACGAAGTTAGTGCAGTGTTGCTCTAGGGCCGCAGTACGCCACTGTTACTCTCACGTCAGCCAGGGGGGCAACGCGTCCTGCCCAATCAGCTCGTCATAAGTGGGCCGCCGCCGCACGATTGAATAGTCGGACCCGCGCACCATCACTTCCGGCACGAGCAGACGGGAATTGTAGGTGCCCGACTGGACCGCGCCGTACGCGCCTGCCGACATGATGGCGAGCAGATCGCCTGCTTCCGGTTCCTCGATGCTGCGCTCGAGCGCCAGATAGTCGCCCGTTTCGCAAACCGGACCGACAACGTCGGCGACCACTTGGCGTGCCCCCGCCTTTGGTCGAACCGGCTGTATCTCGTGGTAGGCCTCGTAAAGCGTCGGCCTGATGAGATCGTTCATACCCGCATCGACCACGATGAATGTCTTGTCCTCCCCGCGCTTCAGGTAAATGACCCGCGTGACGAGAATGCCGGCATTGCCGACAATGAGCCGCCCGGGCTCGAAGATCAGCTTGCAGCCGAGCGCATTCATCCGCCGCCGCACGATCGCGGCATAGCGATCCGGATGGTAGGATTGCGGATCATCGCCAGGGCGATACGGGATGCCAAGCCCGCCGCCGAGATCGACATGCTCGATTTTGTGGCCATCGGCGCGCAAAACCTGAACAAAGTCGGCCAGCAGGGTGAAGGCGGCGTCGAAAGGTTCGAGATCGGTGACCTGCGAACCGATATGCATGTCGACGCCGGTCACTTCGATGCCGGGCAGTTGCGCAGCCAGCCGATAGACCTCGCGCGCGCGTGCGAGCGGGATGCCGAACTTATTCTCCGACTTGCCGGTTGCGATCTTCACGTGAGTCAATGCATCGACATCCGGATTGATGCGGATGGCGATGCGTGCGGTGGTGCCGCGCTCGCCCGCGAGAGCGGAAATCGTTTCGAGTTCGAACTCCGATTCGACATTGAAACAGGAGATATTCTCTTCGAGCGCCGCCGCGATCTCGCGTGGTAGCTTGCCCACACCCGAAAAGGTGATGCGCTCGCCGGGCACGCCGATGGCCCGAGCACGCCGCAGTTCGCCTTCCGAGACGATGTCCATCCCGGCGCCGAGCCGCGCCAGCGTCGCGAGCACGGCCTGGTTGGAATTAGCCTTGATCGAATAGCAGACGGACGCGTCCATGCCGGCAAACGCGTCCGAGAAGACACGGTAATGCCGCGTGAGCGTCGCCGTCGAATAGCAGTAGAACGGCGCGCCGACCGCCGCCGCCAGCCCGGGCAGCGCGACGTCTTCGGCGTGGAGCACGCCGCCGCGATATTCGAAATGGTTCATGTCCGAAAGGCGGTCAGAGCAGGGGGTCGAGGGGGAAGCTCGTGTGTCCCGTCCCCGGCACGACTTTCTGGTCGGGCACGCCGGTCTGGTAGGCCGGACCGAGCGGCTCGGTTGCGAGGCCCGCGGCCGGTGTGGTCACCTGCGGCGGCGCCTCGGAGACGGTTCGCGGCACGGCAGCAGCGGTGCCGGGCGGCGGCTCGAGCGGACCGCGCCGGCCGCACCCCGCCAGCCCCGCCGCAATGAGGCAGGTCACCGTGACGCAGACGAGGTGAGACGGAAGGCGCAAAATCGGCTCCAATAATTCTACTATAGCTCAGCTTCGAGGGTGGCTTCAAATCCCGGCGGCGGGCGAACAGATTCGGTTCCCAGAAAACCCTCAAAGGACAGAATATATGACACGTCTCGCAATTCTGGTCGCGGTGCTCGTCCCGCTTTGCAGTGCGGCCTCTGCCGAGGAATACAAGCTTGGGGCGCTTACCATCAAAGACCCTTGGGCAAGAGCCACACCGAAAGGCGCCTCGGTCGGCGGCGGCTACGTGACCGTAACGAACAATGGCCCGGAGGCGGATCGGCTGATCGGCGCCTCGCTGGCGGATGCCGGCCGCGTCGAGCTGCACGAGATGTCGATGGCCGGCGGTGTCATGAAGATGCGGCCAGTCACGGACGGAGTGGAGATCAAGCCCGGAGAGACCGTCGGGCTGAAGCCCGGGGGATATCACATGATGTTCCTCAACTTGCGCAACCCGCTCGCGCAGGGGGAGATGGTCGCCGGCACTCTGGTGTTTCAAAAGGGCGGGACGGTGCAGGTGAAGTTCAAGGTGGAATCCATTGGCGCCATGGAAGGCCACTAGGCCAGCCGGTCGAGCCACTTCTGCGCCTCGCCGCGCACATTCACCGGCGCCGTCCCGCCGTAGCTCGTCCGGCTTGCGACCGATTTCTCTACGCTCAGCACTGAGAACACCTCGTCGGTAATGCGCGGCTCCATCTCCTGCATCTCGTCCAGCTTCAGCGCCTCCAGCCCAACCCCCCGCGCCGCCGCCGCCGCGACCAGCTGCCCGGTCACGTGATGCGCCTGCCGGAACGGCAGGCCGAGCCGCCGCACCAGCCAGTCGGCGAGGTCGGTGGCGGTGGCATAGCCCGCGCCCGCCGCCGCGCGCATCCGCGCCGCGTCCGGCTCGAGGTCGCGCACCATGCCGGCCATCGCGGCGAGGCAGAGCGACAGCGAGTGCAGCGCGTCGAACGTACCTTCCTTATCCTCCTGCATGTCCTTGGAATAGGCGAGCGGCAGGCCCTTCATGACGACGAGCAGCGCCTGCAGCGCGCCGAAAATGCGGCCCGCCTTGCCGCGCACGAGCTCAGCGGCGTCGGGATTGCGCTTCTGCGGCATGATCGACGAGCCGGTCGTGAACGCGTCCGACAGCGCAACGAACCCGAATTGCGGCGAGGTCCACAAGACGATCTCCTCGGCGAAGCGCGAGAGATGCACGGCGCAGATCGAGGCGGCAGCAAGCGTCTCCAGCGCGAAGTCACGATCCGAGACGCTGTCGAGCGAATTCGCCGTCGGCTTGTCGAACCCGAGCGCCTTCGCGGTCATCTCCCGGTCGATCTGAAAGGACGTGCCGGCAAGTGCCGCCGCCCCAAGCGGGCTTTCGTTCAGCCGCGCCCGCGCGTCGTGCAACCGGCTGCGATCGCGCCAAAACATCTCGACGTAGGCGAGGAGATGGTGGCCGAATGTTACCGGCTGCGCCGTCTGCAGATGGGTGAAGCCCGGCATGACAGTATGGGCATGGGAGAGCGCCTTCTCGGCAAGCGCGCGCTGCAGGTCGGCGATCTGCGCATCGAGCGCGTCGATCGTGTCGCGCACCCAGAGGCGGAAATCCAGCGCCACCTGATCGTTGCGCGAGCGCGCGGTGTGCACCCGCCCCGCGTCCGGCCCGACGATTTCGGCCAGCCGCGACTCGATGTTCATATGGATGTCTTCGAGCGCGCGCGAGAACGTGAAAGTGCCGCTCTCGATTTCGCCGCGAATTCGCTCTAGACCCGCGGCGATCGCGTCCGCCTGCGCGCGCGTGAGGATGCCGGTCTCGGCCAACATGGCGACATGCGCCTTCGAGCCGGCAATGTCCTGCAAAGCGAGCTTGCGGTCGAAGTCGATCGAGGCGTTGATCTCCTCCATGATCGCATGGGGTGCGCTTTGAAAGCGCCCTCCCCACATCTTGTTGCTCACCTGAACACTCCTGACCCGCTGATGATCGACCCGACAGAGCCATCTTCGCAGCCTGCACCGCGCGGCTTTCGCGCCCGCGCGATTGTGCCGGCATTGGGCGTCATCGCCATGGCTGCTGCGGCGCTCCTATACGTGACGATCGGCAGTGGCGGCAAGGAAACGGCCGAGGCCAAGGCCTGCGCGGCCAACGAAGCGCAGCGCGCCGCGGTCGACCGCGCCGCCAAGGGCGAGGTCGCGGCGATGGCGGTCGCCAAGCCATCCAAGCCGGTGACCCCGCTCGCCTTCAGCGGCCCCGACGGTCAGCCGGAGACGCTGGACGCCTTCAAGGGCCGCGTGGTGCTCCTCAATCTCTGGGCGACGTGGTGCGTGCCCTGCCGGCAGGAAATGCCGGCTTTGGACCGGCTCGAAGCCAAGCTCGGCGGCAAGGATTTTCAGGTCGTCGCGGTCAATATCGACACGACGCGGCTCGAGCGGCCGAAGGCCTTCTTGAACGAGGTCGGGGTGAAGGCGCTGCCCTATTATTCCGACGCCAAGGCCGACGTGTTCTACCGGCTGAAACAGGCGGGAAAGGTGGTCGGCCTGCCGACGACGATTCTCATCGACCGCAATGGTTGCGAGATCGGCACGCTGGCCGGTCCGGCTTTATGGGATTCGCCTGACGGCGTGGCGCTGATCGAGGCGGCGGTGAGGTCGTAAAAACTAAAAATTCCTTCAGACTCAGGCTAAATCACGTTGGTGATCATGCATTCCCAAAAGGGGATGGAATCGCCTGTGATCGTTCATCGATCCATGGAGAGGTCCGATCGCGGGCGGCTTCAAACAACCGGTCGGATCGAGGTTCGGCCGCCGGTTCTATTCCAGTCAAGCCACACCTGAGGGCGCGCCAATAATTTCTTTAAATCTAACCTGTGCTTCGGTAAAACTATACACCTGACCGACCCCATTTAGGAAAGCACGGTCTTCGGGCCGAATATCTGCGTCCTCATCATACACGGAGTCGGCCTCAACATCGCCATAGCGTTGATGAAGGTCGTAGAGCATAGCAAACGTCGGAGAGACGATGTGCCGGTTAGCTACGGCGCTGACGAAATTTGTCGGCTTCGCTTCGGTTTGATCGAGAAGCACCGCAGACAGCCGGTATTTTCGACCGCTGTTGCCCTTCACTTCCTCATTCTCACGCAATCGCTTACCGACAATCTCTCGCAAAACCTCGGAAAGGATTTGCCTGAAATCCGCCTCTAATTGCTGTCTGATTTCGAGGCTGTAATCAGCAACGCTTCGCGCCGCATTCGCTACCAAGCAGCTTACGGTGCCGAGTGAGGTATAATCTGCGATCGCTGAAACGCGACCTAGCGCGAATGTACACCGGTACCTTGACGCATGCTCTTTCAGTCGGAGCACAGCGGATCGGGTTAGGCGAATGCCTGCTTGGCTCAAACGCATTGACGCAAAGCCAGCATCGTGCACCAGAAGGCCTTCTTTAGTTTCCTCAATTGCGACCGTAACCACGTCGCCGTCGGGGTAGACGACTGGCGTTGAAACCTCGATGCCGAGATTTGTCCTCTCCGCCAACACGAGATTGCGTACTGCCGTCTCCGCGTACGCCGGCGTTAACTCTGTCATACATCAAACCCCAACTGGCGGCCCTGAGGCGGGGGTGCGAGCCGCACCTTACACGAAATGTTCGCTTCCGTCAGGAATTCGGTTAGCCATTGATTATGTGTGAGCAGACGCGAATCGACTTCGGCTTCCATCAGAGGCCAGCGCTGCCAGTGTGTTTCATTTACAGCACCGCCTGTTAGCAGGTTTCGATGGAATCGGCCTGGATTTACGTCCAGAGCTAGCACCCTTTGACCCCGATATATGAGCGCAAAGCCGTATTTTGGAGGACGGCGAATTAGGTGTGCAGTCAAGGCCAGGGTGCCTCGCAGTGCCCGCTCACCTTCAGTAATCAGAATACAGCGTAGGGCGGCGTAGTCGGCGTGGCGTTTTCCGGTTCGCCAGCGCACTTGGCGAGAGATGATCTTTTGAGCAGCCAAAAAGTGAGCGCATAGATCTGCTAGATCGTCATCAGGAAGACTCATCGACTCGCCACGCAAACGCGACCGCAACCCGGGATGCGAGCACAGGCAGGCTAAATCATCAAGATAGCCGCGATGGAGATGCGACTCGCGGCAATGCTATAACGCCTTTCATCGCTTGCTGGCGAACCTGTAACAACCCTCACCATATCGGTACGCGTTGTGGCGCGTACATAGTCTTTCACCGTCTTCTGGGCTTTGCTCCTAGGACTAAGGGGCCGTCGTCCAATGGCCTTTCGATGCGGTGCAACAAACCGCGCGCCCGCCGGAATCTCCAGGATGCGAGCAGCTGATGCTCCGAGGGGGTCTCTAATTCTGGCGCCGCCCCTCAACGAACGGCCACGCCGCACTGTCTCCGACCTGCCCGCGATGCCGCAAAAAGTGGTCCGCCAGCAGGCAGGCGACCACCGCCCCCCCCACACAGGCACGGCGGGGATGCCGACCCAGGGGTGGCGGCCCTTCATGATGATGTGCGTCTCGCGGCAGGAGCTTTGCGGTTTAAGAGTTCCCTTCCGTACACGGTTGCTGAGCCTGCTGGGCAACTTGGTTGCGCTCGGCCTCCTCGGCGAGACGTTGCCACTTGCCGGCAAGCTCTAGCCAGGTCGATTTCTCCGCCTTCGTGGCGGTTGCCGCCATGTACAGACATTCCGCAGCCCAGCGGCGGTACTCTTCGGCGCTACAATCAGACACTGTTCACCGGGGTTCCGGGGTCGCCACCACGGGCCGGCTAATTAGGACAGCCGTTCCGGCCGAACATGCTCAGTGGGGGTTTCTTCGTCGCTTCGCTGCCAAATGGTCGCGGGTGCAACCGCACTTTCCCTGACGCGCAGGCAGTCAAGTCTACGCAGGCGGCGTAAACTTGGCCTGCATTGCGCGGTCTCAGGATCAGGCTGCTGGTTTACGGACGATCCAGACCCCGAATGCTGCTTTGCGGCTCCGAGGACGTGGACGCGGGAACACTCCGCCCCTCCACGAAGGGCCACTCCTGGGTCTCGCCAACCTGCCCGCGATGCCGCAGAAAGTGGTCGGCAAGCACGCAGGCGACCACCGCCTCGCCGACCGGCACGGCCCGGATGCCGACGCAGGGGTCATGCCGGCCCTTGGTCACGATGTCGGTCTCGCGGCCATAGCGGTCGACCGTCAGCCGTGGCGTCAGGATCGAGGACGTCGGCTTCACCGCAAAGCGGGCGACGACCGGCTGGCCGGTCGAAATGCCGCCCAAAATGCCGCCGGCATGATTTGAGAGAAACAGCGGCTTGCGGTCGTTGCCGAGCCGCATCTCGTCGGCATTGATCTCGCCGGTGAGCTCGGCCGAGGCGAAGCCGTCGCCAATCTCCACGCCCTTGACCGCGTTGACGGACATCAGCGCGCCGGCGAGCTCCGCATCGAGCTTGCCATAGACCGGCGCGCCGAGGCCGGCCGGCACGCCCTCGGCGACAATCTCGACCACGGCCCCGACCGAGGAGCCGCTTTTGCGGATGCCGTCGAGATAGGTCTCGAAAAAGGCCGCCTTTTCGGCGTCGGGGCAGAAGAACGGGTTCTTGCCGACCTCGTCCCAATCCCAGCGCTCGCGGTCGATCTTGTGCGGCCCGATCTGCACCAGGGCGCCGCGGATCGTCACCCCGGGCAGCACTTTTCGGGCGATCGCCCCGGCCGCAACGCGGGAAGCGGTCTCACGCGCCGAGGCGCGGCCGCCGCCGCGATAATCGCGCAGGCCGTATTTCACGTCGTAGGTGAAATCCGCGTGGCCCGGCCGGTACTTGTCCTTGATCTCCCCGTAATCCCTAGACCGCTGGTCGGTGTTCTCGATGAGGAGCGCGATCGGCGTGCCGGTCGTGACCTGCCGGCTGCTCGCCTCGTCAAGGAACACGCCGGAAAGGATGCGCACCTCGTCGGCTTCGCGGCGCTGCGTGGTGAAGCGGGACTGGCCGGGCTTGCGCTTATCGAGATAGGCTTGGATCTCGGCGGCCTCGAGCGGGATGCGCGGCGGACAACCGTCGACGACACAGCCGAGCGCCACGCCGTGGCTCTCGCCGAAGGTCGTCACCCGAAAGAGATGGCCGAACGTGTTGTGGGACATGGAACCCGTGCCGGCGCTTGTAGGTGCGGGCTCTGCCGCGGTCAAACATCGAGGCGGGACATAGGGTTGATGGCCGCGCGCTTGCTCGCCTCCGCCTCAGCCTTTACGAGTCTCAGTTCCGACACGAAAAGATTGGAAGCGAAGCGGCCGCGCTTCCGCCGCGGGAATCGTCATAGGACTCCGTGCGTCATCTGTATTTATTAGTCGCGGTCGTTTTGATCCTGGCTGGCTTGCGGCCGGCCGCGGCCATCGAGTCGGTGCGGGTGCCGCTCGATGCCTCCGCGATCGATCTGACGCAGGCAATCGAGAGCTATTCCTCGCAGGGCGACCGCCTGCAGGTTTCGACCGCGCCCGGCGCCGACGGGATCGTGCGCCGCATCGAAGTGCGCGCGCTGCAACCGGGCACGCGTCCGAGCTGGATCGTCTACGCGCTGACGAACGACACGGACGAGCAGGTCGAGCGTCTGATCGTCGTTCCGCATTTCCGGCTTGTCGGCTCCGGCGTGATCTGGCCCGATCTCGGCGCGACGCGTTTGTCGGCGATCACAGCGAGCCAGGGCTTTCCACCCGAGCGCGTCGACAGCCCTGACGCCGACGTCTTCCGCCTGACACTCGACCCCGGCACGACCATCACTTATGTCGGCGAGCTGCGCACGCCGAACCTGCCGCAGATCGTGCTGTGGGAGCCCGACGCCTACAAAGACAAGCTGACGAGCCTCACGCTTTACAAAGGCATCGTTATCGGCATTGCCGGCCTGCTGGCGCTATTCCTGACGATCGTCTTCGTCATCAAGGGCGCGGTGATTTTCCCCGCGGCGGCGGCGCTCGCCTGGGCAGTGCTGGCTTATGTCTGCATCGACTTCGGTTTCTGGAACAAGATCTTTGGCGTCGAGGGTCAGGCCGACCGCGTCTGGCGCGCCAGCGCGGAGGCTGTGCTTGCCGCGACGCTGCTCGTGTTTCTTTTCGCGTATCTCAATCTCAGCCGCTGGCATGTGCGTGCCTCGCATATCGGCGCGGGCTGGCTCGCCTTTCTCGTCGCGCTGATCGGCCTCGCAATCTACGATCCGTCGGTTGCCGCTGGCGTCGCGCGCATCTCGCTGGCGACGGTCGCCGGCGTCGGCTTCCTGCTCGTGCTTTATCTGACTACGCATGGTTACGACCGCGCGGTCATGCTGATCCCGACATGGTTCCTGCTGCTCGCCTGGATCTGCGCCGCCGCGTTTACCGTGACGGGTACGCTGACGAACGATCTCGTCTCGCCGGCTTTGATCGGCGGCCTCGTGCTGATCGTCATGCTGATCGGCTTCACGGTCATGCAGAATGCGTTTGCGGGCGGTGGCATGGCGCATGGCGCGATTTCCGACATGGAGCGCAAGGCGCTGGCGCTGACCGGCGCCAACGATGTGATCTTCGACTGGGATGTTCCGGGCGATCGCATCTACGTCAGCCCGGAAATCGAGGCGCAGCTTGGATTGAAGCGCGGCGAACTCGAAGGACCGGCCTCAGGCTGGCTCGAGCTGATCCACCCGTTCGAGCGCGATTCCTACAGCGCCGCGCTCGATGCCGTGCTCGAGCAACGCCGCGGCCGCATCAATCAGGAATTCCGGCTGCGCGGGGCCGACGGCCACTACACTTGGTTCCGCATGCGGGCGCGGCCCGTCGTCGGCGCGGACGGCGAAGTCATGCGCGTCGTCGGCACGCTCGTCGACGTCACAGAGGGGCGCACTGCGCAGGAGCGGCTCCTCCACGATGCCGTGCACGACAATCTCACCGGGCTGCCGAATCGCGAGCTGCTCTTCGACCGGCTTGAGGCGGCGCTGAAGCTTGCAGCGGTCGATCAGCGTATCCGCCCGACCGTCATCTGCATCGATATCGATCGCTTCAAGCGCATCAATGACTCGATCGGCCTGTCCGCAGGAGACTCGATTTTGTTGACGGTGGCGCGCCGCATCATGCGCTTGTTGCAGCCGCAGGACACGCTCGGCCGCATCTCCGCTGACACGTTCGCGATCATTCTCGTGTCGGATTCGCAATCCGATTACGTGATCAAGCTTGCCGAGGCGTTGCGCCGCTCGCTCTCCACGCCCGTGACGTTCGGCGAGCGCGAGGTCGCGCTGTCGGCCTCGATCGGCATCGCTTTGTACGATCCGAAACTCCATGGCAAACGCGAAGACCTGTTTAAAGACGCCGAAATCGCCATGCGGCAGAGCAAGAAGAGCGGCGGCAATCGCGTCGAGGTGTTCCGTCAGACCATGCGCGCGCAGCGCTCCGACCGCTTGTCGCTCGAAGCCGATTTGAAGCGCGCGCTCGGCCGCGGCGAGATCAAGACGTTCTTCCAGCCGATCGTGCGGTTAGAGGACCGGACTGTCGCCGGATTCGAAGCGCTTCTGCGCTGGGACCATCCACGGCTCGGCCGTCTCGGGCCGTCCGAATTCATTCCGATTGCCGAAGAGACGGGCCAAATCATCGAGCTCGGCGTGTTTGCGTTAGAGCGCACGGCGCGCGAGCTCGCCGCCTGGCAGAAGGCGCTCGACGTTTCGCCGCCGATTTTTGCCAGCGTCAACGTCTCCTCGCGTCAGCTGCTGCGTCACGATCTCCTGCAGGATGTGCGCAACGTGCTGACGCGCTCGAATGTGCGGCGCGGGACGTTGAAGCTGGAATTGACCGAAAGCTTAGTCATGGAAAATCCCGAATATGCCGCGCAGATGCTGGCGCGCATTCGCGATCTCGGCGCCGGCTTGTCGCTCGATGATTTCGGCACGGGATATTCGTCGCTCTCGTACCTGCAGCGCTTTCCCTTCGACACGATCAAGATCGACCGCTCGTTCGTCCACTTGAACGGCAACGGCACGCGGCCGGTTCTATTGCGCTCGATCGTCGCGCTCGCGCACGATCTCAATATGGAAGTCGTCGCCGAAGGCGCGGAGACGGAGTCGGACGCGATCGAGCTTTACCAGCTCGGTTGCGAGTTCGCGCAAGGGTATGCGTTCGGCCATCCGATCAGCGCGGCCGATACGCGCAAGTTGGTAGGCGCGGCGATGGAAGCGGCGGCATAGTTGTTGCGCGCCATGAGATGCGCGCTCCAGCGCCAATTCCGGACCGCGCACCTCCTGGTGCGCACCTTTTTTTAGCGCACCCGATGCAAGGGTGCGGACAAACATGCCGCGACGACGAGCGCCGCAGCCGCCGCAAGCGATGGCGCAAGATAACTGCCCGTACTCTCACGCAAAAAACCGGCGAGCGACGGTCCGACGATCTGGCCGAGCCCGAAACCTGCCGTCAACAAAGCCAGCATGCGCACGGGATCGGACGACGCCATGCGCCGCGCGCCGGCAAGGCCGAGCGATGTAATCGCCATGAACGTGCCGCCAAGCAGGATCGCCGCGAGGATCACCGCCGGAATACTCGTGGCAACGACGCTCGCCGCGACGCCAATCGCCTCGGCTAGGCACGCGGCGGCGTAAGCGCCGAACAATCCGATCCTGCCTGCCAACAAAGTCCAGGCCCAAACCGAAGGAATGCCGGCGAGTCCGACAATCGTCCAAACCATCGGCTCAAGCGGCCGCAACACCGCGCTCTCGCGCACGATCACCACAATGAATGTCGCGGTGATGACATAGCCGAAACCGAAAAGCGTGTAGCTCACCAAGAGTGCGGTGAACCCGCGTGGCCATTGCAGCTTGTCGGTGCTTCCAGCCGTCTGCTGGCGCTGGACATCCGGAATATGCCGCAAGGCAAAAAATGCGAGCGCTGTCAGAACGCCGCTTGCGAGCCATTGGACCCGCCAATCGAAGCCGGCCGCGCCAAGTCCGGACACAAGCAGCGCGGAAAGTGCCATGCCTGCCCCAACGCCGCCGAACAGGAGCGAGACGTAGCGCTCGGCACTCATCTCTGCGAGATGCGTGAAGACAATGGGTACGGTGTAGACGAGCACCAAAGCACTGGCGAGTCCGCCGAGAAATCGCAGCACCGCAAACAGCGCGACGGAAGAAGCCGCCGCCATCAGCCCCGTCGTGATCGCGCTCAAAATGAGCCCGAAGGCAATCATCGGCCGCGGCCCACCCGGCGGCCGCATCGCGGTCGTGACAAGCGCGCCGGCGAGATAGCCGAGATAATTAGCCGACGCGAGCCAGCCGGCAATCGCCGGCGTCAGATGCAGCGCCTCCTGCATATGCGGCAGGAGCGGCGTGTAGACAAACCGCCCGATCCCCATCGCCGCGGCGAGCAGAACACCGCCGGCAACTGCGACCTCATAGGGTGCTCTAGTTTTCGTTCGCAGGAGTTCGTTCATTGCTGCCTGAGACGGACGCGACCAGCCATTGCGGATCGAACCAGCGGTCCGCTTCGCCATCATAGGACAGGCGGTTGATGTCCCAATGTCGGATCAGAGGTGCGTAGGCTGCATAGACCGGCGGCCCGCCGCCGACAATGATCACGCGGTCCCGGTATTTACCGATCACATCAAGCGGCCGCATCGACGAGCGAATCTCAACGATGGTGCGGTCCTCGAAGGCAAAAGCCGGAATGGACGCATAGGTTCTCGGCCCGACGAGCAGCACATGGCCGCGCGATAAATCGAAGAAACGCGCGACGTCGGCGACATAGTCCGGCTCGGTGTTACCTTCCCACGGGAGACGTCCCGTGAGCCCGAGTTGCCCGCGCTGCCCGATAGCACAGATGACGCGGATATCGGCCACATGCTCCTCCTCTAAAGGCCTAGGCGCGCACGCTTGACGGGCGCGAAAATCCCCTTCAAGTCTGGCATACCAAGGCCATCTGCCCGCAATCGCCAGACGAGACAAGCAAGGACATCATGGTCTCCAACCGGGGCCGCAAAGCCGGCCGTCATTTCCTGCAGATCCCCGGGCCATCCCCCGTGCCCGACCGCATCCTGCGCGCGATGGATATGCCGGTGATCGACCATCGCGGCCCCGAGTTCAAGGACCTCGGCCTGCGCTGTCTCGACGGTATGAAGCGCATTTTCAAGACGAGGGATCACGTCGTGATCTACCCTTCGTCAGGCACCGGCGCCTGGGAGGCGGCACTCTCGAACGTACTCTCGCCTGGCGACCGCGTCGTCATGTGCGAGACCGGACAGTTCGCGGTTTTGTGGAAATCGATCGCCGAGCGCTTCGGCCTGAAGGTCGATTTCATCGCCTCCGATTGGCGCTCCGCCGTCGACCCGAAAGCGATCGAGGAAAACCTCGCCGCCGACAAGCCGCACGAGATCAAGGCCGTCTGCATCGTGCACAACGAGACGTCGACCGGCGCGACGAGCGCGGTGGCCGAGGTGCGCGCCGCGATCGATGCCGCACGCCATCCGGCGCTGCTTCTCGTCGATACGATCTCAGGGCTCGGCTCGATAGACTATCGTCACGACGAATGGCGCGTCGATGTAACCGTCGCCGGCTCGCAGAAGGGCCTGATGCTGCCGCCGGGACTGTCGTTCAACGCGATCAGCGCGAAGGCGCTCGCCGCATCGAAGGCATCGACACTGCCGCGCTCCTTCTTCTCGTGGGCAGAGATGATCGATATCAACGCCAGCGGCTATTTCCCCTATACGCCGGCGACGAACCTGCTCTACGGGCTCGCCGAGGCGATCGACATGCTCGAAGAGGAAGGCCTCGACAACGTCTTCCGCCGTCACTATCGGCTCGCCGAAGCGGTGCGCCGCGCCGTCGCCGCCTGGGGTCTCGAGATTCTCTGCCGCGAGCCGGCGCGCCGCTCCGATGTGCTGACCGGCGTCGTCATGCCAGATGGACATGACGCCGATAAAGTGCGCGGCCTCATCCTCGATCATTTCGACATGTCGCTTGGGACTGGCCTCGGCAAAGTGAAGGGCAAGGTGTTCCGCATCGGGCATCTCGGCGACACCAACGATCTGACGATCCTTGGCGCGATCGCCGGCGTCGAGATGGGGCTCGCACTTGCCGGCGTGCCGCACCAGAAGGGCGGAGTCGAGGCAGCGATGGGCTGGCTGATGCAGGATCAAAGCGCCGGGGTCAAAGCCGCGGCTTAACTTCGAACAGGCAGAGCGCGGCCGCGAAGAGCCGCGACATGGGAAGTGGAAACGCAACATGGAACAGCCGATGACTCGCCGCAGCATGGGTCGTTGGTACATCCTGGGCCTAATCAGCTTGATGTACCTCATCACCTATCTCGACCGCGTGAATATCTCGACCGCAGCTCCCGTCATCAGCAAGGAGTACGGGTTCGACAAGATCACAATGGGGGTGATCTTCAGTGCTTTCAGTTGGGCTTACGCCAGCTTTCAAGTTCCCGGAGGTTGGCTCGGCGATCGCTTCGGCGCGCGAAACGTTCTCACCATCATTGTGACCTATTGGTCGGCAATGACGGCGGCGACCGCAGCCGCCAGCGGAGCCGCGTCATTCATGGTGTTCCGCTTTCTTTTCGGCATCGGCGAAGCCGGTGCATTTCCGGTCGCCACGCGCGCCATGCAGCTCTGGTACCCAAAACACGAGCGCGGGTTTGTTCAAGGGATTACGCACAGTGCGAGCCGGCTCGGCGCGGCCATTGCGCCGCCCATCGTCGTGCTCATCATGACGACGCTCGGCTGGCGCTCGGTATTCTATATTTGCGGTGCGGTCGGCATCGTCTGGTCCGTATTGTGGTACTTCGCCTACCGTAATCTTCCGGAAGAGCACGGACTGGTCAACGAAGCCGAACTCGCCCACATCCGTGGGACGGACGCGACAGGTAGCGTCAATCGGCCCAATATCGCGAAGAAGCCCAGCGTGCCATGGGGAACGCTGCTGCGCTCTCCCAACATGTGGGCGATCATGTGCGCCTATTTCACCTACGTCTATTGCCTCTGGATATTCCTGAGCTGGCTGCCGTCCTATCTCGTGGAATTCCGGCATTTCACGTTGCTGAAGGTTGGGTTCTTGGCTTCCCTGCCGCTTTGGGCAGGCGTCGTCGGCGATACGGTGGGTGGCTTGGCGACGGACTGGCTGCTGGCAAGAACCGGCAATATCAAATTCGCGCGGCGTGCCGTCGCCATCACCGGAATGTTGGGCTGTGCCGTTTTCATCGTTCCTGCGGCGCTCGCGACCGAGGCCTACACCGCGGTTTTTTGTTTGACGGCCGCCATGTTCTTCCTGGAATGCACGATCGGCCCTTCCTGGGCCGTTCCCATGGACATGGGCGGCGAAGTCTCCGGCACCGTCTCCGGCATGATGAACATGGCGGGAAACATAGGCGGCGCGCTGTCGCCGATCGTCTTCGGAGTCTTGGTCCAGTTCGGGTCGTGGGAGGCGCCGTTCATTGTTGCCGCCAGTCTGCTGGTCATCGGTGCAGCGATTTGGGGATTCTGGCTGGACCCGAGCGTCTCGGTCGTCGAGAAGGCTGCGGAGCTGCCGCCGGGCAGCGCGGCGGCGAGCGCCGGGACGCGGTGAGCGGGTCTCAAGGCTCGGCCTTGAGTTAAGGCCGCCGATCCGGTCTAAGGTGCGCGCCGCTTATGAGCGGCGAACGGGTTGTGGGGGGCTTGACCGCCCGTCCGCGGCCTCTCAAAGCGGACGTGGCGGAACAGGTAGACGCAAGGGACTTAAAATCCCTCGACCTTCAAGTCGTGCGGGTTCGATTCCCGCCGTCCGCACCAAGCGCTCGGAGAACGTCAACGCACAGGTTCGTTGCTCCTGATCGGCTCAGTGCTGCGAAGGTCTTGAGCCGGCATCGAGTCCGCACACCGATGCCTTAGTTGAAATTGTGCTGGAATATAATAGTATTTACCGGGAATCTCGACCATATAGTTGTCAGAACCTCCCCCGGGCGGACTGAGATGCTGCATCGGTTGTGAACGTTCGTAGCCATAAGTGAGCACCTGGCGCGGGCTAATCTATCAGCTCCAAATGAAAGCGCCTGGCAAACATGGCTTTAGCCGCCCCCGCCGTTCTCGTTGTCGAAGATGAGATGATGCTCCGCATGCGCGCGGTAGACATCGTCGAGGACGCAGGGTTCACGCCGCTCGAAGCGGTCAATGCCGACGATGCCCTGGCTATTCTTGAAGCCCGCTCGGACATAGAGTTGCTGTTTACGGATATCCAGATGCCGGGCAGCATGGACGGCCTCAAGCTGGCCTATGCCGTCCGTGAACGCTGGCCATCGATCAAGATCATCCTGGTGTCCGGTCAACTGACTTTGACCGATGCGGACAAACCCGCCGACAGTCGCTTCTTCGGGAAACCGCTCGATGTGAAGCACATGATTGCAGAAATGCAGGACATGATGAGCAAAGGGACCTTAGAAATGGTGCCGAGCGATATAGCCACGGTCGCTGCCAAAGCATCGATTCTCGAAGCGCGTCGCAAACCGACCCGGTCGGGAGTGACCGATTCCACGTCGCAGGAATCTTTGACCGCGGAAAACGATAGCCTCCGCGGGCTGCTGGAGCAGGCCGGAATCGACGCCAAGATGTTGCTTGCTCAGGCGGGCATTGACGCAAAAGAGCGCGAAGCTGCGGACAAACTGCAGAAGCTCATTCTTGAGGAACTGCACCACCGCATCAAAAACACGCTGGCGACCGTGAGTGCCATCGCCGCGCAGAGCCTGCGGACCGCGACGAGTATTGAGCATGGTCGGGATGCGATCGAAGGCCGGCTCGTGGCACTCGGCCGAGCACATGATCTTCTGCTGCAGGTCAGATGGGCTAACGCCAGTCTCGCGCATACGATACGAGGTGCGACCGAACCTTATGACAGCCAAGGTGCCGGCAGAATCTCGATTGAGGGACCCGATATCAAGATCACTTCGGGAGCCGTGATTGCTCTTGCCATGACGCTCAATGAGCTTTGTACCAACACTACAAAATTTGGTGCATTGTCGGTGCCGGATGGGCGCATCGAGATCGTGTGGAGGATCGACCAAGAGGGACGGCAACTGCAACTGACCTGGTCTGAGAAGAATGGTCCGCCGGTACAGGCCCCCTCCAGGCGCAGTTTCGGAACCCGGCTGATCGGATCGCTTGGCCAGCAATTGAAGGGCGAGGTCCAGCTGGCTTACGACAAAACGGGTTTCGTGTACGTCTTGAACGTGCCGATGACCTCGCTGGTTGCCCCGACGTAATGCTAAAGGCAAAGCTTACCCAGGTTCTTACACATTTCCACATCTGAACCAAAAATATCTGTGTAATATCAGTAAGTATAGAAAGACTAAAGGACTTAAATCCCTCGACCTTCAAGTCGTGCGGGTTCGATTCCCGCCGTCCGCACCAAAGGATCAATTCCCCTCACGGACAAATCCACCCCGCCCCGTCCGGCGCTTTGAAGCAGCCGACGGATTGCGGAAAGACATGCTTCGGCAGCCATAGGATTAGATCGGGCAGGAAGATCGCGATGGCGATCGTGACGAAGAAAATCACGTAGATCGGCAGCGACGCCTTCAAAGCCTGCGAGAAGCGCACGTCGACGAATTTCGACGCCATCAACAGCGCCAGACCATAGGGCGGCGTGATCAGGCCGAAGGCAAGCGTGATGATGAGCACGACGCCCATGTGCACCGAATGAATGCCGCCGATCTCGGTCAGCTGGTTGACGACCGGCATGAAGATGACGATCGCCGGGATCGGCTCGATGAAGTCGCCAACGATCACGAACAGAGCAACGAGCGCGAACATGATCCGCGCCGGATCGGTGCCGGCGAATTGCTCGATCCAGCCAGCGACGACGATCGGCCCACGCAGATAGGCGAGCATCCAGCCGAAAGCCGAGGCCGCCGCGATGGTGATCATCGGCAGGGTGTAGATCATGCCGGCATGGACGAAGTCGCGCGGCAAGCTTTTCAGGTGCCCACGGTTCAAAAGCGGGATGACTATAAAGAGGATGTAGGCGACCGCGATGACGCCGGCTTCGGTCGGGGTGAACCAGCCGCTCAAAATGCCGCCGAGCAGGATGACGGGAATGAACAGGGTCAGGCCCGCATCGCGCGTCGCGGTGCCGAGCTGCGGCAGGGTCGCGCGGGGCCGGCGGAAACCGGCGGGGCCGAAGAAATAGCAGTAGATCATAAGGCCGAGGCCGATCATCACACCGGGCACGATGCCGCCCAAAAATAACCCGGCGATCGAGACGTTGCCGATCGCGCCGTAGACGACAGCCATAATGCTCGGCGGCACCATGTTGGCGATCGTCGAGGCGGCGGCGATCAGCGCAGCGACAAAGGCCGGCGAATAGCCCTCCTGCGCCATCGGCTTCGCCATCGTGCGCGAGAGAACGGCGACATCGGCGGAGGACGAGCCGGACATGCCGGAAAAGAACATCGAAAAGACGGTGACGACTTGTGCCAGGCCGCCGCGCAGATGGCCGACCAGCGCCTGACTCAAATTCACGATGCGGATGACGATGTTGGCGGACGTCATCAGCTCGCCAACGAGCAGGAAGAACGGAATCGCCATCAACGCCTCGGTATCAATGCCGTTGAACAGCTGGCCGACGATCGAGCCCAGGCTGATCGGCGTAAACAGCGTGCCGACGAAGACGCCGGCCATCAGCGCGAAGGCGACCGGCACGCCGCTATAGCCGAGCACCAGGAAAAGGACGGTCATCAGACCGAGGATGAGCGCGTTGTTCAAAACAGCTCTTGTGGCGGGGGCGGCGCGAAGCCCCGGCGCGAGCCATTGACCAATTGCTCGAGCGTAAACAGCACGACGAAAACGCCGCTGATCGGAATCGCGGCGTACCAGAGCGCGATCGGCGTCAGCGACGGCATGCGGAAATTGCCGAACCCTTGCGTGAAATTGATTGCGCCGAAATAGACCATGAAGACGCCGACGAAGAGCACGACGAGCCGGTTCGTCGTCTCGAAGACCTGGCGCATTTTCGGCGTCATCGCCTCGGTGATCGCGGTCAGAAGCAGATGGTCGTTGCGGCGCACCGCGACTGCGGTGCCGAGGAACACGCCGTAGATGAAGAACGCGCTTGTGACTTCCTGCAGCCAGAGCCATGGCCGCCCGATTGTGCGAGTCACAACATCGCAGAAGACGGTGGTCACAAAGCAGGCGAGCGCGATGCCGCAGGCGGCCATCAGTACGCGTTCGAGAATATCCAGCGCCGGCCATTTGAGGTGGCGGTCGCGGTCCGCGACGAGCCAGTCGGCGGAATTCATGCGTGCGCGCCTCCGCCGCCGGCTTTATTTAATGGCGCGGACGAGCGCGAGCACTTTCACCGCGTGCGGCCCGAGCTGTTCGGCGAGCTTGTCGTTGACTGGCGTGGAGGCGGCTATAAAGCCGCTCTTGTCTACATTCTCGGAGAATTTGACGCCGATCTTTTTGAGCTTGGTGATCGATTCCCGCTCGAGCGCGATCGCCTTCGCCGGCTCGTTCTTGCTCACTTGGTCGGCCGCCGTCTGCACATAGCCTTGTTCCTCGGGCGACAGGCTCGTCCAGACTTTGTCGCTGACCCAGATGACGCTGTTGTTAGCCTCATGCCCGGTGAGCGACATGACGGGCGCGGCTTCATAATGCTTGTTCGAGAGGTAGACGTTGATGCCGTTCTCCGCCATGTCGACGACCCCGGTCTGCAGTGCGGTGTAGACGTCGCCGAATGGCATGTGCACAGTCTGCGCGCCATAAGCCGGCAGCAGCGTATCCTCGGTCGCGGTCGCCTGGACGCGAACTTTCAGGCCTTTCATGTCTGCGACCGAACGGATTTCCTTTTTCCCGTAGAATTGGCGCAAGCCGAGCGTCGCTAAGCCCAGCACATGGGCGCCCTTCACCGTCTCGTCGAACATATCGCGCATCGCCTTGATGATGGCGGGATCGGCGAGCGCCTTTGCCAACTGGTCGTCCGAGGTGAAGATGTAATGCAGCGAGAAGACGCCCGATTGCGGCGAGACGGTCGAGGCGTTGGCAGTCGAAGAGATGATGAAATCGATGTCGCCGGTGCGGATTTTCTGGAGCATCTGCGGCTCCTGTCCGAGCTGCGCGCCCGGGAACTGATCAATGACGAATTTGCCTTTCGACAGCTCGCCAAGTTTTGCGGCGAAGATGTCTGCAACGATGCCGTAGCCCGTCGTATGCGGCTGGTCGTAGCCGAAGCTGAAATGGCGCTCACCGGCAGCGAAAGCCGGCGCGCCTAAGAGTGTCGCGGCTAAAACTGAGGCGGCGGCGCGTAAAGACAAAGCAGACATGCAGGCGCTCCCCAATTCCGGTTCATTCGCATGAGGGACATGCACGACCGGTGAGGGAGAAGCGTAAGCGCGGGCACGATACGAGTCCAGCCGGACGCGCAATGTCGCTAATTTGCAAGCTGCCCGCGGATCACCTCAACCAGCCGCTCCGGCGTCGTCTGTGGCGGGACGAAGCCGAGATATTGCCCCTTGCGTCCGACGAGATAGGTCACGCCGGTGTGGTCGATCGTATAGTCCTCGCCGTGCCCGTTCTCTTTCTTCGCATAATAGGCCTTATAGGCGAGGGCGACCTTCCGGATGTCCGCCGGCGTGCCGGTGAGGCCGATCAGGCGCGGATGGAAGGACGATACGTAATCGGCAAGACGCGCGACGCTATCGCGCTCGGGATCGATGGTGATGAAGATCGGCTGGATCGCCGCGCCGGCCTCACCCAATGCATCGAGCGCTTGCGCGATGGTCATCAGGTCGGTCGGGCATATATCCGGACATAATGTGTAGCCAAAATAAATCAGCATCAGCTTGCCGCGAAAGTCGGTGTCGCTGCGTGCCCGGCCAGTATGGTCTGTCAATGTGAAGGGGCCGCCGATCGGGCCGCGGCTCCACATTAGATCGTCCATCAATTGTTCGGCGGAGGGCTGCTCCTCGGCGGCAACGGGCGTTGACGCGCAGAGCATCGCCGCAAGAAGGCAAGCGCTCCACCCGGAAAGCGCTCGCGTGTCCGACCGCATCAGGCTCCGAAGGTGATGCGGGTGCCGGTCGTCGTCGTCAGCACCTTGCCAGGCATCTGGCGCTGCGCTTCCTGCGTGAAGTTCAGGCCGCTGCAATGCATCGGGATCAGCACGTCCGGATTGAGCTTGCCGATTTCGGCGACGATTTGGGTGAGATAGTCGGCAGGCGCCGGCCCGAGATGAAAGCCGCCCATGATCGCGTGGACTTTCTCAATGCCCGACACTTCCTGCGCCTGGCGCACCGAATTGACGATGCCTACATGTCCGCACGAACTGATGACGATCAGCCCTTTATCCCTAAGATTGAAACAGGTCGCGTGCTCGTGGATATGCTCGTCCGGCACGATCTTGCCTTCCATCTCGGCCGGCAGGTAGTGGCTCGCGTTGCAGCCGGCGCCGTTTTTCTGAGCAAACTCCACCAACGTGTTCGGCAACACGCGCTCGATGCTGGAGCGTTTGATCTTGCCGGTGGTGAAAGCCTGCCCTTCGATCACGACTGGGTTTTCGGCGAGAACGAGCTTCACGTCGCGGCGCGCTATGTCGCGCCGGTCGAGCATGCCGTAATCGGCCAATTGTCCCGGCGTCGCGGCGCGATTGTAGCGCTGGCAGAAATTGTCCTCGCCGCCAGCATAGAGGGTGAGGTCGGCCGGCAGCGCCTTGCGGTGCTTGTCTAGGAAGCCGATGAGCCCGCCCCAATGGTCGAAGTGACCATGGCTCATGATGAGCGCATTGATCTTGCTCGGATCAACCCGCAGAAGCTCCATGTTGCCGTTGATGGCTTCCGGCGTCCATCCGTAGTCGAGGAGCAGCGTGCGTGAGTCGGAGCCGCGCTGCGGCTCGAGCAGCAGCGACAGGCCCCATTCGCTATGCAGGGGGCGTGTCGAGACCGCCGAGCGTCCGGGCTCCGTCTTCACGCCGCCTGCTTCGCCCGGCTTGAAGAAGATGTCGGAGGCGGAGTCGACCAAAACGCGCACCGACAATTTGTCGATCGTCGGCACCTCGATCGGCGCTGCATCGGCGATTTCGACGCAGGAGAAACCGCCCGCCGCAGAAGCTGCCGCAAATGCGGCCGAAGCCGTCAGGAAGTCGCGCCGCTTCATTTGTTGAGCTCCCGGAGAAATCGATGCTCAGGAACATAACCGGGCCCGCGGACTTGTCCAGCCGAAGGATGCACTCTTATCCCGCGCGCCTCGATGGCGTGTCGTTGGTGGTCGCCAGCTCTTCGAGCAGGCGTTCGCGCAACTGGCGTTTCATCACTTTGCCATTGCTATTGCGTGGAAGCGGGTCAGTCGAGAGGTGCATCGTCTCGGGAACTTTGTAGTCGGACAAACGCTCGGCCAAATAAAGCCGCAACGTCTCCGCCTCAACCTCGCTGGTCTGCGTGACGACATAAGCGTGCACGCGCTCGCCAAGGACCGGACACGGCCGCCCGACGACGGCGCTTTCGATCACATCCTCATGCGACGCAAGAACCGCTTCGACTTCCGCCGTGTAGATTTTGTGACCGCCGCGGTTCAGCATGTCCTTCTTGCGATCAAGCACGCTGACGAAGCCGTGTGCATCGACGGTTCCAAGATCGCCCGAATGCCAGAAGCCGCCGGTAAATTCCTTCTGGGTCGCGGCGGGATTATTCCAATAGCCGCGGACGACCGATGCGCCGCTGATCCAGATTTCTCCGACTTCCCCCGCCGGCATTTCCGCGCCTTCCTCATCCATGATCGCGACTCTCGTGCCGGGGATCGGCAGTCCCACCTTCGCCCCATGCGTCGCCGTGAACGATGGCGGCATGATCGTCGTAGGCGATGTGGTCTCCGTCGCGCCGTAGGCGTTCATCAAAAGAAGCTCTGGGAGGCGTTGCGCGAATTCGGCGATGGTGGCCGGCGGCATCGGTGCGCCGCCGTAACTGCCGACGCGCCAACGCGAGAGATCGAAGCGGGCGAAATCGGGTTGCAGCAGACAAAGATTGTACATCGCTGGCACCATCATCGTGTAGGTCATCCGCTCGGCCGCGGCGAGGGCGAGAAAATCCGCCGCTCGGAAAGCCGGCATGATGATCAACGTACAAGCGCAACGAGCCGCGGCGGCGATGCCCGCGATGAGACCTGTGACATGAGACAGCGGCACAGACATGAGGCAGCGATCGTTCTGACGCAAACCCATGCAGTGCTCGTAAGCCAAGGCTGAATTGACGATGTTGAGGTTGGTCAGCATTGCGCCTTTCGGCCGCCCTGTCGTGCCGGATGTGTACAGGATGATTGCGGTGTCTTCCTCGCCGCTCGGGCAGGGCTCCAGCGCTTCGCCGGCTTGCAGCAGGGCCTCGAAGGACTCCGCCGCGATGCTGCCGCCGATCGAGAAGCGGTTTCGAACGCTCGGGATGTCTGCCGGGGCCGGGATCCGCTCGGCGAGATCGGCATCGTGGATGAGTACGCTCGCGGCGCAATCATTCACCGCATGAGCAATCTCGTCCCGCTGTTGCCGGACGCCCAGCGGAACGACGACGGCTCCGAGCCAAGCTGCCGCAAAAACGCTGATGACGAATTCCGGCCTGTTGCCGACGAAGAGCGCAACGCGGTCACCCGACCGAACTCCGCAACGTGCGAGCGCGCCGGCAACGCGGGCCACCATGCCCTCGAGCTCTCGCCAGCTTATGCGCGGGCCTTCGCAGACGATCGCCTCGCCTTCAGCATTGCGACGCGCGGCCATGGCGAAGAGATCGACCAGGCCGGCTGGCCTTTCGGCAAAGCATTCGATCACCCGGTCTCCGTAATGGGCCTCGAGCCGCATCGCAGGCGGGCGCCCACCAAGCCAGGGCACGTCAATCATGGCTCCGCCTCCCCAAGTTCGTGCGCGAACGTGCTCGCGGCAGCCTACGGCGCAAAAAGAATATAGGACAACAGACTCAGAGTCTTAGCGGGCCGAAATCGCGGGAGCACGGCAAGTTCGAGGTGGCGAAGGCCAGAGGTTTCGGCTCGCAAGCCGACCCTCGACATTGATGTTCATCTGGTGTATTCGGCGCGTCCTCAACTCAACAACAGCGTCACCGAAACGCTCGCCGCAGCGGTCTTGGGCCTTGGCGAAACGGCAGGAGTTTTCCTCAAGATGAACCTCATTGCAGAGCTCGAAGCCGAGCAGATCAAGAAGCTCGACAAGACGATCCCCGAATTTCAGCCAGGCGACACAGTCATCGTCAACGTCCGCGTCAAGGAAGGCGAGCGCACGCGTGTGCAGGCCTATGAGGGCGTCTGCATCGCGCGGGCCGGCAGCGGACTCAACGAGAGCTTCACCGTCCGCAAGATTTCGTATGGCGAGGGTGTCGAGCGCGTCTTTCCGGTCCACTCGCCGATGATCGACTCGATCAAAGTCGTGCGCCGGGGCAAGGTGCGGCGCGCCAAACTTTATTATCTGCGCGACCGCCGCGGCAAGTCGGCACGCATCGCCGAACGCACCGACAAGACAGCCGCCGAGAAGGCTGCCGCGTCCAAATCCTGAGGGCACGCCCTCGCCGAATCGGCAAAGCGTGCATAGGCTCGCGCTGGTGATCACTTCTGCTTGGTGCACATGCGCCGACCGGTAAAACCGTTCTCCGTCGAAGTAAGGCGCTCCGGCCGGCGCGCGCCGCAGGCCTTTATTCCTCCGCGCGAAATCCAGGTTCCGCGCGAAGTGCAAGAGGCGCCGCAGCCCGATTATTTCACCCCGCGCGCGCCTGCTTCCGAACCGCAGCCTGCGCCTGAGCAATCGCCGCCGCGGCGCGTATTGCAAGACTTGAACGAGCCGCGGCACGATCCTCTTGCCGAGCGTCTGCAGCAGCTGGAGTCACGGCTCGCGCGCCGCGGCCGGCCGCTCGGCTCCAAGAATAAGGTCAAGCACACACGCGCTGCCGTCGATCTCAGCGAATTCTTCGAAACGCCCGAGGCAGCCACGCCTGTCGTGCTCGTCGCTGTCGGCTACAAGCGCCGGCCGCGCGAGCAGCGTTTCGCCTGGATCAAAAAGAAACTTCGCCGCGGGGAGCGCTGGAAGCGCAGATTGCCAAAAATTTTGTGGTGATAAGGTCCAATCGAATAGCCACTTAGCTCGCCGCGTGTAGACGAGGCGAAAGTTCTTCCAGAAGGGCTTTTGCCTCCTGTAGGTCAGGCGTGGCGAAGCCTTCGCTAAACCAATTGTATATTGGACCGAGCAGGGCTTCGGCTTCGGCGTGCTTGCCGCGGTCGCGCCAGAGTCTTGCAAGGTTCGTCGCCGCCCGAAGCTCGAGCAATTTTGCGTCCTGACTCCGCGCGAGATCGACTGCCGTCTGAAACGCCTGTTCAGCCGCGTGCTCCCTGCCCTCGCGATTACCCGCAAGTGCAATCACCCCCTGCAACCGATGCAGCTCGGCGGCGAATATTGCCTCGTCCGTTTCGGCGACGTGGGCCAAGCCTGCTTCCGCCGCCTGAACGGCATTGCTGTTCTCGCCCTCAACCAGCAGCTGGACGCGAGTCTGAATGATCCAGATGATCGGGAGGAAGTAGCGATATCCGAGTGCCAGCCATTCGGACAAACACGTCGCGACCTCGGTCAACCCGGTAGCCGGATCGCCTTTGAATGCAGTCAGATAAGCAATGTTTGCCCGCGCAAGACGATGGAAATGCGTCATCTTGAATTTTTCTGTGTGCTGCAATAGCCGGGCTGAAAGAGCTTCGATCGCGCTTCGGTCGTCCATCAGCATTGCTTGAGCAAGCCCAACCGCGATAACCCACGCGGTCGTGATCGGATGCGCGAGGGTTTTCTCGAGCTCGAATGCGCGCGCACGGGTTCTCTCGGCCTGGTCGGGCAAGCCTAGCAAAGACAGGGTCAAGGCCATGTTTATCAATGAAAACGCCCGCGGGTCGTAGACATAGGCGAACCTGAGTTTTGCAGACCGCGCGGGCTCTTCAGCTAAGACAGCTTCGAAATGCGGGACAGCTTCACGCAACCTGCCCAAGGACATGTAACAGTTGCCCAACATGCGGTGGCTGACGAGAACCAACTCTCCTTCCGCGCGGTTGGCAAATTCGAACGCCAACGACAGCGCATTCTTCAAGTCCGATCGAGCAAGGCTGTCCGTAAGGCGATGGGAGATCAGCAGCATCGGCTTCTCGGCGCCGATCTGCTCGGCCAGACTCTCTGCCCGGTCCAAAACGACCCGCGCTTCTTTGCTGCCGAAGCCAGCTAACATCACCGTCGGTACGATTCTCTCCGCCTCGATTTCAAGCTGCAATGTCTCTGTTGCCTGGCTTTTCGGCAGCAGGAGCAACAGTCGCGCTGCCTGGTCGAGCGTCTGGAGAGCCTCCTGAACCGCGCTCTGCTCATTGGCGCGAAGCGCCGCTTTCAGCCATTGCCGCGCCGCTTTCTCGTGCTCTCCTGCTTCAGCATAATGATAGGCGAGGATTGCCGGTGTAACCTTATCGTCGGCACTCAAGATCGCGGCGAGAACGGCATGTAATTTCTGCCGCTGTGCTCTAAGCAAGGTTGAATGCGCCGCATCGTGGACCAAAGCGTGCTTGAACGTGAAGGTCGATGCCGGGGGAAGTCCTCGAGCCAACACGATACCCGACTGGACCAGCGATTTAAGAGCCGGGTCGATAATTCCGACAGGTAAGACACGGCTCTCCGTTGCCAGCCCTTTTAGCAGGACGTACGTGAATTCTCGGCCTATTACTGCGCCGACTTGTGCTGTTTCACGCGCTTCGGAGCCGAGATGATCGAGGCGGGCCATCAACGAGGCGTGCAGAGTGGCTGGAACGTGATCGGCAGCGTTCGGCGTCGTGTTCAAAAGCCCGACATCGCCCGACTCGATCACGGCTTTGGTCAGTTCCTCCACAAACAATGGAATGCCGTCGGTGCGTTCGGCGATGTCCTCCACCATTTCGAGCGAGAGGCCGGCATTTCCGATCAGCGAGCGAATGAGAGCGACGCGATCGTCCGAACCTAGACGATTGAGCGACAGGCTCGTCACATTGGCCTGACCTGTCCAAGGCGGCTGAAATTGGGGACGATGGGTTAGAACCACGAGGACCGCTTTGCGATCGAAATTGGTTATGAGCAGATCGACCACTTCCAGCGTGGTCGGATCCACCCAGTGCATGTCCTCGAAAAGGATGAATAGCGGCTTCTTGCTCGCGAGTTGTTCAATCCGAGCCAAGAGCGCGGCGAACACTTTCTGGCGTTTTTCTTGCGGCGCAAGGTCAGCTACGCGAGCTTCCGGGCCAACTGGCAGGGATAACAAATCCGCGATGAACGGAAGGTCCTCCGGTTTTGCTGCGAGTGCGCGGACTTTTTCGCGTTTCTGCCCGAGTGTATCGCTCGGCGCAAAATTTGCCGCTCGCGTCAGGTGCGCGATGACCGGATGCAGGGCGGTGCTCGCGTGCTGCGGCGAGCAAAAGTATCGCAGCTCGATCGCATCGTCGTTCCTGATCCGCTCCTCAAAGGCAGAAATGAGCCGGGATTTTCCGAGGCCCGCCTCGCCGGAGATCATCACGACCCGACCATGTCCGGCTTTGGCCTGCTGCCAGCGCCGCGACAGCAATTCCAGTTCTTCGTCACGTCCGACGAGCGGTGTTTCGCCCGAACGAAGCGCTTCGAACCGGCTCTCGAGAGGTGCTTCGCTCAGCACGGTCCATGATTGCACCGGCTTGTCGAAACCCTTGAGGCTGGTCGCTTCTCGCTCCGCTAGGTTGAACAGCCGGCCAGTCAGCCGTCGTGTAGCAGCGTCGATGATGATCGCGCCTGGCTCGGCGAGAGCCTGCAGCCGAGCGGCGAGATTTGGAGTCGCACCCATAATCCGATGCTCGTGCGAGGCTTTCGAGCCCTCTGAGGCGTCGCCGACCACGACCAGCCCCGTCGCAAGCCCAGCGCGCAGTTGCAGATCAAGGCCCGTCACGCTGATCCCTTGCGTGGCATCGCGAAGAAGCAGGGCAGCTCGCACCGCGCGTTCGGCGTCGTGCTCATGCGCCGTCGGATAGCCGAAATAGACGAGCGCACCATTGCCGAGATATTGCGCCACGAAGCCGTTTTGTGCTCGCACGATCTCCGCGATAACAGCGTGGTAATTGCGAAGGAGTTCGCCAAAATCCTCCGGGTCGAGACTAGTTTCCAAGGCGCTCGAACCCACAAAATCGCAGAACAGGACCGTGAGATGGCGGCGCTCTGGGGAACTGCCGGCCTGTGCGGTCCCTGACCTGACCTCCTCGCCAGCCGCAAGAGAGTCGCCATCCCGCCGCGAACGCAAGCCCTGGATCGCTGTCAGCAGCTTGCGCCGATGCCCAAGGAGGGCAACGCCCAACTCCTTCAGATCATCCCCGGTAAGCTGCTCCAGAACTTCCCGATCGATCGCGTTCTCCGCAAACGCGTTTGCATATTGCGGCAAGCCCTGCCGCGCGAGCCAATCGCTTACGTCCATCTATGCCTCGCCGTGAACATGCAGACGCTACCGGGTCGGCGACATTCTGTCTAACGCATGGCTTGGAAGCTTCAGTTGCGTCCACGGCTCGACGGCATACGCACCGCCGGAGTGGCGACAAGTCCTAGCGCGGATCTCATTGCCTCCCCGCGCCGGGACCCTACCGGAAAGCATCGCCTCGGTTTCCGCGAGGGAAACCTGCCGAAGCGATACCCGCGAAGCGGCTAACCGCGAAGAAATTGTCGCGGCGCATTTGGATCGCCTCGCCGCTGTCAATTCGAAACTGAATGCCGTCATCAAGTAGCTGCGGATGCGGCGCGCAAGCACCGCGGAGTGTTTTGAAGGTGGGCCGAAGCTGAGCCGCATCATTTTGATTTGTTGCGGACGATCCGAGCTAGTGCAACAATGTCTCGCGCATGGCTTTATCTGGCTCATGCGGATTTCAATAATTCCAAGCAGGGAGAATCGTCATGGCCGAGAGCGTCTACAAAGTAATCGAGCTCGTCGGAACGAGCACGGAATCCTGGGACAAAGCCGGAAAGGCTGCTGTCGAGCGCGCGGCGTCAACATTACGCGATCTGCGCGTTGCGGAGGTTATCGAACAGGATATTCAGATCAAGGACGGCAAGGTGGAACTCTATCGCGTGAAACTGAAGCTTTCGTTCAAGTTCGAAGGGGACTAAGACTAGGCTCGGTTGGCGAGCGATACTTACATCATTGCGTGAGCCGGGCTGATCCACTGGCGCGAGAAGGCGCTCGACGTCAGCGGCCCGCGCTCTCGATTGCGGCCACTGTCTGCAGGAAGAGCGGCCCGAAGACCCTCCCAGGGCCCTGTCGGATTTCTGGCCGATAATTCCCCTTCTTAGGCTCTTTGCAGCAGAAACCCTCGCCGCCTGCGACACCGCCGAGCATTGACTAGCGTCTGCGGCCGACCCAGATAGGGCCGAGCTTGACCCCTGGTTCGCTTCGTGTCGCGGCCGACCACGCCCGCGATCCTTGCGCGGAATTACTGGCGCGGCGATCATTGGCGCGGAAGGAGTTGACGTGGGCGTCGTCATTGCTCTCGACGAGAAGGTTCAGGAGCCAAGTATCGCCTCGCTCGCGGCGCTGGTGGCCGGCGACATGGACCGCGTCAACCGCACGATCCTGCAGCGCACCGGCTCCGACGTGGCGCTTATTCCGGAAGTGGCCAACCATCTCATCTCTTCCGGCGGCAAGCGCTTGCGGCCGATGTTGACCCTCGCGACCGCAGGTCTCTGCGGCTATGCGGGCGAGGGCCACGTGAAGCTCGCCGCCGCGGTCGAATTCATGCACACGGCCACCCTTCTGCACGACGATGTGGTCGATGGCAGCGATATGCGGCGCGGCAAACTCGCGGCACGCATGCTGTGGGGGAACGAGGCGAGCGTGCTCGTCGGGGATTTCCTGCTCGGCCAGGCCTTCAAGATGATGGTCGAAGTGGGCTCGCTGCCGTGCCTCGATATTCTCTCATCCGCCGCCGCGGTGATCGCGGAGGGCGAGGTGATGCAGCTGTCGCGCGCGAAAGACACGCAAACGACGGAGGACGATTATCTCGACGTGATCCGCGCCAAGACCGCCGCACTTTTTGCCGCGGCTTGCGAGGTCGGGCCGGTCCTTGCACGCCGTTCAAAGGCGGATGAAGCGGCATGCCGCAGCTACGGCATGAATCTCGGCATCGCATTCCAGTTGATCGACGATGCGCTTGATTACGGCGGCGCATCGGCGCGGCTCGGCAAGAATGTAGGGGATGATTTCCGCGAAGGAAAGATCACGCTGCCGGTCGTGCTTTCATTCCGGCGCGGCTCGGAAAGCGAGCGGGCCTTTTGGCGCCGCACGCTCGAGGAAGGCGCATGCGCCGACGGCGATCTCGAAACAGCGGTCGCACTTATCCGCAAGCATCGCGCGCTGGAAGATACGATTGAGCGTGCGCGTCATTATGGCGCGATTGCGCGCGACGCGCTGGAATTGTTCCCGGCATCGGCGTGGAAGCAAGCGCTCCTGGCGGGCGTCGATTTCTGCGTCGCCCGGGCGCACTAGACCAGCCGCTTCTCGTAACGGAGCGCCGAGGTTCCGTCTTCGTAATAATCGGGGATCGTGTCGAACTTTACGTAGTCTCGCTCCTGGTAAAGCGCAATCGCGCGCGCATTGTCCGCGCGCACTTCGAGGATGAGGCTTTCGGCGCCGCGGCGCGCCGCCTCTGCCTCGCACGCCACGAGCATGGCGCGCCCGACTCCGAATCGATGCTGCGGATCGCCGGCGATCGAATAGAGCCGCGCTTTTTTTGAGTGTTTGCGAAACGCGATCAGCGCGTAGCCGATGACATGTGCGAAGCCCGCCATCTCCGCTTCGGCGACAAGCAGGCTCACCGTATTCTTGGTTAGATGCGCACGTAAACTGCGCCGCGACAGCCGGTCGCCTCCAAACGCCGCGTTCTCGATCGCGACGAGGCGGTCGAGATCGGCGAGGCGGCCTCTTCGAATGCTGATCGGAGATGCCTTGTCCTGGCTCACTCCGCCTTCCACGGGAAGGTCCATGTCTCGGTGAGCGCCCGATCGGAAGCACGCAAGAACGCGCGCAAGTCGGCGGTCTGCCCGGGATCGACTTGCACGTCGATTATCGCGCGAATTCCCTGCGTCACCACGTTCGCGACGACGGATGAGCGCAAGATGCGGCCCACGCTTGTGGAGGGAACGACCTCGACGATGCGAGCATCGTTCAGGAAGTATCCGACATCCCCGCCGGCGAAATCGATGATGAAACGCCGCGCACTGCCTTCGCGCGGCTCCGCCGAGCCGAGCGCGCGCGGATTGGTCTGAAACGTGTTGATCGCGCGCGCATTCGGCGACAGCCGCGCGAGATTGAGGCTCGCGGTGATGCGATAGCCGAAATTCAACTGCTTGCCGGGCTCTGGCGAATCCTTCGGCACCCAATAGGCGACGATATTGTCGTTGGTCTCGTCCGGGGTCGGCAGCTCGACGAGTTCGACCCGGCCCTCACCCCAATCTTCGCGCGGCTCGACCCAGTAGCTTGGGCGCGTCTCGTAAGCGAGATCCAGATCCTGATAATGATCGAAATCGCGGTCGCGCTGAATGAGTCCGAAGCCTTTGATGTTGCGATCCAGAAACGCCGTCGTCTCCATCTGCGCCGGATTGCGTAATGGGCGCCACAGCCACTCGCCCGTGCCGGAATTGACAAGCAGCCCTTCGGAATCGTGCAGCTGCGGACGGAAATCGTCGTGGAAACGATGGTCGTTCTTGCCGATGAAGAACATCGAGGTGAGCGGCGCAAACCCAATCTTCGCGCCGCTGCGCCGTGCAAGCAGCGCGACCTGCACGTCAAGTACGGACTCCTTTCCGGGATAAAGATCGAAGCGGTAAGCGCCCGTCGCGGTCTCGCCGTCGAGGAGGGCGTACATCGTGGCGCGGTCGGCATTTGGTCCGGGCGCCTCAACCCAGAATTCGCGGAAGAACGGAAATTCCTCGCTCGGAGTGCCGGCATTCACCGCGAGTCCGCGCGATGACATACCGTAGCGTTGGCCGCGGCCGAGAAAGCGGAAATAGCTCGCGCCTAGAAACGCGATCGCTTCGTCGAAAACGCGCGGATCATTCAGCGGGTAGTGAAGGCGAAAGCCGGCGAAGCCGAGGTTGACCGGCAGCGGCTTGTCGAGCTTGGTCCGGCCGAAATCGAACAGGTTCGACGCGAAGGGAATCGGCGTCGCGATGCCATCACGAATCGTATTGACGGTGACCGGCCGCCTGAAGAGATGACCGAGCATGAAAAGCTGCAGCCGGAAAGGGCCGCCGGTACTCGCAAGCAACGCCTTATCCTGACGGAAGCGGATGTCGCGCCAGGCGTCGAAATCGAGCTTTTCCAGCTCCTCGGGAAGTCGCGGCGGCGTCGGATCGAATGGCGTGGCGGCGAGTTCGCGCGCGCGCCGCACCACGTCCTCGTAGCCGAAGCGCGGCACCGGCGCCGGCTGGTTCTGGGCGAGCAGCGTGTCGGGAAGGAGAGAGCTAGTTGAAGCGGCCGCGAAAGCGGACAGGAGCGTGCGTCGGCTGAAGTCTGACATGATCCCTGACGGCTGGCCCCGCGCAGCGGCTGAGGTAGCGGGCTTTCCCCGAGCGGGCAAGGTCCGCGCCAAAGCACGGACGGACCGAGTTAGCTGGTGGCTTAACTCGCGCCATTGGCGCGCTTCCACGGCCGCACGTTGCTCAAGCTCCACTCGCCGAGCTTGTCGCGGCAGGCTGTGCCCTGCAGGCTTTCCGCGGCGTCTTTGGCGCTGACGTTGGAGATGAACGCCCGGCAAATGCCGTCGTCGGCGGGGTAGGCGGCAGCGACCGCAACGAACGAGCCCTTCGCGCCGGTTTGGGGATTATCCCAGTTCACCGTCTCGCCATTGCCTTGCGGGTCGAGCGCGGTCGAGAGCGCGGCTTTCGCGCGCCGCCAATCTTCGTTATCGAGAGCGCGTGAGAGGGGATTGGACTTGGCGATGCTGCCGGTTATGTCATCCCCGTTCTTGCCGAAGGGCGAGATCGGCATGGAAACGGAACATCCGCTGAGTGCAAGTGCGGTGAGACAGCCGGCAAGGCAGCCGCGCACGAGCGAGGTCCGCGCGATCACCTCCCTGCCGGCAGAACGCTGGAGTCGCGGACGCACGTCCTCACCTGCTTAGACACAATGACAATTCAGGGGATTTTGCGGTGAACGTGTTAACGCCGAGTGACTTCACCTCCGCCGGAGAGCCGTTCGCGCTGTTCGAAGGATGGTTTGCCGAGGCGAAGCAACGCGAAATCAACGATCCGAATGCAATGGCGCTCGCGACAACTGATGCCGAGGGACTGCCGAATGTTCGGATGATTTTGTTGAAGGGAATCGATAGTTCCGGTCTCGTCTTCTACACGAATGAGGAGAGCGCCAAAGGCCGCGAACTCGCGGCCGCGGGAAAGGCGGCGCTCCTCTTCCATTGGAAGTCGCTGCGCCGGCAGGTGCGGATACGCGGCACGGTGAGCGAAGTTAGCGATGCCGAAGCCGACGCCTACTTTGCCTCGCGGCCGCGCGACAGCCGGATCGGCGCTTGGGCGAGCCAGCAATCGCGCCCACTCGAAAGCCGTTTCGCGCTCGAGAAGGCGGTCGCCTTCTATGCCGCGAAATACGCGATCGGCGATATCCCGCGCCCGCCCTACTGGAAGGGGTTCCGGGTGACGCCGCAAGCGTTCGAATTCTGGGCCGACCGGCCTTTCCGCCTGCATGAGCGCATCTCCTTCACTCGCGAAGCGGACGGCTGGCGCAAGGAGCGGCTCTATCCCTGAGCCGTTAAGGATGTTGCGGCTAGCGCCTTTCGGCTTCGGCGAATCTCACGCAAAATAAACTATAGGATTGAGCAGGGGATGGCCTATGGACATGCGTAAATGCGCCGCCGAGGCGATCGGCACTGCGTGGCTAACTTTTGCCGGATGCGGCAGCGCCGTCATCGCTGCCGGCTTCCCGCAGGTCGGCATAGGGCTGCTCGGCGTCTCGCTGGCGTTCGGGCTCAGCGTCGTCACCATGGCCTACGCGATCGGGCACATTTCGGGGTGCCATCTCAACCCGGCGGTGACGATCGGGCTTACGGCGGGCGGGCGCTTCCCCGCGAGCGAGGTGCTTTCCTATGTCGTCGCGCAGGTTATCGGCGCGATGGTTGGGGCCGGGATCCTCTACCTGATCGCGAGCGGCACGGACGGCTTCGACCTCGCAAAGGGCTTTGCGTCGAACGGCTATGGCGACCACTCGCCCGGCCATTACAGCCTCTTCGCCGGGTTCCTCATCGAAGTCGTGATGACGATGATGTTTCTGTTCATCATCATGGGTGCGACGCATGGCAACGTGCCTGCCGGATTCGCGCCGCTGGCGATCGGTCTCGCACTGACCCTCACCAACCTCGCGGCGATCCCGGTGACCAATGCCTCGATCAATCCGGCGCGCAGTACCGGGCCGGCGGTGTTTGTCGGGGGCTGGGCGCTCGCCCAACTCTGGCTCTTCTGGATTGCTCCAATTATCGGCGGCGCGCTCGGCGGCATTCTCTATCGCTGGCTTAGCGAGCGGCCCGCGGCGCCCGTCGTTGGCGTGCCGGATCGGCAGGTAAGGGGCTGAGATCTCGCGAACCGTTTTTTGAGGAAGCTCCCGCATCCTCTATAAAGCAGCTTCTTCAGAAGCCGCGGGGGGCCAGAGCGGATCGATGGCAGGCAAATATTTTGGGACCGACGGGATCAGAGGCCGCGCCAACGGCGTGATCACGCCGGAACTCGCGCTGAAGGTCGGGCAGGCGGCGGGCCTCGCCTTCCAGCGCGGCGAGCACCGCCACCGCGTCGTGATCGGCAAGGACACCCGCCTCTCGGGCTATATGATCGAGTACGCGCTTGTCGCCGGCTTCACCTCCGTCGGCATGGACGTGCTGTTGCTCGGGCCCGTGCCGACGCCCGCCGTCGCCATGCTGACGCGCTCGATGCGCGCCGATCTCGGCGTGATGATATCGGCCTCGCACAACATGTTCGAGGATAACGGCATCAAGCTCTTCGGCCCGGACGGTTACAAGCTCTCCGACGAAATCGAGCACGCGATCGAGGCGCTGATCGACAAGGACATTTCACGCAAGCTCTCGAAATCGCCCGATCTCGGCCGCGCCCGCCGCGTCGACGACGTACGCGCCCGCTACATCGAATTTGCCAAGCGCACGTTGCCGCGGCACATGTCGTTTGAGGGATTGCGCATAGTCGTCGATTGCGCCAACGGCGCGGCCTATAAGGTGGCGCCGGAAGCGCTTTGGGAACTCGGCGCGGAAGTTTTCGCCATCGGCATCGAGCCGGATGGCTTCAACATCAACCGCGACGTCGGCTCGACCGCGCCCGAGGCGCTCAGCAAGAAAGTGCGCGAGATGCGCGCTGATATCGGCATCGCGCTCGATGGCGACGCCGACCGCGCCCTGATCGTCGACGAGCGCGGCCGCATCGTCGACGGCGACCAGCTGATGGCGGTCATCGCACAAAGCTGGAAGCAGGACGGACGTCTGGCCAAGCCCGGCATCGTCGCGACGGTCATGTCCAATCTCGGCCTGGAACGCTTCCTCGGCTCGATCGGCCTGTCGCTAGCGCGCACCGCCGTCGGTGATCGCTACGTGCTCGAACACATGCGCGAGCACGGCTTCAATCTCGGCGGCGAACAATCGGGCCACATTATCTTCTCGGACTTCACGACGACCGGCGACGGGCTGCTGGCCGGAATGCAGATCATCAGTGTCGTCAAGCAGATGGGCCGCCCGGTCAGCGAAGTCTGCCACATGTTCGAGCCGCTGCCGCAGATTCTAAAGAACGTGCGGGTCTCGCATAGCGCCAAGGCGCTGACGTCCAGCGAGGGCGTCGTGCATGTGATCGAGGACGCCAAACGCCGGCTCGGCCAAAGCGGCCGGCTGATCATTCGGCCCTCTGGCACCGAGCCCGTCATCCGCGTGATGGGCGAGGGCGACGACCGCGAGCTTGTCGAGCAGCTGGTCGACGACATCTGTGCGGCACTCAGCGCGAAAGCTGCGTAAGCCGCAACGGATTAGCCAAACGGACGTGGCGCGGACCGATATGACAGGCGCCGCGCCACTCTGTGCGCGAACCTTAGTAGCGGTCCAATATGCGAACGACCCGGCGCTCGATCGGATCGACCAGGACGATCTGGTTCGTGGGTGACCTAAAGTAGGAATAGCGGCGCAGAGCAGGCGTGGGCGCGTCGTCATAAGGCTCAAGTTCGATGTCGGCCGGTATGAAACTGCCGGGGCGGACGTAGGCGATCGGCGCTCTTGGAATTGGGGCGGGAGGAACGAGGACGGAGGCGGCTGGACGGCGAATGATGTACTCGCGGACGACCACTTCCTCGTCAGGCGCTACAGTTAACGCCGAGCGGCCTTCGTAAAGCGGTGCGGCGACATAGGATTGCGCGGAGGCGCTCGCAATGGCGGCGAGCGAGCATGCGGCAGCGAGACCGGTGAGCATAAGCGTACGCATTTTGGTTTCTCCAAAACAGCCCGGCCCGCACGCCCAACGCGACCTAAACAGCAAAGTTTCCGATCACACCATATAATGAGGCGCCGGTCCGTTGAATTCGGGTAGTGTGAACGGTGGACGGCTGGAGGCTCGACCCGCGGCGCAATTGGTTGACCTGCCGAAAAGCCGGGCGAGCGGGAGGATTGATGTTTGGTTCCGGTTGCCGGCGCGTCTTTCTCGCGGGGTGCGTAGCAGCCATTGTTTGCGCGGGCGCGGTACGCGCCGAAGAGCGCTTCATCACGCTCGCGTCTACGACATCGACGGAGCAGTCCGGGTTGTTTGACTACATCCTGCCGATCTTCCAGAAGGAAAGCGGCATTACCGTCCGTGTTGTCGCGGTCGGCACCGGTCAGGCGCTGGCGATCGGCGCACGCGGCGATGCCGATGCGCTGCTCGTTCATGATCGCGTCGGCGAGGACAAATTCGTTGCCAACGGCAACGGCATCGATGGCCGCGACGTGATGTTCAACGATTTCGTGCTTGTCGGACCGAAAGCCGATCCGGCGAGTGTGCGTGGGCTCAAGGACGCCAAAGAAGCATTAAAGCGCATTGGGGCGGCGCACGCCCCCTTTGCGTCGCGCGGCGACGACAGCGGCACCAACCGCCTCGAATTGCGGCTGTGGAAGGCAGCAAATATCGACGTGAGAGCCGCTGGCGGCGGCTGGTACCGCGAACTGGGCTCAGGCATGGGCCCGACGCTGAACACGTCGGCCGGACTCGAAGCCTACACGCTGACCGACCGTGCCACCTGGGCGAATTTCGCCAACCGCGAGTCGCTCGAAATTCTGGTCGAAGGCGACGCCGCTTTGTTCAATCGCTACGGCAGCATTCTCGTCAATCCGCGAAAATTCCCGCACGTCAAAGCCGACGACGCGCGGCGCTGGCATGAATGGTTGACATCGGCCGCGGGCCGCGCGGCGATCTCATCGTACAAGATCAAGGGCGAGCAATTGTTCTTTCCCTCAAGCGATACGTCGCGCAGCTGAGTGCAGGATTTCACCGAAGCCTTCGCGCTTGCGCTTCATCTGATCGGCAGCCGTGACGCGGACCTTTGGGCCGCGGTTCTTCTTTCGCTTGAAGTCAGCCTCAGCGCGAGCCTCATTGCCTTTGTCATCGGTGCGCCGGTCGGCGCTTATTTGGCCGTGCGGCAATTCACCGGACGTTCGGCCGTTCTCGTCCTCGTCAATGCGCTTCTCGGCCTGCCGCCGGTCGTCGTTGGTCTCGCCGTCTACATCCTGCTGTCCAACTCTGGGCCGCTCGGCGGCTTGCGCCTGCTGTTCACGCCGCTGGCCATGATCGTCGCGCAGACGTTGCTCACGCTGCCGATTGTCGTGGCGCTGACGCATCGCGCGACCGCTGGATTTTGGGAGCGTTTCGGTGACAGCCTCACCGTCGACGGCGCGTCACCCCTGCGCAGCATCTCGATCCTCCTGGCCATGGCCCGGGCCGGGCTGGTCACAGCCTATCTAGCGGCATTCGGCCGGGCCATCGCCGAGGTTGGCGCCATCATGATGGTCGGCGGCAATATCCGCGGCTACACGCGCACGATGACGACCGCGATTGCGCTTGAGACCAGCAAGGGCAATCTCGCTTTGGCCCTAGCGCTCGGATTGATCCTCATTTCCCTGGCGCTCGCCGTCAGCGCCTCGGCTTTTCTCTTGGGCAGGCGAGGCTAGCTTCCGAAACGCAGAGTGCGCCGGCCAAGAGAGACCGACGCGCTCGAACTGGCGCTGCTTGCGCCGCATCTCGTCCAAATACTGGAAACTGGGGGCCAGCCGCCAAGCTGGCCGCCAAACTCGTGTGGCGCCTCGCCGGCCCGCCGGCCTAATGCAAAGTTTGGCCGTCGTGCTGGAGGCGGGCGATTTCGTCCTTGATCTGCAGTTTCTTACGCTTCAGTTCCGCTAGTCTCAAAGTGTCACATGCCGGATGGAGCTTTTCCTCTTCAACTTGCCGGTCGATCGCTTTGTGGCGGCGTTCGAGCTCGGCGAGGTGGCTCTGCAAGGTCATGCGGCAGCTCCTTTGCTTCGTTGCACGCGCACAAGTGTGCCATAGACAATGCGTTCGGCAAGGGGATCGATCCGGCTCAGCTGATCAAATTTTGCAAACATACTTTAAGCCTTCTGGAAAGGCTGTGATCACCGCTGCTGGGCAAACCCCCCGTCGGCAAAATCGCAGCCTTGCGATCCGGCTAAGTCTTGCCCCTAAGCCGCCGCGGCGCGATACTCTGCCGAGCCCGGCCGGCTAGGGCGGAGCCGGTCACGGGCAAGATGGACGGTGCATGCGGGACAGGCTCACCGAGGACGAGCGCGCGGCGTTCGAGGCGGAACTCGAGCGCGTTCGCCAGGAGCATCGCGATCTAGACGCGGCTATCGAGGCCCTCAACATGGTCGGGCAGAACGATCAGCTGCAGATTCAGCGGCTGAAGAAGCGCAAGCTGATCCTGCGCGACCGCCTGACCTATCTCGAAGATCAGCTCACCCCCGACATTATCGCTTGACGGGCCGGCAGACGGCGTCCTACCGCGAGCTTTGCCTGAGCGAGGAGGTCGCGTGGGAGCAGAGGTGAAACCCGTCGCCATCATCATGGGCAGCCAATCGGATTGGGCGACCATGCGGCATGCGGCCGAGACGCTCGCCGCGCTGGACATCGGGTTCGAGTCGCGCATCGTGTCCGCCCATCGTACGCCAGACCGCCTCTACGAGTTCGCCCATAAGGCCCGCGAAAACGGCTTCAAGGTGGTGATCGCCGGCGCCGGGGGGGCGGCCCACCTTCCGGGCATGACCGCGTCCATGACGCCGCTGCCGGTCTTCGGCGTGCCGATAGAAACCAAGGCCCTGTCCGGGCAGGATTCGCTTCTCTCGATCGTGCAGATGCCAGCCGGCGTGCCGGTCGGCACGTTGGCGATCGGAACGGCCGGTGCGGTGAACGCGGCGCTGCTTGCGGCTGCGGTGCTTGCCCTCAGCGATCCCGCGATTGCGGCGCGCCTCGATCGCTGGCGGACCGAGCAAACAAAAAAGGTCGCCGAGGAGCCGCGTGACCAAGCCTGATCGGGCACTAGAGCCGGGCGCGACGATCGGCATTCTAGGCGCGGGTCAGCTTGGGCGAATGCTGGCCCTCGCCGGCGCACGGCTTGGCCTGGAATCGCACATCTATGCGCCCGATGCTGGTGAGCCGGCCTTCGATGTTGCTGCGGCGGGAACTGTCGCCGCCTACGAGGACGAGGCGGCGCTCGCGCGCTTCGCCGAAGCCGTCGATGTGATCACCTACGAGTTCGAGAACATCCCCGCCGAGACCGCTGCGCTCCTCGCCGAGTGCCGCCCGGTCCACCCGGGCCCGCTCGCGTTGGAGAAGACGCAAGACCGGCTGACCGAGAAGCGCTTTCTCAACGATCTCGGCGTCCCGACGGCAGGTTTTGCGGCGATCGACAGCCCAGATCCGATCGCGGCGACGCTCCAACGCTTTGGCGGCGCCGGCATCCTGAAGACGCGCCGCTTCGGCTACGACGGCAAGGGCCAGGCAATGATCCGCGATCCCTCCCAAGGCGCGGAGGCGTTTGCATCATTCGGCGGTGTGCCGGCCATTCTCGAAAGCCTCGTTCCGTTTAGCCGGGAAATCTCGGCGGTCGCTGCGCGCAGCCGTGACGGCAGCTTTCGCGCCTACGACATCTGCGAGAATTCGCACGCCAATCATATCCTATCGCGGACAGAGGTGCCGGCTGCAATCAAACCAGCGACCGCGCATCGTGCCGCCGAGATCGCCAAATGCGTTGCCGATGCGCTCGACTATGTCGGCGTGATCGCGGTCGAGATGTTTGTCGTGGACGCCGCAAGTGGCGAAGAGCTGATCGTCAACGAGATCGCCCCGCGCGTGCACAATTCAGGGCATTGGACGCTCGACGGGGCTGTCACCTCGCAATTCGAGCAGCACATGCGCGCAATTTCGGGCTGGCCGCTCGGCTCGACCGAACGCCGCGGCGGCATCGTCATGGACAATCTGATCGGTGACGAGGCGCGTCGCTGGCCCGAAATACTACAAGAAGATGGCGCCTCACTGCATCTTTATGGCAAGTCGGAGATACGCGAGGGCCGCAAGATGGGGCACGTGACGCGGGTCTACAAAGACGAGCGGCGCTGACCCTCAGTGGCCGCCGCCGCCGCCGCCAGCGCTTGCCCCGCCTGCCGAGCCGGCACTTCCCGCTGAACCCGCGCCACCTGCCGTTCCGGTGCCAGCCGAGCCAGCCGGGCTCGGGCTGGAGCCCGCCGGCGAGCCTGACCCGACGGAGCGGCCGCTGGACATCCCGGTCGAGCCGGCGCTGCCCGCGCCGAGACCGCCGTTGATGCTATTGCCCGGATTGCCCGGCGCGCTGGTCGCGCCCGAGGGGTAGCCGGTCGTCCCCGCCGTTCCGCCGGTGGTCGCGCCCGGGACCGGCGAGTTGATCGCCGGAGAGCCTGAACCCACACCAACCGAGCGGCCGCCGGTCATCGAACCCGACGGCGCTCCAGACTGCCCGTTCGCGGCAGCTTCGCGCATTTCGACGCAAGTCAAAAGCTCGACATAGCTTGGGACGCCGCCAAGCGTGGTGGTCTTCAGGCAGGTCGAGCGCCAGTCGACCCGCATCTTGGCCCAGGTCTTGTTCAGACGGTCGCGCGCCGCGTTTTCGCTGCGCATGCAATTGTCGTAAGTCGCCTGCTGATCGAGGTTGACCGCGGGGGTGGCCCGGCAGGTCGCCTGCACATTGAGTGTGGGGGCGTCCGCCAGAGCGGCGGAGGCGGGCAGGGACGCAAGGACGGCGAAAAAAGCGAGGCGACGCATGGCGATCCCTCCGGAGATCAGGCTGGCTTAGCCGTAACGTGCGAGGGAGACCCTGGTTCGCTTGGCTCAGCATTAATTGTTAAGCCGTGCGCTCTCACCTTCGGGCAGGGTCAGCGCCCCTTCTTTAAGCGCGCGCTGCATCAAGACGCTGTCGACCCATCCCCCGAACTTGAAGCCGACGGCGGGGTGCGTGCCGATCATGCTGAAGCCCTCGGCTTGGTGCAGTCCGATCGATGCATGGTTCTCGCTGTCGCCGATGACAGCGATCATCTGCCGCCACGGCCCCTCCTCACAGAGTTCGATCAGCCGCGACAGCAAGGCGCGGCCGATCCCCCGCCCGACACGGCCGGCATCGATGTAGACCGAGTCCTCGATCGTGAAGCGATAGGCCGAGCGCGCACGATAGGGCGCGGCATAAGAATAGCCCACGACCTCTCCCGCCTCCTCTGCAACGAGGTGCGGCAGTCCATGACTCAGCACTTCCTCGCGCCGCGCAGCGAGCTCCGCTTCGTCCGGCGGGATTTCTTCGAACGAGGCGAGGCCGTGCAGGACGTGGTGCGCGTAAATCCGCGCGGCGGCGCGGATATCTCTCTCGCGGCTCGGGCGGACCAGGATCGCCGACACCTTTACTGTGCGCGCAGTTGATAGACCTCCGCCTGACCGGGGAAGCGGCCGGCGCGGACGTCGTCGGCATAGGCGGCGACCGCCTGCGAGACGAGGTCCCGCATATTGCCGTAGCGGCGCACGAATTTGGGCGTCCAGTCGAACAGGCCGAGCATGTCGTCGGTGACCAGGATCTGCCCGTCGCAATCGGCCGAGGCGCCGATGCCGATCGTCGGCGCCCTGACCTTGCGGGTGATCTCCCGCGCGAGATCGCTGGCGACGCCCTCGACCACGATGGCGAAAGCGCCGGCTTCGTCGGAGGCGTGCGCTTCGGCCAGCACTCGCTCGCGCTCGGCGGCAGTGCGGCCCTTCGCCTTGAAACCGCCGTCGACATTCGCCGCCTGCGGGCGCAGGCCGACATGGCCGACGACCGGTATTCCACGCCCGACGAGGAAGCGGATCGTCGCCGCGATCCCTTCGGAGGCCTCAACCTTCACCGCCTGGCAGCCGGTCTCGCGCATTAGGCGCGAGGCCGAGTGGAAGGCCTGTTCGGGATTCGCCTCATAGGAGCCGAAGGGGAGGTCCACCACGACCAGCGCATGAGTGGCCGCCCGCATGACCGCCTGTCCGTGCAAGATCATCATGTCGAGGGTGACACCGACGGTGGTCGGCAGGCCATGCACGACCATCCCCAGCGAGTCGCCGACGAGCAGCAGATCGCAATGGGGATCGAGCAGCGCGGCCATCGGCGCCGTGTAGGCGGTGAGGCACACGATCTTCTCGCGCCCCTTGCGGGCGGCGATTTCCGGCGCGGTAATACGCTGCGAACGGGTTTGGGCCGACATGATGCCTCCGGGCTCGCGTGTTATTGGGTTCCCGCGGGGAAGCATCAAGTGCCGGCAGGCCGCCGCCGGCGTCATTCCGAGCCGGTCAGCCCGCATCAAACGATCCGTGCGCTCCAACACATTGCGGTCGCAAGTCCTGAGCAAGCTGCTACGACATAGAGGGCGGGTTTGGACAATGCCGGCTCCTGCCCCTTGAGGATGTTTCGATGCGCGTGATCGCCCGTATCCTTTTGCCCGTCGTTCTGTTGCTTGCCGCGCATTTGGCGCCCGCAAACGCACAGCAGAAGACATACATAAGCGAGCAATTGGCGAGCGACGCGGTTCGCCTCGAAGCGCAGGTACGGAAAGACGCCGGCGCGCAGCCGCCGCGGCCGCTCGACCAAGTACGGCGCGACGTGCTTGCAGCAGCCGGCCGCAACGACACCGCGGCTGCCTTGCGCGCGCTTTCCCAGATCGCCGCGCCCGACACGAAAAACCCGGCAAACTGGCTGGCTTACGCCCGCACCGCGCTTGCCGTACCCGCGACCTCGACGTCCATCTATCAGCTGCGCAATCAGGCTGCCATCGCGTCGTATCTCGCCTATCAGCGCGCCAGTACGAAGCCCGATGAAGGGTCTGCGCTCGCCGTGCTCGCCGACATCTATGCGGCGCGGCAGGAATGGCGGCCGGCGCTGAACACCTATCGCGCGAGTCTTGCGAGCGACGATGTGCCCGTCGTGCGTGCCACATATCAGCGCTTGCGCGAACAATACGGATTCCGCGTTCTCGACTACAAGGTCGATAACGAATCGGCGGCGCCGCGCGCCTGCTTCCAGTTTTCCGAGCCGCTGGCGCGCGGGCGTGTCGATTTCGCGCCGTATGTTGCCGTGTCAGGCACGGCGAACGGCGCGATTTCGACCGAGGACCAGCAGCTCTGCGTGGAAGGGCTGAGGCATGGCGAGCATTACTCGATCATTCTGCGCCAGGGCCTGCCGTCCGCCGTCGATGAGGCGCTGTTGAAGCCTGCCGATTACGACGTGTATGTCCGCGATCGTTCACCGCAGGTGCGCTTCACCGGCCGCAATTACGTACTGCCCCGCGTCGGTCAGGAAGGCCTTCCTGTCGTCTCGATCAACACGACGAAAATCGCCGTGGATATCCTGCGCATCGGCGACCGCAATCTGCTCTCGACCGTGCACTCCGATGATTTCCTGGCGCAGCTCGGCACATATCGCTTGCGCAAATATGCCGACGAGAACGCGACAAAGATCTGGTCCGGCACGATGGAGGTCGCGAGCGACCTCAACAGGGATGTGACAACGGCGTTTCCCGTGCTCGAAGCCGTCGGCAAGCTCGAGCCCGGCGTCTACGTCATGGCCGCGCGCGCCGGCGAGCAGAAGCCGCTCGGGGGAAGCGATGATACCTCCGATGACGAGGACCAGAAGGCGACGCAATGGTTCACCGTCTCCGATCTCGGCCTGACGACGTTCTCCGGGGCTGACGGGATCCATGTACTGGTGCGTTCGCTCGCAAGCGCCGAGCCCGTGGAAGGCGTCGAGCTGCGCCTCTTTGCCAAAAACAACGAGATTCTCGCAAACGTGAAGACTCCGGCGGATGGACACGTGCGCTTTGATCCGGGTCTCGCGCGCGGCACGGCCGGACTCTCACCGGGATTGCTTGTCGCCACCAAAGCCGACGGCGATTACGGCTTCCTCGATCTGCAGCAGACCCCATTCGATCTCTCCGACCGCGGCGTAAAGGGGCGCGAAGCGCCGCACGCGCTCGATGCGTTCGTTTTCGCTGAGCGCGGCGTCTATCGCTCCGGTGAGACCGTCAATGTGACCACTGAGTTGCGGGACGCGAAAAGCGTCGCCGTCAGTGGTCTGCCCTTGACGCTTGTGTTCAAGCGGCCGGACGGCGTCGAATATAAACGCGTCAGCGTGCCCGATCAGGGTCTCGGCGGCCGCGCTTATTCGCTGTCGCTGCTTGCCGGCGCGGCGAGCGGCACGTGGCGGATCGAAGCCTATGCCGATCCGAAGAGTCCGAAAATCGGCGAGGCGAGCTTTCTTGTCGAAGATTACGTGCCGGAACGGCTCGACATGACATTAAAGCCGGCGGCCAACGTGGCGCGCGTTGGCCAGCCAGTCGAGATCGCAGCAAATGTGCGCTACCTCTACGGCGCCCCGGGCGCCAATCTCGAAATCAGCGGCGATGTTTCGATCAAAGCCGCAGACGAGAACGGTCTGCCGGCGCTGAAAGGTTACGAAGCAGGTCTTTCCGACGAGTCATTCGAGACGGTCAAGAACGAGATTGAGGACAAGGTCACTACCGACGCCAAGGGCGCGGCAAAGATCAGCGTGCCGCTGCCTGAAGTCACCGCTCCGAAGCTGCTCGAAGCGGAAATCATCCTGCGCGCCGGCGAGGCAGGCGGGCGCGCGATCGAACGAACCGTGCATCTGCCGATCCTGCCGCAGGGCGGGATTATCGGCGTCAAGAAGAATTTTGGCGATGAACTCGGTGAGGGCTCGGTCGCAACCTTCGGTGTGATTGCTGTCGGGCCGGATGGTCAGCGCACGACGCGGCGCAACGTTTCATGGTCGCTCTACCGCATCAACAACGATTACCAATGGTATCGTGCCGACTCGCGCTGGAATTTTGAGCGGGTCAAGTCATCGCGCCGCCTTGCCGATGGCAGGATCGACGTCGTGGGCGGCGATCCCGCCAAGATTTCCGTGCCGGTCGGTCTTGGTACGCATCGGCTCGACCTGCGCTCAAGCGATTCGAGCGACATGCCGACGAGCATCACCTTCGACGTCGGCTGGTCCGGCGGCGCGACGGCGCAGACGCCCGATCTGCTCGAACTGACGCTCGACAAAGAGAATTACGCCGCCGGCGAGCCGATGGTGATGAAGATCGCCTCGCGCTTCGAGGGAAAGGCGACGGTCGCGATTGTCGGCGATGCGGTGCAGACGATCGCAACAAGCGATCTCAAGAAGGGTGACAACGAAATTCGGATGCCGGTCGGCGCGGATTGGGGTGCCGGCGCTTATGCCGTCGCTTTCGCGCATCGCCCGCTGGATGTGGCCGCCAAGCGCATGCCCGGCCGCGCGCTCGGCGTCGCCTGGTTCGGCATCGACGAGAACGCACACAAACTCGACGTGAAACTCGGCGCCCCGGAAAAGATACGGCCGCGCGGCAAGCTCGATATACCGGTCGAACTTACCGGCCTGACACCCGGCGAGGAGGCCTACGTCACCGTCGCCGCGGTCGACATCGGTATCCTCAATCTCACGAACTATGAGACGCCCGACGCGGACGAGTATTTCTTCGGCCAGCGTCAGCTCGGGAGCGAAATCCGCGATCTCTATGGATATCTGATCGACGGCATGCAGGGCGTGCGCGGCATGATCCGCTCCGGCGGCGATGCCGGCGCCGATCTCAATAGCGAGAAGCCGACGCAGGAGCCGTTGGCGCGCTATTCCGGTGTCGTGAAAGTCGACGCCCAAGGGAAGGCCAATGTCTCCTTCGACATCCCGGCCTTCAACGGCTCCGTGCGGGTCATGGCGAGCGCCTGGTCGAAGACCAAGGTCGGGCATGCACAGCAGGACCTGGTCATTCGCGATCCCGTCGTCGCGCAGGCGACGCTGCCGCGTTTCCTGTCGCTGAACGACCAATCGCGCTTCCACGTGCAGATCGACAATGTCGAGGGCAAGAGCGGCCGCTATGCCATCAATCTCGATCTGCACGGCCCGGTATCGGCGGCGCCCGACGCGCTGACGAAGTCCTTTTCGCTTGCTCCCGGTGCACGCACGGCAATCACGATTCCCGTGACAGCGACCGGCATCGGCCGCGCCGAGATGAATGTGCGGCTCACCGGTCCCGATGTCGACCTGAGGCAGAGCCTCGCGCTCAATGTCGATGCGGGAACGGGCGAGCTCACGCGGCGCAGCGTGCAATCGCTGGCGCCGGGCGCGAGCCTTACGATTTCCCGGGATCTCTTCGCTGATTTCCTGCCGGGCACCGGCAGGGTTTCCGTCGCGATCTCACCCGTCGGCGCGATCGAAGTGCCCGCGCTGCTGCAGGCGCTCGATCGCTACCCCTACGGCTGTTCCGAGCAAATCGTCAGCCGCGCGCTGCCGCTTCTCTACGTCAACAAGCTTGCCTCGGCCGAGCGGCTGGCGATCGACAGCGATATTCCGGGCCGCATTCGCGACTCGATCGACAAGGTTTTGGCGCGCCAGGATTCGACCGGCGCGTTTGGGCTGTGGTCGGCGAGTTCGAGCGACGACACGTGGCTCAACGCCTTCATCACCGACTTCCTCACGCGTGCGCGCGAGGAAGGGTTCGCAGTGCCGCAAAAGGCCTTCGATCAGGCGCTGGAGCGGCTGCGTAATATCGTCGCCAATTCGGCCGACGCGAAGGATATGGATACGTCCTCGCTCGCCTATGCGGTCTATGTGCTGGCGCGCAACGGCCGCCCTGTCATGGGCGACCTGCGCTACCTCGTGGACACGAAGCTCAACGACTTCTCCTCGCCGCTCGCACGTGCGCAACTTGCCGCCGCGCTGGCGATGCTCGGCGATAAAGCGCGCGCGGAGAAGGTCTTCGATGCCGCGGTAAAGCGCCTCGATGCCGACCGCAACAGCCGCTTCTCGCGTCCCGATTACGGTTCGCGTCTGCGCGACGGCGCTGGCCTGCTGGCACTCGCCGCCGAATCGGGCGGCGCGTCCAATGACATCCAGCTCGCGGGTTTGGTGGTCGAGACGGAACGTGCCGCGACGACCTCCACCAGCACGCAGGAAAACGCCTGGATGGTGCTTGCCGCCGAGGCCTTGGCTAAGGACGCGCAGGCGATCTCGGTGTCCATTGACGGGCAGGCGCAGTCCGGCGCGTTCTACCGCGCCTGGAAAGCGGAGGCGCTCGATGAGCGCAACATCATCATCACCAACATGAGTCAGGCGGCGGTGCGCGTCGCGCTAACCACGCTTGGCCACCCAGTCGCGCAGGAGCCGGCGGCAAGCCGCGGTTATCAGATCGAGCGCACCTATTACAGGTTCAACGGCACGAAGGCTGATCCGGCTCAGATCAAGCAGAACGATCGCCTGGTGGCAGTCGTGAAAGTGACGGAGAGCGAAGCCGCATACGCGCGGCTCCTGCTCGTCGATCATCTGCCGGCGGGACTTGAGATCGACAATCCCAATCTCTTCGATGGCGGTTCGACCGACGGGCTCTCGTGGCTGAAACGCGACATCGAGCCGACGCATACCGAAGCGCGCGACGATCGCTATGTCGCGATGTTCAACCGCGATGGCAAGGACAAGGCGACGTTCTCGATCGCCTATATCGTGCGCGCGGTGACCCCCGGGCGCTACGTGCTGCCGCCGGCGTCGGTCGAGGACATGTACCGGCCCGATCGCTTCGGCCGCACCGGTTATGGGACGCTTGTCGTGCAAGAGGCGAAGTGAAACGAGGCGCGATCATCGGCGCGGGCCTATTGCTCGCGCTCGCCTGTCTCGGCATTCCGATCGCGTGGCTAGGTGCGACGCGTGCACTTGGTCCGCTCGATCTGGCGCAAGCCACACGCGGATCGACGATCGTCATCGATCGCAATGGCGTGCTGTTGCGGGCGTTCACGACGGAGGAGGGCCGTTGGCGCCTGCCGGTGGCGACGAGCGATGTCGATCCGCGGTTCTTTGCGCTGTTAAAATCGTACGAAGATCGTCGCTTCGACGCGCATCACGGCGTCGATTGGCGCGCGCTTGTTCGCGCCGCGCTGCAATTCGCGGGCAGCGGCCACATCGTCTCCGGCGGCTCGACGCTGACGATGCAGGTCGCGCGGTTGATCGAGCCGCGCGAGGAGCGTTCGCTCGCCGCCAAAGCACGGCAGCTCGCCCGCGCGATGGAACTCGAGAGCCGCTTCTCCAAACGCGAAATCCTCGATATTTATCTCGCGCTCGCGCCCTATGGCGGCAATCTCGAAGGCGCGCGCGCCGCAAGCCTCGCGTATTTCGGCAAAGAGCCGAGACGGCTTTCTTTAGGTGAGGCCGCGCTTCTCGTCGCGCTGCCCCAATCGCCGGAAGTGCGTCGGCCCGATCGCGACGCGCAGGCGGCGCGTGCCGCGCGCGACCGCGTGCTCGATCGCGCCGTGGCGAACAACGTTGTCGCGCCGGCGGAAGCCGCTCTCGCTAAATCCGAACCCGTGCCGCAGGCGCGCCGTCCATTTCCCGCGCTCGCGCCGCATGCGGCGGAAGCCGCGCTGCGCATCGCGCCCGACGCGCGCCTGCACAAGCTCACCATCGATGCCAAGTGGCAGCAAACGCTGGAAGCGCTCGCACGCGACAGCGTGCAGCGCGTCGGCACCAAAGTGTCGGCCGCGATCCTCGTCATCGACAACGCGACCGGCGAAGTGCGCGCTCATGTCGGCGCCGCCGACTATTTTTCCGCCGAGCGCGGCGGCGCCATCGATATGAGCCGGGCGCTGCGCTCGCCGGGTTCGGCGCTGAAGCCGTTCATCTATGCGCTCGCCTTCGAGAGCGGCATCGCCCATCCCGAGACGATCCTCGATGACCGTCCCTCGCGCTGGGGCGTGTGGCAGCCGGAGAATTTCGACCTTCAGTACCAAGGCGCCGTCACGGCGCGGCGGGCGCTGCAGATGTCGCTCAATGTGCCCGCGATCGAACTCCTCGATCAGGTCGGCCCGGCGCGGTTTCTCGCGCGCCTGCGCAATGCGGGTGCGGAAATCGCGCTGTCCGGCGACAGCGCGCCAGGACTGGCGATCGGGCTTGGCGGACTCGGGATCACGCTCAGCGGCATCGCGCGGCTCTATGCCGGCCTCGCAGGCGGCGGCGACGCGCCGCCGCTCATCGAGGAAATGGGCGTCGCGCCCAAGGGTGGAAGCCGGCCGATCGCCGAGCCGCTCGCCGCCTGGTATGTCGGCGATATCCTGCGCGGCGCGCCGCCGCCGCTGAACGCGCCGGCCGGGCGCATCGCCTACAAGACCGGCACCTCCTACGGCTATCGCGACGCGTTCGCCGTTGGCTACGATCGCCGCCACACTATCGCGGTCTGGGTCGGGCGGCCGGACAATGCTTCTGTGCCGGGCCTCATTGGCCGGCTTGTCGCCGCGCCGATCCTGTTCGACGCGTTCGCGCGGATCGGGATCGATCCGGAGCTGCCGCCAAAGCCGCGCGATGCGCTCGTTGCACGCTCGTCCACGCTGCCGCCGCCGCTGCGGCATCTGCCTCAAGATGTGCCGAAGATGCTCGCTTCCGCGAATAGCGCGCCATTGCGTATTGCATTTCCGCCGAATGGTGCGCGTGTCGAGCTCGGCTTAAATCGGCCCGATGCGAGCTCTCTCGCATTGAAAGCGCAGGGCGGCGTGCCGCCTCTGACCTGGATCGTCAACGGCGCGCCGGTCGCCGCGCCCGATCTCCGCCGGCAATCCAACTGGGCGCCCGATGGTACCGGCTTCGCGCGGGTGTCGGTCATCGACGCCAAGGGCGCAACGGATTCGGTGACGGTCCGGGTGGAGTAACGGCTAGTCACGACACCGATTTGCCGCGGCTCATTCTCCTACAAAGCTCTATCCTTTCCGAGCGCCGCATGATTTTAATCTTGCGGGGATTGGTTCGGAGAATAAAGTGCAACTAACGCGTCGCGCATTTGCCGCCGGAATCGGACTGGCGCCGTTGATTCCGCCGCGCCGCGCCTTCGCGGATTATGGGGAACTTGCGGTTTCCGTCGCCAATCACAGCGAGCCGGAAGCATGCGCCGAAAAAGATAACGTGCAGCTCGATTTTGTCTCGGCGCCTGTGCGCCGGATGCGGGTGCGCGCGATTCACCCAGCCTATATCGGTGCAATCACAAGGGATCGCGTCGACCCGGATTGGACTGCCTGCGATATGTCCGGCGACGCGTCGTTTCCGGCTATGGAGCGCCAGACGCGGATCTGGACAACCCCGGATTTCTGGCTCGTCGGAATTTCTTATCCGAGCTTCTGGCGCGCTCAGGACGTCCCGGTGCGCGTTGGCGACCGCGTTGAACACGGTCTTCACTTGGTGCAGCTTTGGATGCGCTATCGGAATCGCCCGGCGGAGGTGCTCGTCGTCTATCCGCGCGACGGCTATTGGCGCGCGCGGCCACTCCCGTTCGGCACTCTGGATTCGACGGCCTACGGCTCGTCCTTCCTTGCCGGGCCGGTCGAAACGGAAGGGCGGCCGCTTGTCGCAATAAATGAGATTGTGTTCGACCCAAAGACATTGAGCTTCAAGCTTGCCTTCGCGCGCGGCGGATCGGCGCGGCTCGCGTTCGCGTCCATCGACCAGAATGAAATTAAGCTCGACGTGACATATTCCGGTGCGATGCCGGATAAGCGGCCATTCGCGTCTCTGCGCTCGATGTACACAAGCGACCACGTGGCGGATGTGGCGCGCGTCGCCTGGCGCGTCCCTGGTGCGGCGAACTGGGACGAATCGCCTGTCCTAACCTTTTCAGGCGCTCCCGCCGTCAGCGAACTCTGGGCCGGCCGACGCGCGCAATCGCGTCACAATCTTAGCGCCCCCGATATGGTTTTCAGCCACTTTGCCGGGGCGGCGGCGGAGCCCACTTAGCCGCGTGCTGATCCCGAAAATCCTGCGGCGCGAGCGCGCCGGCCGTATTCCACTCGTCGACGCGGCACGTGGCACGGCACTTCTCGCGATGTTCGTGTTCCACCTGACGTGGGACGTCTCTTATTTCGGCTATATCGATCCGCAATTCGTCTTGGGTCGGGCCTTTTCGATTTTTGGTGACACCATCGGATCGAGCTTTCTTGAGCTCGCCGGCTTGAGCCTCGTTCTTGCACATGCGCCGAGGTTTCGTGCGCGCCCCTATTTGCGCCACCTCACGATCATCATTGTCGCCGCGGCCGCAGTCAGCCTCGCGACATACGTTTTCATTCCCGAAGGTTTCATCTTCTTCGGCATTCTGCATTGCATCGCGCTTGCAAGTCTGATCGCGCTGCCCTTCCTATTTCTGCCGTGGTGGGCGGCAGCTTTGGTAGCCGTGCTCGCCATCGCGGCGCCGCGCCTCTTTGTCTCTCCCGCTTTCGATGTTCCGGTCTGGTGGTGGACGGGGCTGTCGACCTTCGAGCCGCGCACGAACGATTATCGGCCCATCCTGCCGTGGGTCGGCGTGCTGCTTAGCGGCGTGGCGTTGATGAAAATCGGCGAGCGATTCGGTTTGCGCCAAATTCTCGCGCGCTGGCAGCCGCGCAATCTTTTCGCGCGGGGCGTTCTCTTCGGCGGGCGCCATAGTCTGGCGATCTATCTTGTGCATCAGCCGGTCTTCTTCGGCTTGGTTTGGCTGCTTGCCACGCTGGCGCCGCCTTCTGGCGCGTCCGCGGATGCGCGCTTCTTTTCCTCGTGCCGCGCGCAATGCGAAGGGGCGGGACAGAAGCAGCCGATATGCGGCGCCGTTTGCACCTGCGTTGCCGACGAGCTCCGGGAAGAAGGATTGTGGACGCGTGCGATCACGAATCGCCTGCAGAGCGAGGAGCGCGAGCGTCTCGGGCAGATGGCGAGGTCATGTCTGCGCGAGAAGCAGCGGCTGAGTGACGAGTAGCGCAGTGCCGCAACGGAACCGTGGTGCCGGACGCCGGTTATCCGCACTCCCTTCAGCCGAGGTCACAAATGCCAGCGCAAGAGCCGAATCCCGGTGGCGAGGTACCGCCGCCTGCGCCGTCGGTTATCCCCGATCCGGATCCCTCGCCTTATCCCCTCGATGCGCCGGGCGACGAGCCGTTCCCGCCATTACGCGATCCGGACGTGATCGATCCCGGCGCGCCGGTGCCGAACCCGACCAATCCACCGAAACCGAGCTTCTGAGAGGGATTACATCCCGCTCATCGGCAGATTGTAGTAGTCGCTGACACGCTTGCCTTCCTCGGCCGACCAATCGGCGGCCGCGCCCTTGGCAAATTTCGGCGCCTTACGCAGCTGCTCCTCGGAGATGTCGAGCTCGTAGGCGTCAAGCCGCGGGTTGTAGGTTAGCCGATCCCAGGGCAGCGGGTAGAAATCGGAGCCGATCCCGAGGAACCCGCCGAAGCTCATGACGGCATAGGCGACTTGCCCGGTCTTCTTGTCGATCATCACGCGCATGATTTCGCCGAGCGTCTCGCCGTTGGGACGGCGGACTTTCGTGCCCTCGACCTTGTCACTGGCGATGAGGCTGTGGCTCTCACGATCGGGCGTAATCGATGCGGCGGGGCTTTGCATGACTGCCTCCCAGGATTGCCTTGCCTGCTCGGCTGAAAACGTGCCGCCGGACGGCGAAGTTCCCGCGGATGCTGTTCAGGCTGGCCGGGTGCTCGGCGCAAACACTCGGATCGCCTTCGGCAGCAGAGAAAATCGCGCCGGCGTCGCTGTCAGAATCTCACCGTCGGCATTCACCTGGCGCGGGCGGCGCGTATGGATCTCGAAATTGCGGCCGCGAACGGCGCGCACCTCCTCGAAAGCGCCATGCTCGCCGGCGCGGAACGAGCGCGCCATCCAGGCAAGCTTCCAGACGGTATTCACCTCGAGGCTGTAGAGATCGAGACGGCCGTCGTCGATCTCAGCTGATTTCTCGACCGCGTTACCGCCGCCATAATAACGGCCGTTGCCGACGGCGACCTGAAAGGTTTTGACGCGCGCGACCTCGCCCTCGCTATAGATAAGCGCCGAGAAGGGCCGCGCCCGCGTCATCACGCGTAGCGCCGCAAGCGAGTAACTCAGCCGTCCGAAACGCCGCTTCGTCGCCGGCGACATCGCATGCGCGAGCTCGACGCTGAGGCCGATGCTCGCAACATTGAAAAAAAACTGATCGTTGACGCGGCCGATATCGATGCGCCGCTCTTCGCCCCGCGCGATGATATCGAGTGCGCTCACGGGATCGTCGGGAATGCCGAGCGTGCGCGCCAGGTCGTTTGCAGTTCCGGCGGGAACGATACCCAACGGCAGCCCGCTCTGCAGCAAACCTGGCGCGGCCGCATTCAAGGTTCCGTCGCCGCCCGCAAGGATAACGCAGTCGATTCTGTCCTTATTGTCGAGGATGGCCTGGGGAAGCGCTTCGCGCGTCTCGCATTGCGCATGCAAGGGGGTGACGCCACGTTCGGCGAGCTGATCGCGCAAGGTCGCGCAGAGCCGCTCCCCGGACCGGCTTTTCGTATTGACGACGAGCAGCGCGGTCAGGGTCATCCAAAGATCATGGTCTTCAGGACTTCTTCGCCTTGTCGGGCCGCAACTGGAAAAGCACAAGCGACCGCCCGGTGACCAGATATTTCTTCTTGAAAGCGAACCGCGCCTGCTCTGCCTCTGGCTCGTTGGTGTCGACGAGACGATCCCACGCCGACCCGCCTTGTCCCGCAGCCAACGTGAATTCGACCGGCTCGTGATAGGCGTTAAGCAGAAGCAGCACGGTGACGTCGTGACCGCGCTTGCGAATGCCGGTCGGTTGCGCACGGCCATCGAGTAGCACGCCCATGGAGCGCGCATTGCCGTCGCTCCACTGCTCCGGCGTGAGTTCCGCGCCGGTCGGCGACAGCCAGGCGACGTCCTTGACCTGCAGTTCCTCATCGAATGCGCCCGTCAGGAACCGGTTGCGGCGCAACACCGGCAGCTTCTGGCGCAATTCGATGAGCCTGCGCGTGAACGCCGTCAGCGCCCGCCGATCATCGTCGATCGAGTCCCAATCGAGCCAGCTGATCTCGTTATCCTGCGCATAGGCGTTGTTATTGCCCTTCTGCGTTCGCGCGAATTCATCGCCGGCGAGGATCATCGGCGTGCCCTGCGAGAACAGCAGGGTGGCGAGGAAATTGCGCATCTGGCGGAAACGTGTGCGGATGATTTCGGGATCGCCGGTCGGCCCTTCGACGCCGAGATTGTTCGAGAGATTATGCGAGTGGCCGTCCTTGTTGTCCTCGCCGTTCGCCTCGTTGTGCTTGTCGTTATAGGAGACGAGATCGTTCAGCGTAAATCCATCATGCGCGGTAATGAAGTTGACTGAGGCAGTCGGCCGCCGTCCGCGCTTGTTGAAGAGATCGGCGGAGCCTGAGAGCCGCGCGGCAAGCTCCTGCAGTTTGCCCTCGTCGCCACGCCAATAAGCGCGCACCGTGTCGCGATACCTGTCGTTCCATTCCGCCCATCCCGGCGAGAAATGCCCGACCTGATAGCCGCCTGGCCCGCAATCCCATGGCTCGGCGATGAGCTTGACGCCGCTCAGCACCGGGTCCTGGCGGCAGGAATCGAGGAAGCCGCCGCCTTCGTCGAAGCCGTGCGGCTCGCGCGCGAGGATGGTCGCAAGATCGAAGCGGAAGCCGTCGATGCGCATTTCGGTCGCCCAATAGCGCAATGAATCAGTGACCATCTTCAGAACGCCTTGATGGCTCAGGTTGATGGTATTTCCCGTGCCCGTGTCGTTGATGTAGTAGCGTTTGTCCGGCGCAAGCCGGTAATATGAGGCATTGTCGATGCCCTTGAACGATAGCGTCGGCCCGAGTTCATTCCCCTCGGCAGAGTGGTTATAAACCACGTCCAAAATTACTTCGATGCCGCGGTCATGGAAATGGCTGACCATTTCCTTTATCTCGTTGACGAACGGCGTCGCGAGATAGCGCGGCTTCGGCGCGAAGAAGGCGATCGTGTTATAGCCCCAGTAATTCCGCAGTCCTTTCTGCACGAGATAATCGTCGTCGACGAACGCGTGGATCGGCAGTAATTCGACCGCGGTAACGCCGAGATTGGCGATATACTCGATCACCTCCGGTGACATCATGCCAGAAAACGTGCCACGGAAATGCTCGGGCACGCCGGGATGGCGCATCGTATAGCCGCGCACATGCGTTTCGTAGATGATCGCGCGCTGCCATGGCGTCTTCGGCTTGCGTTGCTCGCCCCAGGTAAAAGCCGGATCGATCACGCGGCATTTCGGCACGAAACGGGCGCTGTCGCGGTCGTCGAAGGAGAGGTCGGCGTCCGGCGATCCGACTTTGTAACCGAAAAGGGCCTCGCTCCATTCGATCTCGCCGACGAGCTGGCGCGCGTAAGGGTCGATCAGGAGCTTGTTCGAGTTGAACCGTTGCCCGTTCTTCGGGTCGTAGGGCCCGTGCACGCGATAGCCGTAGACCGTGCCCGGCCGCGCGTCAGGCAGATAGCCGTGCCAGACCTCGTTTGTATATTCCGGCAGGGTAATGCGCTCGACCTCGGTCGTGCCGTCGATGTCGAAGATGCAAAGCTCGACCTTTGTCGCGTTGGCGGAAAACAGCGCGAAATTCACCCCGATTCCATCCCAAGTCGCGCCGAGCGGAAACGGCTGGCCCTCGCGGACGCGGCTTCGGACCGCCGGACCCGACAAGATCAGCGACGGCGGGACGGGGCTTACCTGGATGTTCATGAAGGTCTCGGGGAGTGGAATGGCCGGACTGCCAACGCGGGAAAGCCGCAAAAGCTCCGCAGACGCTTCCGAGAGGCGATCGGTCCCAAGGCGGCAATAGGCCGCGCGGCTTGGTGCCGATCACCGGCCTCGCTCTTCACCCGAGCGTGTTCACTCTAACACGCGCGCGCCTCTTGCCTTGTTCTCGGAAGGGTGGTGAAATGCCTAGCCCTTTTTTTTATTTTACAGCGTGCTGCCGGATGAGTTCCGCAGACAATCCCAAGCCAGAACAAGCTTCCACCGGCGGCTGGTATCTCCGGCTGAGCGGAGTGGTCACGCACGCGTGGAAATTCTCCACGCGTGCAACGTTCGCCGTTCTGGTCCTTCTGCTCATTGTGCCTCTATATTCGGCCGTGTTCGACAAGAGCTTTGTTATCGGCGAATTTTCGGTTCCCGACGAGTTGCAGAAAAAGGGCGCCACCAGTGCCGTCATCGGCCGCCGATTTTTCGATCACATCGCCGACATGCAGCACTACGCCAACTCGGCCGTCGCGGAGAGCCACTTTGGACCTCAGGCATTCGCCTCGGCCGGCGCAAGCTCGAAAGTGACCGACATCAAACTGCCGGGCGCCGACATCAGCCTCGTCAGTCTCGTCAGCCAGCTGCGAGCGCTCCTTCACATCCAGGACACCAAGATCGTCGGTGAAGTCGTCATCTCGAAAAGCGCACCAGATGTCGCTTATATACTGCGCGCTCATGCCACGGGCGGGGATGTTTGGGTCGAGGCCGAAGAAGGCACCGACATAGACGCGGTCATCAGAACCGTCGCCACCCGGCTTGTGGAGCGATTCGATCCGCTCGTCGCCGGCTTCTACTACTTCCGAAATCCCGAAAAACGCGATCTCGACAGGGCCATCGGCTTTGCCGAAGGGTTCCATTCGGCGGACAGTAGGCAGCAGGCCTGGGCTCTCGTACTTCGCGGCCTGGCGTGGCGCGACAAGCAGAAAGATTCGCAGCAGACGCGGGTAAGTCTGTGCAATGCGATCGAACGCGATCCGTTATTCACGCCGGCGTGGCGCATCCTTGCTCGCACCCTGCGCGAAGACGACGACATCGCACGGGCACGTCACCTCGCGCTTCGGCTGGTTCAAGACCAGCGGGACGAGCCCGAAGGATATCGGCAGCTCGGCTCCTTACGGCGCGATTGCATGGCCGGCCCGGAGCAGGAGCAACAGGCAGAAAACCTTTTCAAACAGGCGATAGGTCTCGGGGCGGAACGCGAAACTGATTCCCTGAGCCTCGTCGACTACGCCCGATTCCGTTACGAGTGGTACAGGCCGGAGCCTTCGGGCGAAGTGCCTGGCTACGATGCTATGGGTGACCACCTCAAAGCTGCGCGATCGATGGCGCGCGACGAACCCTCTGTCTATACGACCTGGGCCCGCGCTCTCGCTCACCCTCGCTCGCCCGGCGAGAGCCGGACTGCGGGTGACTTATCGCGATTGCTCGATGCCGAGCTCAAAGCACAATATGCGCTCACCCGCGATTCCACGTCGGCTTTCGCCAATTTCGCCATGGGGGAATTACTGACGGATAAGGGAGTTGAGCGGCACAAATACAGAGATGTCGATAGCTTCACCAAGGCGAAGGATTTTCTCGAGACGTCGCGACGAGGCGTCGTCCATCCGGAACTTCTAGAGGATCCGCTATACGCACGCGCTCTCGCGGGGGCAGGCGACTTCTTTCCGGCAGAGGAAATCCTCAAGGATATCGAGTCTAAGACCAAGGGGCGCGGCGGACCTCCTAACCCTGTAGCCGAATGGGTCTATGGAGAGATGCTGTACAATCAGGATCGGTACGAAGAAGCTCTTGCTCATTTGAATGCGGCCGAGAATGTGCGCACCTGCGGGCCCCGATCGAACGTTGTCCGCAGCTTGATCACGATCATCGAGAACAAGCTGGCCAACCAACCGCCCGCGAACACCGACGAATCGGAGCCGATGAGGGCCAAGCTGGTGGCCCATTCCATGGTAACCAGGCGGAGTGCGGCAACGGGTCGGCCCGCAAAGCGCGAAGTAAAAGAGCTTCCCACCGCCGAGCCGGCATGCCCGGGCTGGGAGCAGCTGACCGGCGATGAGCTTTCCCCTTGGTGGCCTGCGCGCCCGGGATGGTCTTTCTTCGAAGCCGGGTGAGCCTGCCACGGCAGGCGCTTCTCGTGGCAACCTTGCGCGTGAACGGAAGCCCTGCGGCGATCTGCAGGGCGAGCGGCCGCTTGCGGGCAAGATCAGGAACGTTGGACGTCTTGTGCGAAGTCGGCTGGTTCGATTGCGACGCCAATCGGCATCTGAAGAACACCGCTCGCCGCCAAGAAGCAGTGGCATGAGTTGATGAGCGAAAATCGTGCTGTACCTAGCTTCCGTACTATCGAAGAACCCGCGCGCACGACACCGCTCTTCGGCGAATACGATCTCGTCGTGCTTGGCGGCGGCCCGGCGGGGATCGCGGCCGCTTCGGTCGCAGCGCGGGCGGGGCTTAACACCCTGATTGTAGAGCGCTACGGCTTCCTCGGCGGCATGGGAACGGCGGCGGGTGTCACCAATTTCTGCGGTCTGCACGCAAATGTGCATGGCGAACTTCGCCAGGTTGTCGGCGGAATTGCCGACGAACTTCTCGGCCGCATCGATCGGCTCGGTGGTCTCAACGCGCCGCATGTCCTCTTCGGCGGCAAGAGCATGGCGCAGGCCTACGACAATGCCGCCTACAAGATCGCCGCCGACAATCTTCTTGCCGCGAGCGGCACGAAAATCCTGTTCCACGCGCTCGCGGTCGGCGTCACCATGCACGATGCGCAGACGATCGACTCGCTCATCCTCGAGACGCGCTCGGGCCGCGTCGCGGTGCGCGCCAAAATCTTCATCGACTGTTCCGGCGACGGCGACCTCGCCGCGTTTGCCGGCGCCCCTTATGAGCTCGGCGACGGCGCCGGCAACATGCTCTATCCCTCGACGATGTTCCGCGTGAACGGCGTCGATCCGGCGCGCGCCGCCGACGCCTGGGCGACGATCCCGCGTCTCATGCAGGAAGCGGAAGCGCGCGGCATGCGCTTTCCGCGCAAGGGCGCGATCGTGCGGCCGCAGAAGCATCCCGCAGAATGGCGCGTCAACATCACGCAGCTCAGGAACGACGACGGCAGCGCCATCGACGGTACCGACGCGCGGCAGATGAGCGACGGCGAATTGCAAGGCCGCCGCCAGGTGATGCAGACATTCGAGTTCCTGAAAACCGTGCCCGGCTTCGAGGATTGCTACATCGTCGACATCGCGCCGCAGGTCGGCATCCGCGAAACGCGCCGCGTCAGCTGCGATTACATGCTCACCGAGAGCGACGTGCTCGATTGCGCCACCTTCGATGACACTATCGGTGTCAATTGCTGGCCGATCGAAGAGCATGTCGCCGGCGACGTCATCTTCCGCTTTCCCGACATTCCGCGCGCGCGCGGCTACAATCAGCTACCGTTCCGCATGCTGCTGCCGCGGAACATGCGCAACCTCCTCGTCGCGGGACGTTGCGCCGGCATGACACATGGCGGCCAATCGGCCGCGCGCGTCTCCGGCGCGTGTTTTGTCATGGGCGAAGCAGCGGCAAGTGCGGCGGCGCTGGCGCTCGCCTCCAACGTCGCACCACGCGATGTCGATGTCGTCGCCCTGCAGGGCAGGCTCCGAGAGCAGGGCGTGTGCCTAGGCTGAGGAATAGGGGCGGCGGAAACAAGAGAGCACCGGAGCGCGCCAGGCTATTCCCTTCATGGTTGCGTGTGCCTACTATAGGTTTTTCTAAATAGGGAGCTATTTCATGGCCTGGCGTGGAACTGTTGGACGCGGCTTCTCGGCCGAAGAATTCGAAGCTTACATTCACACTCTTACATTTGGTGCGTGGCGACCGAAATTTGCCGTCGTACACAATACATCCGCTCCAAGCTTGGCTCAGTATCGAGCCTGGAAACAGCGTCATCCGCCGATTACCGGCGAGCAATGGATGCACAACCTCGTTGGTTATTATCGCGACGAGCAAGGCTGGTCGGCCGGCCCGCATCTGTTCGTCGCCGACGACAAGATCTGGGCCTTCACGCCGCTTACGGTTCCGGGCACGCATACGCCAAGCTGGAACCCAATCTCGTGGGGCGTGGAGACTGTTGGAGAGTTCGACAAGGAGCCATTTGACGGAGGGGTGCGAGACAATCTCGTCTCCGCGCTCGCCTCACTGCATTCATTAATGGGCTGGAGTCCGAAGGATTACAAGATCGGCGTACGTGGTTTGCACTTCCATAAGGAAGACAAGGGAACGACGCACAAGCATTGTCCCGGCAAGAACATGGTCAAGACAAATCTGGTAAATGCAGTCGCAGAAAAGATACTCGCCATGAATTCCGGCGAGCATCTTGCCGACCGTCCCGCCGGAGTTTGATCCGGCTTTCTGGGTTCGTCTGCGAGTGCTTGCCGAAACGGCGAGCACTCTGAATCTCACCCCATCGCATGCTGCGCGTGCTGGCGCTCACCCCTCGCGGTGAGCTTGTTCAGCGCCGCGATATAGGCGCGGGCCGACGCCACTAAAGTATCCGGGTCGGCGCCCTTGCCCGTCACCGACATGCCGCCCTGCGACAGCCGCACCGAGACTTCCGCCTGAGCGTCGGTGCCGTGCGTCACCGCATGCACCTGGAACAACTCCAGCTTCGCCTCGTGCGGCACCAGCGCGCGGATGGCGTTGAAGATCGCGTCGATCGGCCCGTTGCCGGTCGATTGGTGCACGCGTTTCTCGCCGTCGATGTCGAGCGTCAGCGCCGCACTCTGCGGCCCTGCCGTCCCGGCGATCACCGTCAGGGCGGCGACCTTGATGCGGTCATGCGCGTTGAGAATCTCGTCGTCGACCAGCGCGGCGATATCTTCATCGTACACGATCTTCTTGCGGTCGGCCAAATCCTTAAGACGCTTGAAGGCGTCGTTCAGCGCGTTCTCGCCGAGCTCGTAGCCCATCTCCTTCAGCTTCTCGCGGAAGGCGGCGCGGCCGGAATGCTTGCCCATCACCAGCGATGTCTTCGACACCCCGACCGATTCCGGCGTCATGATCTCGTAAGTGTCGCGGTTCTTCAGCATGCCGTGCTGATGGATGCCGCTCTCATGTGCGAATGCATTTCGCCCGACGATCGCCTTGTTGTACTGCACCGGGAACGACGTCACCGCCGAGACCAACTTCGAGGCGCGGTTCAGCAGCGTCGTCTCGATGCCAGTCGCGTAAGGCAGCACGTCCGCCCGCGTGCGGATCGCCATCACGATCTCTTCGAGCGCCGCGTTGCCGGCGCGCTCGCCCAAGCCGTTGATCGTGCATTCGATCTGCCGCGCCCCGCCGGCCACGCCGGCCAGCGAATTCGCCACCGCCATCCCCAAATCGTCATGGCAATGCACGGAAAATATCGCCTTGTCGGAATTCGGCACGCGCGCGCGCAAGGTCTCGAACATCCCGCGATATTCCTGCGGAGTCGCGTATCCCACGGTATCGGGCAAGTTGATCGTGGTGGCGCCGGCATCGATCGCCGCCTCGATGCAGCGGCAGAGAAAATCGACCTCGCTGCGGGTCGCGTCCTCGGCCGACCATTCGACGTCGTCGGTGTATTGGCGCGCCCGCGTCACCGCGGCGACGGTGGCCGCCAGCACCTCCTGCGGCGTCATGTTGAGCTTGGCGCTCATATGTAGCGGCGAGGTCGCGATGACGATGTGGACGCGCCCGCGCCGCGCCGGCTTGATCGCGGCGCCGCAGCGGTCGATGTCGGGGAGCGAGGTGCGCGACAGGCCGGCAATGACAGCGTTCTTGGTGCGCCGCGCGATCTCGCGCACGGATTCGAAGTCGCCCTCCGAGGCGACGGGAAAGCCCGCCTCGATGATGTCGACGCCCATTTCGTCCAAGAGCTCGGCGACTTCGAGCTTTTCCTCGAACGTCATCGTGGCGCCGGGGCATTGCTCGCCGTCGCGCAATGTCGTGTCGAAGATGAGGACCTTGTCCTTGTGGAAGGTGATGGGTGTGGTGGTGGCGGCCGCAGGGGCGATGATATCGGTCGGAACGGTCATGAGTTCTTACCTTGAATTTGGGGCCGCGCGCGTCGAGCGTCTAACGGCTCTCGGAGAGGGAAATGTTCAAGGGACCCCTGAGAGCCAGGGCGCAAAAGCCCGGCCGGCGCTCAGGGGCGGCTAAGAAGCAGCAGCGCGAGAGCGAGGGTGAGGCCGAGGGTGAGCACGTTCGAAACGCGCACGAGCGCGGTCGCGCTGCGCAGCGCGTTCGATGCGGCTTTTGTGGCGAAGCTTGCCACGGGTCACGTCCTCGGGGGCGGCGCAAAGCGCCGGATGCGAGGAGGGATAGCAGGGGAGGGGTCGGGTGCGCAAGGAGGGCTTACGCTTGGGAGATGCGACGCACGTTCTGGTAACGCGGTGCCTCCAGCGTCGATATGGGCACACCCACGTTGACTATAACTATTTTTCCCTGCTAACTACGCTATAGAATAATCAGCAGTATAGGAGCGGCACGTCATGGCAATGATCGAAATTGACTTTGATGTTTTCAAAGCGCTGACCGCGAAGCGTGCCATGGAAGCGATCACCTACAATGACGTGCTACGGGAGCTCTTGCAGCTGGGCGCAGCAAACCGCGGCTCTGTCGCCCGTCAGTCGTGTGACTGTGTCTTGGACGGGGTCTCATTTGCCGAGGGAACGCAGTTTCGCAAAACCTATAAAGGCCAAACCTACACCGCAGAGATTAAAAACGGCCGTTGGATGGGCGCGGATGGTAAGCCTCGGAAAAGCCCCTCAGACGCTGCCGTCTCGATAACAAAGAACAATGTGAATGGTTGGCGCTTTTGGGAATGTAAGCGTCCCGGTGGCGTCGAGTGGCAGCTTATGGACGATCTTCGGCGGCAAGCCGCTTAATTACGGTACTCACGCCAGTCGAAAGTCCCTTGCATAGGATCGCGACCGTCCCCGTTAGCTGCGCAACTATAGAGGCTGTCATTCTAGGACAGCCGAAGGCCGATCGCGATTCGGGGCAAAGGCAACATACTCTGGATTCCCGCTTTCGCGGGAATGACACCCGCTAGCAAGGCTCGGCTGCGTTTAATCCTATGCCTGACGCGCAGCACGCATTCACTTATTGCGGAGATGCACCTGCCGATATGATCTGTTGATCGTGGTTCGCGATAATTCTCTTTAACGTTTCAGAAACTTCAGAGATATCGGTGGGGGGCTTTCGCACGTCAATCATCAACTGCTGTAGCGCGCTTTGTGATGCCCGATTGGCAGCCCACTTGCGCTCGAAGCCGAGCTTCGACTGCACCGTGGACACGATGGTCACTGTCAGCGACAAAGCAGTCGCTAGGTTCGCGGCCGACAGCGGTAGATCGTCGCCGAAGCTAGCCTGCGCGAGGACAGCCGCGATAGCGCTAAACGTGACAATGATCACAGTCGAACCATTATTGGCAAAACTCCATAACTTCTGGCCCTTCCGCGTCCATCTGCTCCATTCCTCAGCTTCGCGCTCTACATAAGCAAGCCCTTCCAATTTCTCTGTCATATTCTCCCTCGCTCAATCACAATGAGGGTTAATAATTCAAATCCGCCGACTGGCATCCAAAAAGTTATCCCGGTGCCGCCCCCGCCTCCATACTCGCCGCGAGGGCGCCGGCGCGGGCGGCCAGCCTAGATCAGCACATAGCGTCATGCCCCGGCCTTGGGCCGGGTATCCACGAAGGCAAAGACGCAGCGGAGAGAAGGTGATGTAGATGGCCGGGCCTGATCCCCGATCAACTCGGGGACGGCCAAAACGGGCGTGGAAAATGAGGCGCGATGAACCCTCTCCCCGCCTCCCCCGCGGGCGGGGAGAGGGTTAGGGTGAGGGCAGCGCCACCGTACGAGGGTTAGTGCTGCCCCTCACCCGAGCCACGCTCACGCGCGGGCCACGCTCTCCCCGCACGCGGGCTTCGGCACGCGTCAGCACGACGTGGGTTGCGAGTTCCGTTGGCACCGCCTCCGTCACCCGATAACCAAGGCCCGGCAGGTCAATGCCGGCGAACAGGGATTCACCACGGCCGAGAACGACGGGCGACAGCGCCAGCTGCAACTCGTCGATCGCGCCGGCGAGCAGGTACTGGCGGACGGTCGAAACTCCGCCGCCGATCTTCACGTCGAGGTCGCCCGCGGCGGCCTTGGCCTCCGCGAGCGCCGCCTCGATCCCGTCGGTGACGAAGTGGAAGGTCGTCCCGCCCTCCATCACGATCGGCGCCCGGGCGTGGTGGGTGAGGATGAAGGTCGGCGCGTGAAACGGGGGATTGCCGCCCCACCAGCCCTTCCACGTGTCGTCCGGCCATTCGCCGCGGACCGGGCCGAACATGTTGCGGCCGAGGATGAAGGCGCCGAAGCCTTCCATCGCGGCGCGACCGAAGCGATCGTCGGTCCCCTCGCTCCCGCCGTCCTTCCCGATCATCGATCGGAAGGTCCGCGTCGGGAAGAACCACTGCATCAACTCCGGGCCGCCTTTGCCGAGCGGATGTTCCAGGCTCTGCTCCGGGCCGGCCCCGAAGCCGTCGATGGACACTGCAAAACCCCTGACGCGCACCTTTCCCATGTCACCTCCGTTCAGATTGTGAACTGCAACCGGTTGCGGCTTACCACGCCGAACCTGCTGCTCCGACTGCCGCCCTTCCCCTGCCCTCACCCCCCTGCTATCGCAGCGCATCATGGCCACCCACCCGATCGCCAACATCCGCAATTTCTCGATCGTCGCGCATATCGACCACGGCAAGTCGACGCTTGCCGACCGCCTGATCCAGACGACGGGCGGTCTCGCCGCGCGCGACATGGTCGAGCAGGTGCTCGATTCGATGGACATCGAGCGCGAGCGCGGCATCACGATCAAGGCGCAGACGGTGCGGCTGGATTACCGGGCAAAGGATGGGAAGCCCTACATTCTGAACCTGATGGACACGCCGGGCCATGTCGATTTCGCCTACGAGGTGTCGCGGTCGCTGGCGGCGTGCGAGGGCTCGCTGCTCGTCGTCGACGCGAGCCAGGGCGTCGAGGCGCAGACGTTGGCGAACGTCTACCACGCCCTCGATGCCGGCCACGAGATCGTGCCGGTCCTGAACAAGATTGATCTGCCGGCAGCCGAGCCCGACCGCATCAAGGAGCAGATCGAGGACGTGATCGGCCTCGATGCCTCGCACGCGATCCCGATTTCGGCCAAGACCGGCTTCGGCATCGACGAGGTCTTGGAGGCGATCGTCACCCGCTTGCCGCCGCCTAGGGGGGACGAGGCGGCGCCCTTGAAGGCGCTGCTCGTCGATTCCTGGTACGACGCCTATCTTGGCGTCGTCGTGCTGGTGCGCGTCGTCGACGGCACCCTCAAAACGCATCAGCGCATCAAGATGATGGGCACCGACGCCCATTACGAGATCGACCGCATCGGCGTCTTCCGTCCGAAGATGGCGGAAGCCGAGGTGCTGGGGCCGGGCGAGATCGGCTTCATCACCGCGCAGATCAAGCAGGTCGCCGACACCCGCGTCGGCGACACGATCACCGACGACAAGCGGCCGACCGCCGAGCCGCTGCCCGGCTTCAAGCCGGCGCAGCCGGTTGTCTTCTGCGGGCTGTTTCCGGTCGATGCGGCGAATTTCGAGGACCTGCGCGCGGCGATGGGGCGGCTGCGGCTCAACGACGCGAGCTTCTCCTATGAGATGGAGAGCTCGGCGGCGCTCGGCTTCGGCTTCCGCTGCGGATTCCTGGGGCTCCTGCACCTCGAAATCATCCAGGAGCGGCTGACGCGCGAGTTCAATCTCGACCTGATCGCGACGGCGCCGTCTGTCATCTACCGGATCAAGCTGATCAACGGCGACGCCATTGAACTGCATAATCCCGCCGACATGCCGGACCCTGTGAAGATCGCCGAGATCGAGGAGCCGTGGATCAAGGCGACGATTCTCACGCCCGACGACTATCTCGGCAGCGTTTTGAAGCTTTGTCAGGACCGCCGCGGCATCCAGGTCGATCTCAACTATGTCGGCAAGCGCGCCATGGTCATCTACGACCTGCCGCTCAACGAGGTCGTGTTCGATTTCTATGACCGGCTGAAATCGATCTCGAAGGGCTATGCGAGTTTCGATTACGCGATCACCGACTATCGCGAAGGCGACCTCGTCAAAATGTCGATCCTGGTCAATGCCGAGCCGGTCGATGCGTTGTCGATGCTGGTGCATCGCGACCGCGCGGATCTCCGCGGCCGCGCCATGGTCGAGAAGCTGAAGGACCTGATTCCGCCGCACATGTTCCAAATCCCGATCCAGGCGGCGATCGGCGGCAAGATCATCGCGCGCGAGACCGTGCGCGCCTTGCGTAAGGACGTGACCGCGAAATGCTATGGCGGCGACGTGACGCGCAAGCGCAAGCTCTTGGAGAAGCAAAAGGCCGGCAAGAAGAAGATGCGCCAGTTCGGCAAGGTCGAAATCCCGCAGGAAGCCTTCATCGCGGCGCTGAAAATGGACGCGTGATCTTCCCTAGAAGCGGCTCCAAGCACCGATATACGTTCGCTCAGTATTGGCGCGGCCGAGCCCATCGGCTATCCTGCTTGGCGCGTCACACCAGCATACCGCCCGGTCGGGGAGGGGCGAGCCATGCCGGATATCCAACAGGTCGCCTTCGGTGCGATCGAGCGCATTGCCGCGCATCGGTCCTCCGATGACGTGCTGGCCGAGCTGCGCCAATGCGGGACCGTGTTCGAATACGAAAATTTCTGCATTTCCGGATTGCCGGCGCCGCATGAGAAAGCGGACCCCTACGTCCTGCTTTCGGGCTGGCCGGAAAAGTGGATCACGCATTACCTGAAATCGGACTTCATCCATGTCGATCCGGTGATCCGGAAAGTCCGGCGCTCTACGATGCCCTTCCTTTGGAGCGAGGCGGCTTATTCACAGGACGACTCGGCTGCGGCGCGGGTCATGCATGAGGCGACGGAGTTCGGCCTGAGCGAAGGTTTCGCGGTGCCGATCATAACGGTGGACGGCGCGCAGGCGATCGTGACGTTCGGCGCGCCGCGTTTCGCTATTCCGGAACGCCACAGGCGTGCGCTGCACGTCGTGGCGATCTTTGCGCATAGTCAGATCCGCGACATCCGCAAAGCCGGCAACGGCGCCAAGTCCAATCCGCGCAAGGTGCACCTGTCCAGCCGCGAAGTCGAATGTCTCCGATGGGCCGCCGCAGGCAAAACGGCCTGGGAAACGTCGGAAATCCTCGTATTGTCGGAACAGACGGTGATTCAATATATGAAAAGCGCCGCGAAAAAACTTGGCGCGCAGAACAAGGGTCACGCAATTGCCGAAGCGATGCGTGCCGCGCTGATCATATAACTGCAATCTAGCGGGTGAGATTGCTCGTGGCTCGCACGGGTCAGCGGCGATGAAATATGGTTTTGCAGATGATCATGCGGCGAATGAGCAGCGGCGATGGTTCCGGCTCGACGATGACCGTCAGATATTGCTGACCGTCCCATAGCAGGAGCGTGTAGAAGGCGGTGTCGGTCGCGACATTCATGATTTCAAAGGTACGGTAGCGGGATCGCACGTATTTCAGGTGCGCGACGATCGCCTGGCGGCCTTGAACCCAAGTGCTTGTCGAGCTTTCAAGCACGAAAGGGGAGGATAGCGCGGCGTCATCGCGAAAGTGGGCCGACATCGCCTGGAGATCGTTTTCGTTCCAATGCCGTATCACGTCGCGCAGGAACGCAAGCATCTCAGCATCGATGAGGTTGGCTGAAAGGGGAAAGTCCGGTTTCAAGCAGCGGGATCCCTCCCCCGGTCGAGGATTGGGGCGATGTGCGCGAAAGCGGGAGAATGCCAGGCTTCGCCCTCGATGATCTGGACTTCGATGCTGAACAATTCCCCCCGCACAGGAGCCGAGCGGCTCTGCCCCGGCCATGGCTCGACCAGAACCTCTCCCTCGTCAGGAAGAGCGGCAAGCGCGGAAATGAGTTCGGCTTTGGTCATCGGCAATGGGCAGTTGAAACATTTCTCCTCGCGCATGGCCCAGCGGACAAACACCGCGCGATTTCAGTTCGACGCTCAGGTCTCAGCTAACGAGGTCGGGGGCACCTGCCCTATCCTCACAGCGGGGGACGAGGTTATGGCAGCCGAGGCGAGGACCGATGCCCCCTCAGCCATGCATCGTTAACTCGCGATCGATTCCCGCAATACGTCAAAAGTGACGTGTTGAAGCTCGCTTATGAAATGAGAGAATGCCGGAGTGCCTCTGCGACCGCCTGCGGCCGGTTGACGGCTCCAAGTTTCCGAGATGCGCTATCAATATACTGCCGGACCGTGCGTTCAGAGAGTCCCAGAATCTCGGAGATATCCCAGGTTGATTTACCCGCCGCTGTCCATTTCAGGCACTCGATCTCACGCGGGGCGAGCCGTTTGACGGACTGCCTTTTTCGTCCTTCGCGCAAGGAGATGATTGCGTTATGCGCATACATACCGAGTAGATGCAGCGCGGCTTTATGCCTCTTATCCACGCCGGCAAGATGAGAGGTCCCGAAGGTGACAACCGCCTGAAGGGCGCCGTGCCCGTGAATTGGCACGGCGAGCCCCTCTGCAAGCCCAAACTCCTTCGCGTCGTGCATCACGCGGCGTGCAGCTTTGTCATCGGACGCATACTGCGCCTCGCTCCATAAAAACGGCAGTGTCTCCTGCCGCACTTTTCTTATGACAGGGTCCTGATGGACGAGGTTGTGGTCGAGATAATGCCGGAGCCATGACTCCGGCCATCCTGAGAGAATCAAGTAATCTTCACCGCGGGCGCCCAGCGGCGGTAGCTCTCCGATGCAAAAGTTTTCGTAGCCGAAGAACGTACCAATGCTACTAAGCTCTTGCACAATCTGGGTTTTGTTTTCGCACTTTGCGAAACGCTCGATGGAGTCAAACGTGACTTGCTCAAGTGGCTGCATGACCCACACCCTCCCTGAGTGCCGCAGAATATCAACAATACTTAGAATAACATACAGAACGAAAAAACGTTAGGTCCACGCACGCGTGCGCCGCCAATCGTATAACGAAGATATCGGGCGTGGAATTCCCCATTTCTGGGGAATTGATCAATTGGTCACGACCACGTCAGTTCGCCGTCTCAGATCACTGGAGAGCGGCGATGGCGATCCTGATCACCAAGCATAATCTTTCGCAGCATGGCGACACGCTCGAAAGGGTCTATCGGTTCCGGCATCGCTTCTTTGTCCATCATAAGAAATGGAAAACTCTTGAAAGGGCCGACCAGCGTGAAGTCGATGAGTTCGACACGCCGGAGGCCGTCCACATCGTGGGCATGGACGAGAGCGGCGATGTCTCGACCTATACGCGGCTGCTGCCGACGACCGGACCCCATCTCTTAAGAGACGTTTATCCGGAGATCCTACAGGGGAATCCGGAGCCGACCGGTCCCGATATCTGGGAATGGACCCGCGCGGCGATCAATCCGTTCAAGCGCGACAGCTTCCAAGGCGCCTCTCAGATTAAGGGGGAATTCTACGCGGCGGTTGTCGAAACCTGCCTGCACCTCGGTATCCGCGGCCTTCTCGTCGAGGCCCACCCCGGCCTGATTACGAGCGCCATCGATGTGGGATTTCACACACGTCCGCTCGCCCTCCCCACCGAATATGGCGGGGAGCCGGTCGTCCCGTTCTTCTGCGAGGTCACCGAGCGCACGCTGCCGCGAACGCGAGAGGTGTTCGGCTTGAGTTCCCCGGTGCTCCGGGTCCAAACCGGCCTCGAGAGCCCGTCTCTCGAGCGCCGCGCGCAATAACGATGTTGGGGAAGGGCAATCATGAGGGAGCGTGATCGTCTAGTCGGGGTCGTCCAATCGCTTACCGTAGCGGTGGAAGCGACACGGTCGAAACCGGTTCTCAATCAGCTGGTTAGCATAGCCTTGCTGGAAGCTTCGGAATGCCTCGTTCGCGAGGGTTTCGAAACCGCGAGACTGGGCGAATTGGGGGTAACCGAGGCGGTAGCCTATTTCCTCGACGCCAAGTGCCAGCCCCCGAACGGAAGGACCGGCCCCGGGGGCATGCCTGGCCGACGCGCGCCCTATTTGCGGCTGGTCGGCTCCTAAATGTGCGATAGAACACGGGGAGAACCTCAAGTTCTCGTATTGTGCCCTTTTCCCGCCTCCCGTTTGAGCGCAAAGTCCCGCGCGTCATAAACGTCAGAGAGGGAAGATAGATGAAGGTCGCTGTCGCCGGCCCCAAGGAGCCGCAGCCGATAGACAGGCATGTTGGAACGCGCATCCGCCATAAGCGAATGATGTTGGGAATCAGCCAGGAGTCGCTCGGCGACGCCCTCGGCGTTACCTTCCAGCAGGTGCAGAAATACGAAAAGGGAATGAATCGCGTCGGCGCCAGCAGATTGCAGGCGATCGCCAATTTCCTGGAAGTCCCGGTGTCGTATTTCTTCGATGGCGCCGGCGGCCAATCCCAGCGAGCGACAGCAGGCAGGGACCAGGTCCTCGATCTGATCGCGACGCGCGAAGGCATTCGCCTCAATCGTGCATTCGTCGCGATCAAGGATGCGCGCGTCCGCGCCAAGATCGTCAGCATGCTCGAAGCGCTGGCCGGCACGAACGAGGACGACTAGAGGGCGCTAAGGATTCCCGCTCTCGGGCGGCTGGCTGATATAGCCCCGCCCGGCGCTGCGTTTGCGCATCGCCGAACACCTTAGCGACCCTGGGAAGATCGGATGAGCGTCGCGCAAGAGATCGCCGCGCCTGAGACCGCACGGGCGCCCGACTATGCTCGCAAGGCGCTCGCCGCCTCCGCCGTCGGTTACGCGATGGACGGATTCGACTTTCTCATCCTCGGCTTCATGATGAGCGCGATCGCGAGGGATCTCGGCCTGAGCGCGACGGCCGGTGCTTCGCTCGCGACCTTCACGCTCATCGGCGCGGTGATCGGCGGGTTCGTCTTCGGCATGCTTGCCGACGCCTACGGGCGCGTGCGCGTCCTGAGCCTGACGATCCTCATCTTCGCCGCGTTTACGGGGCTCTCGGCGTTCGCGCAGGGCTACTGGGATCTTGTCGCCTATCGCACGATCGCGGGACTCGGCCTTGGCGGTGAGTTCGGCATCGGTATGGCGCTCGTCGCCGAGGCCTGGCCTGCATCGCAGCGGGCCCGCGCGTCGTCTTATGTCGGGCTCGGCTGGCAGGCGGGCGTGCTCGTCGCGGCGCTGATCACGCCGCTGCTGCTGCCGCTGATCGGCTGGCGCGGCATGTTCCTTGTCGGGCTGCTCCCGGCGCTCGCGTCGTTCGTCATCCGCCGCGCCGTCGGCGAGCCAGAACTGTTCGTGCGCAAGAAGGCGACTGGCTTTCCCGTGCGCCTCCTGGTCAAGGATGCGGCGACGAGAAAAATCTCGCTCGCCATGTTCATCCTCTGCTCGGTGCAGAATTTTGGCTATTACGGCCTGATGATCTGGATGCCGAATTATCTCGCGCGCCAGTTCGGGTTCTCGCTGACGCAGTCGGCGTTGTGGACGGCGGTGACCATCCTCGGAATGGGATTCGGCATCTGGCTCTTCGGCCAGCTTGCCGACCGGATCGGTCGCCGGCCGATTTTCATCGCCTATCAGATCGGCGCCTTCGTCATGGTGCTCATCTATGCGCAGCTGACCAATCCCACCGCTTTGTTGATCGGCGGCGCCATCATGGGGCTTTTCGTCAACGGCATGCTCGGCGGCTACGGCGCGCTCATGTCGGAGCTTTATCCGACCGATGCGCGCGCCACCGCGCAGAACGTGCTGTTCAATCTTGGGCGCGGTGTCGGTGGCTTCGGTCCGCTCGTCATCGCCGGCATTGCCGACGCCTATTCCTTCTCTGCGGCGATTGCGCTTCTGGCGCTGATCTATCTCATCGACGTCGCAGCGACGTACTTCCTCATTCCCGAGCGCAAGGGAATGGCGCTGGAATAAGTCACGGCCAGCCCGCCAGCAATCCGCGCAACGCCGCGACGAAAGCGAGGGGCTGATCCACCATGAGATGATGGTCGGCGTCGGGAATCGCGATATGCGGCGCGCCGTCCGGCAACAGGCTCATCATGTAGGCCGCATCTTCAGCGCGGATCAGCCGCGAGCGCTCGCCGCGAATCAGCGCCATCGGACAGCGCGCCTCCGGCAGGTGAGGCGTCGACTCGCCGAGACGCAGGTTCCTCCACAAAAACGGATCGAAGCGCCATGTCCACCCTTCGCCGGACTCGCCGGCGACTTGCTTCAGCGACTCGCGCGCGATGGCGTCGGCAATAAAGAGATTGTCGCAGCGTTGACTCGGTGCAAAACGGAAGCGGGTGAGCGCCTGTTCAAGTGTGGGATAGACGCGATGGGCGCGATAGGCACGCTCCTTGCGCGGACGCGCGCGGCGCTCGGCGATCCGCTCCGGCGTGAAGACCGGCGGATCGACGACGACAGTTGCGCGGAGCCGTTCGCCATGCCGCGCCGTCAGGAAGATCGCAATGTGACCGCCGAACGAATGGCCGACGAAGACCGGCTTCACCGCGCTGTCAAACAGGCCCGTGGCTTCCGCCGTCACCAGCGCCTCGGCGATGAAGGTTTCCGTCGTGTAGGTGTCGCGCCAGTCCGATCCCCCCATGCCGGCCCAGGAAATGGCGCAGACGCGGTACTCCTCAGCCAGGAACGGCGCAATGAAGCGCCACCAGCCCGCATGCGCGCCGTTGCCGTGGAGCAGGAGGAGCCCGGGTTTGCCGCGCTTGCCCCAGGTGAGCGTCTCGATTTTCGCGCCTTGCACCTCTACGAGACTCGTCTCCGGGCGCTTGGCCATCGCATCGGCGAACCATTCGGGCGCGGGCGGCGCGGCACCGCCGAATTGCGCAAGCGGCGCCTGCAGATGAGCTTCGTCCATGCGGGTGAGAAATCGTCCCTTGGAGCCGTGAAACGGCCGGCGCGTTCATCGCCGTACCGACATCGGCAAGTCAAGCTCGGGCGCTCACGCCGGTGCGGCACAATCGGCTTGCCCGGAGGCTCTGTGCTGGTACAAGCGAAGGCGATTGCCGCGCCAGAAGGCGCGGGTGCAGCAAGAGCCCCGCACTTGAGGCGGGCCGGGAAGCGCGCGAGGAGCTCCATGGATTTTTCGTTTTCAGAGCGGCAGCGGCATTGGCGCGATCGCGTCGCCGATTTCATGCAGAAGCATGTCTATCCCGCGGTCGAGACTTACGAGAAGCAGATGAAGCCAGCCGACGGCAATCGCTGGATTGTCGTGCCGGTGCTCGAAGAGCTGAAGAAGAAGGCCAAGGCCGAAGGCATCTGGAACTTGTTCCTGCCGCCCTCGCGCGAGCACGACGACGACGAATACAAAGGCGCCGGCCTCACCAATCTCGAATATGCGCTCTGCGCCGAAGAGATGGGCCGCGTGCAATTCGGCTCCGAGGTTTTCAACTGCTCCGCGCCCGACACCGGCAACATGGAAGTGCTGCATCGCTACGGCACAAAGGCGCAGAAGGAACGCTGGCTGCGACCGCTGATGAACGGCGAAATCCGCTCCGCCTTTCTCATGACCGAGCCTGACGTCGCATCATCCGACGCGACCAATATCGAGACCGAGATCACACGCGACGGCGATCACTACGTCGTCAACGGCCGCAAATGGTGGTCCTCGGGTGTCGGCGATCCGCGCTGCAAGATCGCGATCGTCATGGGCAAGACCGATAAGAATGCCGAGCGTCATCGCCAGCAATCGCAGATTCTGGTGCCACTCGACACAAAAGGCGTGAACGTCGTGCGCATGCTGCCGGTGTTCGGCTTCGATGACGCCCCGCACGGACATGCCGAGGTGATTCTCGATAATGTACGCGTGCCGGCGGACAACCTGCTGCTTGGCGAAGGTCGCGGCTTCGAGATCGCGCAGGGACGCCTCGGTCCGGGCCGTATCCATCATTGCATGCGTACGATCGGCGTCGCCGAGACGGCGCTCGAGAAGATGGTGAAACGTCTGCAGTCGCGCGTTGCCTTCGGCAAGCGCATCTCCGAGCAGTCGGTTTGGGAGCAGCGCATCGGGGAGGCGCGCACGAACATCGAGATGACGCGCCTGCTCTGCCTCAAGGCCGCTGATATGATGGACAAGACCGGCAACAAGTCGGCGCAGCTCGAGATCGCAATGATCAAGGTCGCCGCGCCGAACATCGCGTTGAAGATCATCGACCAGGCGATCCAGGCGCATGGCGGCGGCGGCGTCACCACCGATTTCGGATTGGCGAAATCCTATGCCGGCATCCGCACCTTGCGCTTAGCCGACGGCCCCGACGAAGTGCACAACCGCGCGATCGCGCGGCTGGAAATGAAGCGCTACACGAATGCGGGTCCCGCGCTGCAATGAGTGAGGCGGGCGGCGCGACTGCCGCGGATTTTTTTTCCGGGACGAAGCCGGTCGAAGATCGGCATCGTTTCGACGAGGCACGCCTCGATATCTGGATGCGCGAGAATGTCGAGGGCTATCGCGGTCCGCTGAGGGTGTCGCAATTCAAGGGCGGGCAATCCAATCCAACGTATAGACTCGACACGCCCGAGCGCGCCTATGTGCTGCGGCGAAAGCCGTTCGGCAAATTGTTGCCGTCGGCCCATGCGGTCGATCGCGAATACCGCGTTATCACGGCGCTGCACCGTGCGGGTTTTCCGGTTGCGCGCAGCTACGGGCTTTGCACCGATGACGGCGTGATCGGCGCAGCCTTCTACATCATGTCGATGGTGGAGGGCCGCATCTTTTGGGACGGCACACTGCCGGGAATCGAGCCGAGCGAGCGCCGCGCCATCTATGAATCCGAGATCCGGACGCTGGCGCGGCTGCATCAATACGATCCGGCTGCGATCGGATTAGGCGATTACGGCAAGCCCGGAAACTATTTCGCCCGTCAGATCGACCGCTGGACAAAGCAATATCGTGCCTCGGAAACGCAGACGATCGAGCCGATGAACCGGCTGATCGAATGGCTGCCGAAAACCGTCCCGCAGCAGGATCGTGTGTCGGTCGTCCACGGCGACTATCGCATCGATAATATGATCTTTCGCCCCGACGCGCCGCAGGTCGCGGCGGTGCTGGATTGGGAATTGTCGACGCTTGGCGATCCGCTGGCCGATTTCACGTATGTGCTGATGAACTGGTCGATGCCGCATGAAGGGCGAAGCTCCCTTGGCGGCGTCGATGTCACGAGCCTCAACATCCCGACTCAGGGCGAAGTGGTCGCAATCTACTGCAACGAGACCGGGCGCGACGGCATCCCCGATCTCGAATGGTATTTTGCCTACAATCTGTTCCGTCTCTGCGGCATCGTGCAGGGCATCGCCGGCCGCGTCCGCGACGGGACGGCGGCGAGCGCGCGCGCGGTGGAGCAGGCCTCGCGCGCGGTGCCGCTCGCCGAGGCCGCCTGGCGCCATGCGGTTCGCGCCGGCGCCTGAAGGAGCGCTCGGGCCGAGGCCCTCATGGAATAATCGTGCGCAGTCGGCGTTCTCCTTGCATGACTTCTAAACTGCGGCGCTCGGGGCGATAGCGCATGGACGAGATCGCCACGATCTTGGAGCCGCATATACCGGGGTTGCGCCGTTATGCCTGGGCCTTGTTGCGCGATCGCGAAGCCGCCGACGATCTTGTCCAGGATTGCCTCGAACACGCGCTTGCCGGGTGGCACATGCGGCGGCGCGACGGCAATCCGAAGGCGTGGCTCTTTACCATCCTTCGCAATCTCCACATTTCGGAGCTGCGACGCCGCTCACGCCGCGGCACGCGCGCCGATGTCGAGGAAGCCGATTCAGCCGAAACGCTCCAGGACGAAGATCCGGAACGCCGGCTCATCTTCCGCGATTGCCTGGCGGCGCTTGATACGCTTTCGGAGGATCAGAAATCCATTCTGCTCCTCGTCGGCGTGGAAGACCTTTCTTATGCCGATATGGCGAAAACTCTCGATATCCCCATTGGTACCGTCATGTCGCGCTTGAGCCGGGCGCGCGAGCGATTTCGCCAAGCCATGGAGAGCGGATCGGCGCCGCGATTGCGGAGAGTGAAATGATTGTCGAGCCGCCGGTCGGCGAAGACGATCTCAACGCCTTTGTTGACGGACGTCTCGGGCCGGAGCGTCACGCTCTCGTCAGCCGCTTTCTTGCCGATAACCGGCAGCTCGGCGAGCGCGTCGCCGCGGACATCGCCGCAAAAAATGCGCTGCGCGAGAGCCTGCAATTCAAGGCGGCCGAGCCCATTCCGGCACGCTTGCGGATTGCCAATCTCGCGGTCGAGCGCCGCGCCGCGCCGCGCCAATGGCTGCGAATTGCCGCGGCAATCCTGCTTCTCGCCACCGGCGGGCTTGGCGGCTGGCTTGCCCATGCGCGTTTAGCACCCACGTCGCCGGTTCCGCGCGAGACACCGATCGCCGCCGAAGCGCTGACCGCGCATCGCATCTTCGTCGCCGAGACGGTGCATCCTGTCGAGGTCGCCGCCGCCCAGGAGGCGCATCTCGTGCAATGGCTGTCGCGGCGCCTCAATCACCCGCTGAAGGCGCCGGATCTTTCGGCACAAGGCTTTCGCCTGATGGGCGGAAGACTCCTGCCGGCCAATTCCGGTGCAGCCGCGCAGCTCATGTATCAGGACGACGCGGGCGCGCGCCTGACACTTTATCTGCGAGCGGATGGGGATGCCGGAACGGCCTTCCGCTTCGTCGAGGGCCAGAATGCCTCTGCCTTTACCTGGACGGAGGATGGCTTCGGCTACGCAATCGCGGCGCAGGTCGAGCGCACGCAATTGCTGGCAATCGCAGAATCTGTTTATCAACAGTCGAAACCAAGCGGCCATGTGCAACCGAAGCCGCCAACGTAATCTCAACCTGGGTGGGAACGGAGAAGAAGAATGATTCGGACGGATTCGCTGATGGTCTGGGCGCCGCGCGTGCTGAGCGTTGTGCGCATCATGGTGGCGCTGTTGTTCCTGGAGCATGGGACGACAAAGCTCCTCGGCTTTCCGCCCGGCACTCAGCCGGCCATGTTCACGCTATCCTGGTACCAGGGCGTCATTGAACTGGTCGGCGGGCTTTTGCTGGTCCTCGGCCTATTCACGCGGCCGGTCGCCTTCATTCTGTCGGGCGACATGGCAGTCGCCTATTTCATGGCCCACGCGCCGCAAAGCTTCTTCCCGATCATCAATCGCGGCGATGCGGCAATCCTTTATTGCTTCATCTTCCTCTACTTCGTCTTCGCCGGACCCGGACCGTGGAGCGCCGACGCCATGTGGCGCCAGCCGAACGATTCGCCCTACCCCCGCCGCACCTGAAAGACTAGGCGGCCTCGCTCAGGGACGCAGTGACGCTCCGCGCGCGCTGCGTCCGCCATTGCGACCACGAGGCGGTGAGCGCCGTGATCGCCATGAACCCGGCAGTGATCCCGAAAATCCATGCCGGGCGGCCGTGATCGAGGAGGAGGCCGAAGATGACCGGCCCGATCGCCGCGCCGATATTGAACCCGGTCGTGACAATACCGAACACCCGGCCGGCGGCGCCCTCGGGCACCGCTTCGCGCACCATCATGTCGCGGGACGGCTGGATGATCCCGGAAAAGAAGCCCGCGGTCGTCAAGAGCGCGATGACGGCAAAAGCCGGTAGCGGGAAGACGGCGACAACCAGCACCAGGACCGCCGTCGCCGCAAAGCCGAAGGCAGCGACGCCGTTATGATGGATGGTGCGGTCGGCGATCATGCCGCCGAAAAGGACGCCGAACGCCGTCGCCAGGAGAAAGCCGGTCAGCGCGATATTGGCCGCGCCGAGCGACATTCCCTGGGCGCCCTCAAGCCCCGCCCCGGCGAAATTGTTGATGCCGGTCGACGACAGGCTGATCAGTGCGAAGAAGCCGGTAAGCGACAAGACCGCGGGCGTGAGAACGCGAACAGGCGACATCGACGGCGCAGCGGGCGGGCGCGACGTGCCCTTGGCTTTGCGGGCGCTTGCCGAGCGCTCCAGAATATCGAGGAGCAGCGGCACGGCGACGACGAGCGCAAGGCAGCCCGCGACCGCAATCGCGAAGCGGTAGCCTTCGATGGCGGTGAGAAATAGAACCAGCGCCGGCGCGATTGCCGAGCCGAAATAGCCAGCAAAAAGGTGAAACGAAAACACCCGTCCGATCCGCGCCGGCGAAATCGCCGATGACAGGATGGAGTAATCCGCGGGATGATAGACCGCGTTGGCGACCCCGGCCGTGGCCGCCGTGATCATCAGACACGCATAAGTCGGATAAGCCGCAAACGTCAGATACGAGACCCCACCGAGACACAGACCCGCGAAGAGGATCTGGCGCGCATCGAAGCGATCGACGGCAAAGCCCATTGGCGTCTGCAGAATAACCGTCAAGACGTTGAATAGCGTAATCGCCAGGCCGAGCTCGACGTAGCCCACATGCAGCTCACCCTTGAGCAGCGGAAACAGCGGCGGCAGCACGAGATAGTAAACGTGACTGGTGAAATGCGCCGCGCTGACCTTGGCGGCGATCGCATATTCGGTGCGCGCGCTGCCCGAAGCACGCTCGCGCAAATCCGCGGTTTGGCTGGTCATGCGGCTCTCTAGCCCGTCCCTAGCCCAGTGACAAACTGAGCTTTAGCTCGTCAGCTATGCTGGAGCCGCAGGCGAAATGATGTGATTTCACGTGCCGCGCGTCGTAAGCTGCGCGCTCCGGAGAAGAGGACAGCAGCGTGCCGCATATCGTCGTCGAGTATTCCGCCAATCTCGAAGAGGCGATCGCGATCGAAGGGCTGGTGAGAGATGTCCACCACGCGGTGCTTTCGACTGGCACGTTCAAGCTCGGGGCGGTGCGGACCCGCGCGGCGCGGCGCGATGTCTTCGTCATCGCCGACGGCGACCCGCAGAATGCGTTCATCAACGTCATCGCGCGAATCGGGCGGGGTCGAGAGCTGGAGAAACGCCGCGGCTTGACCGAAGCGATCATGGACGTGCTCGACCTGCAAACGGCAACGCTCGCTCAGTCGCGTGGTCTCGCTCTCTCGGTGTATGTGGAAGAGATTGACGAGGACGGCGCGCTTCGCAAAAACAACCTCCACGCCCGCATGGAGCGGCGCGCGGCGCTGGGGAATGCCGCCGAATGAACAAGCCCGCCGCCCCGAAGCTCGCCGCGAACCTGTCGCGTGCGCAGAAGCATCTCAAGCGGTTTCAATCCGCCCCGGCTCCGCATCTGATCGCCGGCGAGGCGGTAGCATCGGGATCGGGTGAGACATTCGAGTCCCTCGACCCGACCAACAACGACGTTCTCTGCCGCGTCGCGTCCGGCAATGCAGAGGACATCGACCGCGCCGCGATCTCTGCCGCGGCCGCGTTCGAGGTCTGGAGCCGCATTCCCGGCTCGAAGCGCCGCACGATCCTGCATGCGATCGCCGACAATATTGTCGCGCGGGCCGAAGAGATCGCGCTGATCGAGAGCAGCGATACCGGCCAGCCGATCCGCTACATGTCGAAAGCGGCGTTGCGCGGCGCCGAGAACTTCCGCTTCTTCGCCGATCGTGCACCGCAGGCGGGGGACGGGCTGTCGCTGCCGGACGAGCACCATCTGAATTACACGTTGCGCCAACCGATCGGCCCGGTCGGCATCATCACGCCGTGGAACACGCCGTTCATGCTGTCGACGTGGAAGATCGCGCCGGCGCTCGCGGCGGGCTGCACAATCGTGCACAAGCCGGCGGAATGGAGTCCGCTGAGCGCCGTGCTGCTCGCCGAAATCATCGACGAGACGATCCGTGCGCATGGGCTGCCGGCGGGCGTCATCAATCTCGTGCATGGCTTCGGTGAAACCGCGGGCAAGGCGCTGACCGAACATAAGCTGATCAGGGCGATCGCCTTCGTCGGCGAGACAACGACCGGCTCGCACATCATGCGCCAGGGCGCCGATACGCTGAAGCGCGTGCATTTCGAGCTGGGCGGCAAGAACCCGGTCATCGTCTTCGACGACGCCGATCTCGACCGCGCGCTCGACGCCGTTTTGTTCATGATCTACTCGCTGAATGGCGAGCGCTGCACATCGTCGTCGCGCGCTCTGGTACAGCGCTCGATCTATGACTCATTCGCGGCGCGGATTGCGGAGCGCGTGAAGAAGATCAGGGTCGGCCATCCGCTCGACCCTGACACCGAGATCGGCCCGCTCATCCATCCGCGCCACGCCGAAAAAGTGCTTTCATTCCCACGTTACGCGCGCGAACAAGGCGCCAGGATCGCCTGCGGCGGCGGCCGCGCCATGGACGGCGCCGGCAATTACGTCGAGCCGACGCTTTATCTCGACGCAAAAACGGAAATGCGCATCGCGCAGGAGGAAATCTTTGGACCCGTCCTCACCGTTATCCCGTTCGAAGACGAGGCTGAGGCGATCCGAATCGGCAACGACGTGCGCTATGGGCTCGCCGGCTACGTCTGGACGCGCGATCTCGGCCGCGCCCATCGCATAGCGCGCGATCTCGAAGCCGGCATGATCTGGGTGAATTCGGAGAACGTGCGTCACCTGCCGACGCCGTTCGGCGGCATGAAATATTCCGGGCTCGGACGCGACGGCGGCGACTATTCCTTCGACTTCTACATGGAGACGAAGAACGTCGCAGTTGCGTTCGATTCCCATTCGATAGCGCGAATCGGCGCATAAGCTCGGAGAGAGACATGCCGATCCCCGCGCCGGTCCTCTACCCGCCTTTCAACATCGTGCGGCTGAGTCACATCGTGCTCGCCGTCACGGACCTTGCTGCCGCGCGCGCCTTTTATGTCGACACGCTCGGCCTGCAGGTCACCGACGAGACGAATGACGCGATCTACATGCGCGCCATGGAAGAGCGCGGCCATCATTGCGTGGTGCTCGAGCGCGGCGATCACGCGCTCGCGAAAACGCTGAGTTTCAAAGTGTTCAGTGAGAGCGATCTCGACAAGGCGCGCGACCACTTCGATGAGCAGGGACTTGAGAGCGGCTGGGTCGAGCGCCCGTACCAGGGCCGGACCTTGCGCGCCGTTGATCCCACCGGGATGCCGATCGAGTTCTATTTTCGCATGGACAAACTGAGGCCGATCCATCAGCAATATCAGCTGTACCGCGGCGTCAAGCCGCTTCGCATCGACCATTTCAACTGCTATTCCGACGACGTCGAGACCTCGGTCGCTTTCTACAACTCGCTGGGCTTCCGCATCACCGAATATACCGAGGCCGAGGATTCCGGCCAACTCTGGGCGGTGTGGATGCACCGCAAGGGCGGCATCCACGACATCGCGTTCACGAGCGGCTATGGGCCACGCCTGCATCACGTGGCGTTCTGGGTGCCGACGCCGCTCAACATCATCGACCTGCTCGATCTGATGTCGACGACAGGTTATCTCGCCAATATCGAGCGCGGGCCCGGGCGGCACGGCATCTCCAACGCTTTCTTTCTATATATCCGCGATCCCGACGGCCACCGCATCGAGATCTATTGCTCGGATTATATGACGGTCGATCCCGATCTCGAGCCGATCAAATGGAACCTACGCGATCCGCAGCGCCAGACGCTGTGGGGTTCGCCGGCGCCGCGCAGCTGGTTTGAAGAGGGCAGCGTGTTCCCTGGGGTCGAGCCGCGCCGGCCGAAGCTCGAAGCTTCGCCGATTATCGCGCCGTAGCTCCTACGCGACTTCCCTCTGCTCGAACAATTCTCCGGACGGCAGTTGCGGAGCCGCCTCGGGCTTCGGCGTATAAAACGACGCCCGCTCTTTACCGCGCAGAGCATCCCGCGTGAACAGAATGAGATGGTGGGCGACAAAGGTCATGCCGAAAATGTCTTCGATCCGGCCTCGCGTTAAAGCGTGCCGCACGGCTGCCCAGAATACCCCGCGGTAATCGGCGAGAATGCCGATCCGAACAGTTAAATTGAACGTGAGGATGAGCCCGCGCCGAATATTCCGCCAGGTCAGCTTCGCGCGCGCCGGTGTGCGGATGCGATTCGCATACGTCGCCTCGATCTGATGCCGGTAGCGCGCGAAGACGCGGGAGGGCTCGTAGCAATAGGCAATCGTACGCCGCCAGCTCGCCAGCACTTCATCATGCGGACGCAGGAACCGCACGTTCGACTCGAGATCGGGATCATCGACAATGCGGCCGGCTTTGGCGAGCCGATCCCAGAGCGGTGTCTTCGGCAGGGCCTGCAAAAGGTTCATCGTCAGGATCGGCACCTGCGAGGCCTCGACAAATTCGATCAACCGGCGCTCAGAGTCAGCCGTCTCGGTGTCGAGGCCGAAAATGATGCCTGACGTCACCTCAAGCCCGTAGCTGTTGATCGTGCGAATGCCCTCGAGCATCGGCACGGCGGCATTCTGCTCTTTGACGATGCCCTTCAGTGCTTCGAGTTCGGGCGTCTCGATCCCCACGAAAATCGTGATGAACGCCGCCTGCCGCATGAGTGCCAGTATGTCGAGCTGCTTGGCGATATTCAGCGTCGCTTCGCAGGCGAACTGGATGGGGTAGCCGTGCCGCTTCTGCCATTCGACAAGATGCGGCAGCATCTCGCGTGCGGCCTTGCGATTGCCGATGAAATTGTCGTCGACAAAATAGACCACCGTCGGCGGGTTCGGCTGCGCAACCATCGCGTCGAGTTCGTGGATGATCTGCTCGGGCGATTTCAGCCGCGGTTGCCGGCCGTACAGCGCCGGGATATCGCAGAACTCGCAGCGATAGGGACAGCCGCTCGAGAATTGGATCGAGGCGAGGAGATAGCGCTTCAGCGGCACCTTATCGTAAGCCGGCAGCGGGAAGTCGGCGAGCGGCAGACGCTCCTTGGTTTCAAACCGCAGCTGCTGCGCCGGCGCCTCGACACTCGCGTCGAGCAGCGCGATCAACTCGTCCGTGGCGTCGCCCATTTCGCCGACATGCAGATAATCGAACGCCGGGTACATGTCCGGCGCGCCGGAGACGGAGGAGCCTCCGAGCACGGTGACCTTGCCCGCCGCCTTTGCGCGCGCATGAATATCGCTGATCTGCGGCGCCTGCACATGCATGCCGCTGACGAACACGATATCCGCCCACGCGAAGTCAGCGGGTTTTGCCGGCGCGATATTCTCGTCGATAAAGCGCACGTCCCACTGCCGCGGCAGATAAGCAGCGATGACGAGCAGCCCCTGCGGCGGCATGAAAGCGCGCACGTCGCCCATCAGCGCATAGGCATGCTCGAATGTCGCGAACGCGGGCGTGTAGGCGGGAAACACGCAGAGTACGCGGCGGACACTTTTGACCGGAACCGGACAGTGCACTTACGCTCCCTTCGCGATGCGCGGTGGTTCAGCGAAGACCCGCACCCGGCGCGCAGGTTAAAGCACAGCCTTGCCAAGGCAAGCTTGGGTGCGGCTCGAGAGCTGGAACCTTGCCGCGTGCGCAGCATTGAAACCCGCATCGCGAGCCCCGATCTAAAGCCGGTTGCGAAGGAATGCCGATGGCGCACGCCTCTTATTACGACAACACGCTTCCTGCCGAGGCACGCATCGCGCGGCTGCGGCGGCTTGCCTGGCTGATCGACGGCGCCTTCCGGCTGCCTGGCTCGCGGTTTCGTTTCGGGCTGAATTCCGTTATCGGCTTGGCCCCTGCGGCAGGCGACGCACTTCTGACGGCGATCTCGCTCTACATCGTGTACGAGGCGCGCCAGCTCGGGCTGCCGAAGCTAAAACTCGCGCGCATGCTGAAGAATGTGGCGATCGAAGCCGCGGCCGGCGCCGTTCCGGTCCTCGGCGACCTCTTCGATATCGCCTTTAAGGCGAATCTGCGCAACCTGGCGATCCTGGAAGAGCATTTCGGCGTCCGCTCGCAGGCGCCGACGCTGAACCTCCGCCCGAATTGATTTCAACCCGCGCTACGGCTAAGCTTGGCTTCAGGTTTGCCCCAAATGACGATTCACGTCCACCAATTGCCCTGCCTCGCCGACAATTACGGCGTTCTCATACATGATTCCGCGACTGGGGCAACGGCGGCGATCGATGCGCCGGATGCAGCGCCGATCCTCGCCGCGCTCGAAGCCAATCATTGGCAGCTCAGCGATATCCTGCTGACGCACCACCATGGCGATCACGTGCAGGGCGTGCGGGGACTGAAGGCGAAATTCCCGGACGCGCGCGTCGTCGGCCCGAAGAAGGAAGCTGCGCGCATCGGCGGCCTCGATGTGGAGATTGCGGAAGGCGATGTCGTCAAGGTCGGTGAGATCGATCTTTCCGTGTTCGATACGCCGGGCCACACGGCCGGTCACATCGCCTATTACGTCGCGAGCGACGACCTGCTTTTTGCCGGCGACACGTTGTTTGCGCTCGGCTGTGGGCGCGTCTTCGAAGCGCCGATGGCAACGATGTATCACTCGCTGATGAAGTTTGCGGCGCTGCCCGGCGAGACGCAAGTCTATTGCGGGCACGAATACACGCTGTCGAATGCGCGCTTTGCGCTGACGGTCGATCCCGACAACAACCTTTTGGCCGAGCGTGCGACGGAAGTGGAAGAAATGCGCAAACAGGGACGCCCGACGCTGCCGACGACGATCGCCTTGGAGACCGCCACCAACCCGTTCCTGCGTGCTGAGGACCCGGGCGTGCAGAAGGCGCTCGGCATGGAAGGCGCCGATCCGGTGGAAGTCTTTACGGAACTGCGCGAGCGGAAGAACAAGTTCTAGCCGCACCGCGCTAGTTCAGTTCCCCTCCATCGCCTCCAGCTCCGCGATCAGCCCTTCGATCATCCCAAGACCGATCTGCCAGAAGGCGGGATCGCGCGCGTCGAGACCGAACGGCGCAAGCAATTCGGAATGGTGCTTGGTGCCGCCAGCCGCCAGCATCTCAAGATAGCGCTCCGCGAACCCGTCGGAGGCCTTCTGGTAGACTCCATAAAGCGAGTTCACCAGGCAATCGCCGAACGCATAGGCGTAGACGTAGAACGGCGAGTGGACGAAATGCGGGATATAAGCCCAGAACGTCTCGTATCCCGGCCCTAACCTGATCGCCGGGCCGAGACTGTCAGCCTGTACGCTCATCCACACATCGCTGATATCTTCGGGCGTGAGCTCGCCTTGGGCGCGGCGCGTGTGCAGCTTGCGTTCGAAGGAATAGAACGCGATCTGGCGCACGACCGTGTTCAGCATGTCCTCGACTTTTGCCGCGAGCATCGCGCGGCGGCGCATTTTGTCTTTCGTCTTGTCGAGCAGTGCACGGAACGTGAGCATCTCGCCGAATACGGAAGCCGTCTCCGCAAGCGTCAGCGGGGTCGGCGCCATGAGCGCGCCGTTCGGTGCGGCGAGAACCTGATGCACGCCATGCCCGAGTTCGTGCGCGAGCGTCATCACGTCGCGCGGCTTGCCCTGATAATTAAGGAGCACGTAAGGGTGTGCCGAGGGCACCGTCGGATGCGCGAAAGCGCCGGGCGCCTTGCCGGGGCGTACCGGCGCGTCGATCCATCTCTCATCGAAGAAGCGCGACGCAATTCCTGCCATGCCCGGCGAGAAGCCGCGATAGGCATCGAGCACGGTCGCGCGCGCTTCGTCCCAGCGATAGGTTTGCGCCGGCACCGAGGGCAGCGGCGCGTTGCGATCCCAATGATTGAGCTTGTCCTTGCCGAACCATTTCGCCTTCAGCGCATAATAACGGTGTGACAGGCGCGGATGCGCATCCTCCACCGCCTTCACCAACGCATCGACGACTTCGCGCTCGACGCGGTTGGCGAGATGGCGTGAGTCGGCGACGTCCTGGAAACCGCGCCAGCGGTCGGAAATCTCCTTGTCCTTGGCGAGTACGTTCGTGATCAGGCTGAACGTGCGGAGATTCGCTTTCAGCGTTGCGGCGATCGCGTCCGAGGCTTTGTGCCGGAGCTCTTCGTTCGGGTCCTGCATCATCGTCAGCGTCGGCTCGATCGTCAGGTCCTTGCCGTCGACATTGAAACGCAAGGACGCGATCGTCTCGTCGAACAATCGGTTCCAGGCACCATGCCCGGTGACCGATTTCTCGTGGAAGAGCTGCTCGAGCTTGTCGTCGAGCTGGTAAGGCTTCTCCTTGCGGATCTCTTCGAGCCACGGCCGCCAATGCGAAAGCGGGCTGTCTTCCATCGCTTTGTCGAGCAGCGCGCTATCGATGCGATTGAGTTCGAGCTGGAAGAACAGAAGATCGGTCGATGCGGTCGTGATCTTATCCTGTGCGTCGCCGTAGAATTTTGCCCGGATCGGGTCGGACGTGTTGCCGGCATAAACGAGCCCGGCATAGGACATGATGCGCCCGAGGAGATCCTCGATCGCCTCGTAGCGGCGCACCGCCACCGCGAGCGCCGTGCCGGCGTCGTCGGACCGCACGATGTCTTCGAGCTTGCCGCGATATTCTTCAGAAAACGCTTTGCACTCGACCTCCGCCCGCGCGAGATCGGCGGCATAGAGGTCCGACTCCATTGAGGGGTAGAGATCGGCAAGATTCCATTCGGGCAGCGGGCCGAGATCGGGGGCGGAAGACGGCAGCACTTCTGCCGTCGCGGGCCGGGCGAATAATGGGGATGACGAGAGCAGGCTCGTGGAGTGCATCGGGTCGGGACGCTCTGATGAAGGACGCCCCTATATCGGCTCTTCGTCGCCGCGATTCAACGGCCTTCTCTTGCGGTGCGCCAGCCGCTCTTGCGGATGATCATCATCCCGGTCCAGGTCAATAAGAGGGCGACGAGCGAGAACAGGCAGCCAATGATCGTGTCGAGCAGACGTGCGCCGAGAAAGAGCAGCGCCTCCTGCCGGGTGTTCGCGGCGAGATCGATCAACAGCATGACAAAGGCAGTGAGTGCGGCAACGCCAAGCATATTGTGCCGCTTCTGCGCCGGCCAGCGCAGGAGCGCGGCAATCAGCATCGCTCCCGCCTGCACCGCACGCGAGGGAAACAGGACCACGACGAGTCCTGCGACAATCACGCCGCAGATTGTGCCGGCGATGCGTTGGATGACGAGATTCCAGCTCGACATGAAATCGAGCCGCAAGACGAGAACCAGCGCGATAAACGTCCAATAAGGCCGCGTGAACTGGAATGTTGCTGCCGCGGCGTAGGCGAGCGCCACGGCAATCGCGGCGGAAGCGGCGAAGACGAGACGCTCGGTCTCGCGCGCCTCGATGCCATCGATGAATTCCCGCAGCGTCGGTGCAGTTGATGCGCGCAAACCTCCGCGCAGAAGATCGGCTGCCAACGAGACCAGGAAGACGAACGCAACCGCGCTCGCGACAATGGCAACATCGATGAGCTTTGCATGGGCATAGAATGCACCGATTGCCATACCGAAGCACAGGAAACGGGCGATCGTCACAACCAGCTGATGCGAACTCTCGGAGAAGGCGTAGATTGCGCCGGCGGCTGCAAAGAGCGCGGCGCTCTCGGCGCCGTTCGGAACCAGCCCGCCGGCGACATTGCCGGCCACGAACGCCATCCCGCCGCCCGCCGCCCATATCAGGCGCGACAGCGGCGGCCCGCCGGGGTCGGTCGAGAAAGATGCGATCGACGGCACGAGCGCAAAAACAATTTCCTGATCGTAATGCAGCGCCCAGCACACACCCGGCGGGGTAAGCACCGAGATCGCGAAGCGCAGCGAGCGCAACCACAGCGGATCGCCGAGCGTGCGTTGGTTAAAAAACCGTTCGGCAAATTGCATAGCGTCCTGATGCGGCCGCGTCGCCCGCGAAGGGGGCATTAACACCGCATTTACCCTGATCAACGAGCATGCGGAAATCCAAAGCGCGGGGTCCGCGCGCCGCCCGCCGGGACTTGATGATCTCGACCATCCTCATCGCAGACGACGATCCGGTTCAGCGGCGCCTCCTCGAAGCCACGGTGCGCCGCTTCGGCTACTCAGCGGAAGTCGTCGACTGCGGCGAGGCGGCGCTGGCGCGGCTCGAGGCCGCAGGCCAGACATCGATCGATCTCCTGATCCTCGACCTCGTCATGCCCGATCTCGACGGCATGGGCGTGCTTGGCCGGATGCGCGAGCGCAAGATCGCCGTGCCAGTCATCGTGCAGACCGCGCATGGTTCGATCGAGGCGGTGATCTCGGCGATGCGTGCGGGCGCGCATGATTTCGTCGTGAAGCCTGTCGGTGCCGAACGGCTGCAAGTCTCGATCAAGAACGCGCTTCGCACCGACGCGCTCGAAGAAGAAATCCGGCGCATCAATCGGCGCAATTCCGGCACGCTCGGCTTCAAGGACCTCGTGTCGAAAAGCGAGGAGATGGCGCGCATTATCCGGCTCGGCGAGCGCGCGGCGCGCTCGACGATTCCGGTGCTGATCGAAGGCGAGTCGGGCGTCGGCAAGGAACTCGTCGCCCGCGCGATCCAAGGCGCCTCGGATAGGCGGGGCAAGTCGTTCGTTACTGTGAATTGCGGCGCGCTGCCGGAAAATCTCGTCGAATCCATTCTCTTCGGGCACGAGAAGGGCGCCTTCACCGGCGCGACGGAAAAGCACGCCGGCAAATTCTTGGAAGCGAATGGCGGCACGCTGTTTCTAGACGAAATCGGCGAACTGCCGCTTGAGACGCAGGTGAAGCTTTTGCGCGCCTTGCAGGAAGGCGAGATCGATCCGATCGGCGCCAAACGCGCTGTGCGCGTTGACATCCGGCTCATCTCGGCGACGAACCAGAATCTGATCGAACTCGTGCGCCAGGGGCGTTTTCGCGAGGACCTGTATTACCGGCTGAACGTCTTCCCGATCACGATGCCTTCGCTTCGCGTGCGTCGCGGCGATATCGGTGATCTGGCGCGCCGCTTTTGCGCTCGCTTTGCCGCGGAAGAGGGCAAGCGCATCCGCGGCATCACCGCCGAAGCACTGTCCCTGCTTTCGTCATACGATTGGCCGGGCAATGTCCGGCAATTGGAAAACGCTATCTTCCGCGCCATCGTTCTCTGCGACGGCGATGAATTGACGGTCGCGGAATTCCCGCAGATCGCGGCGCAGGTCGACGGATTCGATGTGCGCGTGCCGCCGCTCCCGGCGCCAGCAGCCATGACATCCGCAGCGCCACGCGAATTCGTTCGCGTCGAGATCCGCGATCCCAACGTGTTGCGGCTGCTCGACGAGAGCGGCGATGTGCGCCGGCTGGAGATGCTGGAGGCGGAGACGATCCGTTTTGCGCTGTCGCATTATCGCGGACAGATGTCGGAAATGGCGCGCCGGCTCGGCATCGGGCGCTCGACGCTATACCGCAAGATGAAGGAATACGGGCTGAACGATCCAAGCGCCGATGCAGAAGAAGCCGGCGACCTGGAGCAGGGTACCGCGGCTTGATCGCCGCGCCGTCAACTGCCGAGCCGCGGCAGCCAGGTGCGCCGTTGCAGATCGACCATGGCGGTCGCAAAGCTCGTCGCGTCCTCGACGATTTCCTTCCACTGCGTGACCGGTGTCGGTGCGCGTCGGCCGACGAGCTTGCCGGTGACTTCGTCGGTTTCAAAGTGCAGCTCGGCCTGGAAATGCCTGGCGAGGTTCTGCATGGCACGGTTGGTGGCAAGGCACGACATGTAGAGCGTCTCGACACGGGCATTGCGCGCGGCGCGAACGATGCGCGTCATCAGCTCCTTGCCGACGCCGCGGCGGCGCCAATCGTGCTCGACGCTGAACGCGGCCTCGGCAACCCGATGATCGTCGCCGATCATGCGCAATTCACCGGCGCCGCGAAGTTCGCCGTCAACGAAGTAGCCGAAAATCGAACCCTCAAGCCTGAAGCATCGCTCGGCGTAATTGCGGATGAAATCGTCCGACACGCCCATGGCGAACCGGTCATGGCGGCTGTCAGCGTCAAGACGCAAGAGGTGGTCGCGGAAGCCTGGTTCGTCGCTCGGCCAAAGTTTGCGGATAAATCCAGAGCGGATCGCCTGGTCGCTCATATTGCTCTCCTGCCATCTGGCGGAATGCTGGCTCCCTGGCGGCGTTCCTCCTGAACGAAACATGTTGCGCCGCAACAAAATTTCAAGCCAACTTAGCTGGATCTGAGCAGCATCAGGGCCGCGCCGTCATGGCCTCCGACCTCGCCAGCAACGAGCGTGCCGGGCTCGCTTTCGGGCAAGAGAACGGGCGTGAAATCTTCGGCGCGGCCCTTGCCGCCGCGCTCGGCAAGCACAGTGATGCGGCGCCCGATCTGCGCGTCGAGATGCCGGGCAAAGGCTGCGGCGCCTGCCTGTCTCAGCCGCGCGGCGCGCGCTTTGGCCACAGCCGGGGTTACCTGCGGCATCCGCGCCGCCGGCGTGGCGGGCCGGGGCGAATAGGGGAAGGCGTGGACGTGCGTCAACCCGCAATCCCCGATCAAGGAAAGCGTGTCCTCGAACATCACTTCGGTCTCGGTCGGAAAACCGGCGATCAGATCGGCACCGAAGACAATTTCTGAACGCGCCTGCCGTAGCTCCCGGCAGACGCGGATTGCATCGACGCGGGAATGGCGGCGCTTCATCCGCTTCAGAGTCAGGTCGTTCCCGGCCTGGAGCGACAGGTGGAGGTGCGGCATCAGCCGCTTTTCCCGCGCGATCGCGTCGAGAAGCGGCGGGTCGATCTCGGCGACATCAAGCGAGGAGAGGCGCAGCCGCGCGAGACCGGGTACCTCTGCGAGAATTCGGGTCACCAGATCACCGAGCCGCGGCCTGTCCGGCAGGTCGGCGCCCCAGGAGGTGAGATCCACGCCCGTCAGCACCACTTCGCGATGGCCCGAGGCGACGAGCGCTGCCACCTCCCTAAGCACGTCAGCGGGGGACACCGAGCGCGAGGCGCCGCGGCCGAACGGGATGATGCAGAAGGTGCAGCGGTGATTGCAGCCGTTCTGGATCGCGACGAAGCCGCGGGTGTGGCCCTCGATGCCGGCGGACGGCTCAAGACCGGCAGGAGCCCCCCAAATTGCCGACGCGGTCTTCTGCGCATTCGGCACGATTTCCGCCAATTCACGCATCTCCGCGAAGGCGGTGCTGTCGGTCTCGACCGCACAGCCGGTTGCGACGATCCGGGCTTGCGGACGCTCCCGTGCGATGCGTCGGATCGCTTGGCGCGCCTGACGCGTCGCCTCCGCCGTGACCGCGCAGGTGTTGACGATGACGAGATCGCGCTGGCCGGCGACAAGCGCGGCACGCCGCATCGCCTCTGATTCGACGAGGTTCAGCCGGCAGCCGAAGGTGAGCACTTCGACTGGGGCGTGGACCGTCACGCGGCCACCCCGGCGAAAGCGGCCGGGTCGAGCCGCGTCTCGAATTCGAGTTCGACCGGGCCGCTCATCAGCACGTGGTCGTCCTCGGCGCGCCAGGCGATGGTGAGTTCGCCGCCGGGCAGCACCACGGCGGCGCGCCGCTCAGTCAAACCGAGGCGCGAAGCGGCGACCAGCGCCGCACAGGCAGCCGAACCGCAGGCGAGCGTCGCCCCGGCGCCACGCTCCCAGACCCGCAGCAGGATGCGATCGCGGCCGGCGATCTCCGCAAACGAAACGTTGGCGCGCTCAGGAAACAGCGGGTGGTGCTCGATGCGCGGCCCAAGCGCACGCAGATCGACCGCTGCCGCATCCGGCACGAAAAAAATCGAGTGCGGATTGCCCATGCTGAGCGCCGCAAATATCTGCGGCGCGCCGGCAACCGGCGGATCGAGCCGCACACGGGTCGTGTCGCCGACGTCGCGCGCGAGCGGGATTTCGCGCCAGCCAAAGCGCGGCAGCCCCATGTCAACGGTGAATGCGAACTCGCCGTCGCGCGTCACCGGCAGCGGGCCAGCGTCGCTTTCGAGCAGGAGGTCACGTCCCTCCATTCCGCGCATCAGCAGGTAGGCCACGCAGCGCGTGCCGTTGCCGCAGGCATCAGAGACCGAGCCATCGTTGTTATAGATGCGCAGCCGCGCCGCGCTTCCCGGGCGGTCCGGATCGTGCAGAACCATGAGCTGATCGAAGGCGAGGCCTGGCACGTGATGGATCGCCCGCGCCTCGCCCGCGCTCACGCGGTGAGCGCTGCCGCGGAGGTCCAGCACGGCAATTGCATTGCCGATGCCGTTCATCCTCACGATCGGCCGGTGGGCGAGAGAAGTCATATTCGGGTCCTAGTCCCGCGACATATAGGCGAAAGCGGCGGGCGCCACTATGTCCTCGGATGGCGGGCGCCAAACGGATGCGGAGCGGCACATGAGCAGGTTTCGAACGATCGTTGCTTCGCGAATGAGCCAGCTGAGCCTCCCGCTAGCAGCTCTGTGTGCGGTCTGGCTGGCATTTGGCCCAGTGGACGCCGCCTTCGCTCAAAGCCCGGCGGCGCCGGCTGCTCCGGCAACACCGCCCGCCATCTCGCCGCCCGCCCCACCGCCCGCGCCGGGTGCCCCGTCCACCGCTCAGCAGCCGGCGGACGAGTCGGCCGTCGATGCGGCCCAGACCGTCGAGGTGCCGGCGCGTCCTGTCGCGCTCATGCGCGGCTCCTCGACTTGGGACGACGGGTTCAAGTCGATCACCGGCGCGCTGACGCAAATTCACACCGAGATGCAGAAGGCGGGACTGACCGCGTCAGGCCATCCATTCACGGTGTTTGTCGAAACCGACGATGCCGGCTTCCGCTACGAGGCGATGGTTCCGCTCGACAAGGCGCCGGAAGGCAAGAGCGAGCTCACGAAAGCCATCCAGATCGGCTCCTCGCCCTCCGGCAAAGCGATGAAGTTCCTGCATCGCGGTGCGTATGAAGACATCGATGCGACCTATGAGGCGATCACCGCTTATCTCGACGAAAAGAATATCGAAGCGCAGAATCTGTTTATCGAGGAATATTTGACGCCGCCAAAGGCACCGGACGATTCGAGCCTGGAGGTCGATATCTACGTGTTCATCAAGGGGTGACGTGTCGTGCGGATGGCCCGCTGCCCGAGGTGCCGCAGCGTGACGGGGATTGGTTCGGAGGGGTAGGCCCGTCCGGTCCAAAGCGCCAGTCCCGCTGGTTTGACGGCGGCCGGTCGCTGTAGCATCTTGCCCTCGCGACGGTCCTCCGCAAGGAGGCGAAGAGGGAATGCGACCAGGCGGCGAAGGCCATCCGGAGCGCAGCTGCCCCCGCAACTGTCGGCGTCGAGACGCGTGTCGAGGCCACTGATTTCATGGAGGAGATCGGGAAGGCGGCACGCGGCGGTGAAGCGCCAGCCAGGAGACCTGCCGTCGCCGAGACTGAACCAACGCTGCCGGTGGGGCGGCAAGGAGGCTTCATGAACACCCATTCCATCGCACTCGACGCTGGCATAGTCTCAACGCCCCGCAGCGAGGCGCTGAAGGCCGCGCTGATTGCGGCTGTGCTCGGCGTCGGTCTCGTGTTCCTGACAGGCTTTGCGCACACGCTCGTTCTGCACAACGGCGCCCACGATACGCGGCACGCGCTCAGCTTCCCCTGTCACTGACCTGAAGATGATCCAGCGTGTGCTGAAGGCTGGCTTCCTCGCCGGCCTTATTGTCGGGCTTGCGATCGCGGCCCTGCAGCATTTCACGACGTCGCAATTGATCCTGCAGGGCGAGGTTTATGAGAAGGCATCCGAGCGTCAACATCATGCGGGCCTGAGGTCACCGGCGTTGCCGATCGTCCTCGTGCACGATCATGGCTCCGGCACCGCAACGACCGCGCCGGAAGAGGAAGACGAGGGTTGGCAGCCGGCCAACGGCTGGCAGCGGATCACCGCAACCAGCCTCGCGACGGTCGCGACCTCAATCGGTTACGCGCTGATCCTCATCGCAGCGATGCTGGCGGCCGGCGTTCCGATCCTGCTGCGCACCGCCCTCTTGTGGGCCATCGCGGCGTTTGCGGCGACATCGCTTGCGCCGGCCCTTGGGCTCGCGCCGGAATTGCCGGGCAGCGCTGGCGCGCCCCTACTCTGGCGGCAGATCTGGTGGCTTGCGACGGCGCTCTGCACCGGCGGCGGACTCTTCCTGCTGGCGCGGCTTGAATATACGACGGCAAAGATCGTTGGAATGGTCCTTATCGTGCTGCCGCATCTCATCGGCGCGCCGAAGCCGCCGAGTTTCAAGAGCACGGCGCCGGCCGAACTCGCGGCGCAGTTTGCTGCGACCTCGCTGGTTGTCAGCGCGCTTCTGTGGGCGCTGCTCGGCCTTGCCGTGGGTTATGCCTGGCAGCGCGTCGCCGTCCGGCAGCAAACCGTGCTCGCAACGTGACACGCGTGCGCACAACGATCCATGTCTGCACGACCTGCCGCCTCGGTGACGAACCACTGGAACCGAAAGAGGCGCGCTCCGGCGCGCGTCTTTACCGCGAGCTAAGTCAAGGCGCTGCAAACAAAGACTTGGAGATCGTTCCGGTCGAATGTCTCAGCGTCTGCAAACGGCCGGTGACGATCGGGTTCTCCGCGCCGGGCAAGTGGAGCTACATCTACGGCGACTTTCCGCCGGAGAGCAGCGCGGAAGCCATCCTCGCGGCCGCGCAACTCTATGCCGACGCACCGGACGGGCTCATTCCCTGGCGCGAGCGACCTGAAGGAATCAAGCGCGGCGTCATCGCGCGCGTACCACCTGCTTTCACCGTGCTACCTGAGGCGGCCGAATGAGCGGCACCCTCCAAAAGGTGCCGGTGACGATCGTCACCGGCTTTCTCGGCGCCGGCAAGACGACGCTGATCCGGCACGTGCTCGAACACGTGCGCGGTCGCCGTCTCGCGCTGATCGTCAACGAATTCGGCGATGTCGGCGTCGACGGAGAAATTTTGCGCTCCTGCGGTGCCGAGAGCTGTCCCGACGAGAACATTGTCGAACTCGCCAATGGCTGTCTCTGCTGCACGGTCGCCGACGATTTCGTACCGACGATCGAAGCGCTTTTGGCGCATGAGAAGCGGCCGGATCATATCGTCGTCGAAACATCGGGTCTCGCGCTGCCAAAGCCGCTCATAAAGGCATTCGATTGGCCGGATTTGCGCGCGCGCGTGACCGTCGATGGCGTGATCGCCGTTGTCGACGGACCGGCGGTGGCGGAAGGGCGCTTCGCCGATAATCCCGCGGCAGTGCAGCGCCAGCGCGCCGCCGATCAATCGGTCGACCACGACAATTCGCTCGAAGAAGTCTACGAAGACCAGCTGCTCTGCGCCGACCTCGTCGTCCTCAACAAGGCCGATCTCTTGCAGGACGCGAACATTCGCGGCCTGTCAGCTGCAATAAGCGCGGCGGCGCCGCGTGCGAAAATCGTCGTGACGCAGAACGGCCGGATCGACCCGGCGATCCTTCTTGGCCTTGCGGCCGCCGCTGAAGACGATCTCACGCAGCGTCCCTCGCATCACGACGCGGAGGACGATCATGACCACGACGATTTCGAAACGTTCATCGTCGACGTGGCTGCGCCCAAAGATGCCGGGAGGTTCGTCGAGCGGCTCAAATCCGTCGCCGCCGATCATGACATCCTGCGGATGAAGGGTTTTGTCGAAATCGAAGGCCGGCCGATGCGTCTGCTCGTGCAAGGGGTCGGCGCACGTTTTTCTCATCATTTTGACCGGCCCTGGCGCGCCGATGAGCGGCGCGGAAGCCGCCTCGTGGTGATCGGCGAGAAGGGCCTCGATCGCGACGCCATCGCGGCGGCTCTGACGGGATAGACGTGCACCTCCTCGCCCGGCAAATCGGCACGCTCGACGAGACTGCGTCAGCCGTCGACCTCGACCAAACGCCGGCCGAATGCGTGTTCCTGTCCTTCTCCGATTCTGATCTCGCGGCGGTAGCTGCCGCGCATGCCGGTATGCCGGCCGAGCGTCCGAGTCTGCGCCTCGCCAATTTGAGCGACCTCAAGCATCCGTTCTCGCTCGATATCTATCTCGGGAAAGTCGTCGCGCACGCGAAATTCGTCGTCGTGCGGCTGCTTGGCGGCGCCGATTACTGGCGCTACGGACTGGACGAGCTCGCAGCTGCCGCACGCATGCACCGCTTCGATCTGGCGATCGTGCCCGGTGATGCGCGCGAGGATGCAAGGCTCAACGACGCATCGACACTCGGCGCGGCCGATCTCCGCCGCATGTGGAGCTGGTTTCAGGAGGGCGGGCCGGCAAACGTTCAGTCGCTGCTTGGCTTCGTTGCGACGCAGCTTGGGCGCCCGCTCGCGTGGCAAGAGCCGATCGCGATCGCCGCCGCGGGAAGGTACGAAGCGGGCTGCCGCCCATCGAAAGCGAACGCGCCACGCGCGCTCGTTCTGCTTTATCGCTCCGTTTTCCTTGCCGCCGACACGGCGCCGATCGACGCGCTTGCCGATGCGCTGGCCGCGCGAGGTCTCGCTGTCGAAAGCATGTTCGTGACGAGCCTCAAGGATCGGGCGGCGGCAGAAATTGTCGCTGCGGCGATCGAAGGATATCGTCCCGACATCATCCTCAGTACGACAGCCTTTTCCGCCCGCCTGGACGACGGTGCGAGCGTGCTCGATTGTGCTGACTCGCCCGTGCTGCAAGTCGCGCTCGCGACCTCATCACACGAAGAATGGTTCGCAAGTCGCCGCGGCTTCTCGGCAGCCGATCTCGCGATGAACGTCGTGCTGCCGGAGATCGACGGCCGCATCATCACGCGGGCAATCTCCTTCAAGCAGGCGAGCGAACGAAGCGAAGCACTTGAATTCTCCTGCTTGCGCCACAAGCCAGAACCGTCGCGCGTCGACTATGTCGCCAGTCTGGCAGCAGCTTGGGTTCGGTTGCGGAAAAAGCCACGCGGTGAACGCAAGATTGCGCTTGTGCTGTCGGATTATCCCGCGAAGGGCGGGCGCGTCGGCTATGCCGTTGGGCTCGACACGCCGGCGAGCGTCGGCGTGATCGCGAGCGAGCTGCGCGATGCGGGATACGACATCGGGCGGCTCCCCGAAGGCGACGCACTGATGCGAACGCTCGCGAGCGACGGCGCGATCATCGAACTGCCGCTTGATGGGTATCGCCAGCATTTCGCATCGCTGCCACGCGCGTTCGCGGATGCAGTTACCTTCGCCTGGGGCGATTCGGCCAACGATGCCTCGGTCGCCAACGGCGCGTTCCGCCTGCGCATTCTGCGCGCCGGCAATCTCATCATCGCCGTTCAGCCCGACCGCGGCCGCCGCGACGTACGCAAAGCCGAATATCACAACGTCAACCTGCCGCCGCGCCACGCCTACATCGCTTTCTACATCTGGCTGCGGGAGATCGCGCGGATCGATGCTTTGATCCATCTCGGCACGCACGGCACGCTCGAATGGCTGCCGGGCAAAGCGGTCGCGCTCGCCGAGGATTGTGCGCCGGAAGCCGTTCTCGGGCCGCTGCCTGTCATCTATCCCTTCATCGTCAACGATCCCGGCGAGGCGGCGCAGGCGAAGCGGCGAATCGCGGCCGTCACGATCGGCCATATGACGCCACCGCTCACCGAAGCAGGCGTGCATGGCGAAGCGCGCGAACTCGAAGCACTGCTCGACGAATATGCGCAGGCGCAGGAGCTCGATGCGCGCCGCGCCCGCAAACTCGCCGACGCGATCATGCTTCGTGCGCGCCAAAGCGGGCTTGCCGCGGAAACAGGTTTGTCGGACTTCGACGATGTTCCCGCCGCTTTGACACGGCTCGACGCGTGGATTTGCGATTTGAAAGAGCTGCGGGTTGGCGACGGGCTGCACGTGTTCGGGCAGATAGATGCCGACGCGTATTCTGCCGCGCTCGCCTTGGGAAACGCTTTGCAAAGATGCGCACGCGGTGAACGCGACGGTCTGCTCGCCGCGCTTGATGGTCGCTTCGCGCCGCCGGGGCCGGCCGGTGCGCCGTCGCGAGCGCGGCTCGACGTGCTGCCGACCGGCCGCAATCTTTATTCGATCGATCCGCGCGCCGTGCCGACGCGGACGTCCTGGGAGATCGGGCGGCAGGCGGCGCGCGCCTTCGTCCGGCGCTACATGCAGGATCATGGCGATTATCCCCGACGTATCGTGCTCGATCTCTGGGGCAGCGCGACGATGCGCACCGGTGGCGACGATCTCGCGCAGGCCTTCGCGCTGATCGGCGTGCGTCCCATTTGGGATCATGGGAGCGGGCGCGTCTCCGGCTTTGAAATCGAGCCGGGTGCGATGCTGGAACGTCCGCGCGTCGACGTCACATTGCGAATCTCCGGTCTGTTTCGCGATGTGTTCCCGACGCAAATCGCCTTGTTCGAGGCGGCCGTGCGCGCGGTGGCGGGACTTGATGAAGATGCCGAGACAAATCCGCTCGCGGCCGAGCGGGTGAGCGTGCCGCAGCGCATTTTCGGAGCGGCGCCGGGTTCTTACGGCATCGATTTCGTCGACAAGATCGCGGCCAATGCCTGGACGACGCGTGCCGAACTCGGCCGGCATTATCTCGAGGCGAGCGGGACGGCTTATTCCGCGCACGACGAGGGCACCGAAGCCGGCGCGGCTTTCGCCGAGCGCGTCAAAGGCGCCGACGCGCTGCTCCACGTACAGGATGTGGCGGAGATCGACGTGCTCTCTGGCGATGCGTTTGCCGAGCACGAAGGCGGCTTCTTCGCCGCGGCCGAATTCCTCGGCAACGCGCCCGCTCTCTACCATGCCGATGCTACACGGCCGGATAGAACGATCGTGCGCAGTCTCGGCGAAGAGATTGCGCGAATCGTGCGCGGACGCGCGGCCAATCCGCGCTGGATCGCCGGACAAACGCGGCACGGTCATCGCGGCGCGGCGGAAATCGCTGAGGCGGCCGCCAACCTGCTTGCCTTCGCCGCGACGACGGATGCCGTCCGCACACATCAATTCGATCTCATTTATGATGCGACGCTCGGCAATGACGAGGTGAGCGCGTTCCTGAACAAGTCAAATCCCGGCGCGGCGCGGGCGCTCGCCCGCACGTTCGAAATCGCGCGCGAACGCGGTTTTTGGATCACCCGACGCAACTCGATCGGCTTGCAGTTGGAAAAAGCGGAGGCGATGCCATGAGCGTGGCACCGCAGATCAAGGGCTGGTGCCCAAGCGCATGGCGGCCGATGCTGACCGGCGACGGCTACCTCGTGCGCCTGCATTTCTCCTGCGGGATAGTGTCGTCCGATCAGGCGCGCGCGGTTGCGACGCTGGCGCGGCGTTACGGCAACGGATCGATCGATCTGACGCGGCGCGCCAATCTGCAGATCAGGGGCGTGGCGGAAGCGCGGATTTCCGAACTGCAGGCGGAGCTGGTTGCGCAAGGCCTCATCGGTGACGATGCGGCGGCCGACACAACGCCCAACGTGATCGCCAGCGCGCTCGCCGGACGCGATCGCGAAGCCCTCATCGATATCAGGCCGCTTGTGCAGCAGCTTGAAACCCGCCTAGCGAAATCTCCGCGCGCGCAAAATCTGCCGGCAAAGTTCTGCATTGCGGTTTCCGACGGCGGCCGATTTTCTCTGCTTGAAATCGGTGCCGATATTGCCTTCGAAGCCTGCCGGCGAGACCGGTTTGCGGTGCGGATCGGCGGCAGCGGGGTGGTCGGCTTTGTTGAAGCCGACGGTGTCGCGGATACTGCGATTGCCCTGGTGACCGCCTTCGTCTCGCTACGCGCAATGAAGGCGATGCCTGCGCGGCGCATGCGTGAACTTGTCGGTGAGGTCGGGCAATCCGCAATCTTTGCGTCATGCCCCGCCTTGCGCCGGGCATCCACGAGATCGTCGAGCGCTCACGATAATATGGATGGCCGCGCCAAGCCCGGCCATGAGGCGGTTGGATCGATCGATTCCGATGTTTTTGCCGTTGCTGCGCCCTTTGGCTCGTTTTCCGCAGACCAGCTGCAGCTTTTAGCCGATCTCGCCGTCCTCCATGCCCAAAGCGAACTGCGCCTCACCCCCTGGCGCACGATTTTGATTCCGGCGATCGCCTCTGGCGCGATCGGCAACGTCGGAGGCGAATGCGCACGCGCCGGGTTGATCACCGATGCGTCCGACCCGCGCCGCCACGTGTTGGCCTGTACCGGCGCGCCGGCCTGCGCTTCCGCCTCGGTCAAAACGCGCGACATCGCTGCGGCGCTTGCGCCGCTGGTGCGAGCGGCAGACACGCTGCATGTTTCCGGCTGCGCCAAGAGCTGCGCCTCGTCGGCACCCGCCTCCGTCACGCTGGTCGGCCGCCGCGGACGCTTCGATCTCGTCTACGATGGCAAAGTGAGCGACGCGCCGGCTCTGTTTGGCCTCTCTCCTGAAGAGGCCCGTGTCGCGGTCCAGCAGATCGCCGCAGAAGACCTCGCTCATGTCTGAGCGCCACGCCTATATTCGCGATGGCGCCGCGATCTACGCCCGCTCCTTCGCGATCATCCGGACCGAGGCCGATCTTGCGCGCTTCGCGCGGGAAGAAGAGCGCGTCGCCGTGCGCATCATCCACGCGAGCGGCATGATCGAGATCGCGCGCGACATCGTGTTCTCTCCCGGCCTCGTGATCGCGGCGCGCGAGGCCCTCGCCAAAGGCGCGCCGATCCTCTGCGATTCGACGATGGTCGCAAACGGCGTCACCCGGGCGCGGTTGCCCGCGAATAACGACGTGATCTGCACGCTCAACGATCCGCGCGTGCCCGATCTCGCGCGCGAAAAAGGCAACACCCGCACCGCCGCGGCGATGGAGCTTTGGCGCGATCGCCTCGCAGGCGCGCTGGTCGCGATCGGCAATGCGCCGACCGCGCTCTTCCGCCTGCTCGAAATGCTCGACGCCGGCGCGTCGGCGCCTGCCGCGATCATCGGCATGCCAGTCGGTTTTGTCGGCGCGGCGGAATCGAAGGAGGCGCTGATCGCCGATGGCCGCGTGCCGTTCGTCACCGTTCGTGGCAGAAAAGGCGGCAGCGCCATGACCGCGGCCGTAATAAACGCGCTGGCGAGCGAGCGCGAATGAACGTCCGCGACCCGAACTCTCTGCTAACCAAGAGCCTGCCCGTCATTGCCGGCACGCTGCACGGCATCGGCGTCGGGCCGGGCGATCCCGAACTCATGACGATGCGCGCCGTGCGGCTCATTCGCGAGGTGCGCGTCGTCGCTTATTTCGCCAAAAAAGGTCGGCGCGGTCATGCCCGCACAATTGTCGAGCCATGGCTGGAAACCGATTGTGAGGAGTTGCCGCTTTACTACCCCATGACGACGGAAGTGCATTTCGGCGATGCCGCCTATCGCCGCGAGATCGGCACCTTCTATGATGCCGCGGCGGAGGCGATCGCCTTGAGACTCGCGGCCGGCGACGACGTCGCGCTGCTGTGCGAGGGCGATCCGCTGTTCTACGGCTCGTTCATGCATGTCTTCGAGCGGCTGAAGGACAGCTGCCGTATCTCCGTCTGCCCCGGCGTGACGGGCATGTCCGGCTGCTGGGCGGCGGCGCGCGCGCCGATCACCTGGGGCGACGACGTGCTGACCGTGCTGCCCGGCACCCTCGATGAAGCGGCTTTGGTTCAGCGGCTCGGTGGAACGGACGCCGCCGTCGTCATGAAGCTCGGCTCGAATTTTCCGAAAGTGCGCCGTGCCGTCGAAGCAGCGGGATTGCTCGATCGCGCCATCTATGTTGAGCGCGGCACGATGGGGGGCGAGCGCATCCTGCCGCTCGCCGAGACCGCACCCGATGAACCCGCACCTTATTTCTCGCTGATCTGTGTGCCGGGACGCGGTCGCCGGCCGTGAGCGGTCGCGTTTTTGTCGTGGGCCTCGGTCCGGGCGATCCCGATTGGCTGACGCCGCAAGCCGCGCGCGCTCTCGCCGAGGCAACCGATCTTATCGGCTACGCGCCATATCTCGATCGCGTGCCACTGCGGTCGGGTCAGACGCGGCATGCGAGCGACAATCGCCTCGAGATCGAGCGCGCGCGGCACGCACTGACGCTTGCCGCCTCTGGCCGGGTTGTCGCAATCGTATCCGGCGGCGATCCCGGCATTTTCGCGATGGCGGCGGCGGTGTTCGAAGCGGTGGAGAACGGAGAAATGGCATGGCGCGATCTTGCCATCGAAATTGTGCCGGGGATCAGCGCGATACAGGCCGCAGCCGCACGCGTCGGCGCACCGCTTGGTCACGATTTCTGCGCGATTTCGCTTTCCGACAATCTGAAGCCATGGGCCGTTATCGAGAAACGCCTGCGAGCGGCTGCGGAGGGCGATTTCGTCATCGCTCTTTACAATCCCGCGTCGAAGGCGCGGCCGCAGGGCATTCGCGACGCCTTCGCGCTGCTCATGAAGCACAAGGAGGGCGCGACGCCGCTAATCGTCGCCCGCGCCGTCGGCCGCGGCGATGAGGCGATCGAAATCACCACGCTCGCCGAAGCCGACGTGTCGCGCATCGACATGGCGACGCTTGTGCTGATCGGCTCGAGCGCGACGCGCCTTGTTCCGCGCGGGAGCGGACGGCCCTGGGTCTACACGCCGCGCGGGGCTGCATGAGACAAAAACCGCAGCGCGCTCTCCACATCGTACACGACAGGCACATCCGGCCGCGGTGGCGGCGTGATGACGATGGCGGGAAGCCGCAGACGGCGCGCTGCGATCATTTTCGGATAAGTCGCCCACCCGCCGCTGTTCTTGGTGACGAGCACGTCGATCGAAGCTTCGCGCATCAATCGCTCTTCGTCCTCGGCGGTAAACGGCCCGCGCGCGAGGATCAGCTGATGGCGCGGCAACGCGGCAATGTCATCCGGCGGATCGATCGTGCGCACGAGATAGAAGTGCTGAGGCGCGCGAATGAAGCCGGAGAGGCCGAGCCGGCCGATGGTCAGGAAGACGCGCTTTGGTGCGTCGCCGAGGGTTCGCACGGCTTCATCAAGATCGGCCACTTCGGTCCACTTGTCGCTTGCCTGCTTCTGCCATGGCGCGCGCGTCAGGATCAGCAGCGGAACGCCGAGGCGCGCGCACGCCTTGGCGACATGCCGCGACATCTGTTCCGCGAACGGATGGGTCGCGTCGATCACCCGCTCGATGTGGTGCGTCTGCAAATAAGTGCAGAGCCCGTCGATCCCGCCGAAGCCGCCGATGCGCGTCGCGATCGGCTGTGCCTGCGGTTCGCGCGTGCGGCCGGCGAGCGAGAAAATTGCGTCAATGCGGGGCAACTCGGCGACGCGCGCGGCGAGCGCGCGCGCCTCGCCCGTGCCGCCGAGGATCAGGACGCGCATGCCGCCGCCATCGCCGCATGAGCGCAGCCACTCCCCGCTGGCTCGCGCTGATTGGCATCGGCGAGGATGGTCTCGACGGTCTCTCTCCCGTGGCGCGGCGTCTCATCTCCGACGCCGAGTTCATCGTCGGTGGTGCGCGGCATCTGAAGCTCGCCGGCTCGCCAGCATGCGAGACGCTGATATGGCCTTGTCCGATGGGCGAGGCAATCGCGCCGATCCTGGCGCGTCGCGGCGGCCGGGTCGTCGTGCTCGCCAGCGGCGATCCGTTCTTTTACGGCGTCGGCTCGCTAATTGCAGCGCATGTGCCGATCGACGAAATCATCGCGCTTCCCGCGCCGTCCGCGTTTTCGCTCGCGGCGGCGCGGCTCGGATGGAGCCTGCAGGATTGCGTCCTCCTGTCGCTGCACGGGCGCAGTTTCGAGCGCATCGTTCCACACCTGCAGCCCGGCGCGCGGATTTTGCTGCTGGCCTGGGACGAGACGACAGCGCCACGGGTCGCAATCTGCCTAGAAGCGCATCGCATGGGCGGCTCGCGCATAACGGTTCTCGAAGCGCTCGGCGGTCCGCGCGAAAGAGTGCGGTCGCTCCGTGCTGATGCCTTCGATATGCCGGGTATTGATCCGCTGAACACCGTCGCGATCGAAGTCGTAGCCGAGTCGGACGCGCGCATCGTTCCGCTGAGCGCCGGCCTGCCTGATGGCTTTTTCGAACATGACGGCCAGATCACCAAGCGCGAGATCCGCGCCGCGACTCTGGCGGCGCTGGCGCCGCGCCGCGGAGAGCGCCTGTGGGACATTGGCGCGGGTTGCGGTTCGGTGGGTATCGAGTGGATGCTCAGCGATCCCGCTAACAATGCAATTGCGATCGAGGAGCGAGCCGAGCGGGCCGCGCGCGTCGCGCGTAATGCCGCCGCCCTCGGCGTTCCCGGTCTGACAATCATCACTGCACCTGCACCAGCGGCCTTCGCCGAGCTGCCACCCCCGGAGGCGATCTTCATCGGCGGCGGCGCAAGCGATCACGAGGTCATCAATCAGGCGTGGGCGGTGCTGCGAGCAGGCGGCCGGCTCGTTATCAATGCCGTGACGATCGAGACGCAGATGCTTCTCTATCGGCGCTTCAAGGAACAGGGCGGCGAGCTCGTTCAGATGCAAATCGCGCACGCGGCGCCGGTCGGCGCATTCTTCGGCTGGCGACCCGCGATGCCGGTCGTGCAATGGCGTATCACCAAGCGGTGAGCGGTCGCATCGTCGCTATTGGGATCGGCTGCCGCGCAGGCGCGTCTGCCGATAACATCGTTACTCTTGTGCAGCGCACGCTCACTAACGCCGGGCTCGCCGGCGCGAAGGCGCAGCTCTTCAGCGTCGACATGAAGCGGGACGAGGTCGGGCTGATCAAAGCGGCGCGCTTGCTGGCGATGCCGATCATCTTCCTGCCGCGCGACGCGCTTGCCGGGCGCGCGGCGGATGCGGCGACGCGTTCGGATCGCATCGCTGCGCTTTATGGTCTGCCCTCGATCGCCGAGACCGCTGCGCTCGCCGGTGCAGGACTGGGATCGCGTCTCGTCATACCGCGGGTCGCCGCCGGCGCAGTCACTTGCGCCATCGCTATCAGCGAGGCCTGAGACAAAAGAAAAAGCTCTTCCGCCGGGAGAAAACGGAAGAGCTTCAAGCCCAAGCAAGCGCTTTCGCGCCAAGATCGCCGCGCATCCGGCCCCTCCAACCTTCGCCGGGCGCGGGTGATCAGGCCGGCCGGTTAGATGCGTCGACTTCGATCGACAGGGCACTTTCTTGTGTGTGCCTTTGTCGAATGCCCCTAACATTACTCGCGCGATTGCGCCCGTAAATCGGCAAAATAGGGGAATCGTTAAGATTCGGGCCGCCGTTGCCGATTCAGCACGAATCCAATGTCACTGGCGACGCGCGACGCTCGCAGCGAGGCGCTGCCAACGCTGTCTCGCAGCGGATGACCGTGGAGCGCAGCGCCGCATTTCACTTTTCCGCAGGTCTTCGCGATCAAGAAACGAGCCATTTCGAGCATAAATCGGCAGTTACTTGTCCTCGATACAGGTCGATTCAGGAACTTGTACAGCATTTCGTTCGTTGCGCGGGCGGAGTGAACAGCAATGGAGCCAAGTTCATGGCCAGTCAAAGCTCAGGGCAGAAGAAAACTGTCCAACGCGTAATGCACGAATACAAACATGGCGAACTCAAAGCCGGCAGGGGCCGCCGCGGCAAAGTGAAAAACCGCAAGCAGGCGATCGCGATCGCACTGCATGAGTCAGGCGCCTCCAATCAGGAAAGCCCTACTGAGAACAAGCGCAATCTCGCGCGCACGAAGCGCCGTGAGCGCACCGGCAAGACCGCCGCATCTTCGGGCCGCAAGACGGCGGCACGCAAAACATCAGGGCGGAAGGCGACCGGGCGCAAGACTGCATCGCGCACGACGACGCGCAAATCGACAGCCCGCAAGTCCGCGGGCCGCAAATCGACAGCCCGCAAGCCAACCGCGCGCAAGTCGACCGCTCGCAAGTCGACCGCTCGCAAGTCGACCACTCGCAAGTCGACGGCGCAGAAGTCGCCGGCGCGGCGCAGCACGGCAGCGAAGCGGCGTAGCCCATCGCGGAGTACCGCGCGTACGACGCGCCGCAAGAGCACGGCACGTTCGACCACGACACGCCGCGCGAAGAGCACGGCGCGCAGCCGCCGCAAATAAGCCTGAAGCTAAGCGAGCCGGCGCAAACCGCCGGCTCGCCTCGACCGGGATTCCACGAGCGCCGCGCTTACGAGAGATGCGGCGTGCCTTGCTTGACATTCCGGCCTTCCGCGGAAAATGGCGCACAGCTTTTTTCGCCGCGCGGATTTGCCGGCGGTCGTACTTGCTGGACGTGATCAGTTGGCCCCATTACGCCCAACGCGCCGGGTCGCGGCGCAGGACAGGGATGGCGGAATAGGTCATGCCGATTGGGCAGCAAATGCCGTTCTCCCCCTGGTTCCAGAGATAGGAAAGCGCGGCGCGCGCGACCTGCGCGCCGGCACGCGTCTCGGTCCATGCAAGTGAATGCGTCTCCTGCCCGATCGCAAGTGCCATCAATTCGTGCCACGCGGGATGAAGGTCGACGCAATCGATGCGATTGCCGAAGCGATCATGCGTGCGAAGCTCGGGGATGTGGCGGTTTGCTTGCCGCGCCAGTTCCTGGACATGCGCCAAGCCCACCGTGCGCCCGGCTTCTTGCAGACGCTCGCGCGACCAGTCCGCCTCGAACGTCCCGACGATCTTTTGCACAACGGGATCGCTGCCGAACGCGTCATAGTCCGCAAGCGGCGCCGGCTGATTCAGAACTTCGTGCGTGGCATAGCCGAACGGGTCCAAGCTCGCGTCGGACCTAGTCTCAAATCCCATTTGCCCTCCCATCAGGTCGCTAAGCACATGTAGCACATCCAGTAAGCTTGGCCGCGCAGCGACACTCCCCAACTACCTGCCCAACAAAATATCCCGGGGGAACAAACAAGCTCAGTCGCTGTTTGTGGTCTGAGTCACGGGGATTTCGCGATGAGCAACACAGGCAGCACCAAAAGTACCGCGCCGAGCCAAAGGGCCTCGGCAAATCGGTCGGACGGCAGTTCTTCTGTTTCGGATCAGCTCTCCGATCAGGCCGACGACCTGGTCGGCCAGGGGAAGGACGCGGCCTCCGGCATTGCGTCCATCGCGCAGGGCGCCACAGACGAGTTGAAGCGTTCCGCCGCGTTGCTCGCGCGCGACGGCAGCGAGAAACTGACTGATGCCCTGAGCAAGCAGCTTTCGACCGGCGCCGGCTTCGTCGAAGAGGCGAGCGAATCCCTGCGCGCGGCTGCGGCCGTGCTTGATGATGCGCTCCCGCCCATCGCCTATGCTTTGCGGACCGCCGCGAGCCGTGGCGACGAAATCGCCGAGCAAATCCGCACGAAATCCCTCGGCGAACTCCTCGAGGCGGGCTCCGCTTACGCGCGTCAGAACCCGTTGATCGTGTTTGGTGCCGCGGCGGGTGTGGGTCTGCTTCTCTCACGTTTCGCCAAGAGCAGCGGTCAACGGCCTCAACCGCAGCCTCGACGAACCGCTCCGGCGCGTACCGGCGGCAGCGGCCAATCATCGGGGCAGAACCGACCAAGCCAATCCTCCGGCAGATCACGGGCTGCGAACGCGTATGAGTGACTTTCACAGGATAAGTGCGGCGGTCCGCAGCTTCGGCGATCTGTTCGGTGATCTGACCGATCTGTTCGGCAAGGAGCTGCGCCTCGCGCAATCCGAACTAAAGCACGGCCTCGCCAATCTCACCCAGGCAGCGGTGTTGTTCTTGGTGATGGGTGTCATTGCCCTATTTGCAGTCATGCTGCTGCTTGTCGGCATCGTGCACCTCATCGCGAGCTTCGGCCTCGCCCTGCACTGGTCCTACATGCTCGTCGCACTGGTGCTGCTTGTTGTCGCCGGCGCCATCTTCTATGTCGCGCGAGCGAAAGCGAGTGCCGACAATCTCATTCCAAAACGAACTCTGGTTCAGCTCGGCGAAACCGCACGAACGCTCAAGGAGCAAATCCGATGACCGAACAATATCAGCCTCAGCAGAGATCTTACGAACCTTATCGGAGCCCGCAACGATCCTACACGCCAAGTCTGAGTGAGCGTCTCGCCGGCGCGGCGCGGGCGCAACCCGCGGGCTTGTTGCTGCTCGTTGCCGGCACGAGCCTGCTCTTGTCCGGCATGCGGCCGCCGAGCCGCGACGCGACACGCCGCGCCCGCACCGCCGCGCGCAAGATCGCGCAGGGCGATTTCTCCCCCGTGACCGACAGTGCGAGCGACATGGTATCCGGCGTGCGCGACCAGGTCGGAGACCTCGGCAACAAGGCAAGCGAGATCGCGCGCTCTTACACCGAGTCGCTGTCGGGCGTAGCGGACGATGCGCAACAGGCGCTGCGCGAACGCTCGCAGAAATTTGCTGAGACTGCGCGCTCCTCGGCCCAATCGAGCGTCAGCTTCGTGCTCGAAGATCAGCCACTGCTGCTCGCCGCGATTGGCCTTGCCGCCGGCGCGACGCTCGGCGCGCTCCTGCCGACCACGCCGCAGGAAAACCGCCTGATGGGCGAGACGCGCGATAAGGTCGCGGAACTTGCGAGCGAAGCGGCGAAACAGAAGATTGACGAACTCGGCGATGCCGCGGGTGAAGCGGCCGAGCGGCTGAAGAACGCCGTGAAAGAACGCGTCGCTGCCAGCACGGAAGACCTGGGCGATGTCGCCAAGGACGTTGTCGAGCCGTTCGCCAACGTAGCCGGCGGCGGCAGCTCCTTGGGCGGCGGCACATCCGGCCAGAGCTCTGCATCCGGACATGGCAGCAGCGGGAGCGGCACCTCGTCCAGCGGTGGCAAATCAAGCCAGGGCTCGACGTCGCCGGGGCAACACAGCAGCGGCAGCGTCGGCAAAATCTCGTGAGATCATCCGATGAGTGAAGTCGATGCACTGGAACGCGACGTAGAAGCGGCGAGGGCGAGACTCGTCAATCGCGTCGCGCAGTTGAAGGCGCCGCCGCTCAGCGGCGTCAAGGATGAGCTCGTCGCCGACGCGACGGAATACAAAGATGAGGTGATCGACTCCGCCAAGCAGAAGCTGACCGACACGATCGACAGCTTCGTGTCGGACGTCAAACGCCGCGCTGCTGACAATCCCGTCGCGGTCGCTGCGATCGGTGCCGGCATTGCGTGGAAGCTGTGGCAGAAGCCGCCGATCACCACGCTGCTCGTCGGCGCTGGTGTCGCAGCTTTGTTCGCACGCTCCAGCGTGCACGAGATTGACGTCGATCCCTACGATTCGGTTCATCCGTCGGGTTATGTCCCGGGCGGCGTGGCGGGGTACGGCTACGGAACGACAGCCGGAGCGATCGAGCAGAAGGTGATCGGCGGCGCCACCGTGGCTCTTGAAACAGCGCGAGGCAAAGCCGGCGAGTTGCGCGACAAAGCCAACGAGCTGAAGGAAAGCGCGCTTCGGTCCGCCGGCGAGATCAGGGACGGCGCCGTGCGCTCGGCCGGCGAACTCATGGACAATGCCGGTCGCTCTGCGCATCAACTGCGCGAGAACGCAATCCGCTCGAGCGGACACGCCGTGGACTCGTTCTCATCGTTTGCCGCTGACACGCGCGCGCGCATTCGTCCGGCGCGCGAATATGCGGAAGATGTCGTCCGCGACAACGGCGTCTATCTCGGCATAGCTGCACTTGCTGTCGGGGCCGCTGCCGGCATTGGCATCATGCAGATGAACAAACCGGCGCGCGATGACGCGGACATCGAAAACGAGGATGTTCGTCTGGAGTAGCGCTCACTCCGCCGCAGCGGGCAGCTCCGGCACCTCGCAGCCGGTGGCGCAGCAGCGCCCCGGCTGTTTCGACACGCGCTGGCCGCGATCGAGCACGTCGCGGTCGAGCAAGCGCTCGACCAGCGCGACTCGATCCATCACAGGATAATTCCGCCAGATTTCGCGCTTCATCGCTTCCGGCGAGCCGCCGCCATGCAGCGAAATCACGGAATACCAGCCGGCTTGATGCGACGCCGTTAAATCCTCGATGAAGCGCGCCACCTGCGCCCGCTGCGCGCTCGGCACGTCGCCGCGCCCGCCGAGGACGGCCGCGAGCGAGGCCGCGGTTTCCGGATTGTGGTCCTCGTCCGGGCCGGGCAGCGCCACGACGAGACCGCCCGAGACCTGATGCGCCAGGCGATGCATGTCGTAAATCTGCGTCGACAGGAGCAACTTGCCGACATTGGCAAACACAATGTCCGGCATGACCGTGCCCGAAGGGTCCTTCATGCAATACAAGGACGCCGCGACGCCGCAGGCGAAAAATCCTTCAACGATCTTGATGAGATCGACCATCGAGGCGCGGATGTGTCCGTGGCGGTCGGGATCGAGCCCGTTCGCCTCGATCATCAACGCGCCGGCGCCGATCAGGAGATCGCCGAAACCGGCGCGCGCGCCGATGCAGGAATGGCGGTGATGCGTCGCGTACGACGTCGTGAGGTAGCCGCCCTCCTCCGTCTCGCCGTCGAGAAAGACGCGTTCATGCGGCACGAACACGTCGTCGAAGAGAACGACGCCGACCGACTGCCCGTATTTCGCCGAGAATTTCGCCGCTGCCTCGCCCGGCCGTCCCGCGGGTTTGGCGACGATCGTCACACCAGGCGCGTCGACGGGCACGGCGCAGCACACCGCGAAATCCGCGTCCTCCCTCGTCATCGTGCGGCACGGCATGACCAAAAACTCGTGCATGTAAGGCGCGCCGGTGACGATCGCCTTGGTACCGCGAATGATTATGCCGTCAGGGCGCCGCGCCTTCACGTGCACGTAGACATCGGGGTTGTTCTGCTGGGCCGGCTTCTTCGAGCGGTCGCCTTTCGCGTCGGTCATGGCGATGCCGAGCGAAAGGTCCTCGTCCTGCACGCGGTGCAGATACGTCAAGAATCGCTGGTGATAGTCGCTGCCGTGGGCCTGATCGCAGCGCTTCGTCGCCTGTAAAATGCCGTTCAGTGCGTCATGCGCGAGATAGCGCTGCGCGCAGCCCGATTCCTGACAGACGAGCCTGACCGCCTCGAGCTTGTAGAGAAGGTCGGTCGAGCTCTCGTCGATATGCAGCATGCGGTTGACGGTCTTGCCCGACGTTCCCTGCCGCGCCAGCATCAGCGCCTGGTGCTCGGGCTTGTGGGCGAAATCATAGGTGACACCGACGCCGGCAATGCCGGGCGCGAGCAGAGGCTCGTCGGCGACGCTGTCGATCTTGCGGCCATTGACGAAGACGCGGGGAGAATAGCGGCGCAGCGACTCGCAATAGTCGGCAGCATTCATCAGCATTGGGCGCATCCTCTTAGACTTTGGCCGCCTTCATTCGGCGTTCTCTGTCGCAGTGTCGTCGACGGGCTTCGGCGCCGCCTGCGATTTGTGCCGTGCCGACTCGATTTTGACATGCGACAACAGCTTCGAGATGACGCGCCCGACGGTCGCCTCTGTTTCGGAGGTCCAGTTCGGCGGCGCGTTCTCGAGTTCCGGCGCTTCGGCGCCCGGCACGATATGCACGACGCGATAGTTGCGCGCCTTCAGTTCGCGCAGGAAATCCGGCATCATCGCCGCCGTCGAAGGACGGCTGTCGTGAAAGAGCACGATGCCGCGCCCTGCGGCATCGAGCCGCGACATGATCAGTTTCAACTCGGCTTCGGGGGTCATCTCCAGCCAATCTGAGGCCCAGAGGTCGGCACCGAACACCGCTATCTTTTGCGCCGCGAGCCAGGAAAGGAGCGGCTTGGTGTCGGCAAAGCCGGGGAAGCGAAAAAACGGCACATGCGGCGTCGCAGGCGTAGCACCGTCGCCATAGGCAGCCCGCTCGTCGGCGGCGATTCCCTTGGTGATGTCCGCACGCGCGGCGCCGTCGGACAGGCCGCGCATCGTGATCGAGGGATGCGACCAGGTGTGGTGCGCGACAGTATGATGCTCGCGGATTTGCCGGCGCACGACTTGCGGGTTTGCCGCTGCATTCTGTCCGATCAAAAAGAAGGTCGCGCGCACACACTGGGCTTTCAATGCGTCGAGCACTTTGCCGGTCGTCTCAGGCAGGGGACCGTCGTCGAAGGTCAGGACGACTTCGTGATCTTCGAGCTTCAATGTTTGCGGATACGTTTTGAGCCCGACTTCGAGGCCGTTCGGCGCGCCGATGCTGATCGTGCGCGATGTACCGAGAACGTCGTCTCGCCCGATACACGAATCCGCAGCTTCCGCCGCTTCGGGCACTGTCCTTGCAGGCTCCGTCCGGCGAGCACGCGGCGCTGTCCGCGCTTTCGGCTTCGCGTTTTTGAGTGCTTTCGGGCGGTCGGGGGCTGGAGGCATTTGCTCCTGCAGAGGCGCGCCGGCGCTTTCAGCTTGTTGCCCGTGATAAGATAGAGGCTGTCCGCAGGCAAGGCGCGAGCTAAGCACCATCGCGACGGAAGCTGCAGCGAAGGTGACATGAGCAAAGGATCGCAAAAGCGTCATGCGGGCGTTCATAAAGACGATGCACGGCATTCACGTGGCAAGCAGTCCGGATTCATGGACAGCACCTCATCTGAATGTTAGGAAGGGCCGTATGAGACCTCGCAAGCAGCTGATTTTGCGATGATTTCTGCCCTGGACCATTGAACGGGAAGAGCGCGAGCGACATGACCGGCGCAGCCGATTTTGGCGAATGGAAACCGATCGATACCGCACCGAAGGACGGAACGCTCGTGCTTGTCGCGATCCGTGAAAGCGAACAGGGCCCGGCGCAGGTCGATGTCGCGCGCTGGGCGAAGCCGGCGCGCGGCAACGAGAAATGTTGGATGTCGGCGGATTCCGCGCCCGATTGCGCCATCATCTATGCCGAAGGCGAACTCGCCTATTGGATGGCGCTGCCAACGAGCGTGCCGCGCCTTAGCTCGGGCGCTATCGCCTCGTCAAAATTGCCGCGAGTGCCGGGCGAAATCGAAGGATCAGGGATTTAGGCTCACCGCCCGACGAAAACCGGTGCGCGCTTCTCGACGAAGGCTTTCGCCGCCTCCCGGTGGTCTTCGGTGCGGCCGGTTCTGATCTGACCGACGGCTTCTGCATCGAGCGATGCGCTCAACGTGCCCGATTCCGCGAGATTGAGGTTCTGCTTCATGAGCCCAAGCGCAATCCGCGGACCTTTGGCGAGTCCGCGTGCGAAGGCCATTGTTTCTTTCGCAAGCTCCGCGTCCGGAAAAACACGATTGACAATGCCGAGCGACAGCGCGTCGCGCGCGGAGACCGGATCGGCGGTGAAATAAAGCTCGCGCGCTTTGGCGCTGCCGATGAGCTTTGTCAGAAAATACGTCCCGCCGAAATCCCCGGAAAATCCAACCTTTACAAACGCTGTGACGAAACGCGCCGATTCGCCGGCGAAACGCAGATCGCAGGCGAGCGCGATTGAAAGGCCGGCGCCTGCGGCCGCACCGTTGACCATTGCGATCGTCGGTTTCGGGATATCATGCAGCAGGCGTGAAACTTCCATCCGTTGGCGCAAGTTTGCGCTCGCTTCGGCTTCGCTCGGCGGCTTCTCGTCAGCGGCCATGCGCTTGACATCGCCGCCGGCGCAGAAGGCGCGGCCGGCGCCGGTGAGCACGATAACAGCGACCGAAGGATCGCCGGCGAGCCGCGGCAATCCGTCGAGCATGCCGTCCATGATCGGTTTGGAAAGCGCATTCATCCGGTCGGGACGGTTGAATGTCAGCGTCGCGACACCGTCTTCGATATTCTCGATCAGTTCCGACATCGTGTTTCCTCCTTGCGCCCGGGCCGCTGGCCTTTTTCGGTTTATTTGATAGCGTCAATCGAGACCTTAGCCAAACAACCAAGGCAAGCGGAGGAGCGTTAAGTCATGAACGTCATGACGCCCCCTCACGATCAGGGAACGGCTTATGAAATGCCGCCGTCGACCTATAAGGCAGCGCTGACCGAGGTCCGGCGCGGCACGCCCATGGGCGAATTGCTGCGCCGCTATTGGCATCCGGTCGGGTTGTGGGCCGATGCGTCGGCGACGCCGCGTGAGGTGAAGGCGCTCGGTGAACATCTGACCCTCTTCCGCGATGGCGCAGGCAAAGCCGGCCTGCTTCATTCACGCTGCGCACATCGCGGCACGACGCTTTATTACGGCAAGGTTGAGGAGCGAGGCATCCGCTGCTGCTATCACGGCTGGCTGTTCGATGCAGAGGGCCATTGCCTCGAACAACCTTGCGAGCCGGAGGGTGGGCTGTTCCGCGATAAGGTGCGCCAGCCCTGGTATCCGGTCGAGGAACGGTATGGGTTGATCTTCGCCTATATGGGCCCGCCGGCGAAAAAGCCGGTTCTGCCGCGCTACGAGTGCCTTGAAAACATGGACGAGGGCGAGTTTGTCGAGGCCGATGACACCTCGCTCGGCGGCGGAGGGCCGACGATCATCCCGTGCAATTGGCTGCAGCATTACGAGAATGTCGTCGATCCATTTCACGTGCCGATTTTGCACGCGGCCTTTAGCGGGGCGCAATTCACGCAGGCAATGGCGGCAATGCCGCAGGTGACGTTCGAGATGTCACCGCGCGGCGTGCTCGTACGCTCGGTGCGCAAGCAGGATGATGGGCGGGTTTTCTACCGCGTGTCCGAGGCGGCGTTGCCGACCTTGCGTGTCGTGCCAAACCCGCGCGTTGCGCAATTCGCGCGAGTTGAATCGATCGGCTGGGTGCTGCCGCTCGATGATACGAGCTTCCGCATTTACGTGGCCGGACGCGTGAAGCAGGCCGGCGATATCGGCCGCATGCGCTCGAAATTCAACGGCAAATTCTGGTGGGAGATGACGCAGAAAGAGCATCAAAACCATCCCGGCGATTACGAAGCGCAGGTCGGACAGGGGCCGATCACGCTGCATTCGGAAGAGCATTTCGGCCAGAGCGACCGGGGCGTGCTGATGGTCCGTCGCATGCTGCAGCAGCAGCTCGATGCGCTCGAAAAAGGCGAGGATCCGATTGGCGTCAGTTTCGATCCGAACGCGCCGCCGGTGGAATTCGAAGCCGGCAATTACATTCGCGAGAGTTGACGCGATGGTCACGATCGAGAAGCCGGTGATATCCGACGCCGAGGCGAGCGCATCCCCAGCCAGCCGCTATTACGTCCTCGTCCTGCTCACGCTCATCTACGGCCTGAATTTTCTCGACCGCACGATCTTCAACGTATTGATCGAGCCGATCAAACGCGAGTTCCAGCTCTCCGATACGGCCATGGGTCTACTTGCCGGCTTCGGTTTCGTGCTTTTCTACTCGCTGCTCGGCATGCCGGTCGCGCGCTTCGCCGATCGCGCGAATAGGCGAAACATCGTTGCGGTCGCATTCGCATTCTGGAGCGCGATGACGGCCCTTTGCGGCATGGCGCAGAGTATCACAGTACTCACGCTGGCGCGCATCGGTGTCGGTATCGGCGAATCGGCCGGGACACCGGCATCGCAGTCAATCGTCGCCGACCACTTCAACAAGGACGAGCGGCCACGCGCGCTCGGCATTTTCGCCATCGGCACCTATCTTGGCGTATTCCTCGGTTATTTCGTCGGCGGCTGGGTCAATCAATATTACGGCTGGCGCGCCGCGTTCCTTGTTGCCGGCCTGCCGGGAATTCTCCTCGCAATTCTGTTCCGCCTGACGGTGCAGGAGCCGCGCCGCGGTGCTGCCGACGGCGTTATTTCTCGCCCATCCGAAGCGCTCGGTCCGACGTTTTCTTTCCTCTTCTCGCAAAAGACTTTCGTCATCGTCCTGATCGGCTTCTGCCTCACGTCCTATCTCAACTACGCGACCGCCGCCTGGATCCCGCCGTTCCTCGCGCGCGTGCATCACCTGACGAGCGCACAGGTCGGGACTTATGCCGGCACATTCAAAGGGCTGTTCGGCATCGCCGGCACGCTGCTCGGCGGCTTCGTCGTGGCGCGGATCAGCAGTAACGACGACCGCTGGAAGCTCTGGGCGCCGGCGATCATGTCCGGCCTTGCCGGCCCGGTCTTCGCGTTCTGCATGCTGACGCCGAGCTTCGGCACGATGATCGCGATGCTCGGACTGACGTCGCTGTTGGTCGGCTTTCATCTCGGGCCGATTTTCGCGATCGCACAGACGGTGGCGAAGCCCAGCATGCGAGCGCTCGCGGCGGCGACCGTGCTGCTCACCGCGACGTGTTTCGGTCAGGGCGTCGGGCCGCTGGTCGTCGGCGCGCTCAATGATTCGTGGAAAAGCCAGTACGGCGTCGATGCGGTTCGCTACTCGATGCTCTCGTGCAGCATCGCGACTATGCTCGGTGCGCTCTTATTCATTTGGGCGGCACGCTCGATTCGTGCCGACATCGCGCGCGCGAAGGCGGCGTAGCACCCAACAAAAGAGCACCTGGTCGCCCGAGCGCCCCCGCAAAAAAAATCCGACCCGCGAAACTGGTTAGTGCAGGCTCACCGGCTGCAGCTCGTTCTGCCAGGCATTGGCAATTGCGGTCTCTCGCGATTCGGTTAGCAGGATCGGCGTGCCGTCCGCACCAAGCAGGGCGAAGAGCGCCAAGCCGGGCTGGATCGCCTCAGCCTGCGGGAACAAGCGGTTGAATTCTTCGGAGCGGATCGGCCGGACATAGGCGATCGCGCCCTGGCCGAGATGGGCGAACTGTTCCGGGGTAAATGGCTCGGGCTTTTCGGTCTTCACTATCTCGATCATCTTCTTCTCCTCGCGGTCCCATTTGGGCCCCGCTGCTGGCCGGTGCGTACCTTCAGTCCCGCACCTTGACTTCTACTCGTTTCACCACGCTCTTGGGCTCCGGGCGTATCAGATCGATAGCGAGAAGCCCGTTTTCAAGGCTGGCGCCCCCGACCTGCATGCCCTCTGCCAAGAGGAACACCCGCTGGAACTGCCGCGCGGCGATGCCGCGATGCAAGAAGTGTCGCTCCTGCGGGTGGTCCTGTCGACCGCGGATGACGAGCTGACCCTCTTCGATAAGGATTTCGAGCTCGTCCTGTGTGAATCCCGCTACAGCCAGCGTGATCCGTAGGCGCTCGGGCGAGATCTCCGTCCGGACCATCCGCTCGATGTTGTAGGGCGGATAGCCGTCGCCCGCCGTGCGGATCGCACCCTCCAACGCCCGCTCCATTTCATCGAAGCCGAGCAGGAAAGGCGAGTTCAACGACGGCACGCGCGACATGGACGAAGCCCAACGGCACTTCGAGAGGCACGGCTCACGGCCTCGAAAGCACCACGAGCGTGCACTGCAGATATGTGTTTTTTCTAAAGGGCTTCAAGGAGCAGGCGCACCCGCAAGCAACGCCTCGTTGAGCATGGCGGGCGGGAGCTCGACGACCTGCGGCCCTTCCGTCCAGATGAGGAAAGCGCGGACCGGCCGGTCCGGGTAGAGCGCGGCGAGCGCAGCCCGGTAGAGCGCGGCCTGGGTGACGTGAGTGCGCGGGGTGGCTTCGAGCGCAGACGGCGACGCGCCGGTCTTGAAATCGCAGAAGCGAACTTCGTCAGGATTGATCAGGAGGCGGTCAATGCGGCCTGAGACCTCAATGGATTCGGCCGGCAGCGGAACTGTTGCCGCAATTTCCACCTCGGCCAGCGAGCCGGACGCAAACAGCGCTGCGCATGCGGGATGATCGAGAACCGCGCAGGCTTGGCCAACCAATGCGCCACGCCCCTCAGGCTCCATATTCAGCGCCTGCGCGCCTAGGAAGCGCTCGCCGGCAGCGGCACGGGCCTGCGGATGCACCTCCGGCAGATGTTGCAGGAGCGCGTGAAGCAGCCGCCCCTTCTCCAATGCAGCCTCTGAGTGCGCCTGGCGGAGTGACGGATCGAGCGCATGGGATGGCCGGATCCGGCCGGCTCCCCCCGGCTCCGGCAAAATCACGGCGCGCAGCCACGCCGGGATGTCGTTGCTTGCCGCGCCCTCCCGAACGGCCGTGGCAGCTCCGGTATTGGTCCGCGTCCGCCCACGTCTGAGGATCGTCGTTTCCGGGGAAACGGGGTCGGGCACTTCTTCCGCGCCCGGCTCGAGCGAGCGGCGCACCATCTTGTACCAGCAATCATCAGGCGGCTGCCGGATGCCTTGGTAGCCGGCGATGATCAGCCGCTCCTCGGCGCGCGTCATCGCGACATAGAGCAGGCGCCGATATTCGGCCTCCTGCATCTCCTTCTCCTGCAAGCGCGCCGCCGCGACCGGCGCGGGGTCGCCGGCCTTCTTCGGCGACCAGACGATCAGCGGCTGCCGCGGATTGCCGATCGGGAAGAGGCACGGCGCGCTCTGCGGTCCCGGCAGCGAGCAGGTGTCGGGCAGGAAGATGATCTTCGCCTCCAGCCCCTTCGCCGCATGCACGGTCATGACCCGCACATTGTCTTGCGCCGCATCCATGTCGCGCTTGATTTCGAGTTCCAGCGCCGCGAAGCGCGACAGGAAGGTCGCGAGCGCCGGCGCTTCCTCGCGTTCATGCGTCAGCGTCAGGCGCAAAAACTCGTCGATGACGTCGTTGGCCTCGGGCCCGAGCCGCGCCAGAAACTTTTCCCGCCCACCTTCCGGCCCGAGGATTTGCGAGAAGAAGTCGAACGGGGTCCAGGCCGGCGCGCGTTCGCGCCAAACGTTGATCCGCCGCAGCGCTTCGGCGTGCCAAAGCTGGGCGGATTGAGCGAGAGCGTCGTACAGCGATCCCTTGCGCTGCGGCGCAAGTGCCAGGAGATCGTTGTCATCGAGCCCGATCAGCGGCGACTTGAGCACCGTCGCCAGCGTCAGATCGTCGTCCGGCAGCAGCGCCGCCTGGGCGGCCGCAATCAGGTCCATGACCGCGATGTGCTCGCCGAGCTTCAGCCGGTCGGCGCCGGCGGTTGGAATGTCGCGCTCTTTCAGCGCCCGGATCATCGCTTCGAAAAACGCGTCGCGCTTGCGTACAAGAATCAGAAAATCGGTGGGGCGAATCGGCCGCGACGAGCCCGGATGTTCGCCCTCGACGCATTCGCCCGACTGCGCATCGAGCATGGCTGCAATACGCGCGGCAATGCGTCGCGCAAGTTTGACCGGCGGATCGGCATCATCGAGGCGGTCGAGCGGCAAGCGCCAATTGCGCGGCTCCTCGCTTTCGCTTTTGGTTTCGAAGTCCCAGAGCTCGACAAGGCCGGGCAGATTGGATTTCCACGCTTCGTGCGGCGGCGGTTGCTCGTTCGGGTCGGCAAGCAGGCCGCGATGATGCGCCTCTGCGGCGAAAACGTCGTCGACCGCGCGGAGAACGTCAGGACTCGAACGGAAAGAGATATGTAATTTTACCTCTTCGAATCTTTCACCGCCTGAGGTGACGCGCCGCTCGAATTCGCGGTGCATATCGAAGAACTTTTTCGGTGCGGCGCCCTGAAACGAGAAGATCGATTGCTTGTCGTCGCCGACGGCGAAGAAGGTGCGGCGGCCCCGACGCTGACCGGCGCCTGCGAAGAAATCCTCGGTCAGTTGCGCAAGGATCTCCCATTGCGCCTCGCTCGTATCCTGCGCCTCGTCAACAAGCACGTGGTCGAGGCCGGCATCGAGCTTAAACAGAATCCAGCGCTGGTCCGAGCGTTTGAGCAGTTGCACCGTGCGCTCGATCAGATCTTCGAAATCGAGCAGGCCGCGGTCGCGCTTCATCCTTGTATAGCGTTGCAGGATCGCATCGCCGATTTTGAGGAGTGCGAGGCTGCGCTCGCAAACCGCCGCGGCTTTGCGCTTTTCCACGAGGCCGATCAGTCTTGCTTGCTCAGTCGAAAGCTGCTCCGCGATTGCCGCACATCCTTTCACGATCTTCTGTGTCACAAGATCGGATGAGGTGCGCAGCGCGCCGTCCGTGTTGTAGAAAACACGCAAATAAGGCGGAAGCGCTAAGCTCAAATCGCCTGTCGCATAGGCGTTTGCCGCCGCTTCTAGCTCGGCTGCTCTTTTCTTGTCATTCGTGCTCCCGCAAGCACACAGCGCTTCAGCCATAGGGCGCCACTCCAATGGATGGATGCCGTCTTCAACCATCTCGCGGATGATTTCCGCTTCGCTTTCATCGTGCGACAGTGATAGCGCCTGCCGCAGCTCATTTTCCAAGCCGCTCTCATCCACGGGCAACCAAGGCGCCAGTTGCGCACGCCGATTGAGCAGCTCGCGTAACAATGCCTGGAAGCCGCGCGCGTATGTCTCCGATGCAACGCGTCGTACGGCGGCGCCAAGTCCATCGGGATCGCGCGCGGCGTCCGCAAGCGCGTGCTGGCGCGCGACGCTCAGTAATTCAGCCTGCTCGACGTCCTCGACGACGCGGAAACCGGCGGCGACATTGGCTTCGAATGGAAACAAATGCAGCAACCGCTCGCAGAAGGCATGGATCGTCTGCACTTTAAGGCCGCCCGGCGTCTCGACGGTGCGCGCGAAGAGCCGGCGCGCGAAACGCAATTTGTTTTCGTCGACACCGTCTTGGCCGATATCTCTAATCGCGGCGCGCAGCTCCGCAGCGTCCATCGTCGCCCATTGGGCGAGCATATCAAAGACACGGGCAGCCATGTTGGCGGCCGCCGCCTTTGTATAGGTGAGACACAGAATGCGGCTCGGCGCGACGCCGTCGAGCAGCAGCCGCACGACGCGCTGTGCGAGCACATGCGTCTTGCCGGAGCCGGCATTCGCTGCGACCCAAACCGAAATGTTCGGGTCCGACGCCTGCCGTTGGCGCTGGCGCGTCAGTTCCGGAACCGGGCGTTTGGCGGCGGTGAGCATCAAACGATCTCGTCGGTTGTGCCGCCGGTCGCCGACCATTCCTTGACGCGAGCAAGATGGTCGTAGTCGCTGTATTTTGACGCGTATTTCGGGAACGGCCGCGGGATATAGGGCGTCTCTTGCGACCGGAATTGATTGAGCAATCCGACCAGTTCGCTGCGGTGGCGCGCCACCACGTCAACGAACTCTTCTTTCTTTTTGCCTCTTGACCAGTCGAGTTGGATCCTCTTCCCGCCGTCGCCGCCCCCAAGTTTGAGGTACAAAGCCTCGTTCACCTCGCGCGCGCCGATCTCCGCGAATGCACCTTCCGCCACCATCGCCGCTTCTAACGTCAGCTGCGGGGCGAAGCCGACGCGCACTTCCTCGAGGCCCGGCGGCGTGCCGGTCTTGTAGTCGACGACGCGCAATGAACCACCCTGCGCAATCTCGATTCGGTCGGCAACTGCGCTCAGCGTGAATGCTGAACCATCGACGAGCGGAATTTTAAGCTCGCCGCGCTGCTCGACAAGGATCGATTGCAGCAGCGGCCGGCGCTCGGATTCATATCCGAGGTAGAAGCCGACGGCCTTTTCTATGCGCGGCCAGTCGAAAGCCTGGAAATCCGCGTCATGATCGAAATCAGTTAGCTTCTCACGCAAGAGCGCAACCAACCGCTCACGCGCATTGCGCGGCAGAGCCCCGATGCGGTGCGCTTTAGCGAACTCTTCCAACGCCTTGTGCATGTGCGTGCCGCGCTCACGCGCGCCGGGCTCGAAATTCAATGGCTCCAGCGGTTTCAGCCGTAAAACGGATTCGACGTAGATGGAATAGGGATCACGGCGCAAGGTCTCGATACGCGTCACGCTGAGTCTTGTTGGGCGCAAGGCGATCGGGGGGCGCGGCTCGGGACGCGGAATCTTGTTGATCGCCGCCGGGCAATCAATGCGGCGCGCCAAAGCAATCAGTCGTGCGCCGCGTTCGCGGCAGGCCGCGATCTCGTCGCCCGCCAGCGCTTCGAGCCGCTGCAGAAAGCGCGACGGAATCGTCGGCGCCCCACCGCGCTTCAGCGCGCGGCTGATCACGACCTTGCGCGCGCCCATCGCCATCGTGAAATCGTGCGCGGTCTGGCCGATACGCCGTTCCGGCGGCGTTAGGCCGAGAGCCTGCCGCATTGGGCGGTTGAGAAACGCATCGGTGTTTGCCGCCGGCGGCCAGATCGTCTCGTCCAATCCGCCGAGCAGGACCAATTCGGCATTGAGCAGGCGGGCTTCGAGAAGGCCAAGGATTTGCAGGCGGGGATGTAAGCGGGCGGGGCCGCGCAGTATCCGCTCTTGGGTAATGCGGTCGAAAAACGCGCTGTAGCTTTCAAGATCGAAGCGCATTTTTGGTGCCGGCGCGGCGGCAAATTCATCGAACAAGGTTTGCAGCGCGGTCTCATCTTCGCCCGGCCCGACGCTTTCCTTGAGGCGCATCCCATCGAGAACCGCACTATGCATCGCGATCCACCACGGCAGATCGGCGCGCGTATCTTGCTTGCGCAGCGGCGCAAGAGCTTCTGCGATTCGCCGCATCAGGTTTTCGATCGCGCTCCATTGCGCGGGCGATATCCGCTTTGCCGCGGGATGCGCATGCCGATTGCTTGCAGCGCGCTTGGCGGTCGCGAGCAGCGCCTCGACATCGGACATTTGCGGCAGGCCGGCGCGCAGCACGCCAACTTCCAATGCCGCGGCGCATTGCGTCACTTCATGGCGCCGCAACCCGAAACCGGCGAGCGGGTGATTGATCAGCGCGACGAGGGCGGCGCGATCGTCATCGCGCGCGGCGGCGAGCACGAGCCGCGCAAATGTGCCGTAGGCAGTGCGGCCGAGCGGCTCGCCGCCGGAATCATCGACATGGAGTTTCCAGCGTTTGAGTTCCGCGCCGACGCGGCGGGCAAGATCGCGGTCCGGCGTGATCAGCGCGCACGTGGCGTCAGGCACCTCCAGCGCTTCGCGCATGCAGATCGCCAGCGCCAGCGCCTCCTCGCCTTCATGCGCGGCTTCGACGAGTGTGACGCCGTCGAGCGCGGGCGCGAAGGAAGCCGAGAACGTCGACTGAAACTCGCGCCAGTGATCGGTCGTGTCGGCGGGACGCAATGCTTCGGCAACGAGCCGCGTGCGCGCGGTAAGCGGGCGTTCGGGCGTGCCGAGTTCTTCGACATCGCGGCGCGCAATTCCCAGCACCGGCATCAGCCGCTTCAGTGCTGCCTGCGGATGGCCGAAGCCGCTCTCGGCGCGATCCGGCCGCGCGTCGGCGATCTCAGCCCAAGCCTCATCATCGAGCTCCCGGTCCAAGCCGGGCAGCATGACCGCGCCTTGCGGATGATGTGCGATCGCGGCGAGAAGCCGCGCCGTCGCCTTGTTGGTGCCGGTCGAGCCGAGCGCGATTATCGGGCCGCTCCCGGCGCCGCTGCGCAGCCGCGCAATTTCGCGCTCGGCGAAAGCCACCTGCCGCGCGGCGCGATCGACGAAGCCGCGCTCACCAAGAATCTGCGGCCACTGCTTGATCGCGACATCGAGAAAGTCGGTGGTGATGCGCCAGAACGGATCGAACTCGCCGGCGCCCGCATCGGTGACGCTCTTCCAGGCGACGTCTTCGATGATCAGCTCATCGATCAGTCCGGCTAGGTCGCCCGCGAGGGACCACGCGTCGGCCGGCGTGGTCGCAACGATCAGCGTCTCATTATGGTCGTGGCTGCGGTTTCCGTGCTCGTCGATCGAGACGATGGCGTGTTTGACGCCCTCGGCCCATTTCAGCACGAGATCGGCGAGAAGCAGCCGGCGCTCCACCTCACCCACGGCGCGCGGCAGGTCGGGCGCGGCGTCATCCGCGCTTTCTTCCAAATAGGGTGCCTCGCTCGCCTCCATGGCGCCGAGCGGCAGGATGCGCGGCAGGATGGCGGCCGGCCCGCCGATGGCGCGGCGGAGGGCCTCCACCAGCGCCGCCCGCGACCGCCGCGTCGGCACGTAGATGGTGGCGCGGGCGAAGGCGAGCGGATCGCTATCCCGGGAGAGTCCGGGCACGATCCCGCCGTCGAGCAAAGCGCGCGCGAAGGTCGCGAGCAGATCGACGCCGGGCGGGATGGTAAAGACGCGGGCACCTCGCATGGGCCTGCTCCTTACACCAATGCAGCGGAGTCGTGAGGGTAATCGAGCAGGGATATCGGGGATGAGCCTCGCGCCGGCTAAGCCCTTTGACCATTAGACATTTACGCCGTCTCATGGTCGGATCGCGCGGATGTCCGCCCTCGCCAAAACCGCCCCGGAAACCCGCCACCTAGCCTCAGATCCGGTCGAGGCGCGCCACCTCATTCGCTCCGGCGCGGTCACCGGAACGACCGCGGGCCTGGCGCCGGGCTATGTCCAGGGCAACCTCGCGATCCTGCCACGTGAATATGCCGCCGACTTCCAGCGCTTCTGCGCTTTCAACCCGAAACCATGCCCGCTGATCGGCGTCTCGGAGCCCGGCAGTCCGCATGTGCCGGCGCTCGGGGAGGATCTCGACCTTCGCACCGACGTTCCCGGTTACCGCGTTTGGCGCGACGGCGAAGTCGTCGCTGAAACCGACGACATCACCGTTTATTGGCGCGACGATCTCGTCGGCTTCGTCATCGGCTGCTCCTATTCGTTCGAGGAGGCGCTGACCGAGGACGGGATCGAAATCCGCCACATCACCCTGAACCGCAAGGTGCCGATGTTCGAGACGAACATCCCGACTGCGCCGGCGGGGCCGTTCCGCGGGCCGATGGTGGTCTCGATGCGCCCGCTGAAGCCGGCGGACGCGATCCGCGCCATCCAGATCACCTCGCGCTTCCCCGCGGTGCACGGTGCGCCGGTGCATATCGGCAAGCCGGAGCTGATCGGCATCAAGGATGTGCGGAAACCCGATTTCGGCGATCCCGTGCCGATCGACGACGACGAGCTGCCGGTGTTCTGGGCCTGCGGCGTCACGCCCCAGGCGGTGATCGCGCGGGCGCGGCCCTCGTTTTGCATCACGCACGCGCCGGGCTCGATGCTGATCACCGACATCCGCAACACGCGGATGGCCATTCTGTAAATCGCGAGTTGAACGCGTAAGGGGAGAGAGAATGAATACGAAAATTACACGGCGTGAAGCCGGCGCCCTGGTCGGCGGGGCACTAACCGGTGCGTTTGGGCCGGGCGCGGCGCGTGCACAGGGCAAGCAAATCCTGATCGGCGGGCTTTATCCGCTCTCCGGCGCCAACGCGCAGATCGGCGTCGACGCAAAGCACGCCTACGACACAGCGCTCGACGTCATCAACAACAAGCACGATCTCGATCTGCCGCTTGCGAAAACCGAAGGCCTGCCGAATCTCGGCGGCGCCAAGCTCGCGATGACCTTCGCCGATCATCAGAGCGATCCGCAGAAGGGCCGCGCCGAAGCCGAGCGCCTGATCACGCAGGACAAGGTCGTGGCGCTGATCGGCACCTATCAGAGCGCGGTGGCCAATACGGCAAGCGTTGCCGCCGAGCGCTATTCGATTCCGTTCATGGGCGCCGACACGTCCTCGCCGAGCTTGCACCGCCGCGGACTGAAGTTCTTCTTTCGCGCCGCACCGCATGACGAATTCTTCACGCAGACGATGTTCGACTTCTTCGACGAGATGAAGAAGAAGGGCAAACCGATCGAATCCGTTGCCCTGTTCTACGAAGACACGATCTTCGGCACGGATTCATCGAACGTGCAGCGCAAGCTCGCCGGCGAGAAGGGCATCAAAGTCGCAGCCGACATCAAGTATCGCTCGAACTCGCCGTCGCTCACCGCGGAAGTGCAGCAGCTAAAATCTGCGAACGCCCAGGTCCTGATGCCGTCGAGCTATACGACGGACGCGATCCTGCTGATGAAAACGATGGCCGAGCTCGGCTACAAGCCGGCCGCCATCCTTGCGCAGGATGCCGGCTTTTCCGAGCAGACCCTGTTCAACGCCATCGGCGCAGCGGGCGAAGGCGTGATGACGCGCTCGACCTTCTCGCTCGACCTCGCGCAGAAGAAGCCGTCAGTCGGCAAGGTCAACGAACTCTTCAAGGCGCGCTCGGGCAAGGACTTGAACGACCTTACCGCGCGGCAGTTCACCGCCGCTATGGTGATGGCCGACGCGATCAACCGCTCGAAGACCGGCGAGCCGCAGGCGATCCGCGACGCGCTTGCGGCAACCGACCTGCCGGGCGAGCAGACGATCATGCCGTGGCGGCGCGTGAAATTCGACGAGACCGGCCAGAACAACGATTGCACGCCGGTGCTGCTGCAGCGCCGCGGCGACAAGTACGTCACGGTCTACCCCGCGGAATATGCCGTGGGGGAGGTCGCGTGGGGCTGATGGAGAAATGATCGAGACATAGCGGCATGCTGAGCGCCGCGAACATCGCGCAGATCCTCATGAGCGGTCTGCTCATGGGACTCATCTACGCGCTGATCGCCGCCGGCCTGTCGCTGATCTTCGGCCTCATGGACGTCGTCAATTTCGCGCACGGCGAGTTCCTGATGACGGCGATGTACGCGACCTTCGGTCTCGTCGTCCTGCTCTCGCTCGATCCGTTGATTCTGTCGCCGATCGTCGCCGCGATCATGTTCGTCGTCGGCGCGTTCTGCTACCGTGCGATCATCGTGCACGCGATGCGCGCGCGCACCAACGTCGGCATGGTGCAGGTCTTCGCAACCTTCGGCCTGGCGATCACCATCCGCGGCCTCGCGCAACTCGTCTTCACGCCGGACTACCGCTCGATCCCGAAATCCTGGCTCGGCGGCCAGACATTCTCGGTCTTCGGCGTCTACATGCCGGCGCCGCAGCTTGCCGGCGCCCTTGCTTCGCTCCTCGCGTTCGGCGCGCTATGGCTGCTCATGAAGCGGACCGATTTCGGCAAGGCGCTTGAGGCGACCCGCGAAGATGCCGGCGCGGTCGGCCTCGTCGGTATCGATCGCAATCGCGTTTTCGCGATGGGCTGGGGCCTCGGTGCCGCGCTCGTCGGTCTTGCCGGCGCGATGCTTTCGATCTTCTACTACATCCATCCCGACGTCGGCGGGTCCTTCGCATTGATCGCCTACGTGACGGTTGCGCTCGGCGGCTTCGGCAGCGTCTTCGGTGCGCTGGCAGCAGGTGTCATCGTCGGCATTGTCGAAGCAGTCTCCGCGACGGTGCTGCAGCCCTCGATGAAAGCGATCGGCATTTATGCAGTCTATCTGCTCGTCGTGTTCCTGCGCCCGCGCGGACTCTTCGGGCATCTCTGAATGGCGAGCGCGTTCGAGAGCCGCCGCCGCAATCAGCTGATCATTGCTGCCGTCGTCATTGTTGTCATGATCGCGCTGCCGCTCGGCATCAAGGACGTCTACGTCCAGAACATTCTCGTCCTTACCGTCATGTATGCCGCGCTGTCGCAATCCTGGAACATTCTCTCCGGCTATTGCGGACAGATATCCCTCGGGCACGCGCTGTATTTCGGCATCGGCGCCTATGCCTCGACGCTGCTGTTCGTGAAATTCGGCGTGATCCCCTGGTTTGGGATGGCAATCGGCGGTGTGTTCGCGGCGATGATCGCGCTGATCGTCGGCTGGCCGTGTTTTCGACTCGGCGGACACTATTTCACCATCGCGACGATCGTGCTCGCCGAAATCGGGTTGATCCTTTTCCTCAACTGGGATTATGCCGGCGCCGCCAGCGGGCTGCAGATTCCGGTGAGCGGCGATTCCTGGACGACGTTCACGTTCCTCCGATCGAAGCTACCCTATTATTATTTTGCGCTCGGCCTCGCCGCAATCGTCTGGCTCGTCACTTTCTTCATCGAAGATTCAAAGTGGGGCTATTACTGGCGCGCCGTGCGTGAAAATACGATGGCTGCACAAAGCCTTGGCGTGCAGGTGTTCCGCTCAAAGATGGCGGCGGCGGCGGTCTCCGCCTTCTTCACTGCAATCGGCGGCAGTTTTTATGCTCAATTCGTCTCCTACATCGATCCCGACAGCGTGATGGTGTTCCAGTTTTCGCTGCTGATGGCCTTGCCTGCGGTAATCGGCGGTATCGGCACCCTTTGGGGTCCGGCGCTCGGCGCCGCGATCCTCATTCCGTTCACGGAACTCACGCGCAGCTACATGGGCGGCGGCGGCAAAGGGTTCGATCTTATCTTTTACGGCGCCGTAATCATGATCATCGCGCTGGCGCGGCCCGAAGGCTTGCTGTCGCTCGTCACGCGCACCAGGCATGCGCCGCCGTGAGTGCGCTCCTCGAGACCGAGGCGCTCACGGTCCGCTTCGGCGGCATTCTCGCCAATGCTGATGTTTCGATCGGCGTGAACGAGGGCGAGATCCTCGGCCTGATCGGCCCAAATGGCGCCGGCAAGTCGACCCTGTTCAATCTCGTTGCCGGCACCTATCGGCCGACCTCGGGCCGCATTCGCTTTGAAGGCCGCGACATCACGCGGCTGCCGCCGGCGATGCGCTGCAAGCTCGGCATCGCGCGTACCTTCCAGGTCGTCAAAAGTTTCGAAACGATGAGCGTGCTCGAAAACGTAGTCGTCGGCGCGCTCGTGCGTTTTACCAGCACGCGGACGGCACGCGAGGAAGCTTATCGCGTGCTCGATGTCACCGGGCTCACACGCCGCGCCGAAGCAAACGCACGCGATCTGACGCCGCCGGAGAAGCGGCGGCTCGAAGTGGCGCGCGCGCTGGCGACGCAGCCGAAGCTGCTGCTCCTCGATGAGGTGCTCACCGGCTTGACCCCTGCGGAAGCGCAAAAGGGCGTCGAACTTGTGCGCAAGATTCGCGAACTCGGCGTGACCGTGGTCATGGTCGAGCACGTAATGGAAGTCGTCATGCCGCTCGTCGACCGCGCCATCGTGCTCGATCTTGGCCGCGTGCTCGTCGAGGGCGCGCCGCAAGCGGTCGTGCGCGATCCGAAAGTGATCCAGGCTTATCTCGGCGATCGCTTCCATGCTTGAAGTGCAGTCGCTCACGACCTCATACGAGGGCCTCGTCGCGATCTCCGACATTTCGATTTCCGTCGGCGCCTCGGAAATCGTCGCCGTCGTTGGTGCAAACGGCGCCGGCAAGTCGACCCTCTTGAAAACGATCGCCGGCATGGAGCGGCCGGCCTCAGGCCGCATCCTGTTCGAAGGCGCCGACATTGCCGGCGCGCCGACGCACCGCGTCAACATGCTCGGCATTGCGCTTGTGCCGGAGGGGCGGCGACTCTTCCCGCGGCTTGCCGTGCGCGACAATCTGCGGCTCGGCTCCTACCTGCATCGGCGCAAGAGCGATCGCGAGGCGCCGCTCGAAATGGTGTTCAAGCTGTTTCCGCGGCTCGCGGAACGGCTTGATCAGCGCGCTGAGACCCTGTCGGGCGGCGAGCAGCAGATGCTGTCGATCGGCCGCGCACTGATGACGCGCCCGCGCCTGCTCATGCTCGACGAACCCTCGCAGGGCATCATGCCGAAGCTGGTCGATGAGATCTTGGATTCCGTGCGCACGATCCGGGAAGCCGGTACGACCGTGCTGATCGTCGAGCAGCGCTTGGCGGAAACGTTGGAGATCGCCGACCGTGCTTACGTCTTGCAGACCGGTCGCGTTGTCATGAGCGGGCCGGCCAAAGAAATCGCCGGCAATGCCGATGTGCGCCGCGCCTATCTTGGGATATGATGTCGCCATGAACATCGACGCAAAGACCGGCAAGCCGCATCTCGAATTCTTCCGAATCGGCGAAGACGGCTGGGCCGAAATCGCGCCGGGCGTGCGGCAGAGAATTCTTGCCGGCGGACTCGACGAGACCGACAAGCGCGGCTTTCTCAATCGTCTGGTGCGCTGGGCGCCGGGCGCGACAATCGATTCCGTCATCGTGCATGAGTTTTACGAGGAAGTGCTCGTCGTCTCCGGTGAACTGCTCGTTGGGACGCAACACGATCGCACGCGGTTCGAGAGCTTTCCCGCGCCGAGCTTTGCCTGCCGCCCGCCCGGCGCGCCGCACGGGCCGTTCCGCGCGGGCCCGCAAGGCTGCGTGCTCTTCGAAAACCAATTCTATTTGTGAGTAGGCGCGCGATGCATACGCCCGTCCTCGCCGCCAAGAATCTCAATACCTTCTACGGCCCGAGCCACATTCTGCGCGATGTGTCGTTTCACGTCGGCCCACACGAAACCGTGAGCCTGCTCGGCCGCAACGGCATGGGCAAGACAACGCTGTTGCGCACGTTGATGGGTTTGGTCAAGCCCCGTAGCGGTGCGATTTCCTTGCATGGAGAAGAAGTCACCGGCGCGCGCGCCAATGCCATGGCACGCGCAGGACTCGCGCTTGTCCCGGAGAACCGCGGCATTTTCCCTAATCTCACGGTGGAAGAAAACCTGATCTTCGCCGAGCGATCTGGCCGCAACGGACGGCGCGATTGGCAGCGCGGAAAAATCTACGAGCTTTTTCCCCGCCTCGCCGAACGCCGCGACAATTGGGGCAATCAGCTCTCCGGCGGCGAACAGCAGATGCTGACGATAGGCCGCGCGCTGATGTCAAATCCCGACATCATTCTCGTCGACGAAGCAACCGAGGGCTTGGCGCCAAAAGTGCGAGAGGATATCTGGCGCACGCTGCGCATCATCGCATCGAACGGCGTGGCGATCGTAGTCGTCGACAAGAATCTGAAAGATCTGCTTACGTTGTCGGATCGTCACGTGATCCTGGCCAAAGGTGCTATCGTCTTCAACGGCACGTCAGACGAACTGCGCTCCAATCCCGATCTCGTCCACCGCTGGCTCGGCGTGTGAGTTACTCCCGCGCGCTAATGATCCCGTCGATCAGGTTCGCATCATATAAGGCGGCGACGTTAATGCTCGCCTCGTCGCGCGCTTCACGCAGGCCCGAGATTCGCTCTGCAATGGCGGCTTCCTCCGCGCGGTAAATCGCCTCCGCTTCCTCGCGGCTCACCGCTGCGAAGCGCACCTTTGCGCCGGGGGAGCGGCGCCCGAGCCGCGACATATCGGACGAGATCACAGTGGCGATCTTGGGATAGCCGCCGATCGTCTGGTAATCGCGCATCAACACGATCGGCTGCCCCGAGCCCGGCACCTGGATCGAACCGGAGACGATCCCGTCGGACACGATGTTGTAACCGCTTTTGTGCGCGAGCACCGGCCCTTCAAGACGGAAACCCATGCGATCCGCCTGCGCGGAAACCGCGTAAGTGCCGGCGAGGAACGTTTCGAGCGCCGCATCGGTAAAGTGATCATCTTGCGGCCCGAGAACAACGCGGATCGGCGCGTCGAAATCCCCATCGAGCGGATTTGCCAATTCGCGTTCGGCGGGCTCGGACGCCGCTTCGCTGCCGTCCAGAACGTCGCCGATGCGCAGCGGGCGGCCTTCAAATCCGCCAAGACTGCCGCGCGTATAGGTCGAGGCGCTGCCGAGTATCAGCGGCACGCCGATGCCGCCTTCAACAGCGAGATAGCCGCATGACGTGCCCGCGAGCGCGGCGACCTGCAGCGCATCGCCTTGCGCAAGATGCACGCTGCGGGCGGTCGGAATGCTGCGGGTCTGCGCGCCGCGCAAGCTGAGCGCCGCGGTGCCGCCGACAAATGCCACATGCACCGCTTCCGCGATGACTTCGAGCGTCGGGCCGCTGACCAGCACTTCCAACGCCGCCGCATCAGGTGCATTGCCGACAAGCGCATTGGCAAGCCGCAGCGCCACCGCATCGAGCGCGCCGGACGGCGGCACGCCGACATCGGCAAAACCGTCGCGCCCGAGGTCCTGCACTGTCGTATGCAGGCCGGGCGAGTTCACCCGCAATATCGGACTCATGCGCTTATCATCGTGAACGGCACATTGTAATCGTTGCGCTCGACGGCGGCGCGAATGCGCTCGTATTCGGCAAAATCGACCGGCTCGAATTTGGCGAAATCGCCGGGCCGCAACAATGCCGGGCGCTCCCACGCCGGATCGAACAGACGGATCGGCGCCGCACCGATCAGATGCCAGCCGCCGGGGCTTTCGAGGGGATAGATGCCGGTCAGCGTCGTCGCCATGGCAATCGAACCAGCAGGAACGCGCACGCGCGGATCGGCCCGGCGGGGCAGCACGAGTTCGCTCGGCAGATCGCCCATATAGGGAAAGCCCGCAGCGAAGCCGACGACATAGACGAGAAACCGCGCTCCCGAATGACGCGCGACGACTTCGTCGACCGTCAGCTTCGTGCGCGCGGCGACTTCGTCGAGATCGGGCGCGCAACGCTTGTCGTAACAAGCAGGGATTTCCCAGAGCCGCACCGGCTCCGCTGCGCCACCTGCATCTTCGAGATGCGCCGCGATTTCTTCCTCCAGTGCCGCGCCCGAGGTCTGCAGCGGGTCGTAGCGCACGAGCAGCGAGCGGAATGTCGGCACCGTCTCGATCACGCCCTGCAAGCGCACCTCTTGAAGCCGCTGGCCAAGGCGCAGCACGCGCTGGCTCAAAGCGCGCTCGACCCGGTCGCCGAACTCGACGACCAGAGCCTTGTCGCCCGCGGGAAGGAAGCGCACGCCCGTCACATCCAGCCTCTATTGCTCGACCCTACATATTGCAGAAAGCATGCCCGCCGCGAAGCGTATCAGGGCTGCCTCCGGCCGCTCGCCAGGCAGAAGTCGCCGTGCTTAACTGCAATCACGGATGGTCAAAACCCCGGGGAGGAACGATCCATGGATGATGGCGCGCATGTCATGTCGCTCGAGCCGCCGGCGCTGCCGCTCAACCGCCGCTCGCTTTTGCTGAAGACCTCGCTCACGGTCGGCTTCTGCGCCGCGATCGACCCGGTCTGGGCGCAGGTGATCACAACGCCGACGGACGGGCTCACCGCAGGCGAAGTGAAGGTACCCTCGGCCGGCATCGATCTTCCCGCTTATCGCGCCATGCCGGATAAGGGCGGACCTTTCCCGACCGTGCTCGTCATCCAGGAAGTGTTCGGCGTGCATGAGCACATCAAGGACGTGTGCCGGCGCTTCGCCAAATCAGGCTATTTCGCCATCGCGCCGGAGCTTTATGCGCGCCAGGGCGATCCCTCGAAAGAGGCGGACCTGCAGAAGCTGTTGGCGAGCATCGTCAACAAAGTGCCGGACGCGCAGGTGACCGGCGATCTCGACGCGACGCTCGCTTACGCCAAATCGACGGGCAAAGCCGACACGAGCCGCGCCGCCGTGATCGGCTTCTGCTGGGGCGGCCGGCAGGTGTGGATGTATGCCGCGCACAATCCCTCGCTGAAGGCGGGGGCCGCGTTCTACGGGCCGCTCGTCGGGCAACCGAATGAACTCAAGCCGAAAAACCCGACGGATATCGCCGGCAGCCTGAAAGTGCCAGTGCTCGGCCTCTATGGCGGCAAGGATCAGGGGATCACCGCAGAGCACATCGCGGCGATGCGCGAAGCGCTGAAACCATCGTCAAGCAAATCGGAAATCGTCGTCTATCCCGACGCGCCGCATGGGTTTCATGCGGACTATCGGCCGAGCTATCGCAAGGACGACGCGCAGGACGCCTGGGCGAAGGCGACGGCGTGGTTCAAGAGCCACGGAGTCGGCTAACTTAAAACTCGATCCCCGCCTGCGCGCGCACGCCTGCGGAAAAGTGATGTTTGACTAGCGTCATCTCGGTCACGAGATCGGCGATCTCGATCAGCTCCGGTTTTGCATTGCGGCCGGTCACGACGACATTGAGATCGCCTCGCCGCTCGCGCAGCGCCGCAATCACGTCGGCGAGCGGCAGGTAATCGTAGCGCAGTGCGATCGAGAGCTCGTCGAGCACGATGAGGCGGATGTTCGTATCCGCCATCAGCTCGCGCGCTTTGTCCCAGGCGCGCGTCGCGGCCGCGACGTCGCGGGCGCGGTCCTGCGTTTCCCAGGTGAAACCCTCACCCATCGTGTGCCAGGAGACGCCGTCGAAACGCTCCAGGATGCGGCGCTCGCCGGTATCCCACGCGCCTTTGACGAACTGCACGACACCCACCTTCCAGCCATGGCCGAGCGCACGCAAGACAAGGCCGAACGCCGCGGTCGACTTGCCCTTGCCGGGGCCGGTATGGACGATGAGCAGGCCCTTTTCGAGAATAGGCTTCGAGGCGACTTCGGCGTCCTGCACCGCCTTGCGATGCGCCATCTTCTGTTTATGACGATCTTCGCTGCTCATCGCGCTTGCAGATATTTCTGCGCGATGGCGCGCGCGATGGCCGGGGTTGAATCGATCGGGTCATAGCGCCACGAATCCAATCGTCCGCTCCAGCGACGCACTGCACGGAGCGCTGTCAGCCGATCGATATAGGCCGAGATCTTGCGGTGTCCGCCGCCCGGCTCGAAGACATGCACGGGGATGCCCGTCGTGACCGCTTCGCCTATCATGTTGACGCTATCGCTCGTGACGATGACGTGATCGGCATGCGCGAGCATCTGTGCGTACGGATTCTGGCCTGTGCCGTCCCAAACGAAGGCGCGCGTGTTTCCGTCGAAACACGCATTTAATCCCGCGAGCAGGGCAGGCGGTGTGCGCCGAGAGGGGCTGACCATCAGGCCGCAAGCATCGCGGAGAAGCTTGCGCGCGATCTCGATAAGGCGTGCGCAATCTCCTGGCGTGAACCGATGATTGATGCTGTTGCCGCCGACTATCAACGCGACACGCGGATGCGGCAGCGCTGCGATGCGCGAGTCCGGCGGTGCGTTGCGTATTTCGCCGAGCAATCTGCCGACACGATTTGCCGGCGTCGTGGTGACGATGACGTTTTCGCCACGCAATGAATCGTGTTCCGGGACCCAGATCACATCAGCGGTTTCAGGTCCGGTATAAGGGTCCTTGATAAAGACCGTGAACGTCGCGCCACGCGACTCCGTACGCACGCGCCGCAGATACGGCACCGTCTGCCGCCCGGCAGCGAAGAGAATATCGGGAAACGGCGGTGCGATCGGACTGTTCGCCCGCCGCGGGGTATCTCGCGGCGCGATTGGCGCATATGGTGCAAACCAGCGCCACGGCGCGCGTGGCTCGATCAGGTGCCGCTCGGGCGAAAGTCCCAGCGCTTCGGCGATGCCGAAGCACTGCACTTCGTCGCCGATCTTGCCGTCCGAGAGAACCCACGCTGTGGTGCCGCGAGGCAGCAAACCCGAAATCGCATCATGGCCGGGCTTAGCCCGGCCATCCACGAGAGGGACCGGGGCGCTTTCTGAAGCATGGATGCCCGGGTCAGGCCAGGGCATGGCGACCGAGGCAAGGCTCATCTAACGGAACGCGACGTTGACGACCTCATAACTCTTGCCGCCACCCGGCGCATTCACCTCGACTCTGTCGCCGATCTTCTTGCCAATCAGAGCGCGCGCAATCGGCGAGGTGATCGATACTTTGCCGCTTTTCACGTCCGCTTCGTTCTCGCCGACAATCTGGTAGCGCTTCTCTTCTTCGGTATCTTCATCGACGAGCGTTACCGTCGCCCCGAACATCACCGACTTGCCCGATAGCTTCGACACGTCGATCACCTCGGCGCGCGACATCCGGTCCTCGATCTCGGCGATGCGCCCCTCGTTATGCGACTGCGCTTCTTTCGCCGCGTGATACTCGGCATTCTCTGAGAGATCGCCATGCGAGCGCGCCTCCGAAATCGCCTGGATGATGCGCGGGCGCTCGACCTGCTGGCGGCGCTTCAGCTCCTCTTCGAGAGCGGCATAGCCGGCGGTCGTCATCGGCACTTTGTCCACCATAGCGCGTCCTAATATGTCTCAAGTCACTCTGGCCCGGCGCCTTGCGCCAAACCGAGCGACCGCCGGCAAGCGGCACCGCCTCAAAAATAATCCTGGAGTGCCCTCACCTCGAGATCGCCGGCGATATAGGCCTTGATGCCCTGCGCAGCGGCAATCGCGCCCGCTAGAGTGGTGTAGTAGGGCACCTTATGCAAGAGGGCGGCACGGCGGAGCGAACGTGAATCGGTCAGCGCCTGCGCCCCTTCCGTCGTGTTGAAAACGAGCTGGATCGACCCGTTCTTGATCGCGTCGACGATGTGCGGCCGGCCTTCCGACACCTTGTTGACCTTCGCCGCCGAAAGGCCCTGCTCCTGTAGAAACCGCGCCGTGCCGCCGGTGGCGGTGAGGCTGAAACCGAGACTGCTAAGAAGCCGGGCCGTATCGACGACGCGCGCCTTGTCGCCATCGCGCACGGAGATGAAGACATTGCCGGACCGCGGCACTTTCGTGCCGCCGCCGAGCTGGCTTTTCGCGAACGCGATATCGAACGAGCGATCCAGGCCGATGACCTCGCCGGTCGAGCGCATCTCGGGTCCGAGCACCGTGTCGACTCCGGGGAATCGCGCAAAAGGGAAGACCGATTCTTTGACCCCGACGTGATCGTTCACGGCCGGCTTCAAGTTGAAGGAAGCGAGGCTCTCGCCGGCCATGATTCGCGACGCGATTTTGGCAATCGGCTGGCCGATGACCTTCGCGACAAACGGCACGGTGCGCGAGGCGCGCGGATTGACTTCGAGGACGTAGACATCTCCGTCCTTTATTGCGTATTGCACGTTCATCAGGCCGCCGACATTGAGCGCGAGCGCCATTCGTTTGGTCTGTTCTTCAAGCCGCGCGATCATCTCCGGCGAGAGCGAGCGCGGCGGCAGCGAGCAGGCGCTGTCGCCGGAATGGATGCCGGCCTCCTCGATATGCTCCATGATGCCGCAGATGAACACGTCCTTGCCGTCGCACAGACAATCGACATCGACCTCGATCGCGTCGGCGAGGTAACGGTCGAAGAGCAACGGATTGCGACCGAGCACGGTGTTGATCTGCCCGGTCTTGTCGTTGGGATAGCGTGCCTTGACGTCCGACGGCACGAGGCTCGGCAGCGTGCCGAGCAGATAATCGTCGAACGCGCTCTCGTCGCGAATGATCGCCATGGCGCGGCCGCCGAGCACATAAGACGGACGCACGACGAGGGGCAGGCCCAATTCGGCCGCAACAAGTCGCGACTGCTCGACCGAATAGGCGATGCCGTTCTTCGGCTGCTTTAGGTGCAGCTTGTCGAGCAGACGCTTGAACTGATCTCGATCTTCGGCAAGGTCGATCGATTCGACCGAGGTACCGAGGATCGGAATGTCGGCGCTTTGGAGTGCCAGTGCGAGCTTCAACGGCGTTTGTCCGCCAAATTGCACGATGACGCCGACAAGCGTGCCGTTCTCTTTTTCCTTGCGCAGGATTTCGAGCACGTCTTCGGTTGTCAGCGGCTCGAAATAGAGACGATCCGAGGTGTCGTAATCGGTCGACACCGTCTCCGGATTGCAATTGATCATGATCGTTTCAAAGCCCGCATCCGCGAGCGCGAAACAGGCATGGCAGCAGCAATAGTCGAACTCGATGCCTTGCCCGATGCGGTTCGGGCCGCCGCCGAGGATGACGATCTTCTTCGCATCGCTCGGCCGCGCCTCGCAGCGCGGTTTGCCCGCGAACGGCGTCTCGTAACTCGAGTACATGTATGCCGTCGGGGAGGCGAACTCGGCTGCGCACGTGTCGATGCGCTTGTAGACGGGATGCACATCGAGCCGCTCGCGCAAAGCCGCGACCTCCGTTTCACTTTTGTTAACGAGGACGGAAAGCCGCACGTCGGAAAATCCCATGCTTTTGAGCATGCGCAGGTTCATCGGATCCTGCGGCAGCCCGAAGCGGCGGACCTTTGCCTCCATCTCGACGATCTCGGCCATGCGATCGATGAACCACGGATCGATCTTGCAGGCGTCATGAATGTCTTTGCGCGTCACGCCCATCCGCAACGCCTGCGCGACGACGCGCAACCGGTCCGGCGTCGGCGTGCCGAGCGCGGCGCGCAGTACCGCCCGGTCGTCACCGTGCCCGAGCCCTTCGATCTCGATTTCGTCTAACCCGGAGATCCCCGTCTCTAGCGATCGCAGCGCCTTCTGCAGGCTCTCACCGAACGTACGCCCGATCGCCATCGCCTCGCCGACCGATTTCATCGCCGTTGTGAGGATCGGTTCGGCGCCGGGAAACTTCTCGAATGCAAAGCGCGGAATCTTCGTCACGACATAGTCGATCGTCGGCTCGAACGAGGCCGGCGTCGCGCCGCCCGTAATATCGTTGGCGATCTCGTCGAGCGTGTAGCCGACCGCGAGTTTGGCCGCCACTTTCGCGATCGGAAAACCGGTCGCCTTCGAGGCGAGCGCGGAGGAGCGCGACACGCGCGGATTCATCTCGATGACGATCATGCGCCCCGTCGCCGGGTCGATGGCAAACTGCACGTTCGAGCCGCCCGTCTCCACCCCGATCTCGCGCAACACCGCGATCGAAGCGTCGCGCATCACCTGGTATTCCTTGTCGGTGAGCGTCAGCGCCGGGGCGACAGTGATCGAGTCGCCGGTATGCACGCCCATCGGATCGACGTTCTCGATCGAGCAAATGATGATGCAATTGTCCGCCTTGTCGCGGACGACTTCCATCTCGAACTCTTTCCAGCCGAGGACGCTCTCCTCGACGAGCACTTCATTCGTCGGCGATGCATCGATGCCGCGCTCGACGATCTCGATGAACTCGGTCTTGTTGTAGGCGATGCCGCCGCCGGTTCCGCCGAGCGTGAACGACGGCCGGATGATCGCCGGCAGCCCGATATCCTCGAGCGCGGCGAGCGCCGCCGACAGCGTCTTCACGTGATGCGAACGCGGCGTCTCGAGGCCGATCTTCGTCATCGCCTTCTGGAAGCGCTCGCGGTCCTCGGCTTTGTCGATCGCCTCCGCCGTCGCACCGATCATCTCGACGTCGAATTTCTGCAACGTCCCCATCCGCTTCAGCGACAGCGCGCAATTCAGTGCCGTTTGGCCGCCCATCGTCGGCAAGAGCGCGAAGCCGCCCGGCGCGACGTAGCGCTCCTTCTCGATGATCTTGGCGACGATCTCGGGCGTGATCGGCTCGACATAGGTGCGGTCGGCCATGTCCGGATCGGTCATGATCGTCGCGGGATTCGAGTTGACGAGGACGATGCGATAGCCTTCCTCGCGCAACGCCTTGCAGGCCTGCGTGCCGGAATAATCGAATTCGCACGCCTGTCCGATGACGATCGGGCCGGCACCGATAATCATGATCGTCTTGATGTCAGTGCGTTTTGGCATGGCGGGGTGTCTAGCGCGCTTTTGCGCCGGCTGGGAACCCCGCGCGGCGTTCGCGCGCCCCGTGGACAGCGTGCCGCGGCTCGCTTAAGAGCGAAGCACCGCTCCGGTTGCCGGGCCCGCGATGATCCGCCTCGTCTTTCGTTTTCTCGGCGTCCTGCTGCTCGCCGCGGCCTTTGCGGCGCTGATCATCGACGGGACGAAATCGATTGCCGCGAGTGCCGTGATCTATACGCCCGCCGCCGATACCGCGGCGCAGATCTTTCCCGACAAATTCAAGCTGTTGCAGCCGGCGCTCGAGCGCATCCATCCGACGCTGTGGAATCCGGTGATGGCGGACATCCTCCGCCTCCCGGTCTGGGTGATCGTCGCGATTTTCGGGGTGATCTGCCTGCTTCTTGGGCGAAAGCCCCGGCCGAAGATTGGGTACTCGAGGCGCTGACGGGTTCGTGATCCGATCTTCAGGCACGCGCGTCTACCGGCGGGCCCGGCGAAAACCTACATTGCGCTTCGGAGGTGCCCCATGTTCCTGTTCCGCAAGAAGACCGCGCTGCCGAGCGCCGACGAGGCGCTGCCAGGCCGCTCCGAAGCTATCCCCACCGCCAAAACGCATTTCATCAACGGCCGGCCGCTGAAGGGGCCGTATCCCGAGGGGATGGAGACCGCGATTTTCGGCCTCGGCTGCTTCTGGGGCGCCGAGCGCATGTTCTGGAAGCTCGGCGACGGTGTCTTCGTGACGGCCGTCGGCTATTCCGGGGGCATCACGCCCAATCCGACCTACGAGGAGGTCTGCTCGGGACTGACCGGCCACAACGAGGTGGTGCTGGTCGTTTATGACCCGAAAAAGCTCCCATACGAGCGCCTGCTCAAGACGTTTTGGGAGGGCCACGATCCGACCCAGGGCATGCGCCAGGGCAACGATGCCGGCACCCAATACCGCTCCGGCATCTACGTGACCTCGCCTGCCCAGCGAGCTGCCGCCGAGACTTCGAAGGCGGCCTACGAACAGGCGCTCGCCGCGCGGCGCATGGGGCCGATCACGACCGAGATCCTCGACGCGCCGCCGTTCTATTTCGCCGAAGATTACCACCAGCAATATCTCGCCAAGAACCCGGCGGGCTATTGCGGGCTCGGTGGCACCGGCGTGTCCTGCCCGATCGGCGTCGGCGTCGCGGCGGAGTAACTCTCCCCATCATAGCCGGGCTTGTCCCGGCCACCGACGTGTTGCCATAACCCTCGTGCCGGTGCCCGGCGGATGCGGGCGTCATGAGACGGGGCCGATGCTCGAACGCGCGATCGAAAAATTCCTCTTCGCCAGCCGGTGGCTGCTGGCGCCATTCTTCATCGCGCTCGCGCTCGGGCTCTTCGTCCTGCTCATCAAAATGGGCCAGGCGTTCTATGAATTCGCGCTGCACGCCTGGGGCGGCAGTGAGTCCGACGCGATCTTGGGCATTCTCGGCCTCATCGATCTGACGCTGACCGGCTCACTGATCGTGATCGTGATCTTTTCCGGCTACGAGAATTTCGTCTCTCGCATCGATGCCGCCGAACATGCCGACTGGCCGGAATGGATGGCCAAGATCGATTTCACCGGACTGAAGCTGAAACTGCTTTCGTCCATCGTTGCCATCTCGGCGATCCAGCTCCTGCGCGCGTTCATGGACGTGAAGAACACGACCGATCGCGAACTCTGGTGGTACGTCGTGATCCATCTCGTATTTGTCGTCTCCGGGCTAGTGTTGGCGCTGACCGACAGACTGTCCGAGCACCAGCCGGGGCAGAGCGCGTAACGGCTTTCACCCGACTTGCGCGGTTGCCTGCTTGGTGTCACCGCCCGTGAGCGCCGCATACCGCACCGCATTGACCCACATATAGGCCTGCGCAGTCTTATCCTCCACGTAGATTGGATCCCTTGTGCGCGCTGGATCAAAGCCGTCGGCGACCAGATCGAGCTTGCGCGGCTTGAACGTGCCGGTGATGTCGAGATGCTCCTGCAGGCGCAGGAACATCGGGCGCGCATAATCCGGCAGATGCGCTTTGAGATGTTCGCGTAAGCCGGCGAGATCGAAGGACGCGATGTTTTCCGGCACGATTGCCGCCATGCCGGCGCGGCCGTCGCTGCCGGGAACCTGCACGCCGTAGACAGTTGCTTCTAGAATTCCGGGAAAGGTCGTGATGCACTCGGCGACTTCCGTCGTCGAGACATTCTCGCCCTTCCAGCGGAAGGTATCGCCGATGCGATCGACGAAATAGAAATAACCACGCGCGTCCTTCTTCATGAGGTCGCCCGAGCGGAACCACGCATCGCCCTTGCGGATCACGTCGCGCAAGATTTTCTTGTCCGTCTCGGCCTTATCCGCGTAGCCGTCGAACCGGTTGGCCGGCTTCTTCGGATCATCGAGGATTTCACCGAGGATTTCCCCGGCTTCGCCAGGCGCACACTCGATGCAGAGCCCGTCTGGTCCGCGCACCGGCTCCTCACGCTCGATATCGAAGCGCACGATCTTGACGCTGAACTTGCGCTCGAGCCATTTCGGGATGCGACCGACGGCGCCGCTCATCGAGTCGAAATTGAACAGCGCGACGTTGCCTTCGGTCGCGCCATAAAATTCTAAAATCTTCGGTAGCTGAAAGCGCTCGCGGAACGCGTCGAAAATATCGGGCCGTAACCCGTTGCCGAAACAGGCCCGCAGCTTGTGCGCCGTGTCGGCAGGATTCGGCGGTGTCGCCAGGAGGTAACGGCACAATTCGCCGACATAGACGAAAAGCGTGCACTCATGCCGAACGATATCGGGGAAGAATTCCCGCGCAGAAAATTTCTCGCGGATGACGCACGTGCCGCCGACGCAGAGCGCGACGCCAACGCCGCAAATGCCGCCGGTCGAATGATAAAGCGGCAGCGCGATGTATATTTTGTCGCTCGGTTTCGAGCCCATCGCGCCGGCGAAGCCGAGCATCAACCGCATGAGCCGCGACTGGTTGATATTGGCGGCTTTCGGCAGCCCCGTCGTGCCCGATGTATAGATGTAGAGCGCCTTGTCGTTGGTCGTCAGCTTCTCGCGTTCGCTCGCGGGAAGATTGTCCGGCGAAAACTCGGCAAGCGCCGTGTCGACGCGCGGCAGATCGGAGCCAGGCCCGCCCGCGGCATCGCCGTGCATGAAGACGCGGACATTTGGATCGATAAGCTCGCGCGCGGTCGCGAATTCGCGCGCGAGCGTGGCATCCACAATCACGACTTTCGCGTCCGCGATCGTGATGCAATGGGCGAGGCCCTTACCCGTAAGATTGCTGTTGATCAGCGCGGTGACGGCGCCGAGTTTCGTGCCGGCCGTCCAGATGCAGATATAGTCCGGGCGGTTCGGCATGAAGAGCGCGACTGCGTCGCCTTTGCGCAGTCGCTGCGCGCGCATCCAGCGCGCGTAGCGGTTGGCGCGTCCGTTCCACTCCGCATAGGTGAAGCGCTCGCGATCGGAGACGAGCGCGACGTTGCTGCCATGCTTCGCCGCGAGTTCCTCGGCCATGTCGCGGAACGTGCGGTCCGGATGTTTCATGATCGCGCCGCTCATCTTCACGGCGCGCATGGCGCCGCTGAAATAAGCGGCATCGCTTTTCAGCCGTGCAACGAGATTCATGATCACCCTCCCGGCGCCTCTTGCTGACCGCTCGGGGAGCATCATGACGCCTCGAGCGTTTCGTTTAAAGCCCGGCCTCCTAGACCGCTCGCTTGCCCTTTCGAGGGTGTATGGTCTCTCCGCGCGCAAGCATCTCGATATACTGCTTGATACGCTGCGTGCGGGTCTCCGGCTTCTTGGCGTCTTGAACCCGGTAGATAACGGCATAGCGGTTAGCGCTGTCGAGCTCTTCGAACATGCGTCGTGCCGCCGGATTGGCCGCGAGTGCCTTCAGAAGGTCAGGTGGGGGCTCCGCTTTGCTCTGCGAGGGATAGGCCGCTGCCCACCGCCCGTCAGCCTTCGCGGTTGCGACCTCTCCCTGGCCCGCACTCGACATTCGACCAGCATCGATCAGGCGCTGCGCCGTATCCCGATTTGCCGCTGACCAACGGCTGCCGCGGCGCCGCGGCGTGAAGCGGACGAGAAAATAATGCTCGTCAAACCTGGCGAGCTGCCCGTCGATCCAGCCGTGGCACAGAGCGCCCTCGATCGCTTGCGCCTTGCCCATCGTCGGTCGAGGTGCGCTGGTTTTGCCGAGTTTCATCCAAAGACCGTCGGAACTCGTCGCCTGTTCATTGAGCCAAGCCTCCCAGGCCGCGAGATCATCAAATGCGAGAACAGGAAGTTCTTTGCTCATTACCAATGTCCAGGCCAGCCCATGGCTCACGATGCGCCGCTTTTAGCGACGGCCGGGCGGTTCTGGCGGGCTCCATACTACCTGAGATCAGGTGTCGAGGAGAACAGCCTAGGCAAGCAATCCACCCCTGCTGATGGCGAGCGGATTGGCATGCTGCGCGGCCAAATCGGGTGCGTCCACAGCAATCGTGCCGGTTGCGGCGGCGAAGAAGCGCTCGACAAAATCGCGCGACAGATCTTTCACGATGAAGACAAGGCGGGTGCGATGGTCGCTGTCCGGCCAGCGCTCCAGGCGCAGGGGAGGATGGAAGACGTGCTGCACCCCGTGCACGATGATGGGTCGACCTGGATGATCGGCGAGTGCAACGATGCCTTTGACACGAAGCAGGTTCGGGCCCTGCGCCGTGCGGAGCATCGAGAGGAAAGCGTCGAAGCCGGCCGGCGAGATGGGCTCACTCGCCGTGAGGCAGAAGGCCTGGATCGAAGCGTCGTGGCGGTTCAGGTCGTGTCCGTGCCCGTCATGGTGATGCGAACGTCCGTCGAGCAGTGCCTCGGCATTCAGCCAGGCGGAGACATCGGCGATCTTGCCCGACGGATCGTAGGGGCCGCAATCGAGCAATGCGCCCGCACTCGCTTTGCCGTTCTGTGCAACGAGGATGCGGGCGGTTGGATTGAGCGCGGCAAGACGGGCCCGAAGGTTTGCCAGCCTGTCCTGCTCGCCGAAACCCATGAGATCGGTTTTGGTCAGCACGATCCGGTCGGCGACGGCGGCCTGCCTCACCGCCTCGACATGCGCGTCGAGGGTGGCGGCGCCGTTCACTGCATCGACAAGCGTGATCACCCCGTCGATCGCGTAGCGCATCACGAGATAGGGGTGCGCGAGGATGGTCTGCAGGACGGGCGCCGGATCGGCGAGGCCGGTCGTCTCGATCACGACGCGGCGGAATGGCGTCATCCGGTTATTGTCCCGGCGCCTGAGCAGGTCTTCCAATGTGGCGATGAGGTCGCCGCGGATCGTGCAGCACAAGCAGCCGGACGACATGAGCAGCATGTCGCCTTCGACTTTCTCGACCAGGAGATGGTCGAGACCGATCTCGCCGAATTCGTTGATGAGGACGACGGTGTCGGAAAGCTCCGGCGCGGCGAGAAGCTCGTTGAGGAGGGTCGTCTTACCGGCGCCAAGGAACCCGGTGAGGATCGTGACCGGGATCGGCGGCGGCGGTTTTCGTGCGGCAGGCCGGTCGGATCGACCCGTCATTCGTCTGCGGCGGGCTTTTCCGGCTTCGTCTTCGCTCGCATCGGCTTGGCTCTTGCCGCGGGCTTCGCGACCGGGCCGCCATCGCCCTGTTCGCCGGCCGGCTTCACCGCAGCGAGTTTCCTATGCTTGCCGAGGGCCGGCTTGTCGGTCGCGCTCGGCGCAAGCGATCTCGTATAGGCGGTGGGCGCCGGAAGCGGCTTGGCGTGCGCCGCCCGGACACGATGCCGGACTTGCGCGACTTTGTTCGGTTTGGCTGGAAGCTTCGCCTCGCTCGGCGTAGCTACGGCTAGCGCATTGCTGCGTGTCGCGAACACCTTCGCCGGCTTCCGGGTCACCGCTGGCTCACCCCGTCGCATCGGCAGCGCGTCAGCGGCGGAGGCGGCGATCGGCGGCGCCGTCCCGTCGAGCATGGTCGGCTTGGTTTCCGGCGCGTAGGCGGTGACCGGAGGCGGCGTGCCGACCGGCGTGTTGGCCGGACGCACCTGGGCCACCGGCCCGGTCCAGCCGGGCGCGCGGCCAATATAAACTGCGATCGGCTCGAAGACGGCACGCGCGGTGTCCGCGGCGGCGACCATCATCGCCTTGCCCTTCTTCTTGGCGCCTTGGATCAGGGTGTCCCGTTGCGGCAGAACCTGCGCCTGTTCGACGGCGTTCGAGGTGCCGGGCAGCGTCACGCGCTGCACTTGCGCCATATATTCCCGCGCCGCGCGGCCGCGATGATAGCAGGCTTGGTCGTGCATATCGGGCGGTTCGCTCGAGGCGAAGCCGTTGAGGCTCGCGATCGAGCCCATCGAGCTCGTGCCCATGAAACCGCGATCGAACAGCGCCGTCGCCATGGCTGTGCGCACGGCGGTCGAAGGCGCTCCCAAGACGACGGTGATCAGCCGGCGATTGCCGCGCGTGGCGGAGGCGACAATATTGAAGCCGGCGGAGCAGGTGAAGCCGGTCTTCATGCCGTCGGCGCCGGGATAGCGGCCGAGCAGCGGATTGTGATTGCGGCTGACCCGCGACCCCAAGCGAAAGCCGCCGATATCGAACAGGTCGGCATGTTCCGGAAACTGCAGATAAAGCGCGCGGCCGAGCAGCGCCATGTCGCGCGCCGAGGTCACTTGGCGGGAGTCCGGGAGCCCGTTCGGGTTGAAGAAGCGGGACTCATGCATCCCGATCGAGGAGGCGGCCGCGTTCATCTCGCCGGCGAAGGCCTCGACCGAGCCGGACACGCCCTCGGCGATCGTCACGGCGAGGTCGTTTGCCGATTTCACCATCAGCATTTTTAAGGCGTTATCGAGGGTCACCTCGGTGCCGGGGCGGAAACCCATCTTCGAGGGCGACATCGAGGTGGCGTATTCGGAGACGACGAGCGGCGTCTCAAGCGTCAGCCGGCCTTCGCGCACCGCTTTCAGCGCGACATAGACCGTCATCAACTTTGTCAGCGAGGCCGGATACCAGGGCTGCGTCGCCTGCTCCTGGTAGTAGACGGTCCCGTTGGCGGCATCCATCACCAGGACCGGCGCCGCGGAGGACGAAACGCTAAGCCCAAGCAGGATCGTCAGGCTTGATATCGCCGCCGGCAGAACCTTCGATCGCATCCGGTTAGAGTTCAAATCCGTCTCCTGACACGCGGAACGGCGTCATGCGGCCGGCCAAGCTAGTCCTATCCTCTCGCAGGTGGATTGGAAAGATGCCGTTCGCCCCGAGCAAAGCGCCGATCTGATGGTCCGGCGATCACGAACGATATTCGTGCGCCGTGCGGCAAAATCGTGACTCCATGGTGTACGCGGGCCGGCGCCGCCATGGCGATCACGTGCCGCGGAACCAACTTTCGATAAACGCGTTCTTCAGCTGCACGATCCGAGCGCCTGATCCCCTCCCAGACGTCCGCCGTGTATAACTAACCCGCGACAGCTGCCCCTGCTGGTCGCGGGTTTTATTTTGACCGGCGCCCATCCATCGCGGGGCAGGGGAGCTGAGCGGAACTCCGCACCGCGTCTAGCGTTCCCCGGCAGAGCGGCCAAGCTGGCCCGGCGGGGTAAATTTCGCGCGCCTCTTCTTCGCGGTGCAGGGAGACCGTCATGAGCACAATTGTCCTCATTGTCCTCATCATCCTGCTCATCGGCGGATTGCCGTCATGGCCCTATAGCCGCGGCTGGGGATACGCACCCTCCGGCATCCTCGGAGTGATCCTCCTCATTGTGATCATCCTCTTGCTGACCGGACGGTTCTGAATGAGCGACATCAATTCCACCGGCGGCCAGTCGGCCGAGCAGAGCCCCACCCAGATCGGCGCGGATCTCACCACCTTGCGTGAGGATTTCGCCAAGCTGAGCTCGTCCGTCGCTGAGCTCGTGAAGCTGCAGGCAAGTCAGGCGAGCGCGGCGATGCGTGGCGCCGTCGGGGATGCACGTGAGCGCCTTGCCAGCAGCGCGACCGAAGCGAGGGACAAGCTCGCCGGCAAAGCCGCCGATGCCCAGGGCCGGCTCGCCGACAAAGCCGCTGACGCGCAGGATCGCTTCATGGCGGCGAGCGCCGATCTCGAGTCGACGATCGAGCGCAATCCACTCATTGCCGTTTTGATCGCGCTGTTCATCGGCCTGTTGATGGGGACGCTCAGCCGATCGCGCAAATGAAAGCATTTCTCGAGCGTCTGATCCGAGAGGCCGTCGCCCCGATCAAACGCGCGATCGCGCGCGCAGTTCAAAGCGCCGCACTGCTGACGATTGCCGGCATATGCCTCATCATCATGTGGGGCTTTCTCACCGCCGCATTGTTTATCTTCATTGAGGATCGCTACGGCGGCACGATTGCGGCGCTCGCCGTCGCCGGGGTTTATCTGCTTCTGGCAATCATCTGCTTTGTCGTGCTGAAGATGCTGCAGCGCCCCGCCGCGAAAGCCGAGCGGCAGCAGCCGACGCTCGCAGACGCGACAGGCGAGGTGGTGTCGGAAGAAGTTCAGCGCGCCGCAGAGCCGTGGATGGAAATTCTAGAAACGGCCGGACTTTATCGCGAGCGCGCCGCGCTGATCGTAAGCGGCGAGGCGTTGCGCAAATTAAAGCCGATGCAACTCGTCGGGATGGCGGTGCTCGGCGGCTTTGTATTCGGGCGCGTGATCACCGGCGGCCGGAAGCGGGATAACAAGCCGAAATAATGCGGAGCACGCCTAGGGCCTCGCGCCGAGCGCCTACGCGCTCGCTGCTTCCTTCGGATGCGACCTGCGATCGAAGAACAGCGCCTGGCTGATGACCGCCTTCAGACTGTCGACGCCGAACGGCTTGGTAATCAGGAATGCAGGCTCGGGCGGTGCACCGGTGAGGAAACGCTCGGGATAAGCCGTGATGAAGATCACCGGCACCGAGAAACTTTCGAGTATCTGATTGACGGCGTCGAGCCCGGAACTGCCGTCGGCGAGCTGAATGTCGGCGAGTATCAGGCCCGGCCGGTGTTTGCCGACCTCGGCGACCGCCTCTTTGTGCGTGCGCGCGACGCCGATCACCTTATGTCCCAGTTCTTCCACAAGGGTTTGCAGATCGAGCGCGATGAACGGCTCATCCTCGATGATGAGAACCTCGGTGCGGATCTGACTGGCGATCTCTTTGCCTGCCGCATCGATCAGCACGGCGGCTTCCTCATTCGAAACGTCAAGCGTATGCGCGACTTGCGTCGTGTCGAAACCCTCGAGTGCACTTAACAGAAAGGCGATGCGCGGGCGTAACGATATCGCTTCAAGATTGCGTCGTGCACCACTCTCATCTGAGGAGAATCCGGATTGATCCACGTGCGAGTTGACCGGCATCGATCCCCACACTTTGAGGAAAAGCTTGTAAAGCGCGGTCTTAGTGTCTACTCCTGACGCGAAACGCGACGGGTCGGCGACGATTGCTTCCAATGTGGCGAGCACATAAGCATCGCCTCCGCTCTGATTTCCCGTGAGCGCACGGGAGAACCGGCGCAGATAGGGAATGTGAGCGGAGATAGCTTGCGAGATCGACATGAAGCGTTCCTGGTTATGTGCGGGCTACTGCCAAGCTTCGGCGCATAATTCACAAAAGGCGAAAAGGTTCCATAAGAAAATGGAACCGGCTCAGCCTGGAGGAGTTCCTAGCCTACTGTCTCGGCATATAGTACGGCGAGGCTTGAAGGAAGAGGGGCCACCATCAGGGGCGGGCCTGGAGAGGGGCTGATGGATAGTAACGGGCGACTGAAGGACAGAGTAGCGTTGAAGTTCCAACCACCCGGCACCAAATCTTCACAGAGGGGCGATGAGCAATATCGATCAAGCGGCTTGAGCTCGGATTCTGACAACGGACTCGCCGGGACAAAACGTCACGGAAGAGCCGGTGCCCAGAGGGGTCGAGGGAAATCGAAGGGGGATCTCGGCGAGCAAATCGCAGCCCCGCTACGTAACCTGTACGACGACATCCTCAGTCAGCCCGTGCCGGACCGCTTTCTCGATCTGCTCAGCCAACTCGAGACATCGTCTCCGTCTCTGAAGGATTAGTCGGTGAGCGAAGGTCCCCCCGCGGCCGCCAGCGCCAAGATGAAGGCGGACCTGATCGCGGTTATCCCCAATCTTCGGGCGTTCGCCGTGTCGCTTTGCGGCAATCCCGATCGCGCCGACGATCTCGTACAGGAGACGCTCGTCAAGGCGTGGAGCAATCTCGGCTCCTTCGTGGAAGGAACGAACCTTCCGGCGTGGCTCTTCACGATCCTGCGCAACATCTATTACTCGGAATACCGGAAGCGGCGCCGCGAAGTCGCTGATTCCGACGGTACGATCGCGGCGAAGTTGGCGACGGCGCCGGCGCAAAACGGACACATGGATCTCCTCGATTTCCGTGTCGCTCTGCAACAATTGCCGAACGACCAGCGCGAAGCCTTGATCCTGATCGGTGCCTCCGGGCTTTCCTACGAGGAGGCGGCAGGCGTCTGCAATTGCGCCGTCGGCACGATGAAGAGCCGCGTCAATCGCGCGCGCAACAGGCTCGCCGAACTGTTGCGGATTTCCTCGAGCTTCGAGTTCGGCCAGGATTCCGATTGGCACACGAGCCTCGATCCTATGCTCGCCGGCCAGCGCTTCTCGCGCACCGGCAGCGACTAACCTCTGCAGCGGCGTGACCTTCGCACGCTCCGGCGCTGCCCTTGCCTGAGACGCTTTGTCGCTTAGAACTCGTTGCAGAGGCCTAAGCGATGGCACCTCCCGACAAAACTGCAGTTCGGCGCGAGAGCGATTCCTTCGGCCCGATCGATGTTGCCGGGGATCGCTATTGGGGCGCGCAGACACAGCGCTCGATTCAAAATTTCCCGATCGGCGGACAACGCATGCCGATCGAAATCATCCAGGCGCTGGCGCTGATCAAGCGCGCCGCCGCTGAAGTCAATCGGGAATCCGGCGAACTCGATTCCCGGCTTGCATCCGCCATTGCCGCCGCTGCCGATGAAGTCATGCAGGGCGTGTGGGACGATCACTTCCCGCTTGTCGTCTGGCAGACCGGGTCCGGCACGCAGACGAACATGAACGTCAACGAGGTGATCGCCAACCGCGCCAACGAAATGCTCGGGGCGGGGCTCGGCGCGAAGGAGCCCGTGCATCCGAACGACCACGTCAATCTGGCGCAATCCTCGAACGATTCTTTTCCGACAGCCATGCACGTTGCCGCGGCGCGTGCTGTGAACGATAGGCTGTTGCCTGCACTCGGCAGGCTCGAAGAGGCACTGACGCGCAAAGCGCGCGAATTCGCCTCCATCGTAAAGATCGGCCGCACACATCTGCAGGACGCGACGCCGATCACGCTGGGTCAGGAGTTTTCCGGTTATGCCGCGCAAGTCGCGCTTGGCCGCCAGCGTATCCGCGATTCACTTTCGGGCCTTTATCTGCTTGCGCAAGGCGGCACGGCCGTTGGAACGGGGCTCAACTCGAAGAAGGGCTTCGCCGAGGCGATTGCCAAGCGCATCGCCGAACTCTCTGGTCTGCCGTTCGCCACCGCGCCGAACAAGTTCGAGGCGCTCGCCTCGCATGACGCGCTGGTCTTCGCGCATGGTGCGGTGAACAGCGTCGCGGCCGGCTTGTACAAAATCGCAAGCGACATCCGGCTCGCGGGCAGCGGCCCGCGTTCGGGACTCGGCGAATTGCAGCTGCCGGAGAACGAGCCGGGCTCATCGATCATGCCGGGCAAGGTCAATCCGACGCAGGTCGAGGCGCTGACGATGGTGTGCGCGCGCGTCTTCGGCAATCAGACGACGATCACGTTTGCCGGCTCGCAGGGGCACTTCGAGCTCAACGTATACAAGCCCGTGATCGCCTTTGCCTTCCTCGAATCTGTGATCCTGCTTGCCGACGCGACGGAAAGTTTCACCGAGCGCTGCGTCGACGGCATCGAGCCCGACCGCGAGCGCATCGCGGATCTGGTCGAGCGCTCGTTGATGCTTGTGACCGCGCTCACGCCGAAGATCGGCTACGACAAGGCGGCTGCAATCGCCAAAGCCGCGCATAAGCACGGCACCACGCTCCGTGAGGAGGCGGCCCGCGACGGCTCGATCAGCGCCGAGGATTTTGACGAGACGGTGCGGCCGGAGACAATGCTCGCGCCGCGGGATTGATTTACATAGGTTAAGGCGCGCGACTCGGTTGCCCGCTTGCTTGTCCCCGTGTCCTCGATCCGGAACCCGGCTCCCGAACGCAACGTTTCAGACAGGCTAGAGAAGAGGCAGCCTCGTGCTCCAGAAAATCCGGTGGATTGCGCTCATTGCGGCTCCGCTTTGTGCGATGGCTTCTCTCGCCTCAGCGCAGGACGAGGCGGGAAAACCGGTACCGCCGCCCTTCGCCGCCGCCCCCGAAGACGGGCAATGGACGATGCCCGCCAAGAACGTCGCGAGCACGCGCTACAGCGGCCTCGATGAGATCACCACCGACAATGCAAAAAACCTGAAGGTCGCGTTCACCTTTTCGCTCGGCTACAACAAGGGACAGGAGGCGGCGCCGCTCGTCATCGACAACACGATGTATATCGTGTCGTCCTATCCAAACGTGCTTTACGCGCTCGATCTGACAAAGCCCGGTGCGCCGCTCAAATGGAAATACGAGCCGAAGCCGAGCCCGGCCTCGCAAGGGGTCGCGTGCTGCGACGTCGTCAATCGCGGCGCGGCTTACGCCAACGGCAAGCTGTTCTTCAACACGCTTGACGATTTTACCATCGCCGTCGACGCGAAGACGGGAAAAGAAGCGTGGCGCACAAAAATGGGCGACATCAACAAGGGCGAGACCATGACGATGGCCCCTTTGGTGATGAAGGACAAGGTTTTCGTCGGCGATTCCGGCGGCGAGATGGGCGTGCGCGGCTGTGCCGAGGTGCTCGATCAGAACTCTGTCAAGATCGTCTGGCGCGCTTATACGTCTGGCAACGATGCGGACGTGCTGATCGGCGCAGTCTTCAATCCTTTCTACGTCAGCGACAAGGGCAAAGATCTCGGCGTCTCAT
>JAXDNJ010000006.1:0-61388 GCA_034669505.1 Methylobacteriaceae bacterium
GCAAATCCCTGCCGCAATCAACCACGCTGGCGGCGCGCCGCCGCAATCCCCATATCGCCGCCATGCTAGACACTGCTCGCTTCATCCTCGACGAGGAGCGCGGGCTCGCCGGCGACACGTACGCTCCAGGCAACGCCGCCCAAAGCTACGCGCCACCCTCCGATCCCGCCCTTCTCGACTCCTATTCCCAAACCGTCGCCGACGTCGTCGACCGCGTCAGCCCGAGCGTCGTGCGCATCGACATGAGCCGCGAGGGCGGCGCGCCGGCCGGCGCCGGCTCCGGCGTCATCGTCTCGCCCGACGGCCTGATCCTGACGAACGCGCACGTCGTCGAGGCCGGCCGCCGCGCCGACGTGACCACGCTCGAAGGCCGCCGCCTCGCCGCGGCGATCCTCGGCCGCGACCCCGACACCGACCTGGCGCTCCTGCGCGTCCACGACGCCACCACGCTCCCGCACGCGCGCCTCGGCGACTCCAAGAAACTGCGGCGCGGCCAGATCGCCATCGCCATCGGCAATCCGCTGGGGTTCGATGCCTCGGTCACCGCCGGCATCGTCTCGGCGCTCGGCCGCACGCTCACCGCCAAGAACGGCCGCATGATCGACGACGTGATCCAGACCGACGCGGCGCTGAACCCCGGCAATTCCGGCGGGCCGCTCGTCTCGTCCCAGGGCGAGGTCATCGGCATCAACACCGCCGTCAGCATGGGCGCGCAGGGCATCTGTTTTGCGGTCGCCGCGAACACCGCCGATTTCGTGCTCGGCGAGATCGTCCGCCACGGGCGCGTGCGGCGCGCCTATATCGGGCTTGGCGCCGGCACCGTGCCGCTGCCCCGCCGCGTCGCGCTGCGGCTCGGCCTCGACCAGGCGACCGGCGCGGTGGTGACGGCGGTCGAGGGCACGAGCCCGGCGGATGAGGCCGGCCTGCTTACTGGCGACATCATCCTGTCGGTCGACAACAGCCGTGTCACCGGCGCCGACGATCTCGTGCGGCTGCTCGACGCCGAGCGCATCGACCGCGTGGTTGCGGTCGACGTGCTGCGGCGGAGCGACATGCGCCGGTTCTGGGTGGGGCTGAAGGAGCGGAGGGAGTAACCAAACTTGAGGTGATGACCGAACGAAGGAGCGCTCCAGGCCAATCCTTCGCTCAGGGTGGCGATATCAATGCGCCGCATCCAGCGTTCTGCCGACAGCCGGATGGCTTGCATGTTTTGGTTGCCGAGAGTTGCGCATGTAGAAATATTGGAACAGGACGCTGACAATCGCGCCTGACGCAAAAGCTTGAACAAAAGAGATTGCCGCGAGCATTGTGGTTTGGGGTACGGTAAGGGCGACCAGGGGGGTGGAGTATACCGTCGCAATGACAATGCCGATGCCGTGACAAAGTCCCTGCGCAACAGCTAAGCCCGTATAGACTTTTCCATTATTTGCATTGTCAATGTATTTTCCAACAAAATATCCGAAGATTGCCTGATTAACTGCGTATAAAAACGGCGCGTAAGTAAACTGACCCCTGATCATATAACCTATCAAGATATTAAAAGGGAGCGTACAGACGTAACAACATATCGCCAAAATGAAATTTTGGGGATGCCCGCTGTGGGCTAGCATATCGTTATGAGCCCATCGCCTCTTCAGATTGATGGCTATCCACATGACCACTGCGTAACCTAGAGTATACACCAGCGCAAACCTGAGAATCAAAGTTCGCGTAAATGCCGCTTGATTGAGACCGAGAGAATTAGAAACGAGTATGAACAGGCCGTTGAAGATCAGCATTAAAACAAAGGTTGAGATCGTCACAAAGCCAATTGCATCCCAGTCAAGAGGAGGCAGCACCGCCGTCTCTGTCCGAAACCCCATGGCTTCGATGGCGGCATCAATCTTCTCTGCTGTATACTCCGTCGCAAACAATGACAGGGCTATTAGAAGGCAGAAGGTTTGGTGGAGAGTATCGCAGGTCGCGTGCAGTTTGCGTCGGCGCGCATCCAGCTCTGCAAACGCTCGATCGTCGGATTGACTTAGGATAAAGGCATCGATATCCGGGCAGTCCGCTGGGACCATACGTGCTTGATCCAGAAGGAGGGACTTCAAGGCGGTCTGGAGTTCATCCGTCTGTTTCAAGACAGCTCTCAAATCTGCGTCCAATGCGATGCGAAATTGTTTGAATCTATGCCGCCCTATATTCGTTTGAACTTGCACTCGAAGGCAAAACAAATCTATCACGCTAGCCTCGAGCGCTCCATGTGCCTGATGGTTAGCGACGCGAATTGTGTCCCGCATAGGCAGACCCAGCTTAACAGCATTCATTGTACTATCTGACGGAGTGAACCTCGATGAATAAAGCCTATTAGCTAGATCCCTCGCGTCAGCAGGAATCAGTGCTGCGTCGTGGAGCTTTTTCAAAAGCCAAGCATCGATGTCTTTGAGTACAGGAAATGATGAAAATAAGCCGGTAAGGGCAAAGAGGGCAAAGACGACCCGATATTCGACGCTCTGTGTTGAAAGATCAGGTAGAGGCAATTTCGCCACTTTGCCGATACCTGCAACGATATCGCCGAAGAACACTATGAAAAGGAAAGCGACCTCAAGGATCAGAATATATCTGTACGCGTAGTGATTATAACGGGATCTTCTAGTCGTGAAGATTGGCGGAGTTGGTATGACGATCCGGGTTGGCGGAATCGTTGAGGATGCATTTTCACCCAAGTCAAGAGAGTACGCTGGTGTGTTGAAATGATATCTCCCGCAGAAAAAGAGAACCACCATACCCACTGGGATGGTCCAAAACTGAGCGGCATATGTCGGCCCTTCTCGCGCGGACCACTCTAAAAGCTGCTCAAAGGTCATGGCAAAATCCGTAATGCAAAAACAACCCAGCATCAAACTAAACGAGTGCTCGCGTCAATACAACAACGCTCGGGCGTGCGCTCGTTGAACTGAATTAGCGGCATTCGATCGAACAAAATCCGACGTTCTGCCGTGACGTGGCTCCCAGGCGCAACGAGAGATTGACACAAACCTCAAGGACGAGCAAGCGCGTGCAGATGGCGGAAGTCCAAACAAATGTTAATCGCTCAAGTCTTTGGAATGCAGCGTGGGGCCCGCATAAAGCAGGTCTCTCGTCCGGCAGACCAAGTACGTGTTGATGGGGCCGGAAATGCGCCCGTGCCCACCCGACATTGCTTTCTGACGCAGCGCCCGCGTGTGGCTTCGGGCGAGGGCAGTTCACTGGCAATCGTAGCCCGCTGATACTTTTCACGAGCCCGCCTCTTGACATTTCTAGGAAAATATGTCTAGCTCCCTTCCGTTCCCGCCCACCTAGGGCCTCGCCGGTTCGGTTGCCGGCGATGCGGGCGGGAAGCGGCGCCTGCGGCGTGGGGTTTCAACCGGCTCCGCGTCTCGGGAGGCTCTTGCAAACGGCGTCTGCCAACACCCATGAGCGGCGAAACCTGCTCACGTGGACGAGGACAGGATGCCGAGTAACCCGCCCGTCCGGCAATACGACCGGTCCGCCTCATCATGGGCTTAAGCGGGCTTGAGCTGGCGTCAAGCCGACCCAAGCCCCGCGAAGATGCGGGACGCAATTGCCCAAAGTCGCCGCACACGGGGCGGCGGGTGACCGGCTCGAATAAAACTGGATCGGTGACCCGGCGTCCCCGTGTCCTTTCACTCCCAAATACTGTCCGCGTTGGCGGATGGCCCGAATGCCGCGCGCCTGAAGCAAGGAGCATGTGTCAAATGCGGTCCTTCCGAGGAGCGTGCGAGATCGTCAGCTGAACAATCCTGACACGACCTCTCCGCTCGGCCAAAATACCGGCGCCCCAGCCGCCGATCGCCGCCCCGACAAGTGCGGCCGTCGCAAGGTAACCGGCTTCGGGACGGGTCAGACCCGTCGTCGCGATGAGCGCCGGGGTAGGCCACACCAACGGCGGCCTCAAGCCAGCGCTGGCTCGATCTCACCCGCGAGTGCCCGCTGCAGCCGTCCCTCATCGAGCGCGCGCTCCCATTTGGCGACGACGATCGTCGCGACCGCGTTGCCAATAAGGTTGGTCGGCACCAGCCCCTCCCCCATCAGGCGGTGGACGCCGAGGATTAGCGCGACGCTCGTCACCGGAATCGACCCTGCCGACGCTAGCGTCGCGGCAAGCACAACAAAGGCTGCGCCGGCGACACCGGCGGCGCCCTTTGACGTCAGCAGCAAGATAAAGAGCAGCGCAATCTGCTGAAGGATATCGAGCGGCGTATTGGTCGCCTGCGCAAGGAAGACGGCGGCGGTCGCGAGATAAAGACAGGTGCCGTCGAGATTAAAAGAGTAGCCAGTGGGCACGACCAGTCCGACGACGCTTTCCTCGCAGCCAGCTTCCTCGAGCTTCTTGATCAGCCGCGGCAAGACCACTTCCGACGATGTCGTCGCAAACACGATCAGAAGCTCTTCCCAGATATAGCGCATGAGCTTCAAAAGGCTGAACCCGCAGAACCATGCGATCGGCCCGAGCACACCGAAAATGAAGATCAAACAGGTGAGATAGAACCCGCCGAGCAACCAGCCCAGCGCCTGCAGCGAGCCGAGCCCGAACCGGCCGACGGTAAACGCGATCGCGCCAAACGCGCCAATCGGCGCGGCCCACATGATCATATGCACGATGCCGAACAGCATGTGCGAGAATGTATCGATCAGATCGATGACGGGCTGCGCACGCTCGCCGAGCCAGGTCAGCGCAAATCCACAGAGCACTGAAATGAACAGAACCTGCAGGACATTTCCCTCGGCAAACGCGCCGACGAAGGTTGAAGGGATGATACCGATGAGGAATCCGCCGGTATGCGTTGCGTGACTCTGCGCGATGTAATTGTTGACCGTCGACGTATCGACATGACTGAGGTCAACGTTCATGCCCACCCCGGGCTTCAGCACGTTGACCATGACAAGTCCGATGATCAGCGCGATCGTGGTCAAAACCTCGAAATAGATGAGTGCTTTGATGGCGACGCGGCCGACTCGAGCCATGTCCGACATGCGTGCAATGCCGTGCACGACCGTGCAAAAGATGATCGGCGCAATGACCATTCGGATGGCTTTGATGAAAGCGTCTCCGAGGCCCTGCATTTGCTGGCCGAGATCAGGCGCGAGGTAGCCGAGCGCGATGCCGATCAGCATGGCCGCAACCACCTGTACCCAAAGCTGCCCATACCAGGGGCCGCGGCGCCGGGCTGATGTCGTACTCGGCGGCGGGGCCGCTGCTGCTAGGCTCATGCGCTCCTCCCCAGAGCTGACGTGCTCGCTTTATGCGTTGGTATCAAAGCCGAAAAGGCGGGCCGGATTTTCCAGTAGAACCTTGCGCTGGATGTCTTCAGCGGGCGCGAAAAGCGGAACCAAGTCGACAAGATCGCCGTCGTTCGGCATGACCTTTACGTTCGGATGCGGCCAGTCGGTGCCCCAGATCACGCGGTCCGGTGCGGTCTTAACGATTTCTCGCGCGAAGGGCACCGCGTCCGTGAAGGGCGGCCCGGCGGATGACACGCGCTCACAGCCGCAGACTTTTACCCAGCATTTCTCATCGCGGGTCATGAGGTCGATCAATGCGCGAAACGGCGCCTGTTCTAACCCATCCGCGGCCTTGACTCGCCCCATGTGGTCGATCGTGTAGGGACCGGCAGATGGGTCAGCATCTCGGCGTGATCCGGCAGGTCGATCGCATCGAAATGCAGATCGACATGCCAGCCGAACGGCGCGATCATGTGGACCACGCGCTCGAAGACGCGTTTATCCGGCACGCCGCCGAGATGGCGCACGAAGTTGAAGCGGCAGCCGCGAATACCGCCTTGATCGAGTGCGTCCAGCTCCCGTTCGGAGGTTTTGTCGTCGATATTGGCGACGCCGCGATAGGCGCCGCCGCTCTGAGCGATCGCATCAAGAGCCGGGCGGTTGTCCAGCCCATGGCAGCTTGCGTTGACGATCACGGCACGCGTTACGCCGAGCTTTGAGTGCAATTCGCGGAATTTTTCGAGCGGCGCGTCGGGCGGCGTGTAGCTTCGGTCCGGCGCATAGCCGTATTTCGCGCCCGGGCCGAAGATGTGGCAGTGGGCATCACAGCTGTTCGGCGGCAGCTTGAAACGTGGGGTCTTTGTGTTGGGGTCGGGCCCTGGGATCGTTGGCGCATAGTTCATAATCGAAGAGCCTTGCAGTTTATAAGGGGTAAGACTAGGGCATTATCGCGCCGATCCAGCATGTTCATATTTAATGCTCAGCTAGAAAGGCTGGTCCAATGCATGCGACATACCGATCTTGCGACGAGCGACCCCGTGATCAATATGCGCTCCCCGAGCGGCTGATCCTAGCCTTCACCGAATCGCAATCCCCTACGAGCCTTCCCGGATGATCATCGACTGTCACGGCCATTACACGACGGCGCCGAAAGCGCTGGAGGACTGGCGCAACCGCCAGATCGCCGGCATCGAGGATGCCGCGGCGAAACCGAAGCGCTCTGAACTGAGGATCAGCGACGACGAATTGCGTGAATCGATCGAGAAGAATCAGCTCCGGCTCATGAAAGAGCGCGGCCTCGATCTGACCATCTTCAGTCCGCGCGCAAGTTTCATGGCCCATCACATCGGCGATTTCGCCATCTCGTCGGAATGGGCCGCGATGTGCAACGAGCTATGTTATCGTGTCGCCAAACTCTTTCCCGACAATTTCATCGGCGCCGCCATGCTGCCGCAGAGCCCCGGCCTCGATCCGAAGACCTGCATCCCCGAACTCGAGACATGCGTGAAGGAGTATGGCTTCGTCGGCATCAATCTCAATCCCGATCCGTCCGGCGGCCACTGGACGAGTCCGCCGCTTACCGACCGCTATTGGTATCCGATCTACGAAAAGATGGTTGAATTCGACATTCCCGCCATGGTCCACGTGTCGACGAGCTGCAATGCCTGTTTCCACACGACCGGCGCCCATTACATCAATGCCGACACGACCGCCGTCATGCAGCTCATCGAAGGCGATCTATTCAAGGATTTTCCGACGCTGCGCTTCGTGATCCCGCATGGCGGCGGGGCCGCGCCGTATCACTGGGGCCGCTACCGCGGGCTTGCGCAAGCGCTGAACAAGCCGCTACTGCGCGAACATCTCTTGGGGAACGTCTTCTTTGATACTTGCGTCTATCATCAGCCCGGCATCGATCTGCTGACAAAAGTCATTCCCGTGGAGAATATCCTGTTCGCCAGCGAGATGGTGGGCGCGGTGCGCGGGATCGATCCGGAAACCGGGCACAATTACGACGATACGAAGCGCTATATCGACGCGACGCAGAACCTCAGCCCCGAAGATCGCCACAAGGTCTTCGAAGCCAACGCGCGTCGTGTCTATCCCCGCCTTGATGCCGCGTTGAAGGCGCGTGGACGACAAAGGAAAACGTCATGAGCGAACTTGGGATTGTACGACGCAAGATCGACCGCGCAGATCGCGCCCTGGCCGACCAGCTGTCGCGATTTGGTGTTGCGACCGTACACGAGGCTTTCGGGCGGCTCGGATTGATGAAGCCCTACATGCGGCCGATCTACACCGGCGCGCAGATCTCCGGCACGGCAGTAACGGTGCTGCTGCATCCGGGCGATAATTGGATGCTGCATGTCGTCGCCGAGCAGATTGAACCCGGCGATGTTGTCGTGGCAGCGATTAGTGCCGAATGCTGCGACGGATATTTTGGCGATCTTCTCGCGACAAGCTTTAAGGCGCGCGGGGCGAGAGGGCTCGTCATCGATGCAGGGGTACGCGATGTAAAGACGTTGACCGAGATGGGCTTTCCGGTCTGGAGCAAGTGCATTTCGGCAAAAGGCACGGTGAAAGCGACGCTCGGCTCGGTCAATATCCCGATCGTCTGCGCGGGCGTGGCTGTTGAGCCGGGAGACGCGGTCATCGCTGATGACGACGGCGTGGTCGTCGTGCCGGCCGCTTACGTGCAGAAGACGCTCGAGGCTGCCATCAGCCGCGAAGCGAATGAAGGGGATAAGCGCGCCAAACTCGAGTCTGGCGTCATCGGCCTGGACCTCTACGAAATGCGTGAACCCCTTAAGAAGCTCGGATTGAGGTACGTTGACGAGTGATCTCGCTGCCTTGCCGTGCTGGAGTGCTGAATGAGCTTTCAAGTCACGGACATCTCATCGATGGCGACGCGACAAATCCTGGCCGATCTCGTCGGACCATACGAGCAGCGGACTGGGTGCCGGATTGTAATCCACTCGATGGGTGGAGTGGAGGCGGCCCGACGGATCCGAGCGGGGGAACCGACTGACGTCATCATCCTCGCGTCGAACGTGATGGAGCAGTTCGAAGCTGAAGGTCATATCATTCCTGGGAGCCGGGCGGATTTTGCGCGATCAGGTATTGCGATGGCGGTCCGCTCAGGTGCAGTGCGGCCCAGCATCGATGATGAGGAGTCCGTCAAGCAAGCTACGTTGAACGCTCGAAGGTTTGCTACTCGACTGGACCAAGCGCCGACGTTTCGTTCCTGGCGCCATCCATAGCAAATGTGAATCCGTCGACTTTTTTCCTGCCGTGTGTTCGTCGCCCCCGGAACGATCTTTGAAGCACGTCATGTGAAGCTTGTTTCCGGCGCTGGTGTTGAAGTTTAGATGGATTGTCTTGTCATCGGGGCAGGCCTCGCTGGGCTTGCCGCTGCAATCTACCTCGCGCGGTTCCATCTGCGGACGCTCGCGATTGATGCCGGGAGGAGCCGTGCCGCGGTAATTCCGTGCACGAACAATCATGCTGGACTTCCCAGGGGATCGGCGGCAACCTCCACACGAAACGGTGCGAGCTGGACTCTGCAGAGAGCTGAACAGCATGGGTGTCACCGTCATAGATGGTCCGGCACGAGATTTTGCGTTGACAGCCGAGAGAATTGGCTCTGTTTGCGCCGCGGGTAAATGCTGGTTCGAAACAATGTACCCGGCTCTGGGTTCAGAAACCATTCCGAGCTTGCAATCGCGCTCGGCGCAAATTGCAGCGAGGAAGGTTGCATCCAGGTCGACAATCATCAATCCACCAGCGTCCCAGGCCTTTTCGCGGCGGGCGACGTCGTTCTCGGGCTCGACCAAATCAGTCACGCGATCGGAGAAGCGGGTGTCGCGGCGGCCGCGATGCGCAACAGACTTGCACAATCCGCTCCGCTTTTATTCGCCGGTCGCGCTTGACCAGATTGGCTGCCTGAGGAATGGGCTTGGCTCCATGAAGGTCAGCTACCACATTTCACACGAGCAATTCTCGCCCGGAGAACTTCTCGGTCTTGCGCAGCTTGCGGAGGAGGCCGGCTTTGATGCAGCGTTCTCTTCGGATCACTTCAATCCGTGGGCCCGCGCGCAAGGTCACTCCGGATTCTCCTGGTCATGGCTTGGCGCGGCCCTGCAGGCGACGCGGCGCCTGAGCTTTTCCGCAATCACGGTGCCCGGCGGATGGCGGTATAATCCGGCCGTGCTGGCACAGGCTATTGGCACTCTCGGCGCCATGTTTCCTGAGCGTCTGCCATGGGTGGCGCTTGGCAGCGGGCAATTGCTGAACGAACACATTGCTGGCTCGCATTGGCCGGGCAAAGAGGAGCGTAATGCGCGGCTCTATGAAGCAGCGCAGATCATGAAGGCGCTCCTGGCTGGCGAGTCCGTGACCCACAAAGGCCTCGTAACGGTCGAGGATGCGCAGATCTGGTCAAGGCCGGACACGGCGACGAGCCTCGTAGGTGCCGCAACCAGCGCAGAGACCGCTAAATGGCTGGGTAGCTGGGCAGACGGTCTTCTGACCACGCTCGATAGCTTGGACGAGGCGCGGCGAGTCATCGATGCATTTCGGGAGAGCGGGGGTGCCGGCAAGCCGGTCCATCTCAAGCTGGATTTGTCCTGGGCTCAAACGCAAGAAGAGGCTTTGCACCAGGCCCATTCGCAGTGGCGATATAACAAGCTCGGTGGGGACGTGAACTGGGAAATTCGGAGTCCGGATCAGTTTGAAGCAGCAACACGGCACATTCGCCCCGAAGACCTGGGCGACATGATGCTGATCTCGAGTGATCCTGATCGTATTGCTGACTACGTGCTCGCGTGCGCGGAACTCGGCGCGGAGTCGGTCGACCTGCATAACGTCGGAACAAACCAACGCGAATTCATCAACAAGTGTGGCGAGCAGATACTTCCTTCAGTACGCAGGTCTGCTTAGCTCGTTCGCATTTGCGCCGAACCGGCTCTGCTCACCCATGAATTTGCGCAGAGTGCCATCCCAAGCCTAGGCGGGCTGCAAGACAGCCGTCCGGGCCGACTCGTTTCGCGGGTCTTTCCGGTGCGGGTCGTTGTAGAAGAGACTGCGCAGCCCGCTTTTATGATCGAACTTCTTCCACGCGCCTTGTGGCTGCGCCAAGCGATCCGTAATTGCGTAGACGACTGCGGGGTGCGCGCCGAGCCCGATATGGCTCGCCTCCACCTCAATGTTCTCGGTCGTGGCGGTCTCTCTCTCCACGCTGCACTGCCACGCGACGACGCCGTCCGTGCGGCTAAAAATCGAGGTGGTCGGAACCGGCGGCGGCGATGCAAACTGACTGTTGTCCATACTGTCGAGGCGCTCGCCGCTTGCGAGCTCGTAGACGCGCCAGGCGTTGGTCGCGCGCGGGCTACCAGTGAAGGGTGTTCCCAGCGTGATCACACAGCGCACGTCATCCGCCGCGAGTTTCGCCATTTCGCGCGCGTAAATCCCGCCGAGGCTCCAGCCGATCAGCGAGACTTTACGTCCGGATTCCGCGCGCAGCTTCTTGACCCGGTCGAGACACGCATCAAGCACACCTTCGCGCGGGCCCAGGTTGAGGCCCAAGCCCCATTCATGCGCCTTGTAGCCGTGCGCGCGCAGGAACTCACGCAGCGTCAGTGTCGATGTATCCGAGGCCGTCAGTCCGGGGAAGATCAGGACGGAGTGACCGTCGCCCCGGGGGGCCGCACGCAGGATCGGCAGCGCCGCCAGCGTCGCGTAATATTCGAGCAAGGCGCGGCCGCCTTCAAGTGCCAGCAAGAGCTTGCTCGGCGGGCGGATGTTCGTTCGGCCGGGAACCTGCACGTGTCTGTCCTTTCGCAAAGGAAACGAAACACCGGAACGCAGGTCTGGTTCGACTGAAAGCAGCAGGCGCGACAAAGTGCCCTTTTAACATCTGATAGAGCCGGCGTTTGCCAGGGACGGGCATACAACGAACGGCCCTCTCATCGGGTGAGCGGCGATTATGTCAGGCGGCGTCCATCATTTCGGCGCTGGCAAGTCCGTCCACCTGCGCCCGCCACATGCTTTCGAACACACCCCGGCGACGGCGCAATTCCACGATTGAGCCATCTTCGACGATTTCGCCGCCGTCCAGGACGATGATGCGGTCGAAGTTTTTCAGCGTTGAAAGCCGATGCGCAACTGAAATGACGGTTCGTTCCGCCATGACGCGCACCAGCGCGTCCAAAATGCGGATTTCGGAATCGGTATCCAGCGCGGACGTCGCTTCATCGAAGATGATGATGGGCGCGTTCTTTAGAAAAGCGCGGGCGATGCCCACGCGCTGACGCTGTCCACCGGAGAGCCGTATCCCGCGCTCGCCCACAACAGTGCTATAGCCCTGCGGAAGTTGTGCAATGAAGTCGCAGGCCGCAGCGCTTGCCGCGGCGAAAACCTCCTCGTCGCGAGCGTCCGGCCGTGCAAAGCGGATGTTCTCCATGACAGAACGATGCAGAAGGGAAATTTCCTGGGGCACGACTGCCAATGCTCCGCGAAGCTTGTCCTGCGTCACCTCCGCAATATTCTGCCCGTCGATCGAGATGCTCCCAGCCTGAACGTCGTGCAGGCGCTGGATTAAATGAACAAGCGTCGACTTGCCTGCGCCGGAGGCGCCAACAATCCCGACCTTCTGTCCGGCGGGTATGTGCAGGTTCACGCGATGGATCACGTCGCCACGTCCATGGTAGGCGAAACTTACGTTATCAAAAGTGATTGCTCCGCGCATCGGTGCGAGGGGTTCGCGTTCGGCGCATCGCGCACTGTGCGCGGCTGGCCGATGACAGCTAACGTCTCTTCGATAAACCCAAACTGCTGGGCCATGTCGATCAAGGCGAGCGCCATATCTTTGGAACTGTGCAGTATGCGGAACGTGAGCGTTGACACGAGGATCACGTCGCCAGGCGTGATTCGCCCCGCATTCCAGAGGGAGACTGCCCATACCAACATCGTCCCTGCCATGAGCCACAGCGCGACGTCATGCAGTAGGCGAGCCTTCTCTAAATACATCCAGCTTGTCTGCTGCGCCGCCGCTTCATCTTGGAACTGGCCGCGCAACCGGTGCCATTCCCGCACTCGCGCTGAAAATGCTTTAACCGTCCACATGTTGCTGATGATGTCGATGAGATCGCCACCAACGGCCGCCGCCTTGGAGGAATAGTTGCGATGGAGCGGGCGTCCTCGCTCACCGAACCAGATCAGGCCAGCTGTCACTGCGATCACGAAGGCCGCGAGCACGGCGACCATGCGGACGTCGAGCATCGAGAAAAGTACGACCGCCCCGGCGAAGTCAACAATCGGGGGAAGGACGCGCCAGACAAACGTGTTTGTTAGGGCGCCAAGATTGCCGGCGCTAGACGTTATCCGTTGGCCGATGGATCCGGCCAGATTCTCGGCGAAGTAACGGATCGACTGGCCGCTGAGGTAGTCAAACAGGTTCAGTCGCAGGTCGACGCCCACAGCGATGGTGGTGCGGCAGGTTAGCCATCCCGTGCCGCGCCACAAAATCGATTCCGCCGCGACCAGTGTCAGCAAAAGCCCGAGCGCGGAGTAGATGGCGTTGGTGATCCCATTGCCGGCATTCATTGCATCGACAAGCAGCTTGATCGCGTACTGCCCGCCGATGCCGCAGGACGCAGCGCCGATCACGAGCAGGACGAGAGCGGCCATATTGGCGCGCCGGCTCCGCAAGTATCGAACAATGAAGGGACCCGGCGAGCCCAGATACGCCGGCGTGCTTTCCGTGTTCTCATGGCGCACGAGAAGCGGCGAGGGTTCTGTCATCTGGCGATCCGGAGCGAAGGGTTGTTTATTCGATGCACGGGCGCGAAAATGCACGACTGGTGGTCCAGTTCCGCGGCCAGGTCTGAGTCAACAACGCGTTTTCCCCCTTCGTCAGGCACGGAAAACAATCCAGCGGCACAAAGCCTCTCGTTTTCCCATCCCCGATATTCCGTGATTGGGTACAGACAAATACCGGCAACGGGAACTCCGCAGGAGATCGCCGCGCGCACCTCCGCGCTAACATAGTGAAGCCACGAAGAACGCGCCGAACCCTCCGCCCCCGTCTCCGACACCACGATCAAACGGCGATAGCGCTGGAAAAGTTCGTTCAGTATTTCGCGAAGCGGCCGGTAGGCGTGATGCCCCAGGGGAATGGTGCTCCCGCCGAGATACCATTGATTGTCGGGATAAAAATTCACGCCAAGAATGTCGAGCGCGTCGGAATGACCACCGAGTTCCGGGACGGCGCTACCGGTGATCATATCCAGCGCTTCGAATTGTGAGAGGCGATACTGCTCAGCGTCGCTCACGTGCTGCGGCTCGGAGGAGCCGGAGACCACGTGAATGGCGGGCTCGGCGCAAAGGAACCGCGCGCGAGGGTCCACCTCGCGGATTACTTCCGTGATCGCAAGCGCGGCGCGGACAAGCTGCTGCTTCAGTTCGGCGCCACGACCGCGAGCAAAGGGGCCGATGCGGCCCACCTCGCCACCCGCCCATGCCCAGTAAGAAAGCTCATTTATTGGACAATAAATAGGAACGAGATCTGATTCGTCGCGCACGATGCGGGCAACTCCCGCGGCGAACTTGGCGATGCTCTCGATGAAAGCAAGGGACCAGATATCGATGAAGTCCGGCCAGCCGTAGTGGCAAACATCCCACGCCACGCTCATTCGAGTTGCGCTTGCCGCATGCAGCATGGGGAGGAAGCTGGACCAATCGTATTTGCCCGGAGTTTGTTCGATGAGATGCCAGCGCAAACCGTCGCGGGCGCCGTGAATGCCGCAGGCGCGCAGCGAATGATAATCCTCGTGCGCCCACCTTTCATGACCTGTCGAGGCGAGGAGGTCGAGCCGTGCACCGTCCCAGCGACGATGCGCGGAGCACTCGAATCCGCCAATGAAAAAGCTGCTGAAGGGCGAGGTGGCGTGCACAGCGGACCTAATCAGCTATTCGGCAGCGACGTGAACGGGCGGCTCTTGACCCTCAAGGAGGTGGCGGCTCTCGGCAAACCGCGCAATGGCGTCGGCGAGGCTCGGCATGATCTGCCCGCGCGAACTCGAAAGGGCGAAGTTCCTCGACCTGTAATTCGAGCGAGAGGCAGGACTGGAATTTTCCGCAGCCTGCTGCAGTCCCGGCATCATTTTCCCGAAGTCAGAAGGACCTAGGGCCGCACGATTAGCCACATGCCAGGTACCACGTTCCCCATCAATTAGAAGATCGAGCACAGCGTGGCAGACATCCGGCGCGAATGTTGGGGAGACGGTGATACCGGATCGGCTGTCAGCCTTGATTGTGCCGGGGCTCTCCAGCGTTAGCCCAAAGAGTGGGCCGGCACGCACTACCAAAGCATCCTCACAAGTTCCGAGCACCGCTCTTTCTGCGGCAACGAACTCGTAGCTGGCGGCCTCAGACGAGACCGGGTCCTGCTCGACATAAGCGCCACCCAGCGAGCCGTCGAACACGAGATCAGAGGAGAAATGTACGAGCGGAATGCGGGCTCGCGCACAAAGCTCTGCAACATGTTTGGTGTTCGCGAGCGCTGCGTCGCAAGCTTTCCTGTAGCCCCGTTCCCCAAACCGGCGAACAAGCCTCGCATCGATATTGATCGCTGCCCATGCTCCGTTGACGCAGATTTGATGCTCCGGTTGATCATCCTCGAGCTGAAAGACGGAGCAGGCAAGCCCCCTTTTCGTGCAAATATCCGCGAGCAGTTCGGCGAGGAACAGATCGCCGGAGGCGAATATCGTAATTGGCATACTGCGGTTGCGAAGCTCCCCGCATTTGATGCCGCGTTGGACATAGTAGCGGTCATCGCGCTGCCACCAACCCGGCGCGTCGAGAACCGGATGGGCAAACTTCCCGTCTTTCGCCAGCGCCCGCGCAGCGCCCGCGAGGGCGGTTCTACGGGGTTTTGAACCGCGCACATCGAACGCGCCCGGCTCATACTGTCCTTGGCGCGAAACAAGAAGCGAGCTCCAGTCGATGGAGCCGAACAACGCCCACACAGTTATCGCGCGTATATCCTGCCCGCTCGCGCGGAGCTGATGTGCAGCCTTCCAGGCTTCCACAAGCCAGCGCAGCTGATGCTCGCGGGTGCAGCCGAGATGCACCTCCGTCGCGGCCACTGGTAGATGGTAGCGCTTCCATGCCTCCGACAGCCGCGCTTTCATTCCGACATCTCCGGCGCGGATGTCTACGCGCACCGCTTCGACGTCGGCATAGCGCTCCCGTGCGTTGCCACCCCAGCTATGCTCCGGGTATTTGTGCACTCCCTCGTCCAGATAGCGGTCGCTGGTGACGTAGTGATTGATGCCAACGATATCCGGACGGCAGTCTCCTTCGAGAAACAATGCAAGGTCGCGCTCGTCGGCGCCGTTCGCCATGAATGTATCATGCCAAGGATGATTTCTGCCGACCCGCCCGCAAAGAAGGTCGAAGCTCAGCCATCTCCGCTCGTTCTCAAACTCGGCCTGATATGACAAAGCAGGCGTGCTGAACACACGCCCCAAGTCCTCGGTCTGCACAAGTCGCGCATTTGGCGTGATCTGCCGAATCGCCCGCATCGCGAGCACGATTGCTTTGCATTGAAGGAGAAGCGCTTGCAGAAAATCCCGCATGCTCCTGCGATGCGGATACCAATGGCCATAGAGGCAGCTGAATCGAGCCGTGGTCAGGGGCTCGTTGATCGGAGTGAAAGATGTGAGCCATGGGTACCGAACCGCTACTCGCTGAGCGTGGCGCGCAAACAGTTTAGGGAAGGCTGGGTCGAGAAGGTTCGTGTACATGGGTCCGCTGCCGTGATGCAGCAGACCCGCGATTGGCTCAATACCCATCCGGCAAAGCTCGTACAGTCGCTCATCCGTCCAGGTCCAATCACACGCGTCAGGACAACTGGGCGCGATAGTTTCCCATAGGATCGGGTAGCGTACCTTTTTAATGCCGAGGGACTGAAGAGCGGCAAGATCCTCATTGCGTTCTGTATGCCCGGTTTCGTCGATCAGGTTTCTATATGAATTCGCGATTCGAACGATCGAGCATTCGAGTCCACCCCATAACTCCAGACGTTCTCGATCCGCGGCGAGCTGAGCCTCAAGCACCAAGAAACAACCCCGACTGTGATTACTGAACGCAGAGAAACGCTCTACCCTTGTTTCGCACGCTCGCGCACAACAAAAGTTAATGCAGGCGCGGGTGTATCAGGCGCTTGATGATCGTCCAGAAATCGGCGCGATCAGAGTTCGATGTCGCGCGCGAACGCCAGCTTCGGAGTAAAGTTCCACGCGATGATGCTTCTGAAATTCAAGCTTGCCGCGCGTGTGCATCAAAGCATCGCTTTCACGCGTGAAACTGATAGCTCCATCGCATGAGAGCGACATCGAACGGCGGCACCTTGCTGCCGACGTTGCGGCCAGCCCTATTTTGCTTTTCACACCTACGCTGGTCTTTTGTCTGGCAGCGTCCTCAGCATCTGCTTAGCCGCGCTGCTCAGGTTTACGACGTGTTCTTTTTCGAAGAACCGGTGTGCAGGCGCGGTGCGGTACCGCAACTGGAACTCTCAGTAGTGGCCCCGCACATAACTGTCTTGGTCCCGGTACTGCCCGAGGGGGCTAGCGAGGGCGAGCTTCTGGCGCTTCAGAAGGCGCTTTTGGAGGAATACGTCGCTACAATTTCGTCGCGAAAGCGGGTCCTTTGGTATTACACGCCGATGGCTCTGGCATTCACGCAGGAACTCGGTCGAGACGTGACAGTCTATGACAACATGGATGAACTCGCTGCCTTCCGCGGCGCAAGTGCCCAACTTTTAGACCTCGAAGCAAGATTGTTCGCCGAAGCGGACGTGATTTTCACGGGCGGACGCAGCCTCTATGAGGCGAAGAAAGCACGTCACCCGAATGTCCATTGTTTCCCTTCCTCTATTGACACTGAACATTTCGCTTCCGCGCGCCTGAAGCTCGAAGACGACCCCCTTGATCAGCACTCCATAGCGCGGCCCCGCATCGGCTTTTTCGGCGTTATCGATGAGCGGATGGACATGCTCTTGCTCAAGAAGGTCGCCGAGCTGCGTCGTGGCTGGCAGTTCATCATGATCGGACCTGTCGCTAAGGTCAGGGCGGAAGACCTCCCTCGCGCGGAAAACCTGCATTGGCTCGGAATGCGCTCCTACAAGGAGCTCCCCAGCTATTTGGCACGGTGGGACGTGGGGCTGATGCCGTTCGCGCTGAACGAGTCCACCCGCTTCATTAGTCCGACGAAAACACCCGAATTCCTTGCAGCGGGCTTGCCAGTCGTGTCCACTGCGGTTCCGGATGTCGTCTATGCCTATGGCGACACCGGGTTGGTTGAGATTGCCGCGGACGCGGCAGACGTGGTGCTCGCGATTGATCAGCTCCTACATCGACGCCGGCCGGGGTGGCTCATCGAAGTCGATGCGCGCCTGGCCACACAGTCCTGGGACGCAACGTGGGATGCGATGAATGAGCTTCTGCGAGCCGCCGGTGCGCTGCCGAGCCAAAGCGGGACCAGCAGGCGACTCTCGGGACTCACACTTACCTCCTCGGGCTAAAATGCAGGGCACAGCGAGCACCCGCTGCCGCCAGCCCTCGCGCGCCGACGCCGGTCGCCCATGCTTTGTTCCTCCACGCCCGACGCAGGCGGCTCGCCTGAGCGTTAAACTTCCGCTGGTCCCGATCTCGTCTGATACTTGCTCCTTGTTAAGCGTCTCCGCTTCGTGCGACTTGACTGCGCTTCAGCTGCGGCTGATGAGACCCTTCGCTGCCGGCGTCCCGATCCGTCATGCCAAATTGCGGACCCTTTATTTTGCCTTCGTGCGACGTCCGGTGCTCTGGAATGTTGGTCTGAGGACCAGCTTCATGCTTCAGCTCCAGCGCCTTGTGGGCATTGTCGACGAGTTCCTGATGCGCTGCCTCTGCGTCAGCCGACCTTTTTGATTGCTGCATGTGAGTGCTCCTAACCTCTGCCGCCGTGCCCACGGGTCTGACCCCGGCTTGGATTGTTCGCTTGACCTTGGCCCTGGTGCTTGGGCGCGCCCCCGCCACCATCTCCGCGGGACCGCTCCCCGGCGTCGCTCGTAAAGCCCTGTTCAGGATCGGCCTGACCTTCCCTGTTTGGCACATGGCCCTTCTGCTTTTCGCTCCTGTTATTGTGATTTCGAGCCACCATGAGAACGTCTCTCCGGAATGGTTGTCAGCATCAGCCCGTTCAACGATTCGGGACGGTTTTCGTTCGACAGCTGCCATCGCAAAGCGCTACTTGCGCCAAACCGGACTAACCTTTGTTATGCGGCGCAGGAAGCCGGCTAACTTTTGTTATCGAGGGCTCTATTTTCTTCGCCTCGCAAGGAACGGTACCGCTGCTAGGCAATTGCAGAGATGTGGCGCGTAGCGAGGGTAGATGTACGATTGGTTGATTGTCGGCGCGGGATTTGCCGGAAGCGTGCTGGCCGAACGGCTTGCCAACGTTCGAAATGAAAGCATCTTGGTGGTAGACAGGCGCCCTCACATTGGGGGCAATGCCTACGACAGGCGAAACGACGCAGGCTTGCTCATCCATCAGTATGGGCCACATATATTTCATACCAACTCCGGCAAGGTTGTTGATTATCTATCGCGCTTCACGGACTGGCGCTCTTACGAACACCGAGTTCTTGCGCACGTCGATGGGACGCTCGTACCTATTCCGATCAATCTAGATACGGTCAATAAGCTTTACGGCTTGGAGCTCGATTCGGATGGGCTGCAGGACTGGTTTGCGAGGCGCGCAGAACCGGTTTCTGAAATCCGCAGTTCAGAAGACGTGGTGGTTTCCGTCATCGGCCGCGAGCTTTACGAGAAGTTTTTCCGGGGCTACACCCGCAAGCAGTGGGGGCTGGATCCCTCGGAGCTCGACAAGTCTGTCACTGCACGCGTTCCGACTCGCACCAACCGCGACAGCCGCTACTTCACGGATACATTCCAGGCCATGCCGAAGCATGGCTACACCGCGATGTTCACCTCGATGCTCGACCACCCGAACATCGAACTGGCGCTCGGCACCGACTATGCGGACGTGAAGAAATCTGCGTCATTTCGTCGCCTGATTTTCACAGGCCCAATCGATGAGTACTTTGAGTACCGGTTCGGCCGTCTGCCCTATAGAAGCTTGCGCTTCGAGCACGTCACGCTTGACAAGCCGAGGCACCAACCGGTCGCAGTCGTCAACTACCCGCAGACGGAAGAGTACACGCGCGTGACCGAGTACAAGCATCTGACCGGACAAACGCATCCGGCGACGGCGCTCACCTACGAATATCCGAGCGCGGAGGGCGATCCGTATTACCCGATCCCAAGGCCGGAAAACCAGGCGCTCTACAAATCGTATCAGCGACTCGCCGGGATCACATCTGACGTCTGGTTTGTGGGGCGGCTCGCAACCTACCGCTACTACAACATGGATCAGATCGTCGGACAGGCGCTAATGACATTCGAGCGGATCAATCAAGGTCTGCCGCACCGAAGCAGCCGAAGGAGCGTATCTCCGGCCCCCACCGCTGTAGAAGCGACGTTGGATGCGCAGCCTTAAGTCTGTCGAGTGTTGGATGGACGGTTACATCCATTTTGTTGCCTGATTCTTGGCGCCACCAAATGCAGCGTGGAACAGAAATGCAGCCAAAACATTTTTTTGTCCGGTGCGACGCCATCGGAGCGAGAGATCACAACAAATGTCGATTTGGGTGGGCGAACCGTCGCGCCATGTCATCGCCTTCGACGGCGACGACACATTGTGGGCCAACGATGGTAACCAGCAGCATTGGGAGAACGAGTCCAGGCGCCGCGACGTCGAAGGTTTGCCACATCCGGGTATGTCGGCGGCATTTCGGCGCTACCTGCGCGAGTTCGGATGCCTTGAGGGCGGCGTCGCTCGCGCGCTCCACTCGAGCTGCCGAGATATATGTGACGGCGAGCTACCAGCGCACTGGTCGGCTCAGGTGGAAGCGATTCCGGAGATGGCGCGCGCACTTAATCTGCGTTGCCCACAGGGAGTTGAAGGCGTGCTGGGGCGCCTCAAGCGCGCCGGCCACCCGCTTTGGCTCATAACCAAAGGTGATCTCATCCGCCAGGCAATCAAGCTCTCCTGCTTTCCCTTCGTGGATCTATTCGACGTGGTGGAGATTGTCGATCGGAAGAACGCAGCTGCTTACCGCGGCGTGCTCGCCGCGAATGACTGCCCACCCTCAGCGTTTACGATGGTCGGTGACGCTTTTTGGGAGGATGCAGTACCCGTCGCGCGGCTTGGTGGCCGCGCGATTTACGTGCCCATCGGTCGCTGGGCGCTGTCAAGGCCGCTAAAAAAGCTTTTGCCGGCGGCGGGCATTCGTGTGTGCCGTTACCTCGACGAAGTTCCAGATGTGATCGCCGCAATGCGGTAGGTGGCGGGTGACAAGTCTGGGCCTTGCAGCGTGTCGCGGGAATGGGCAAGTAGCTGGAGGATTGCATGCTAGGCCGTTCTTGGAGCCCGGGTCCGACTATCTGCTGCGTGGACCGGTGGGGAGCGAGTGGGAGCGCAGAAGAGCCCGGCGGACGAGGCGGGCCTGCTCACCGGCGACATTATTCTCTCGGTCGAAAATAGCCGCGTCACCGGCGCCGGCGATCTCGTGCGGCTGCTCGACGCCGAGCGCATGAACCGCGTGGTGGCGGTCGACGTGCTGCGGCGGTCCGACATGGGCCGGTTCTGGGTGGGGCTAAAGGAACGGGAGGCCTAGCCGCTTAGTCGGGCATCACGGCCATATCATTCCCTTCCAGCCCTGACTCTCCCAAACGAGCAGGGTCTCGCCCTCACGCCGGTTGATGTCGCCCTCGAGGAATCGCAATCGAGCCTTGAAATGACGGGTGTTGAACTCGTTCCACCCAAGAGCAGCGACAATATAAACAATCCCGAGACTAAAAAGCCCTGCGCTCACCCAGCCAGGAAGTGCCGGATGGTCGGAGAAGTGATATCCCGCCATCGCCAGAACGACCGGCAACATCAGCGAAACGGCCTGCGTTGTTGCCCCTCGGGCGGCCAATACTTCCGCTCTCAACGTGTTGTATTCGGCGAGCAAGACGGAGACTTTCTGCGCTTCTTCTGTCATGTGCGCCCTTTCGTCAAAAAAGAGAATCGAAACGCGGATACTATCCTAAACGGTATCTGCGGCTTAGCCGCTCTCAACACAGCCCGTCATGGCCGGGCTTGGCCCGGCCATCCACGATAATTTATTGCGATGCCCGTTTGCCTTCGTGGATGCCCAGCCCAAGAGCCTGTGCTCGGGCCGGCCGACGGGCCGGACCCGAGTGCCGGGCATGACGGCGGCTGCTCGACGCCGAGCGCATTGACCGCGTGGTGGCGGTCGACGTGCTGCGGCGAAGCGACATGCGCCGGTTTTGGGTGGGCTGAAGGAGCGGGTCGCTTAAGGCGCGAACGCTGATCGTTAGCCCTCCCTCCCTTTCAGGGGAGGGTGGACGCGCGTAGCGCGGCCGGGTGGGGTCTGCTTCGATCCTGCGAGATGCGTCAAACCCCACCCGCCTCGCATCTTGCGATGCTCGGCACCCTCCCCTGAAAGGGAGGGAGTCGCTCCGATGCTTTCCGGCTAATCCTGCAATCTCGTGCGGCTGCTCGACGCCGAGCGCATTGACCGCGTGGTGGCGGTCGACGTGCTGCGGCGAAGCGACATGCGCCGGTTTTGGGTGGGCTGAAGGAGCGGGTGGGGTGAGGCGGCTAGCCGCTCCGAACGGGCCGCCTCATGGCAGGGACTTGTTCCGCCCGTGTAAGATGGACAGAGCCATCAGGTGGGCGTTGTGCTTGCCTGGCCCGATTGAGAAGCCTCATTTTCCGCGCGATGTGGCAGACCCGCGAGTTGATCGCGTAGTGCCTCGATCTTTGCCCGCAGCTCGGAGACAGCTCCGATCATCCGTTTTGCCTCAGCCGAGTCCATTTTTGAAATGTCGCCCTCCTCCAAAGCCGCCAATATGCTCAGGATGGGATCGGCTTGCCCGGTGAGCGCAACCAAGGCAACGACCACCTGCCGAAGAGTGGAGAGTTCCTCGTAAACTCCAGGCTCGTGGCGCGTATTCTGTACATCGCTCATGTGGTGTTCCCAAAGTCGTGTCGCGACAGCCGACAGAATCGTTGCAGCCGAATCCCACTCGTGCACGTATATCATAGGTAGAGGAGAAGCCTGTGGTCGACAAAAAAACTCCTAAAGCTGGGCCGGATATTGCAGCGCCGGAAAAGCCGCTGTGCTTTGTCATTGGCCCGATTGGCAAACCAGGGACACCGACCCGGAATCGATCCGACTTTTTATTACACGGGATTATAAAGTACGAGCTTGAGGCAGAGGAGTTCGGGTATGAAGTGAGGAGAGCTGATGAGGACGCGCGCCCTGGCATGATTGGAGATCGGGTGCTCCACGATGTGCGCGAAGCCGAGCTTGTGATAGCGGATTTATCTGAACTCAATGCGAATGCATTCTATGAACTGGCCATTCGGCATCTCACGGAAAAGCCAACTATCCACATGACGAACGACATAACATCGCTGCCTTTCGACAATATCGGCCACGCAGCGATCCCCTATGAGTTATCAACCTGGCCCGGCGTGCTTGCCGCTCGAAGTGCATTGGCAGATTCCGTTAGAGCGGCACAAAAGCCAGGATTTAGAGTAAGCAATCCGATCACTCAGGCAAATGCTCTCTTTAAACCGAAAGGTAGCGCGGACCCACAGTCCGATCTGCTGATTGAACTCCGAGACAAAGTGAGCTGGCTGGAGCGTTCTGTTCATTTCTTCCCGACAGGTGGCCTCGGGCAAACGCCCACGCGCCGCGGCCTGCTGGCCCCCGATGTCAGTGGACTGGACGTCATTCGAGGAATGAGCCTTCTTTTGCGAGGAAAGAAATTTCGAAACTCCGAAGAGCTGAGCTCAGCTGCGGGTCACTACATCTTGCAAAGGAATGCAGGGATGGGGAATGCGACCTATATAGGTGAGGGAACAGACATAACGCTGCCGTTGTATACGGGTGGGCATGTACGCATCCTCGTGCCTAAATACCCAGTAGAGGGAGGCGATCTTGAGTTCGCGCTTTCGACGATGTAGCGCACGCGACTGGTGCAGTCCAACTCACTCCCTGCCATACCTTAAGCTCTAAACTTTAATGCGGACTCGAAGGTCTTCGGCAGATCAGCCCAAATCTTTTGCAATTCACTTATCAGCGCGACTTCCTTGTTCCGGTCGTCCACGCAGAGAATCTGGTTTCGCCGTGCCGCTTCATCGGCCTTGCGCAGCATTTCAAAATGCTCCTCACACAGCTTGTGAATATGATCCAAGTGTCCACACAAGTCCGCATCTAAATAAAACCTGCCTTCGTCGAGCGGGGTGTAGAGATCGCGCAGGCGCATGTGGTTGAGTTTGCCCAAACTTGTGGTCGTCACAGTTATAACGATGAGTTCCTTCGTCCCTTCATATATCTGGCGAAGATGATGATACATGTCCAAACGTAATTTCTCTCTCGCAATGCGCTTCTGCGCCCAAGCAAAGTAAGCTGCGGCCCCGGCAGCTATAACTGTCGCGCAGGGTCCTGCAAAATCTTTCAGAAGTTCGTACGTAACATTCATCGCTTGCGCCTTAGTTGCCGAACCACAAGAGGGCACGTTCAGGGCTCCGTCGGCAGAGTATGCTCGCAGCGGCCAGATTGAAGCCTCTTGACATTCGTAGGAAAATATGTCTATACCTCTCCCGTTCCCGCCCATTTAGGGCGTCGCCGGTTCGGTTGCCGGCGATGCGGGCGGGAAGCGGCGCCTGCGGCGTGGGGTTTCAACCGGCTCCGCGTCTCGGGAGGCTCTTGCAAACGGCGTCTTGCTTAAGACCCATGAGCGGCGAAACCTGCTCACGTGGACGAGGGACAAGCGCCGAGTAACCCGCCCGTCCGGCAATACGACCGGTCCGCCTCACCATGGGCTTAAGCGGGCCTAAGCTGGCGTAAAAGCCAACCCAAGCCCCGCGAAGATGCGGGACGCAATCGCCCAAAGTCGCCGCACACGGGGCGCCGGGTGACCGGCTCAAAAAATACTGGATCGGTGACCTGGCGTCCCCGTGTCCTACGGCTCTCGAACGATCGCGCCGCGTGGCGCACCAAGGATGACGCGCGCCCACTTTCCCGGAGCCGCGAAGCGGCATCCGGGACCAGGGCATTGCGCACCGCCCCTGGGACCCCGGATCGCCTTCGGCGTCCGGGGATGTGGCCACTTCTTCAAACAAGGCAAACGGACATGACCGACACCATCGACGTGAGCGACTGCGATCCCGTCCTCGCCAAGGCGATCCAAGGCCTCTCCCTGCAGGAGGCAACCGACCGAGTCGCTCGCGACCCGACCCTGTACGGCTTCTCGCGCATGCGGACGTTCGATCCGCAGCGCAAGCCGGAAATCGCCGCGACGATCCGCAAGCTGATGAACAATTTCGGCGCGGCGAAATATTGCGACAACCCGCTCTGCAGGCGCGCCGGCACATGCATGACCCCAAAAGTGCGCTGCTTCTGGGAGGTTTTCGACCTGATGCAGCGCCTCGTCTTTCCGGCGATGGCGCGCAAGCTGAAGGAGATGCAGGCGCGCGGCGAGTACGAGCCGGAAGAGCGATAAGACGGAGAGGCGCGAATGATGACGTGCGCCCCCTTCTCCCCTTGCGGGAGAAGGCGCGCCCGTTGCGCTTGCTTCGATTTGAGCGTTTATTGCGCTGCAATAAAGCCGGAGAAACACGATGAAGCCGCCGCGCAAATTCTTCGAGCCGCTGGCGATCGGCGCCCCCGCCCCCTTCCGCGAGCTCCCGGTGCGGGTCGAGCGGATGATCCATTTCGTGCCCGGGCATCTCGAAAAGGTGCGGGCGAAGGCGGCGGACATGGCCCGGCAGGTGGATGTTTTGCTCGGCAATCTCGAGGACGCGATCCCCGCCGACGCCAAGGAGGCAGCGCGGGCGGGTTTCATCGAGATGGCGCAAAAAAACGATTTCGGCGGCACGGGCCTGTGGACGCGCATCAACGCGCTGAATTCGCCCTGGGCGCTCGACGACATCACCGAGATCGTCGGCGCGGTCGGCCAAAAGCTCGACGTGATGATGCTGCCGAAGGTCGAGGGCCCGTGGGACATCGCCTATCTCGACCAGCTCTTGGCGCAGCTCGAGGCGCGCCACGGCATTACCAAGCCGATCATGATCCACGCGATCTTGGAGACGGCGGAGGGCGTGAAGAACGTCGAGGCGATTGCTTGCGCCTCCCCGCGCATGCACGGGATGAGCCTCGGCCCGGCGGATCTGGCGGCATCGCGCGCGATGAAGACGACGCGCGTCGGCGGCGGCCACCCCGAATATAAAGTGCTGGCGGATGCCGACCCGGCCGGCGGGGCGCGCCCGGCCTACCAGCAGGATCTCTGGCACTACACCGTCGCGAAGATGGTCGACGCCTGCGCCGCGGCCGGCATCAAGGCGTTCTACGGCCCGTTCGGCGACATCGCCGATACGACGGCGTGCGAGGTGCAGTTCCGCAACGCGTTCCTGATGGGCTGCGCCGGAGCGTGGTCGCTGCACCCCTCGCAGATCGAAATCGCCAAGCGCGTGTTCTCGCCCGACCCGAAGGAGGTCGCCTTCGCCAGGAAGATTTTGGAGGCGATGCCGGACGGCGCCGGCGTCGCGATGATCGACGGCAAGATGCAGGACGACGCGACCTGGAAGCAGGCGAAGGTGATTGTCGATCTGGCGAAGCAGGTCGCGGCGAAGGATGCGGCTTATGCCGAGACGTATGGGTTCGAGAAGGCGGCGTGATTGACATGATTTCGGAGCGCGCGATACCTACGGACGTGCAAATTACCCCGCCAGGGCTCTCAGGTCCGACGCTGACAGCCAGGTCACCAGCGGCAATGCCAGAACGTACCGCGAAATTCGGCATCGGTCAGGTAGTGCGCCATCGCCGCTATCCCTTCCGCGGCGTGATTTTCGACATCGACCCGACCTTTGCCAATACCGAGGAATGGTGGCTGTCGATCCCCGAGGAGGTGCGGCCGAAGAAGGACCAGCCCTTCTACCACCTGCTCGCCGAGAATTCCGAGACGGAGTACGTGGCCTACGTCTCGGAGCAGAACCTAGTGCCGGACAATTCCGGCGAGCCGGTGCGCCATCCGCAGATCAAGGAGGTGTTCATCCGCGGCAAGGACGGCTCGTACCGCATGCGGCCGGAGCGCCAGCACTGAGCTTTTGGCGCTCCGAAATCGGGCTAAATTTTCGCGCGGCGGCGCTGCTTGGGCTGATCTCGAGCACGTTTTCGACGCTGGCGACGACGCTGGCCGCGGGCAGGATCGGGCAGGACGCCGTCACCGACTGGATGGTGGTCGCGGCAATTCCGTTCCGCGATTCCGTGCTGCAAGCCGCGCCGTCCGGCTGGGTGATCGCCGCCGGCATCGCCTTCCATCAATGGGCGGATTTTTCCTGGGCGCTGGTCTTCTTCGGCGTGCTCGGCCGCTGGACCGCGCGGCTCTCGCCCCTGCCGATCCTCCTGATCGGGCTCACCTGGGCAGCGCTCACCTCGGCGCTCGAATGGGCGTTTTTGGTGCCGGCTTTCCCGTTCTGGCAGCCGATCTTTACGCTGCGCCAGGCCTATTGGGTCGGCTTCATCGTGCACGCAACGTCGGCGTCTATGTATCCGCTGTTTCCGTACATCCGCGACCGCCTCGCCGGCTACTACTCGGAGAAGCATCGGCGCTTTGCTTATGTTTGGACGATCGCGGCACTTGCGGGATTGCCCGTGCTCGGTACGCTCGCGTTTCTTGGATCGCAGAGCCGCGAAGTCGCATGGCTCGGGCACAACCGCGCCTACGACCAAAGCTACATGCGCCGCATGGCCGCCCATCACCGGCAGGGCGTGGAAATCTCTGACATCGGCGCAGCCAAGGCCACAGACCCGCATTTGCGCGCGCTCGCTCGCATGATGACATCAGGCCAGAACGGCGAGATTGCCATCCTCGCGCAATGGTGGCGGTCATGGTTTCCCGGGGAAGTGCCAGACGCAACGCCGGACGAGCACCGCACCATGCCGGGTATCATCGGGGAAACGCAGATCGCAAACCTACGGCAAGCTCAGCCCGCCGATTTCGACCGCCTATTCGTGTCGCTGATGTCCGCGCACCATCAGGGCGCCATCGACATGGCCTATGACGCGTTGGGGAACGCCAGTGATCCGCGCCTCAAAATCATGGCTTATTCGATCGGCTATGAGCAGCGTGGCGAGATCAATCTGATGCGCGGCACCGAGGCGGGTCTTGCAGCAGTTGAAGAAGCATTCGCCTCGCTTTGCTCGGCGGGAACGCGGTGACATTGCGCATCAGCGCGCCTGCGGGAGCATCGAATGCGCCCGGTACACAGCGGGACCAGCGGCGGTGATGTTACCGATGGTGGCGAAAGCCACCGCCAGCGCCACCAGCGCGAGGGTCGTGACGGTGCTGCGACTGCGAGTGTGTTTGCGCGACGATGTCTGTGAGAGAGCCATCCTGAACTCCGGGAGTCCGAACGCCTGTTACCCCTTGAGCTAACGGCGTGCAGGATATCCGCGGAGAGATTGCGCAAACCTTACGTTAACGAATTTGCCGCGCCTTAATACTTAACTCTCGATGAATCCATCTTGACCGTCTCATCGAGAAACCGGGTCGTGACGGCGGATTTCACTTCAAAAGGCTTCTCCATTCCGAGATACGTCTGGACGAGGTCGTAGTCGCTCTGCATGCGGGCGGGATCGATCCAGCCTAGCGCCTTCGTCGTGGTGAATTTGTCCGCCATCATGCTCTTGATGCGCTCCCACTGGTTCAGCTGGGTCGACTTTTCGAGCCCCGAGGTCGCCTGCAGCAACGCGTCGAGACAGGGATTCACGTCGGCGACGCAGGCGGCGAAAGCCTTTTGCGTGATTTTGACGAAGCTTTCGACGACTTTCGGATTCTTCTCGAGATACGCACCGTTGACCACAAGCGAGTTGCCGTAGGGGTTGAGCCCGATATCGGGCCAGCGCAGGAACCCGAGATCGTCGCCGAAAGCCTGAACCTTAAGATCATGTTCGTTGTAGAAGTCGGTGATAACATCGACCGCGTGGCTCTTCAGCGAAGGCAATTTCGCCTGTGGCGAGATGTTGACGAAACTGACAGAGGCTGGATCGATGCTGGCGGCCTTGGCAAAGGCCGGCCACATGACACGCGCGGCGTCGCCCGGCGGATTGCCGATCTTATGGCCGGGGAAATCCTTCGCACCGTTCACGCCGTAGCTTTTGAGCCAATAAAACGTCTGTCCCGTATTCGCATAGATGCTCATCACCGCAACGACGTCGGCGCCCTTGCTGCGCGCGACCAGGGCAGTCGGCAGATCGGCGATTCCGAAGGCCGAACCGCCGGAACCGACGCGCTGCGACGACACGCCGGAGCCTTTGCCGACTTCGATCGTCAGATCGATGCCGGCCTTCTCGTACAGCCCCTGCGCCTTGGCATAGTAGAAGGGCGAATGATCGGCGGTCGGGGTCCAGTTCAGGAGAAGGGTCACCTCTTCGCCCGCCTGCGCGGCGCCGGTCAGCGCGAACGCGCCGAGCGCCAGAACCATAAACCGAGGCAAGAGGTTCAAAGTCTATCTCCGAGCGCAGACGAGAGGCGGTCGCTTGTGCCGATCATGCAGGACCGATACCACCGCACCGGAATTCTGTAGCAGCCTCTGATGGAAGCGCAATCCGTAAGCCTCGGCCTTGACGACCGCGCCGCCAGCATTTTGCGGGCGAGGCGGCGCGCGGCAACTTTCAGGATCGCGGTCGTTGTTGCAGTGCATGTCGTCGTCGTCGTCGTCTGGCAATTGTCGGTCGTGCTCTTCCGCGTGCCGGCCTTCATTCTGCCCTCCCCGCTCGCGGCCCTGAAAACGCTCGCCTCGCCGAGTTACGCCTGGCCGGCGAACACCCTCGTGTCGGCAATGGAAATCGGCGGCGGCTATCTGCTCGGCGTCTGCGTCGGCGTGACGCTGGCTCTGTTGTTCAGCTGGTCGCGCCTCTTCACGCTGGTCCTGCTGCCGCTTTGCGTCAGCCTGAACATGATCCCGAAAGTGGCGCTCGGGCCGCTGTTCATCGTCTGGTTCAGCTACGGAATCTTGCCGAATATTCTGATCGCCTTCAGCATCTGCTTCTTCCCGGTGCTCTTGACGACAGCGCGGGGCCTGCGCGAGGTGCCGCCCGATCTGCTCGATCTGGTGCGCTCGCTCAAAGCCACGCGCTGGCAGCTCTTCCGCAAAATCCAGCTGCCGGGGGCCCTGCCTTATGTGTTCTCTGGCATGAAGGTCGGCGCGGTGCTGGCGGTCGCGGGCGCCGTCGTCGGCGAGTTCATCGCGTCCGAGCGCGGGCTCGGCTATATCATGATCCAGGTGCAATCCTCGCTCGATACGCCCGCCATGTTGATGGCCGTGATACTGCTCACCATGCTCGGTGTCCTACTTTACGGCGCGGTGCTGGGTGTCGAGCGCCTCGTCATCCGCGACGCGCGCGTCTGACAATTAGGGCATCCATGCAGCTTCTGACCCGCGAAACCTTGCCTGAGAGAATCGCCGACGTAGCGGCGCTCGAAGATCTTCTGTGCCGCCCGACGCAGGTGCTGATCGACGAACTGAAAGCACTTGACGGTGATATCATGGTGCTGGGCGTTGGCGGCAAGATGGGGCCGACGGTCGCCGGAATCGCCAAGAACGCGACACCACATAAGCGCGTCATCGGTGTCGCGCGGTTCAGCGAAGCCGGATTGCAGCAGTCGCTCGAAGCGCGGGGCATCGATACGATCCCCTGCGATCTGATGAAGGAAGACGAACTCGCGGCACTTCCGCAAATCAAGAACATCGTCTTCATGGCCGGCCGGAAATTCGGCGCGGAGGGCGATCTCGCGCTCACGTGGGCGATGAATGCGCATGTGCCGGCGCTGGTCGCGCAGGCATTTCCGCACTCGCGCATCGTCGCCTTCTCGACGGGATGCGTTTATCCCTTCGTTTCGGTTTCAGGGGGCGGCGCGAGCGAAGAGGTGCCCCCCGATCCGCCGGGCGAATATGCGCAATCCTGCGTCGGGCGCGAGCGCATGTTCGAGCATTTCTCGAAGAAACTCGGCACGCCCGGAAAGCTCTACCGGCTGAATTATGCCATCGACATGCGCTACGGCGTCTTGCACGACATCGCACGCAAGATTGTTGCACGTCAGCCCGTCGACGTGACGATGGGGTATGTCAATGTGATCTGGCAGGGCGATGCGGCGGCGCAGGCACTGCGCTGCCTGCCGCGCTGCACGGTACCTACGTCCCCGATCAATGTGAGCGGACAGGAGATTTTGGCAGTGCGCACGCTCGCCCGGACAATCGGTGCGCAGCTCGGCATCGAACCGATCGTCACCGGCACTGAAAACGCGACCGCTTGGATCACCGACACGTCAGAAGCGATGCGACTCCTCGGCGAGCCGGTTGTCGGCATTGAGCACATGGTCGCCTGGACAGCCGATTGGGTTGCGCGAGACCAGCCAAGCCTTGACAGGCCGACCAAGTTCGAGGTCCGCGATGGCCGCTACTGAGCTCATGTTCGAGATCGAGGAGCTGTCGATTACCGACGCGCCAGCCGGTCTCGCGTTGTCTGACGAGGCCGGTTGGAATCAGACGAGCGACGACTGGCGCTATTTCCTGGAGCACGGCACCGTGTTCGGCGTGCGCGATGGTGACGGTCGGGTGACCGCGAGTGCGGCGCTGCTGCCCTCCCGGCCGGTGACCTGGATCAGCATGGTTCTGGTAACCGCGCCCTGGCGACGCCGTGGGCTGGCCGCCCGTTTGATGACGCGCTGCATCGAGACGGCGCAAGCGCGCAGTCTCGAACCGTGGCTCGATGCGACGCCGGCCGGTGCGGCGGTTTATGGCCCAATGGGTTTTGCTGAAAGCGGGCTGGGTCTCACGCGCCTGCGACGCATACGCGGCGAAAGCGTGCAGCCGGGACAACCGCCCACTGCCGCGAGCCTTCAGAACCTGCTGGATGCCGACCGCCGCGGCATGGGTTTCGATCGTGGCGAACTGATCCGGCATTTTGCCGCGCGCGCGGGCTCTTCGATTCATCCAACCGAAGATGCCATCGGACTGGTGCGTGCCGGTCGAAAGGCGCGGCAAATCGGTCCGGTTTACGCGCAGAGCGATATGGGAACGATCGCGGTGCTCCAACGCATTCTCGGCGAAGAGACGGGTTCGCTCGTCATCGATCTTTCCGCCGCACATTCAAAAGCGCGCGAGTTCCTTCTGTCGCAGCGCTTCGTCGTCGAGCGGCCCTTCGCCCGCATGCGTTTTGGCACAAAAGCATCGAAGGCGAGCGGCGGCAGCGCCGAGCTGATCGCCGTCGCCGGTCCGGAATTTGGTTAGACAACGCAATGGCATTGCACAAAACCGACCTCGATCCGCGCATCCGGCAGCTGATCGCCGACGGCACCGTCATCCCCGCGCATCCGCTGGCGCTCACCGCGCAACGCCAGCTCGATCAGCGCCGTCAGCGCGCGCTGACCCGCTACTACATCGATGCCGGGGCCGGCGGACTCGCGATGGGCGTGCACACCACCCAGTTTGCGATCCGCGACGTCGGCCTCTATGAGCCAGTGCTGCGCAATGCCGTGGAGACCGCGCGCGCATGGACGGATCGCCCGCTCGTGCTTGTCGCCGGGGTCGCCGGCGCGACGGAGCAGGCCCGCGCCGAAGCGCGTGCGGCGGTCAGGCTCGGCTACCATGCCGGCCTGCTCAGCCTCGGCGCGTTGCGTGATGCTACGACGCAACAAATCGTGGAACATTGCCGCACGGTCGCAAAGGAAATCCCGCTGATCGGTTTTTATCTGCAGCCGGCGGTCGGTGGGCGCGAACTTGGCGCCGATTTCTGGACCGCGTTCGCGGCGATCGACAATGTCGTGGCGATCAAGATCGCGCCGTTCAACCGCTATCGCACGCTTGACGTATTCAAAGGCGTCGTTGCTGCCGACGCCGCCGAGCGCATCGCGCTCTATACCGGCAACGACGATCATATCGTTCTCGATCTCAGCCTGCCATTCGACATCCGACATGGCGGCAAGACCCATCGGCTCGAATTCCGCGGCGGGCTGCTCGGCCATTGGTCGGTTTGGACCAAAAGCGCGGTCGCGCTTTTCGAGCGCTGCCGAGCCGCAAAGAAAGCGAGTGGCCTCGACCGGGATCTGCTCGCGCTCGATGCGCGCGTCACCGATTGCAATGCGGCGTTCTTCGACGTTGCCAACAATTTCCGCGGCTGCATTGCCGGATGCCACGAGGTTCTGCGGCGCCAAGGTCTACTCGAAGGCATCTGGTGCCTCGATCCAGGCGAGGGCTTGAGCCCCGGCCAGGCGGAGGAGATCGATCGCGTGCTGCGCGAACATGCCGATCTCTCCGACGACGCCTTTGTCGCCGCGAACCTGCAGAGATGGCTCGCGTGAGGAGCAAGCCGACGCCGTTCATCGCACTCAAAAACGTCCGCAAGGTTTATCGCACCGGTAATGAAGATTTCCTCGCCGTCTCCGATGTGACACTCGAGGTCGCCGAGGGCGAGCTCGTGTCGCTGGTCGGCCCCTCCGGCTGCGGCAAGACAACCGTCCTCAAAATGCTCGCCGGGCTGCATCGGCCGGACGGCGGCACGCTGACGATCGGCAACGCCGCCTCGCCGTTCGATCCCGGCCGCGATGTCGGCATGGTCTTCCAGCAGGCGCTACTACTGGATTGGCGCAACATCGTCGACAACGTGCTTCTCCCCGCCGAAATTGTCGGGCTACCGATGAAAGCGGCGCGCGAGCGTGCCTGCGATCTTCTGCACATCGTCGGGCTCGCCGGATTTGAAACGAAATATCCGCGCGAACTCTCGGGCGGCATGCAGCAGCGCGCGGCGATCGCGCGCGCTTTCATTCACGATCCCAAACTCATCCTCATGGACGAGCCATTCGGCGCCCTGGATGCGCTCACACGCGAGCAGATGAATTTGGAAATGCTGCGCATCTGGCAGCAGAGCGGCAAGACGATTATCTTCGTCACGCACGATATTCAGGAGGCGGTTTTCCTGGCCTCTCACTGTGCCGTGCTGACCGCTCGCCCCGCGCGCATGGCGACGTTCCTGCCGATCGAACTCCCGTACCCGCGCGATCTGAAGATGAAAACGACGAGGCGGTTTGGCGCTTACGTCCGGCAGATTTACGAGCGCCTGGGAATCACCTCAGGTGCGGAACACCAGCAGGAACCGGCCGGCGTGATCTGACCCGCGCTCATTCCGTGCGGCACTTCACACAGCGCGGAAGGCGGAGGCCGGAAGCCTCCGCCTCAGAAGACGATCAGACTGCTACCACCAGCCGCGACGGCGCCAGCCCCAGCCGCCGCCCCAATAGGGACGCGGGCGATAGAAGCCGTAGCCGCCCCAGTAGTTCGGACGCCAGCGGCAACCCCACGGCCCGCAGACCCAGCGCACCTGCTCGGTCTGTGCCGCCTGCGCGTTGGCGAGGCTATGATCGAGCGCCGGCATGGCTGAGGCCTGCCCCGCACTAAGTGCCATCGTCCCCGCCAGCAGTGCGCCCGCGATCGTCAAACGCATTTTCGTTGCTCGTTCCATTTTCCTTCCCTCGTTTCTAGCCCCCTAGCGACAGTCTATCACCCGGTTTGAATAGAGGCTGAAGTGTCGATTCACACGACGTTCACCCGCAGCCTCTGCGAGCGGCCCACGAGAAGGAGGGCCGTCGCGAACCCCAAACCCGCAAGAACGTATAGAGTTGCGTCGTAACCGAACCGCGAGATCAGGAGCGTTTCCGGGTACGGCGTGGCGAAAAGACCGAGATTGAAGGATGTATTGAGAAGCGCCTGCGGGCCGGCGCGCCGCGACGGTTCGAGGCCTTCGCTCATCCAGGCGGAGAGCAGTGGATAGACAAGACTGTAGCCGGTTCCAAAGAGCATGCCGCCCGCGATCACCGGCCACCAAACGGCATGCGCAAGCGCGATTGCCACAAAGCCGAGGCTCATCAGCGCGAGACCGCTCGCGATCAGGATGCGGCGGTCGATGTCCTCGACATGCCGCAGTGCGAAGAAGCGGCTCGCGAACAGGGAGACGGTGAAAGCCGCAAAGAAGCAGGCAATCGGGATGGTGCGCGCCTGCAGCGCCGCTGCGAGATAGGCCAATGTGAAACCCGACATCGCGCCACTGGCGAAGACGGCCCAAATCGGTTCGGGGAAATGCGGCCGCCACACCGAGAAGAGTCGCAGGCCCGGCGATTGCGGCGGCCGCGGCAATGGCCTCAGTCCGAACGTGAGCGCGAGCCCGGCTATGGCAGGAATGGCCGCGACCCCGAACATGGCACGTTCGCCAAACGCGCCGAGGACATAGGCACCGAGCGGCGGCCCCAGCGCCTGCGACACCACCATGAGCGACGAAAATATCCCAAGAAGATAGACGAAACGCACCGGGCTCAGCCGGCCTTGCGCATAGGTGAGCGCTGAGCCGAGAAAGAGCCCCTGACCGACGCCCTGGACGATGCGCGAGACCATCGCCGCAGGAAAGGACGCGCGCGTCACGTCGAAACTCAGGAAACCGATCGTAAGTAACACCATGGCGAGGCGCACGGTCTGCAGTGCGCCGAGGCGATCGGCGATCGCGCCCGAGACCAGCGCCGACAACACAACGGGAACGGCGAAGATCGATAAAAGCAGCCCGATGTCGTGCAGGTCGTAGCCGCTGCGCGCAAAGACGATCGCGAGCAGCGCCGAATGCGCATTCGTCACCGCAACGAGAAAGCACCCGGTCCCGAGGCGGATGTATTCGCCCCGCGCGCGTTCGTCGACGAAACCCGAACGGGTATCGTCCTGCTGCGAGACTTCGGTGTGCCTGTCCATGCGATTTGACGCAGAACGCGGTTCGGGCGTCTGCGTCAAGTCGCTTCGGTTCAGACCCTCAGCGGGCCTATGGCGATATTGCCAGTGACGCTGGTTTCAATGCGCCCTGCCGGGTCGGCCCGCCGTGCTTCGCATTGAGGTACGCAGCGTCGTGAAACACGCGGTCTGCATCCCGAGCTGGAATCCCCCCGTTGCCGGGGTGAATAGATATTCCTGACAACGCGGCGAACCGGGCGTACGTTGGACGGCGTAGTCGTAAACGAGCTGTTGCGTGTTGATTGTCTTGTAGACGGTGACATGTCCGGCTTTGGCACCGGGCATATGATAGCGCGCCTTTACCTTTTCGAAGCCCTCCTGGATATCTGCGGAGATATCATGGTTTGAATATTGCGCGACGCCGATCCAGCCGGGCAAATTGACCTGACCTTTGTTCTGCAGTTGACCGTCGAAGTTCACCATCAACTTGCCAGGGCCATTGATCAGAAAGAAGTCGTTGAATGCGTTGACATCGCCGCCCGCCATCTTGCTTGCGCTCTGCGCGGTCAGGTTCAATACGGCCGGGCTTTGCGCCAATGGATCGAGATTGGCGCCCCTGAAGAAGCCGGTCAGGGATTGGGCATTCGCAGGCGCGAATGCGAGTGTCGCGGCCGCGGCCCCGAGCAACAATGCACGCATCAGATATCCTCCCAAGGACTCGTGTAGGGGCGGAGTATGCGGCGAAGTTGCCTTCCTGACAATCGAAAGTTGCTCATGCCGTGCCGCCGGCCTTTGCGATGCGCATCGATGGTGTCGAGCCGCGCACGCGCCCGGGCAGCGATCGGCAAATCCCAGGATCGCCGTGCCGCTTTCGGAGACTCACGCGCGCTTTTCCCAGCGTCCATCGTCCGTCTGTTGCCAGTAGGAAAGCGTCTGGCCACGCGTTTTGAGTTCGCTCCATTGGGAGCGTGCGGCGGCGAGCGCCTCCGCGTCGTTGCCGTCGAACAGCACCATCAGGCGTTCGTACGGCTCGCTCCGTTCGAGAATCGGCGCGACCTCCGCCCCCTCGATCAGGAAACGCACTGCGGCACCGTTCGGATTTTCCGGCCCCGTTGTGAGAAGGATCGGCTGCGTCCTGGGCTCCCCTTCCCGCGCGCTTCCGTGCGGCAAAAAGCTCTCGTCAGAATAGGTCCAAAGGTGTTCGTCGAGTGCGGCGATGCGCTCTTCGCTTGCGCCTTGTACGACCGCGCGCCAGCCGCGCTGCAAGGCGCGTTCAAGCAGACCCGGCAGCACGTCATCAAGGGTGCGGCGCTGGAGATGGTAAAACCAAATCTCGGTCATGAAGAGGTGCGGTCCAAGGGAGGAGCGAGGTGGCACTCTCTCGATTTATAGCCCGGCGATCCAGGAGCCCACAATTTTATCTTGAAAATTAGTTTCGCCCGCCTCAGGGTTCGGTTCGCGAGCTCGCTGCGGCCATCGCAGAACGTCAGGCAGGGCGGCCAATCATGACGAACAACGTTGTTTCCGAAAGCCATGTCCACGCTTCGGCGGGCCAAGCCGATGAACCGGTGGTACGCCCTCGCAACGGGCTGAAAGCAAAGATCTTGCAATGGCTGTTCGATCACAGCGAGATATTCCTTTCCGTTCTGCGCGATATCGCGCCGATCATCGTACTCAAGAAGAAAAAGATCGCGATCGTCACTCGCTATGACGACGTGAAGGAAGTCTTTCTCGCCGACGACGTGTTTGGCGTGCCTTACGCCGAAAAGCTGAATGTGATTACGGGCGGGGTGCCTTTTATCCTCGGCATGGAGGATTCGAGTCTCTACCGCCACAAGCTTGAGATGATGCACCAGATCATGCCGCCGCATGACATCAACACGCGTCTTGCCCCGGCGGCAGAGGTTGCGGCTGAGCAAATCGTCGCGGATGCGCCGAACGGATGCATGGACACCCTGAAGCTGTCGCGCGACGTGACGTTTAAGGTGTTCCTCGACTATTTCGGAGTACCGGAGCCGGCGAACGGCAACATTATGCTGTGGTCGACGCGTCTCTTTGAATCGATTTTTCACGTCGGCAAGCCCGAGCCGGAACTCGACAATGAGGTCAGGGTTTATGCGCCGGCCCTGCTCGCCCATGTCGAGAAGACAATAGAGGAACGAAAGGCCGGCCGCGAGGCGCGCAAGGCCAGCGGCAAGGAGCCCGATGATGTGCTCGGACGCTGTCTGGACTTGCAAGCGCAGGGGATTGAGGGGTTTAGCGACCTAGAAATTCGCGGAACGTTGGCCGGCTTTATCGTGGCGGGCCTGCCGCAGCCGCCGATGGTGCTGCCCAAGGTGGTCGAACAGCTGTTGCGCCGATCGAAAATGCTGGCGGAAGCCCAGGCGGCTGCGCGCCGCAACGACGACGTCACGCTAGCGAAGTATGTGTTCGAGGCGATGCGCTTCGATCCGCTCGCGCCGTTCCTTACACGGATTGCGAAACGGGAACATGTTCTCGCCGACAGTACTTTCCGCTCGAAGAAAATCGAGCCGGGGATGAGCGTCTTCTTCTTGTTCGCGTCGGCGATGATGGACGGACGTCGTGTTCCCAACCCCAAAAGCTTTAATCCGGACCGGCCACCGAACAATTACATCCTGTTCGGATACGGACTGCATCAGTGCTTCGGCATTCAAATCAACAAAAGGCTGCTGCCGCTCATGCTGAAGCCGCTTTTGAAACGGCACGGTCTCAGGCGCGCGAGCGGCCCCGAAGGGCACTTGCGCAAGCAAAGCGTCTTCCCTGATCGCCTGACCGTCTGCTTCGACCCCGACCGCGCCGTGGTCGGATCAACCGCGCCACATATTGAGCAGCCGATCTCTCATTTCTCCTCGTAATGATCGGCGATCAGCCGGTCGAGGAGCCGCACGCCCCAGCCGGAGCCCCAGCTCTGATTGATGTCGTTGGCAAGCGAACCCATGCCGGTGCCGGCGATATCGAGATGCGCCCACGGCACCTTATTGACGAAGCGCTGCAAAAATTGCGCGGCGGTGATGGAGCCGCCGTGCCGGCCGCCGGTATTTTTCATGTCGGCGAACTTTGAATCGATCAGCTTGTCGTAAGCCGGCCCGAGCGGCAGACGCCAAACCTTTTCCCCCGTCTCCTTGCCGGCTTTGATCAAGCGATCGGCAAGTTCGTCATTGTTCGAGAAAAGCCCGGCATGCTCCTGGCCGAGCGCCACCATGATCGCGCCGGTCAGCGTCGCGAGATCGACCATGAAGGCCGGCTTGTACTTGTCCTGGATGTACCAGAGCACATCGGCCAGGACGAGGCGTCCTTCGGCATCGGTGTTGATGATTTCGATCGTCTGACCCGACATTGACTTCACGATGTCCCCCGGGCGCTGCGCCTTGCCCCCGGGCATATTTTCGACCAGGCCTATTGCGCCGATCGCGTCGACTTTCGCTTTGCGCGACGCAAGCGCGTGCATCAGACCGACAACGCACGCGGCACCGGCCATGTCCCCTTTCATGTCCTCCATGCCCGCTGCGGGCTTGATTGAGATGCCGCCCGTATCGAAGGTGACCCCCTTGCCGATGAAGGCCACGGGCTTCTTCTCACCACCCTCATCTCTCGCGCCGTTCCAGCGCATCACGACGAGCCGGCTCCGCCGGTCCGAGCCCTGGCCGACGCCAAGCAGCGCCCCCATTCCGTGCTTGCGCATCGTGTCATCGTCCAGAATGTCGACTTCGACGCCGAGCTTTGTGAGTTCCTTCGCCCGCTCGGCGAAACTCTCGGGGTAGAGAACGTTCGGCGGCTCGTTGACGAGGCTGCGCGCAAGCGCCACCCCGTCGGCAAGCCCGGCGCGCTGCTCGCGGGCGGCTTTCGCCGCCGCAGGATCAGCAACGGCGATCGCCACGTTGACCGGGCCCTCCCGCTCGCCCTCGTCTTTTTTCTTGGTTCGGTAAACGTCGAAGCGATAGGCGCGCAGTTCCATCCCAAGCGCGACTTCTGCCGCCGCGACGGCCGGATCCGCCGGCGGTTGCGGCAGGTCGAACAGCACGGTCGCGGAGACGCCCCGACCGAGTTTGCCCATGAGAGCACCGCCAATTCCGACGTGATCGGGAAGCGTGTCTTCCACGGGGTCTGCTTTCGGCCCCCGGCCGGTGCCGAGGACGAGCAGCCGATCGAAGCTGACCCCCTCCGGGGCGAGGATGTCGACCGCGCTACCATTCTTGCCCTTGAAATTCCCTGCCGCGGCTGCGCGCCGATAGCGACTAGCGGCCGCGCCAAGAACCTCGCGAGTTTTCGTCGAAAGCGCGAGATCCTCACCCGCGAAGACGACCAGCACGGAAGGGGCGCCTTCTGGCCCGGCCGACGGACGCGACCCCGCTGCGCCAAACGGGACAAAGTCAATCGTGACCGCAGAGGACATTCGCAAAATCTCGCTATCGGGGGCTGGGTCGCGCCGGTTTCGGCGCCAAAGGCGGCGCACTATCGTCCGCCCGTGCGGTCGGGGTCAAATGGTAGCGCTGGACCTGCCCTGAAAAGGCCCTCAGCTTTGCTTTAAGTGGCGGATTGGTCACGCCTTCGGCAGGAACGCGCCGCTGTGCTTTCGGGCTGTTGCGCCGCCCTGGCCCAAGGTCTAGCCAACCAGGTGGCGAAGTATGTCCGGACCGGATTTGAGGGGCGCGAACCTCCGGAATCGGACAAGCGAGAAAGGGGACGCAAGGCACGTTTGAGACGCCATACTTCAGGCGGCTCACGCCGCGGGCGTTTTAAGCGAGCACTGATCGGCATGGAACGCGTCGAGGGTGACATCCTTCCCATCGGGCCAGCGGGCGTGTGTCTGCGGCCGGACGCGGTCGTGCCTGCTCGTTGCGGCTCACGTCTGAGGCGGCCATGATCATCGGCCTCACGCTGGGACGCTACTTGTCGGGGCGCTTCGTCAAGACAGTGCTCGCGGTCTTCCTCGTGATCATCAGCCTCGTCTTCCTCGTCGACTTTGTCGAAATGCTGCGGCGCGCGGGCAACATCCCCGAGGCAAGTGCCGGGCTGATCGCCGGCCTCTCCTTGCTGCGTATCCCCGCCGTTGCAGAACAGATCCTCCCGTTCGCAGTGTTGTTCGGCGCGATGGCGGCTTTCGTCAATCTGACGCGCCGGCTTGAACTCGTCGTCGCCCGCGCGTCCGGCATATCGGTCTGGCAATTCATGTTCCCGCCGCTCCTCATCACCTTTCTCGCGGGCGTGATTTCGGTTGCGGTCTTCAACCCGCTGTCGGCCGATTTGAAAACGCGTGCCGAGCACATCGAGGCGCGGCTTTTCGGCAGCGGATCTAGTCCTGACAAGGCCGTCTGGTTTCGTCAGCGCAGCATCGATGGCCAGGCGCTGATCCGGGCCGCGCAGGCTAGCGACGCGGGCGCCAAGCTCAGCGGGGTCGTCGCCTTCGTCTACGATCCCGAGGGACACTTCGTCGAGCGGCTCGAAGCCAAACGCGCCACGCTGCTGCCGGGCACATGGAAGCTCGAAGAGGGCCGCGTGATCACGGCCCTCGAGGAGCCGCACGAGTTCGAAACCTATATGCTGGCGACCGACCTCACGCAGGACGAGGTCATGCGCGGCTTCAGTTCGGCCGATTCCGTGCCGTTCTGGCAGCTGCGGAAAGTCCGCGATGAGACCGAAAGCGCCGGTCTCGACGCGACCAGCTACAGCCTGCAGTACCAGAGCCTCTTGGCGCGGCCGCTCCTGCTCGTCGCCATGGTCCTCATCGCTGCCGCCTTTTCCTTAAGATTTTTCAGGTTTGGTGGCATCACCCGTATGATTTCGAGTGGCGTGGGTGCGGGGTTCGTCCTCTATGTGGCTACCAAGTTCGTCGCCAATCTCGGCGGCACGGGCTTGCTCAGCCCGTCCGTGGCGGCATGGTCGCCCGCGCTCGTCGGCAGCCTGCTCGGCGCACTCGCCTTGCTGCATCTGGAGGACGGATGATGGGGCGCGCCGACCCCGCTGATGCCTCCCCGCCGCCGCCGGCGGTCTTTACGGCGGCGCCGCGGCGGAACGCGAGCGCCTGGCATTGCCTGGTTGCGCTGCTTGCCGGCTGTTTCCTGAGCGCAGCAATCAGCGCGCCGGTTGCAGCACAGACCGTTTCCGAGCGGATCAAAAGCCGCAGCGCGACCGAGCAGAGCGGGTTGAGCCGCATGCTCGTTGAGGCGCGGGAACTCGTTTACAACGAGAAAAATAACACGGTCGAAGCCCGAGGCGACGTGCAGATCAATTATCAGGGACGCCTGCTCGAAGCCGATCGCGTCATCTACAATCGCACGACGAACCGCGTATATGCAGAGGGCAATGCCCGGCTGACCGAGGCGGACGGCACTGTGCTCCGCGCCGACCGTTTCGATCTCACCGAAGATTTCAAGAACGGCTTCGTCGATAGCCTGCGCGTCACGGGTGCAAACAGAACTTATTTCAGTTCGCCGCGCGCCGAGCGCAGCGAGGGCGAGACGACCACCTTCGAGAACGGCACCTACACCGCCTGCGAGCCGTGCAAGGACAATCCCGACCGGCCGCCGCTTTGGCAGGTGCGCGCCAAGCGCATCATCCATAAGAACGACGAGCAGATGGTCTATTACGAGGATGCGACCCTCGCCTTCCTCGGCGTCCCCATCGCCTACGTTCCTTTCTTTTCGGCGCCCGATCCGACGGTGAAGCGCAAATCCGGCCTTCTTGCACCGCGATTTCTATACAAGTCGCAACTTGGGCTCGGTGTGGGTGTTCCGATTTTCTGGGATCTCGCGCCGAACTACGATTTGACATTCACGCCGACCGTTCTGACGCGACAAGGCTTTCTTGGCGAGGCTGAGTGGCGCCACCGGCTCGAGAACGGCACCTATTTCGTGCGCGCCACCGGCATCACACAGCTCGATCGCGAGGCCTTCTTAAATCCTCCCTATGGGGCCGGAAATCACGTCGTTCGTGGCGCCCTTGAAAGCTCGGGACAGCTGAATTTGACGGACAAGTGGCGCTTCGGCTGGGACGGCGCCATTCTTTCGGATAAGTTCTTCTACACCGACTACCGCATGCCGAGCACGTTGCTGACGAATTCGTACTTCTTCCGTGAGCAATCGTCGACCGTCTATCTTACCGGGAAAAGCGATCACGCGTATTTCGATTTGCGCGGCTTTTACTTCCAAGGCTTGACAGCCAACGATTATCAGCCGCAGCAGCCGATCGTGGCACCGATGCTCGAATATAACCGGCGCTTCGACGTTGCACCGGAGCGCAGCTTCGGTATCGGCGGCGAGGTCGAGCTCAATGTCAACGCGATGAACCAGTATGCACGCGCCGCCAATTATGCCGTTGCCGGTGGACGGCAGCTCGATAGCGTATACGCGCTCTACGATGTCTGTCCTGCTTATAACCGCTCCGATTGTCTGCTGCGCGGCATCGGCGGCGATTACGCGCGCGGCACGGTCGAGGCGTCCTGGAAGCGTAAATACATCGATCCGGTCGGCGAGGTGTGGACGCCCTTCACGTTTGTTCACGCCAGCGGCACATATCTGAATTACGACACGAACCGGGTCTACTCGATCTACAATCAGTTCCTGCAGCCGCTGCCGAACGCCGCACAGTCGAACTTCGTCGGCGCCGACAATGTCGCTCGCGCGCAGGTCTTCCCCGGCGGCGGCCTCGAATGGCGCTATCCCTTCTTCGCAAACACGGCTCTCGGAACAATGGTTTTGGAGCCGATCGCGCAGGTCGTGGTGAGGCCAGACGGCCCGCTCGGCAGCCAGAACACACTGGTCAATATCGACTCGCAGAGCTTGGTCTTCGACGACACCAACTTGTTCGATTGGAGCCGCTACTCCGGATATGACCGCTTCGAAACCGGAACGCGGGTGAATTACGGCGGTCAATACACGCTAAACTTCCGCAACGGCGGGTTCCTCAACGTCATGGCCGGTCAATCCTATCAGGTGGCGGGCAAGAACTCGTACGCGACGCCGGACGCGGCGAATATCGGTCTGAGTTCGGGCCTCGATACCCGGCTCTCCGATTTCATCGGTCGCATCTCCTACTCGCCGTCATCGATGTTCAGCTTCACGGCGAAAGGCCGGTTTGACCCGTCGACTTTTAAGCCGCGCCGTATCGACCTTGTCGCCTCGGCCAATCTCAGCAACGATCTCACCGCATCGCTGCAATATGCCAGTTATGAAGCGCAGCCTATGATCGGCTATGAGGTGCGCCGGCAAGGCCTTTCGGCCGCCGGCAAATATAACCTCACGAAGAATTATTTCGTGAACGGCAATGTGATCTTCGACCTGTCGCGGCACTACTACAATGGCGTTCTGGGCACGGCGCCGCTCTTCTCCGTCGCCGGTCTCGGTATCGGCGGCGGCTATCAAGACGATTGCACCCTGTTTACCGTAAACTACACGTCGATCTATGAGGGCGGCACGATCGGACGCAATCAAACGATCACGTTCGGCCTGCAGCTGCGCACGCTCGGCGACGCGAGAGTTTCGTCCGCGCTCGCCAACGTTCCCGTGTCAGACGGCATCAAGCCGCAGTGAGGCGCGAGCAAAACGTCTTGCCCCTTGCTCTGACGCAGGGTGATCCTTCCGGAATTGGACCTGAAATTACCATCAAAGCCTGGCGCCACGCCCGCGAGCACGGGGGCGCGCCGTTTTTTATCCTGGGCGATGCGACGCATTTCGAGCGCGTGGCGCGTAATTTGGGATTTCGAGTAGCCATCGCGGAAACAGGTGCGGAGGATACGTCACGCGTTTTTGCCGAAGCATTGCCGGTCATGCCGCTAAAGTCGCCGGTATTAGGGAAACCCGGGCGTCCGTCGCCAAGCGATGCTGCCGCGACGCTTGAAAGCATCGAGCGTGCCGTTGCCATGGTCGTGGAGGGATCGGCCGCGGCACTGGTAACGAACCCGATCGCAAAGGACGTGCTGTATGCCACCGGCTTTAAACATCCCGGCCATACCGAGTTCCTGGGCGAACTTGCGTTGCGTCACTTTGGCCATTCCGCGCATCCCGTCATGATGCTTTGGTCGCCGGAACTCGCAATCGTGCCGGCGACTATCCACATCCCGCTTGCCGAGGTGCCGTCGCGTCTGACGCGCGATCTGCTCGTCCAGACGGGGCATATTGTCGCGAAAGACCTCCTCAACCGTTTCGGCATTGCCGAACCGCGTCTCGCATTTTGCGGATTGAACCCGCATGCTGGCGAGGGCGGCAGCATCGGCCGCGAAGAAATCGACATCATTGCGCCGGCCATTGAAGAGCTCCGGCGCGGCGGCGTGCGGGTTGCGGGCCCCTTCCCCGCCGACACCCTGTTTCATGCCGCTGCACGCAGCCGCTACGACGCGGTGATCGCGATGTATCATGATCAGGCGCTGATCCCGATCAAGACAATCGCGTTCGAGAGCGCGGTCAATGTAACGCTTGGCCTGCCTTTTGTGCGGACTTCACCCGACCACGGCACTGCGTTCGACATAGCCGGCGAGGGTAAGGCAAATCCGTCGAGTCTTATCGCGGCCTTGGATTTGGCAGCGCGTCTGGCGCGAGCCGATGCGCATTGATGGGTGAGACGAGTACGCGGGATTCACTGCCGCCATTGCGCGATGTCGTGCGCAAGCACGGATTGCTGGCCAAAAAATCGCTTGGCCAGAATTTTCTCTTCGATCTGAACTTGACCGGTCGCATCGCGCGCGCCGCTGGGCCGCTCGACAACGCGACGATCGTAGAAGTCGGGCCCGGGCCTGGCGGCCTCACCCGCGCGCTGCTCGCGGAAGGCGCGCGCAAAGTAATTGCGATCGAACGTGACGAGCGCTGCCTTGCGGCACTCAGCGAGATTGCGGCGATATATCCGGGACGTCTGAATGTGATCGCGGGCGATGCGCTCGCAATCGATTTCGCTGCGTTGGTCCGCGAACACGCGCCCGAGGGCCCGACGCGCATCTGCGCCAACCTGCCCTACAATGTCGGGACCGCCCTGCTCGTGCGCTGGATCGAGACGGAGCCGTGGCCGCCATGGTTCGACCGGCTGACGCTGATGTTCCAGCGTGAGGTCGCCGAGCGCATTGTCGCGACGCCGGACAATCGTGCCAATTATGGACGTCTCGCCGTGCTCTGCGACTGGCGCACTGAGGCGCGCGTTCTCTTCGACGTGCCGGCGCGCGCCTTCACCCCGCCACCGAAAGTGAATTCTTCCCTCGTGGAGCTTGTGCCCCGGCGCGAGCCCCTGCCCTGCGATACGGGTGTACTCGCCACTGTCACGCAAGCCGCATTCGGTCAGCGGCGCAAAATGCTGCGGCAATCGCTGCGATCGCTGCCCAATGCGAATGCAGTCGCGTTGTTGGAGCGCGCGGGCATCGATCCGATGCGGCGCGCCGAAGAGGTCGACGTGCAGGGATTCGTTACGTTGGCGCGAGCTTATGCGCTGCAATTGCAAAGCTCGCGACATAAAATACCATAAACTGCTCCTGCTGTTCCGCTTCGAATCGCTACTCACTTAAGCAGCGAAGCCATCGGGAACCGCTCGGCTAAAGCCGCGTTTCAGCGCCGTCGGCAAGTGTAGTGTGACGTCGGCGCTTCACCTCCCTATCGTACTCGGCGGCCATTGTGCGTTGGGCCTCCTCGAATTGCGATCTTGCTTGCAAGGACCGTTTTGATGCGGCGTGCCCTTCTCGCGATGGTTTGTTTGGCGGCGGTTGGCCTTGTTGGCAACGCCGTCGCGGAGGATGCCGGCATATGGCAATTCCTTCTCAATCAAGGGCGCCAAAGCTATAGCGCTCCGCCAATGTACAATCTGCCACCGCCGCTTATGCTGCCGCGCATGGGCGCGCCGCGCTTTGCCAGTCCGCGCCTCGAACGACGGCCCATCGTGCATCTGCGCATCGTGCGGCCGAAAGCCATCGCGCATGCCGACATTCCGCACACCAAAGGCCCGGTCTCGATCTACACCGACCGCACGTTGCGGCGCGGCGATTCGGTGATGACGGCGCAGGGCCTGCGCGTCTTCAAAGGCGCGAGTCATTTCCCCTATCGCGCCGCAGATTTCGTCGTCTTGGCCGAAGCATCGCACTTCGTTGTCGGCGACAAGAAGCAGCTTCGCGATATCCAGCTTGCTTTCGAGCGGATCGACGTCCCTGCGACGCAATTCGCGGCGTTGGTGACCGGCCGCTCCGTCAGCGTTGCTTCGGCCGCCGCGCCGGCCATCGAACCGGCCAGCAAGACGATCCGCTACGTCGGACCCTGATCATTCCGACAGCAGGCGCTTGACGAAATCCTTGATCGCCGGCTGCACCCGCGGCCGGCGCAGCCGCTCGGCGGTGACGATCGCCAGGAGGTCATCGAACGTCTTCTGGATGTCGTCGTTGATCAGCACGTAATCATATTGCTCCCAGCGCGTGATCTCGCTCCGCGCATTTTCCAGCCGCTTTGCGATGGTATCGCCGGAATCCTCGGCACGCCGTTCGAGCCGCGCCTGCAATTCGCGCATCGACGGCGGCAGGATGAAGATCGTCACCACGTCAGGCCCCGCGCTCTCGCGCACCTGCTGTGTGCCCTGGTAGTCGATATCGAAGAGCACGTCGCGGCCTTGCGCCAGCACCGCCTCGACCGGCGCGCGCGGCGTGCCGTAAAAATTGCCGTGCACCTCCGCCCATTCGAGCAGGTCGCCGCTGTCGCGCATCACTTCGAACTGCCGGCGCGTGATGAAGTGATAGTGGATGCCGTCGGCCTCGCTGTGGCGTCGCGGCCGCGTGGTGACGGAGATCGACAGGGTAAGATCGAGCTTGTCGGCCTGCAGCAGCATGCGCGTCAGCGTGGTCTTCCCCGCGCCCGAGGGCGACGAGAGGATCAGCATGAGGCCACGCCTGGCGGTTGGGGCCTTCTGTGCGGCCGGCGTGGGCGCGTCGGCGAGGCTCATTCGAGGTTCTGCACCTGCTCGCGGAATTGCTCGACCTCGACCTTGAGTTCAAGGCCGATCGCGCTCAGTTCCGCATCGGGCGATTTTGCCGAAAGCGTATTCGATTCGCGCGAAAGCTCCTGCGCGAGGAAATCGAGCCGGCGGCCGATGGCGCCACCCTTCGCAAGAAGTTCGCGGCAGGCAACGATGTGCGTGGCAAGCCGGTCCAGCTCCTCGCGGATGTCGCTTTTGATAGCAAGGAGCACGGCTTCCTGATGCAGGCGCTCCGGGTCCAGCCCGGGACTGCCGACGAGCGCCGTGACCTGCTCGGAGAGACGCCGCCCGATTACCTCTGCGCTCCGCCCCGGCGCGGCGTCGGCGCGCCTCTGTAGCGCCTCCATGCGATCGAGGCGCTCGGCTAGAACTTGGCCCAGTGCAGCCCCCTCCTGCTGCCGGGCGGCGATAAGGGCATCCAGCGTCGCCGCCAGCCCCTTGCGCAGGTCCGAGTGGAGGGCCTCGGTTGCGGGTTCGTCCTCCGTTGGCTCGGCGACCTCGACGACGCCACGCACCCCCAGCAGTCCATCCAAGGAAGCCGGTTGCAGGTTGGGGTTAGCCGGAATGTCGGCGAGCGCCGCAACCAGTGCGTCGAGTACCGGGCGGTTGATCCTTATGTCAGCGCCGTCTCCCGCGCGCTGGGCCGTGAGCGCCGCGAAGCAGGTACCCCGCGCCAGCCGCTTTGCCACATCCGGGCGGATCGCCGGCTCGAGGGCGTCGAAGCCGGGCGGCAGCCGCAGGCGCAGATCGAACCCTTTGGCGTTGACGGTCTTGATTTCCCAGGCCCAGGTCCAGGCGCCGGATTGCCCAGCCTGGCGGGCGAATCCTGTCATAGAGGCAAGGGCCATGAGCACCGCGGGACCGAGGGCTCGCTGTCCCGAATGGCGGACGCGAGCGGGGCGAAGGGTATCGCCCGCCCGCTAAGATCGCGTCAATGTCGAAGACGTAGCCGGCGGGCTCGCGGTGCGGCCCAGCGGCCAAATCAGAGCCGATAGCGGATCTGGTCCGTCCAGAACCGCTCGAGCCGGCCGAGCGCCTGGTTCATGCGCTTGAACTCGTCGGTGGTGACGCCGCCGATCTGCTCTACGGTTAACACATGCTTGTCGTAGAGCGAGGCGACGATCTTGTGCACTTCTTTGCCCTTCTCGGCGAGAGAAATGCGAACCGAACGGCGATCGACGCGCGAGCGGGCATGGTGAAGATATCCCATCTCGACGAGCTTCTTCACGTTGTAGGAGACGTTCGAGCCGAGATAGTAGCCGCGCGTGCGAAGCTCGCCCGCGGTCAGCTCTTTGTCGCCGATATTGTAGAGCAGCAGCGCCTGCACGGAATTGACGTCGCTGCGGCCGCGGCGATCGAACTCATCCTTAATGACGTCCAAAAGCCGGCGATGCAGACGCTCGACGAGCGTCAGCGATTCGAGATAGACAGGCCGGATGTCGGCATGGCGATCGGTCCGGTTCGGCGCAACTTCGATCTTGGCTACGCTGTTCATTGTTGACCCCGTTCGACTGATCCGCCGGTTGATCCGGCCCGCTTCTATATCGAACTTTACGGGTCGCCTATGAAAACCAGTTTAAGTAACAGACTGAATCCGGCGTTTACCTGATCGATCCGGATTTCAGTAAATCTCGAGTGAAATTGTCCTCTTCTTTACGTTGAGAAGATGTGAACATCTCATTTGAAGAGACGAAGACCGAAGAGATGAATGGGCGGCAGTTTGATACTTGTAATGCGCGACGCCGACGCACGCTCGCGCTGATAATCGGGACGCTGGCTCGCCTTGAACGTGAGAATGAAATAGAGCACGAGCAGAACGCAATCGAGCGCAATCACGATACGCCCGCCGGCGAAGAAATCCGGCAACAACACAGCAACGAAAGCTTGCGCGATTGCCGTCAGCAGCCAAAGCACTCCACCCCAAGGTGCGGCCAGCCACATGCCGACAGCTGCAAGGAGATCCAGTACGGCGAAGAACACGACGGCAATCGTGGTCTGAACCGGAAGAACATCGAAGATCGATTGTTCGGCAGAGAGGATCACGTGCCATTGCACGAGACCCTGATAGACCCAAAGCACGGCCACGATGCGCATGAAGAGCACGAGCAGCATGCCCCAGCGCGTCTCATCCGCGTCCTTGGCGCGCTCGCCGATGACGATCGCGTCGGATGATCGGTCGTCGTTCGGATTGATCACGACACCGTCTCGCGCGCGCGGCTTTTCTCGAATGTGAGTTCGTCGCAGGCAAGCGGACCGAAATAGGCATCGACCTCGTCTTTTGTGACGTCGCCGATATTGCTGTGCCTCCAGCGCGGCGCAAAATCTTTATCGAGAATGGTTGCGCGTATGCCTTCGTAAAAGTCTTGGCCGCGGCAGACGCGCGAGACGACGCGGAATTCCGTCTGCATCGCTTCGTCCATCGAGAGGTTTGCGCCCATCGTCATCTGACGATACGCGATGAACAGGCTGAGTGGCGCCTTCGTACGCATGGCCTTTGCGGCTTCCGCCGCGAAGGCTGAGGATTCAGCATCGAGCCGGACGAGGATTTCGCGCGGACCTGACGCGGAGAAGCAGCAATCGATCAGTGCGCGATTGGCAATGATAGGTCCCGCTGCAATCTCGCTGCGCAACCGCGCGACGGCGTTATCCGGAGGTTCGCCCTCGTAAAGCGCGCGTTGAAGCTCATCGAAGCGCGACGACGGAATATAAGCCGAGGCGAGACCGAGGTGTACGGCGTCACCGGCATTCGCACGCCCGCCGGTGAGCGCCAGATACATTCCTGTCTTGCCGGGCAGGCGCGGCAGGAAATAAGTCGCGCCCACGTCCGGAAAAAAGCCGATGCCAACTTCCGGCATGGCGAACGAAAATCCGTCGCCGGCGATGCGATGCGAGCCATGCAGCGAGACGCCCACGCCGCCGCCCATGACGATGCCATCGACCAATGCGACATAAGGTTTCGGATAAAGTCGGATACGCCGATTGAGCCGATATTCCTCGCGCCAGAAATCGAGCTGCGCGGCATGATCGGCGGCGCGGCCCTGCTCGTAAAGGAGCCTGATGTCCCCACCGGCGGAAAACGCCTTTCCCGGTGCGGCGGTGACGACCACGTTCTTGAGCCCGGGATCATGCTCCCATGCGTCGAGCGCGCGCGTGAGCTCACGCACCATGTTGAGCGTGATCGCGTTCAGCGCCTGCGGGCGGTTCAAGAAAACCGTGCCGCTCGCGCCGCGCCGCTCGCAGGTGATCTCGGGCTCTGACATGGCGGCGAGGGTTAGACCCTCGCTACAGGGATGACAACCTCGCCACCGAATGGCAGTCATCATCCTTGGAGAACCGCCGATTTGCCGCATCGGCTTGGTGAACCGCTTATGTCCGACCGCTTTCAGCTTCCGCAACGCGAGTACGTGCGCCTAACCGCCATGGCCATTGCTGCGGCCGAAATCGTATTCTGGCTCTGCGCGTTCTTCTATATCAGCCGGCACGCCAACCCGTTCGGCGACGGGCTCGAATGGGCCGCGATGGCGCCCCTGACGGGGATTGCGCTGTTCCTCGCCTTTCCAGCGCTGATGCTCAGTCCGTACCGACGCGCGGCATGGATCGCGGCTGGGCTCGCAGTTGCAGCAGCGGTTGCAGACCTCGTCGTCTGGACGCAAGTGCTAGGAGAGTTCGCCGCGAGACGCTGAGCGTTTCGTCTGCCGCTTGTTCCATCTGGCGCAGGGCAATAGAGTTCCACGCATGTCACACAAACCTTCGGCAAAGCTCGCGCCCTTCCCGTCGCGCACCGAGGCGCAGCCAGCCGAACGCCTGGGACTGACGCGCCGCCCGCGCCGCAACCGCAAGTCCGATTGGGCGCGCCGGCTGGTGCGCGAAAACGTGCTGACAACCGACGATCTGATCTGGCCAATCTTTGTCATCGACGGCGAGAAGCGCACCGAGCCGGTCGCCTCGATGCCCGGCGTGGTGCGATACTCGGTGGATGAGGCGGTCCGCGCGGCCGAGAAAGCCGCGGGCCAACGCATCCCGGCGATCGCGATCTTCCCCTATACCGATCCCGACCTCCGCGACCCCGAGGGCTCGGAGGCGCTCCGCGACCAGAACCTCGTCTGCCGCGCCTGCCGCGCCATCAAGGGAGCCGTGCCGGAACTCGGGCTCGTCACCGACGTGGCGCTCGATCCCTACACGAGCCACGGCCACGATGGTCTCATGCGGGGCGAGGAAATCTTGAACGACGAGACCGTCGCCGTCCTGGTCAAGCAGGCGCTGAACCAGGCCCGCGCGGGCGCTGACGTGATCGCCCCCTCCGACATGATGGACGGCCGGGTCGCCGCCATTCGCGCCGGCCTCGACGCCGAAGGCTTTGAGCAGGTTCAGATCATGGCCTATGCGGCGAAATACGCCTCGGCCTTCTACGGGCCGTTCCGCGACGCGGTCGGCACGAACAAGACGCTGATCGGAGACAAGCGCACCTACCAGATGGACCCCGGCAATTCCGACGAGGCGCTGCGCGAGGTCGAGCAGGATATTCTCGAGGGCGCAGATATGGTCATGGTCAAGCCGGGCCTGCCCTATCTCGACATCGTGCGGCGGGTAAAGGACACCTTTGGGCAGCCGACCTTCGCCTACCAAGTCTCCGGCGAGTACGCGATGATCATGGCGGCGGCGCAGAACGGCTGGCTCGATGGCGACAAAGCAATGATGGAAAGCCTGCTCGCGTTCAAACGCGCGGGCGCGGATGGCGTGCTCACCTACTTCGCCGTGCGCGCCGCGGAGGCGCTGCGCAGCGGCTGACTCTCTGCGGCCCTCCTTGCTCCCGCCGGCTTGGCATCCCACATTTGCCTCAGCGGCCCTGGGCCGCTGCAGGAGAGCCGACATGTTCGACCCGACGATGACGAGCCGCGCCTATCCGCAGACCGGCGCCTATGCTTTGCCGCCCGTCCTGCCGCGCGAGGCGCTTGCGGGCGTGCGCACGCGTCGTATCCTGGCGCTCGTCGTCGATCTTGTCGTCGTCGGCTTTCTCGCCTTCGCGCTGTGGTCTGTCCTCACCATCGCGACCTTCGGACTGGCGCTCTTCATCCTGCCGCCGCTCTTCCCGTTCGTCGCCTTCTTCTACAACGGCTTCAGCGTGTCCGGCCGGCACCGCGGCACGATCGGGATGCGCATGATGGACATCGAGATGCAGCTCGCCGGCGGCGGGCGCGTGCCGTTCATCGTCGCCGCGATCCACGCGGTGCTCTTCTATTTCAGCTGGATGTTCCCGCCGATCCTGCTCGTGTCGCTGTTTACGCACGACAAGCGCTGTCTCCACGACATATTTTCCGGTGTGATCGTGCTGCGGCGCCCGTTCTGAGGAGGTGCGCCATCTTGCGCGCGGTATGCGGCTTGCTAGTCTCCCCGTGGCGGAGATGATGTGATTTGTCGAAAGAGCCGCGCGACGCGCCGCAATTCTATCTGACCGCGCCGTCGGTCTGCCCTTATCTGCCGGGCCGTGAAGAGCGCAAGGTGTTCACTCACCTCATCGGCCGGCGGGCGCCCGGCCTTAATGATGCACTGACGCAATCGGGTTTCCGCCGCTCACAGACGATCGCGTATCGTCCAGCCTGCGAGTCCTGCCGTGCCTGCGTCTCCGTGCGAGTGCTCGTGAACGAGTTCGTCGAGACGCGCAGCCTTCGCCGCATCCGCGAGATCAACGCCGATCTCGTCGGCCGCGCCGTCCCAAACCAGGCAAGCTCCGATCAATATTCGCTGTTTCGGTCTTACGTCGATGCGCGCCACGGCGACGGCGGCATGGCCGATATGAGCGTGCTCGACTATTCGATGATGGTCGAGGATTCGCATGTGAATACCCGCCTCGTCGAATACCGGCGGCATGGACCCAACACCGCCATCAACGGACGCGGCAGCGGCGCGTTGATCGCGGCATGTCTCACCGATGTTCTCGCCGATGGTCTGTCGATGGTTTACTCCTTCTACGATCCCGATGAGGCCGAGCGCTCGCTCGGTACGTTCATGATCCTCGACCATCTTGATCGCGCGCAGCGCCTGAGCTTGCCGCATGTTTATTTGGGCTACTGGGTCGAGGGTTCGAAAAAGATGGCCTACAAGGCCCGCTTCCGGCCGCAGGAGCGCCTCGGCATGAGCGGCTGGGACCGAATCGAGTAGAACAGAAGCAAGACTCCTGCGGGAACAGGGGCGCGCGCCTTTCTGCTGCTCGCTAATTGTGGTCTGGGCGCATCTGGCCCGATGTTTCATTTCTCCGATACGTGGCAGCTGGTGATCAATAGCGGCACGATGATCGTCACGTTCCTGATGGTGATCCTCATTCGAAACAGCCAGAACCGCGAAGGCGCGGCGATTCAGGCAGAGCTCGACGAACTCATCCGCTCGAGCGCGGCTCAGACCGCATCGTCGGCATCGAACATCTGACGCAGCAAGAGGTCGACCCCTTCCGCGGCCGCTGTGCGGAGGTGGTGCGGCGGGTTGCCGGCGAGCGAGCGGTGAGGAAGCCAAGGTGGCGAAGAAGGCGGCCGATAAAGGCCGAGAAAGCATGAGGGCAGATCGCCATTGAACTTTTGAGCATAAAGGCCTACTGATAGCGTCCTGCTATCAGAGTTCCTCTATGGGCCAGATTCTTGTTCGCAATCTCGACGACGCAGTCATCAAGCAGCTGAAGTCTCGCGCCGTGCGGAACGGGAAGTCACTGGAGCAGACGGTCCGTGATATCATCGCCGACGCCGTGCGCCCCTCGAAGGAAGAAGCCTGGGCGCAGGTCGATCGCATTCGCGCGATGACACCGCGGAAACTTCAATCGTCCGTTCCGCTCATTCGGGCTTTCCGCGACGGCGATGACCCTGATAGTTGATGCATCTATTGCGGTAAAATGGCTTCTCGAGGAGGAAGGTAGTGAGCAGGCCCGCATGGCCGTTCAGGGCCATGATCTCGCGGCTCCTGCATTCCTACGGCTTGAAGTGTTTCACGTAATGTGGCGCAGGAGCCGCCGCGGCGAGGCCACGAACTCACAATTGCGTGAGACGCTACCGGCTCTCCACAAAATCATTGGCAGTTTCGTGAGCGACGAACCGCTGATTCCCAAGGCCGCCGAAATCGCGATAGCACATACGCTGGCAATATATGATTGCCTCTACCTCGCATTGGCGCTGCAAAACGAAGCGGCACTGATCACAGCCGATCAGAAGCAGTTCGCAGCGGCAAGGAAATTGAGGATCAAGGCGCTCACGATCTGAGTCGGATTGGCCACTTAGGACACCCAGAGTCTTCCTATTTTCGTCGATGTTCCTGCGGGCAATCCAGCGTATCCCCTTCAAGCGACGGCCGATGCACGCCAATGCCGAGAGCCGATGGTTCGTCCGCGCTGGTAGTGACGCAAGCGGTAGCTTCGGATACCAGTTCAGCGGCGTCGAAAATAGCTCGACCATCCTGTAGCTGACTGACCAAATCCCCTCGAGCCGACGCTCACAGTGGAATGTTGTCGTGTTTCTTCCAGGGATTCTCCAATTCCTTGTGGCGCAGCATGGCAAGCACCCGGGCGATGCGGCGGCGCGTCGAATGTGGCATGATCACCTCGTCGATATAGCCGCGTTCGGCCGCGACGAAGGGGGAGAGGAAGCGCTCTTCATATTCCTTCGTGCGCGCGGCGATCTTCTCCTTATCGCCGATATCCCCGCGGAAGATGATCTCGACCGCGCCTTTCGCGCCCATGACCGCGATCTGCGCCGTCGGCCAGGCGAGATTGATGTCGCCGCGCAGATGCTTTGAGGCCATAACGTCGTAGGCGCCGCCGAACGCTTTTCGCGTGATGATAGTCACTTTGGGTACGGTCGCTTCGGCGTAGGCGAACAGCAACTTGGCGCCGTGTTTGATCAGCCCGCCATATTCCTGCGCCGTCCCGGGCAGGAAGCCGGGGACATCGACAAAGGTCACGATCGGGATGTTGAAGCAATCGCAGAAGCGCACGAAGCGCGCCGCCTTGCGCGACGCATCCGCATCAAGTACGCCGGCAAGCACCATCGGCTGGTTGGCGACAAAGCCGACGGTGCCGCCTTCGACGCGGCCGAAGCCGGTGACGATGTTGCGCGCATGCGCCTCCTGGATTTCGAAGAAATCGCCCTCGTCGGCGATCTTCAGGATGAGTTCTTTGATGTCGTAAGGCTTATTCGGATTATCTGGGATTAGCGTATCCAGCGACTTGTCGAGCCGCTGCGCATCGTCAAAAGACGGCCATTCCGGCACATCGTGGGTATTGGAGGACGGCAAAAAGTCGATGAGCCGCCGCATCTGCAGGAGCGCCTCGACATCGTTGTCATAGGCGCGGTCGGCGATCGAGCTTTTGGTCGTGTGAATCGAGGCGCCGCCGAGTTCCTCCGCCGTGACGGTCTCGTTCGTCACCGTCTTCACGACATCCGGTCCGGTCACGAACATGTAGCTCGTATCCCGAACCATGAAGATGAAATCCGTCATCGCCGGTGAATAGACGTCGCCGCCGGCGCAGGGTCCCATGATCACCGAAATCTGCGGGATGACGCCGGAGGCGAGCACGTTGCGCTGGAACACTTCGCCGTAGCCGCCGAGCGCCGCGACGCCTTCCTGAATGCGTGCCCCGCCGGCGTCGAAGAGCCCGATTATCGGCGCGCGATTGCGCAGTGCCATATCTTGTATCTTGGTGATCTTTTGGGCATGCGTCTCGCTGAGCGAGCCGCCAAAGACGGTAAAATCCTTGGCGAAGACAAACACGGTCCGCCCGTTCACCGTGCCCCACCCCGTTACGACACCGTCGCCTGGGATTTTCATCTTCTCCATGCCGAAATCGTCGCAGCGGTGTTCGACGAACATGTCGAACTCCTCGAAGGATCCATGATCCATCAGGAGCTCGATGCGCTCGCGCGCCGTCAATTTGCCCCGCGCATGTTGCGCATCGACGCGCGTTTGGCCGCCGCCCGCCCGTGCTTCGGCGCGGCGGCGATCGAGATTGTCGAGAATATGCTTCATCCACCGATCCGCTTAACTGCACCCCTCTTTAGCATAGGGCGGAAGGTGCACAAATCGCACCAGTGAACGCCTAGCGCTTGGCCGTCGCGGACTTGCGTTGCCGCCCGAGCGCAAAGTCGACAAGCCCCGGCATGAGCGTGTTTAGCCAAATCGGCACCCTGTAGCGGCCCGGCACCACGACATTACGCCTCGGGCCGTTTTCCACGAGGCTGACGATTTCTTTCGCGATGATTTCGGGTCCCGGCATTTTGCTGCCGCTATTCCGATTGCCCGTCATTTCCGTGCGCACATAGCCGGGCGAAACCATCGAGGCACTGACACCTTCGCTTGCAAGCTCGCGCCGCATCGCTTCGGTGAGGCCGCGAATGCCGAATTTCGTTGCTGAATAGATGCCCTTGACCGCGACAAATCCGGATACGGAGCCGATATTGATGATCTGCGGATTTTTGCCCTTTTTGAGCCAAGGCAACGCGGCGCCGACGCTGAGTATTGGCGCAAGAAAATTGACGCGGACAATATTATCGACCCTGTCCGGCTCCAGTTCCCACCAGGGAATCTTATCCGGGTAACTCACGCCGGCATTGTTGATCCACACGTCGATGTGACCGAAGCGTTCGCCGGCTGCATTCGCGAGGGCCTTCAAAGCCGCGGGTTCCGAGACGTCGGCCGGCACGATCAAGATGCGGTCCGCTGCACGCGTCTCTTGAACGAGCTGCTTCAGCCGCTCCGTCCGTCGCGCGGCCACCACCACCGAATGACCCCGCGCGGCGAGCGCTTTCGCCGTCGCTTGGCCAATGCCGCTCGATGCACCCGTGATAACTACAACTGCCATGGCTCGCTCCCGCAGGGGCGGTGATTATCGCAGGCCGGCGGCGGCGGCGAAACGGCCCGGTGACCTTGCCCTCCCCAGCCGCTATATGGCGGCCATGGCCTATCTCCTCGTCTTCATCGGTGCCGGCATCGGCGGCGGGCTCCGCCATGTGGTGAATACGCTGGTGACGCGGCTCATCGGCACGGGGTTTCCCTGGGGCATCATGGTCATCAACGTGACCGGCTCCGTCGTCATGGGGCTTGCGGCCGGCTGGCTCGCCTTCAAATCGAGCGCCGGCTGGTCGCAGCACGCACGGCTGTTCGCGATGACCGGCATTCTTGGCGGCTACACCACCTTTTCGGCGTTTTCGCTCGATTTCGCGGTACTCTGGGAGCGCGGGCAAGTGCTGGCGGCCGCCCTCTACGTCGCCGGCTCCGTCGGCCTGTCGATTCTGGGGCTGTTCGCCGGGCTCGCCATCATGCGGGCGGTGACGTGACGAACGGCTCGTTGAAGCGCAAGCGCCGCACCGCGGCTCCCGTCCCGGCAAACGCGCCAGCGCCGGCGGGCGTGCGGACCATCGCGGTGACTGAGGATGAGGCTGGCATGCGTCTCGATCGCTGGTTCAAGCGGCGGATGCCGACCCTGTCGATCTCGCATCTCAACAAGATCGTGCGCACCGGCCAAGTCCGCGTCGACGGCGCGCGGGTGAAGACGGCGGCCCGGCTCGAAGCCGGACAGAATGTGCGCGTCCCCCCGCTGACGCTCGACGCGCCTGCGGCCCCAGCCGTGCGCCGCGCGCCCTCGGCTGAAGATGCGCGGGCGCTGCGCGACATGACGCTGTTTGAGGACCGCGACCTGCTCGTCCTCAACAAACCGTTCGGCCTCGCCGTCCAGGGCGGCTCCGGCACGCCCCACCACATCGACGGCATGCTCGAGGCGCTCACCGACGAGCAGGGCGAGCGGCCGCGGCTCGTGCATCGGCTCGACCGCGACACGTCGGGCGTGCTGCTCATCGCCAAGAATCGGCGCATGGCGGCCGATCTCGGCGAGATTTTCCGCTCGCGCCAAGCGAAGAAAATCTACTGGGCCCTGGTCGAAGGCGTGCCGAAACCTGCGCAAGGGCGCATCTCGCTTTTTCTGGCCAAGGGTGAGGGCATGGGCGAAGATCGCAAGGCCATCCGGGGCATGCGCACGCCGGGCGGCCGCGACTTGGAACGTATGCGCGTCGCGCGCCATGGCGAGGCCGACGCGCAGCATTCCGTCACCTATTATGCAATCGTCGACAAAGTCGCGCCGAAGCTCGCTTGGCTGTCGATGAAGCCGCTGACCGGCCGCACGCATCAACTGCGTGCGCATGCCGAAGCGATCGGGCATCCGATTATCGGCGATCCCAAATACGGGCATCGCCGCGAAGACGAGCAGCGCCGGCGCGATCCCATTCTCGCGGTACCGGATGATGTCGAGCGCAAGCTGCATCTGCTGGCGCGCCGGCTCGTCCTCCCGCATCCGCGCGGCGGCACAATTGACGTGACCGCGCCCCTGTCCCCGCACATGCAGCGGAGTTTCGAGAAATTCGGCTTCGACGCCAAGCAATACGATCCGATCGAAGGAGCGCCCGAAGCGTGAGTGCGAGACACCTCATCCTGCTCGACATCGATGGCACACTCGTCGACAGCCAGGACTTTATCGTCGAGGCGCAGCGCCGCGCGTTTGCGGCACATGGATTGCCGACGCCTGAGCGCGAACGCGCGCTCTCGGTTGTGGGGTTGTCACTGCTCGAAGCCTTCACTGCGCTCGCGGGTAAAGATGCGCCCATCGAAAATCTGGCGCAGGCCTACCGGACCGCATGGCACGACATGCGCAGCGATCCGGCGTTCCTCGATCCCTTCTTCGAAGGCGCGCTCGAGTTTGTGCAAACGCTGATCGCACGCGGCGACGTGAAACTCGGCATCGCCACCGGCAAGGCGCGGCGCGGCGTCGTGCATCTCATGGACCGCACCGGCTGGCACGATCATTTCGTGACGATCCAGACTGCCGACGATCATCCCTCAAAACCCGCGCCGGACATGATTCTCAAAGCGATGCAGGAAACCGGCACGGCGCCGCATCACACAATCATGATTGGCGACACGAGCTACGACATGGCAATGGCGAAGGCGGCTGGCGTGCATGCGATCGGCGTCGCCTGGGGCTATCACGAGCGCGAAGCCCTGCTGAAAGCCGGCGCCGAGCTGGTGGTCGATGATTTCGCCCATCTCACCCGCGCGATTGCGGACCTGCTCAGTGATGCCCCCGCACCCGCTGCTTAAAACTGCACCCATGCGCAACGATCTCTCCAACGACATTTTCATCGCGAGCGAAGAGCGCGATCCGCTGAAATCGGCGCGCAAAGACGCGCGCCCTCCGCTGCCAAAACGCTTCTACAAAGATGTGACCATCGCCGAGGAGCCAAACGGCTTCGCCATCAAGCTCGATGATCGCAGAGTGAAGACGCCGGCAAAGACCGACCTGACCTTGCCCACGCAAGCAGCGGCAGAAGCGGTCGCGGAGGAATGGCGCGCGCAAGGCGAAGACATCGATCCGCGCACAATGCCGCTGACGCGCCTCGTCAATTCGGCGCTGGACGGCGTGGCGCGTGATGTCGAAGGCGTGATCGCCGACATTGTGAAATACGCCGGTTCTGATCTCGTCTGTTATCGCGCCGCAGAGCCGCAAGGGCTTGTCGCCGCGCAATCCGAGATGTGGGATCCGGTTTTGGCATTCGCGCGGGAAGAACTCGGCGCGCGCTTCATTTGCGTCGAGGGGATCACGTTCGCCGAACAGCCGCCGGGCGCCATCGAGGCGGTGCGCGAGGCGGTCGTGCAAAGCACCGGCGAGCGGCCGCTCGCCGTCGCCGCTTTACATGTGATGACGACGCTCACCGGCTCGGTGCTTCTCGCGCTCTCTGTCGCGCGGCGCGAGCTTTCGCTCCAGGCGGCATGGGACGCGGCGCATGTCGACGAAGATTTCCAGATGCGCGCCTGGGGCGCCGATGTCGAAGCGCTGGAGCGCCGCGCCAAGCGTTTCGTTGAAATGAAAGCCGCCGCACAAGTCCTGCACTTCGTGACCTGAGATAGCATGGCTCACGATCGTCGCAGTCGCCGGCGCGCCGTCGAAATCATGCTCGACGTGCTGCGCGACGAAGGCGCGACGACGATCTTCGGCAATCCCGGCTCGACGGAGATGCCGTTCATGGATGCGCTCGTCGATGCGACCGACTTTCGCTACATTCTCGGTCTGCAGGAAGCAACCGCCGTCGCCATGGCGGATGGGTATGCGTTGAAAACGGCGCGCCCCGCGTTCGTCAACCTTCACGCCGCCGGCGGTCTCGGCAATGCGATGGGCGTGCTCGTCGCATCGAAAGCGAGCGAGACGCCGCTCGTCGTCACTGCCGGACAGCAGGACACGCGTCACCTCTTCACCGACCCCTGGCTTTCCGGCGATCTCGTTTCGCTGGCGCGGCCGATCGCGAAATGGACTGCTGAAGTGCGCCGCGGCGCCGATCTCGGTCCGGCGCTGCGACGCGCCTTCGCGATCGCGCGCACGCCGCCGCAAGGGCCAGTCTTCCTGTCGCTGCCGATGGACGTCCTCGAAGAGGAAGTCGATGGCGGCGTTCCACCGCATTCGGCCCTGCCGCTACCCGCGCCGGGCGGCGGCACGCAGGAACTCGCGCGCCTTCTCGCCACGCATGATCCCGCGCATCTCGTGGTGATGATCGGCGATGATGTACCGGCGGAAGCCGCGAGCGGCGCGCTGGCGCTGGCGCATGCCGGCGCGTTTACGGTTTACGGCACGCAGGTGACATCACGCGCGGCGTTTCCGGCGGACGATCCCTGCTGGGGCGGCATGCTGAAGCCCGACTTCGCCTTCATTCGGCAGAGATTGGAGGGCGTCGAAGCGGTGCTGCTCATCGGCAGCCGCGCTTTTGTTGCTTACGCCTATCGCGACGTGCAGCCGATCCCGGAGGGAACGCGCTTCTATCATGTCGCCGCGTCGGCGGAAGCGATCGGGCGCGAATTCGCGGCGGATTTTGCGGTTACCGGCGACCTTGCGCCAACATTGAGCGTGCTTGCTGCTTCATTGTATCCGCTCACTGATCGCAACGGCGCGGAAGCACGGCTCGCCGTCCTCGCAAAGGACAAAGCGCAACGCGCGGAAAACATCCGCAGTAAGATCGAAGCGACGTTCGATCAGCGTCCCTTACCCGCCGATGCCGCCGTGCTTTGCGTGCTTAACGCGCTGCCGGCGAACACGCTCGTCGCCAACGATTCCGCCGCGACCTTCGGGCCGGTGCAGGAGATAATGCGCACGGAGCCCGGCCTCTATTTCTTTGCGCGTGGGGGCGTGCTCGGCTGCTCGATGCCGGCGG
>JAXDNJ010000007.1:0-144537 GCA_034669505.1 Methylobacteriaceae bacterium
TTCGTGGTTCCGGAAAAGCGCGTCGAACATATCGCGGCGCTGCGCCCGGAAATCTGCACGCTTGACCTCAACACGATGACGTTCGGCAAGCAGGTCGTGATTAACACGCCGCCCAACGTGCGGCGCATGACGAAAGTCATCCGCGAAGCGGGCGTGAAGCCGGAGATCGAGCTGTTCGACTCCGGCGACATTGCTCTCATGCAGGATCTCATAAAGGACGGCACGCTCACTGGCCCGCATCTCGTCTCCTTCGTGCTTGGCGTGAAGTACGGGTTCCAGGCGTCGCCCGAGACGATCATTTACGCGCGCGGGCTTCTGCCGCCGGATGCGCAATTCACCGCGTTCGGCGTTGGTCGCTGGGGCTTCCCTGGGGTAGCGCTGTCGTATTTGTCGGGCGGCCATGTCCGCGTCGGGCTGGAAGACGGCGTGCAGATCAGCAAAGGCGTGCTCGCCGAGTCGAACGCGCAGATGGTCGAGAAGGCGCGCAACATCGTCGAGGAACTCGGCGGGCAGATCACGACGCCGGCTGAAGCCCGCGAGATGCTGGGGCTGTCGTCACAGGCGTCTGGCACCCGCAAAGCAGCCTGAAACGCATGGGCCTCGCAGCTGCTAAGGCCAGTCAAGCCAGCGTTGACGCGCGCGTTTTGCGCTTGCAAGCGAAAGCGCCCGATGCGGACTCGGTGGACCCGCAGCTTTCGACGTTGCACCTTTCTCGCGCGCGTGAGGAGGACGCGCTTGTCGAGATTGCCGCGGCGGGGATCAATCCGTCCGACGTGAAGGCGGCCATGGGCTTCATGCCTTATGCCGTTTTTCCGCGCACGCCCGGGCGCGATTTTTCAGGTCGCGTGCTCGACGGGCCGCGCGAACTCATCGGTGCCGAAGTTTTCGGCTCGTCCGGCGATCTCGGCATCCGCCGTGATGGAACGCATGCGAGTCATCTTGTCGTGGAAGCGGAGGCGCTGGTCGCAAAGCCGAAGAACATTTCCCTGCAGGAAGCGGCGGGGATCGGCGTTCCCTTCGTCACCGCGGCGGAAGGTTTTTCGCGCGCCGGCTTTCCGCAAAGCGGCGAGACCGTGCTCATCATGGGTGCCAACGGCAAGGTCGGTCAGGCGGCGGCGCAGATCGCGACCTGGCGTGGCGCGCGCGTCATTGGCGTCGTGCGCAAAGCGGAAGACTATGAAGGACACGCGAGCGCGCCGGTCGACATCATCGATTCATCGAGCCGCGATGTCGCCGAGACCGTACGGGATATGACGAACGGCCACGGCGCCGACATCGTCTTCAACACGGTCGGCGATCCGTATTTCCAGGCCGCGCACAAGTCGCTGGCGAAAAAGGGCCGGCAAATCCTGATCGCGGCGATTCATCCGGTCGTCGAGTTCAACATTTTCGAGTTTTATCGCGGCCGGCACACTTACGTTGGAATAGACACGTTGGCGCTTTCGTCCATCGAAACCGGGGACGTGCTACGCGGTGTTCTGCCGGGTTTCGAGACCGGCGCGTTGAAGCCGTTTGCCATCGAATCGTCGAGTGTCTATCCGCTGGCGCGTGCCCGCGATGCCTATCACGCCGTTCTCGGTTCGGCGCGCAATCGCGTGCTCTTCGATCCAAAGCTCTGAGCAACAAACGATCCGGGAGGGAACTAATGAAAATACTGGCTCGTCTAGGCCTCGTGCTCGGCTTGACGGCGCTTGCGCTTCCTGTCTCCGCGACGCCTCTCAAGATCGGGATCGGTTTCGGCATCGGTTTCCTGCCGACCTTCATTCTCGAACAGCAGAAGCTCATCGAGAAGTATGCGAAGGCTGCCGGCCTCGATGTCGAGCCGACATACCAGCGCTTCTCCGGCTCGGGCGCGATGCAGGACGCGATCCTGTCGGGCTCAGTCGATCTCGGCGTTTACGGGGTGCCGGCGCTGCTCATCGCCTGGGACAAAGCGAAGGGCACGAACAATCAGATTTTCGGCATTTGCGGCGTCAATTCGAGCCCGCTTGTGCTCGTCACCAACAAGCCTGACGCAAAATCGCTGAAGGACATCGGACCAAGTGATAAGATATCGATGCCGGCGATCGTCTCCCCGCAAATGTACGCGCTGCAAATCCTGTCGGAAAAGACCTTCGGCGAGGGGCAGAAAGACAAGCTAAAGACGCAGATCGTCGCCTTGCCGCACCCCGAATCGATCGGCGCACTCCTGTCCGGCATCAGCGAGGTGAAAGCATACTTCTCGACACCGCCCTTCACGCAAATCGCGCTCGACAGCGGCAAGGCACACAAGATCGCCTCGTCCGAAGATGCGTTCGGCGGCCGCTCATCCTTCCTTGTGCTCGGCGGCACAAAAAAATGGATCGATGCCAATCCGAAGCTCATCCCCGTCCTGATCGCCGCGCTCGACGAGGCCGCCGCCTTTATTCGCAAGGACCCGAAAGGCGCGGCCGATATCTATCTCAAGGTCGAGCCCTCGAAGATGCTCGATCAGCCGAAGGTCGAAGCGATGTTGAAATCGATGCCGGACGATTTCGGCACCGAGGTCCACGCGGTCAAAGCTTATGCCGACTTCATGGGCCGCACCGGCGGGTTGAAGAACGTGCCGGCGAGTTGGAGCGATATCTTCCCCGCGATCAAGGATACGAAAAGCAACTGAACGCCGCGAGCGACCCCGATGATTCATGCCAAGTGACATAACGGCAAGTCGGGTCGCGACCGGCCGCGATGCACTCCGGTCGCAGCGGCCGTTCACGGCGCTGCTTGTGGCGGTCGTCGCTCTGCCGCTTCTGCTTTTTGCTGTCAGCTCGTATCTGTCTTACCAGACCTTTGTCGAGGAAGCGCGGGCGCAGCTGGAACGCACGCTTGACGCGATTCACGAGCATGCCGCCAAGGTCTTCGAGACGCACGAACTCGTCTTCAATCAGGTCGATCAAATGCTGGGCGGCATGTCGGACGACGATATCCGTGCCCACGAGGAAGAGATACACAAGCGGCTCGGCACGCTCGACGCGCGGCTCGATCAGATCGACGAAATTTTTCTTTTAGGCCGCGATGGCCATGCGCTGGCTTCCGGCCAGATCTATCCCGTGCCCCCGAACGCAGACTATTCCGATCGCGACTATGTCAAAGTCCAGCGCGACGGCTCGCTGCCGCCTGACGCCATCTATGTCGGCGAGATCGTTACTGGACGGCTATTGAAGAGAAATTTTTTCATCGTTGACCGTCGGCGCGGCGTCTATGAGGGAAAAGCCGATCCGTTCAACGGGCTCGTCGCGATCGCCATCGACCCGGGCTATTTTCGCGGCTTCTACGCACAGATCGCATCGGCAGGGACCACGATCGTACTCGCACGCAGCGACGGATATATCTTAGCTCGCTCTCCCGAACTGCCCGGCCCCGAGCGTCGTCTTCCCGCGAACGGCTCGTTCGTGGCCAACGTGAAGAAATCTCCCGAGCGCGGCGTATATGAGAGCACGGTCTCTCTCGACAACACACCACGCATTGCTGGCTATCGCCGCCTGCAAGGCTATCCCATCTATGTCATCGCGGGAATCAACAAGTCGGAAATACTGACTGTCTGGCTGACCAGCATGGGCCGGCATCTGATTTTCGGCCTTCCGGCGACGCTTGGGTTGATTGCCCTGACGGCGCTCGCCCGACGGCGCATGCTGCGCGAAAGCCGCTTGCTGCAAGAACTCCGCACCGAAATCAGCCGCCGCGAGGAGACGGAAGAGCAGCTCCGGCAATCCCAGAAGATGGACGCGATCGGCCGGCTGACCGGCGGCCTCGCCCACGACTTCAACAATCTGATGACCATTGTGACCGGCAGCCTCGATCTGCTCAATCGAAGGCTCGCAACCGACGATCCTCGGCTGAAAAAGCTCGTCGACAACGCGATGGAGGGGGCGCGGCGGGCGTCCGCATTGACGCGTCAGCTGCTCGCCTTCGCGCGCCGTCAGCCGCTTGAGCCGAAGCCGACCGATGTCAACCGGCTCGTCAGCGATGTATCGACGTTGTTGCGCGGGACGCTCGGCGAGACGGTCGCAATTGAAACGGTTCTGGCAGGTGGTCTGTGGCCGGCCAACATCGATGCGCATCAGCTTGAACGCGCGATTGTCAATCTCGCGCTGAATTCGCGCGATGCAATGGCGGGTGGCGGGCGGCTCACGATCGAGACGGCGAATGCGCATCTCGATGAAGCGTATGCCAAGACGAATGCGGAGGTCACGCCTGGCCAATATACGTCGGTGGCGATTACCGATACGGGTTCAGGGATCGCGCCGGATGTCGTCGGCAAAATCTTCGAGCCGTTCTTCACCACAAAACCGGCGGGGCACGGGACAGGTCTCGGGTTGAGCCAAGTGTTCGGCTTCGTCAAACAATCCGGCGGACACGTCAAAGTTTATAGCGAGACGGGCAAGGGCACGACCGTTCGTCTTTACCTGCCGCGCTATCTGGGTGCGGTGGCAGCCGCGCCTGAGGCCGAAAGTGGCGTCCATGACAAGACGAAAGCCAGCGGCGTCAGCGTGCTCCTCGCCGAGGACGATCCTGACGTGCGCCGGTTCACCGCGGATGCCTTGACCGAGCTCGGCCACCGCGTGAAGCCGGTCGAAAGTGGCGAGCGGGCGCTTGCCTGCTTGGTCGACGGCGAGCATTTCGACCTGCTTCTCACAGACGTGGTCATGCCCGGCATGGACGGCCGGCGTCTTGCGGACGCGGCGTTGCGGCGCAAGCCCGGCCTGAAAGTGCTGTTCATGACCGGCTACACGCCGAACGCGATCATCCACAACGGCGTGCTCGATTCCGGCACGCATCTCCTGTCGAAGCCGTTCGCGGTCGCACAATTGGCGGAGAAATTGCGCATCGTGCTCGGCGACGAACTTGCGAAAGAGGGATGATGACACGCAAGAAACCTGAAGAGCTCCGCTCGCACCGCTGGTTCGGCGTCGAAGACATGCGCGCCTTCGGCCATCGCTCGCGCACGCTGCAGATGGGCTACGATTACGAGGACTTTTCCGGCAAGCCGGTCATTGGCATTCTCAACACTTGGAGCGACCTCAACCCATGCCATGCGCACTTGCGCACGCGCGCGGAGGAGGTGAAGCGCGGCGTCTGGCAGGCCGGCGGCTTCCCCGTTGAAGTCCCGGCGATCTCGCTCGGCGAAACGATGATGAAGCCGACAACCATGCTCTATCGCAATCTCTTGGCGATGGAGGCGGAGGAGCTTCTGCGCTCCAATCCGGTCGACGGCGCGGTGCTGCTCGGGGGCTGCGACAAGACCACGCCCGGCCTGATCATGGGCGCGATCAGCATGAACATTCCGGCGATCTATTTCCCCGCCGGGCCGATGCTGCGCGGCAATTTCGGCGGCAAGCCGCTCGGCTCCGGCTCGGACGTCTGGAAATACTGGGCCGAGAAAGAAGCCGGCCGCATCGGCGAGCGCGAATGGCGCGCGATGGAAGCCGGCATCGCGCGAAGTTTCGGCACCTGCATGACGATGGGCACGGCCTCGACCATGGCGGGTCTCGTCGAGACGCTCGGCCTGACCTTGCCCGGCGCGGGCTCGATGCCGGCGGCCGATTCCGGCCATATCAGGCTCGCGACCGAAAGCGGCCGGCGCATCGTCGACATGGTGCACGAGGATTTGACGCCGAAGCGCATCCTGACCGACGGCGCGTTCCGCAACGCGATCATCGCGCTGATGGCGATGAGCGGCTCGACCAATGCGATCATCCACCTGATCGCGATGGCGCGGCGCGCCGGACTCGAACTCAATCTCGAGGACTTCGACCGCCTGTCGAACGAAACCGGCGTCATCGCCGACATCCGCCCGTCGGGGCGCTTCCTCATGGAGGATTTCCACTATGCCGGCGGCTTCCCCGGCTTCTTGCGCCGGCTCATGCCGCATCTGAAGCGCGATGAGATGACGGCGAGCGGGCGCACGCTCGGCGAGACTTACGAGAACGCACCGATCTTCGACGACGAGATCATCCGCCCCCTAGACAAGCCGATCGCATCAGGCGGCGGACTCGCCGTGCTCAAAGGCAATCTCGCCCCGAACGGCTGCATCATCAAACCGGCCGCCGCCGATCCGCGCTTCTTAAAGCATCGCGGGCCGGCAATCGTCTTCGACGATTATGACGCGATGAACCGCGCGGTGAGCGACATGGAGCTCGATGTCACGCAGGATCACGTGATGGTGCTGCGCAATGCCGGGCCGGTCGGCGGGCCGGGCATGCCGGAATGGGGCATGCTGCCGATCCCGAAAAAGCTGCTCGTGCAGGGCGTGCGCGACATGGTGCGCATTTCCGACGCCCGCATGAGCGGCACGAGCTACGGCGCCTGCATCCTGCACGTCGCGCCGGAGGCTTATATCGGCGGGCCGCTCGCGGCGGTCGAGACCGGCGACATGATCGAGATTGATGTCGCGGCGCGCTCGATCAGGCTCGATGTGCCGGAGAGTAAAATTGCCGCGCGGCTTGCGTCATACCGGCCGAAGCCGCGCCACTTCGAGCGCGGTTATGTCAGGCTGCACGCGACGCATGTGCAGCAAGCGAATCAAGGCTGCGACTACGATTTCCTCGAGGGGGACATTGCCTTGCCCGAGCCGGAGATACATTAGCCCAGACTCACAACGGCCGCTCGTACACGCGAAATCTCCGCGTCACTTTCGCCGGCAGGCTCTCGACCAAATTCAGAATCGCCTTGTTCGTCTCCAACATCCAGCTAATTTCCATGTCCTCCACGCCGGCTTTTCGCGCCTGCTCGATCGCCTGCGCCAGAAGCATGCTCACGCCAAGCGAGCCGACACGCGTGCCGCGCCATTTGCGCGCGACGCCGATCATCGGCACGCGCGAGCGCTTCGTGCCGGCGACGTGGATGCGCCACATGAGCTTCGCCCAGCCGAACGGCATGAGACGTCCGTCGAGACCTGCCATCGCCTGGTTCACATCGGGAATTTGCGAGACGATCGCGACCGGCTCGCCGCGCCATTCGGCGATGCGGGCCCAAGCGGGCTTTGAGACCGGCAGTACGAGGCCGGTGATCCATTTGCCTTCCGCGGGACTGACGGGAATCGACCCCCAATTCTCGGCCCACGCGTCGTTGTAGAGGCCGAGGACGAGTTGGAATTTCCGGTTCCAGTCGGCGTAGGTCAGCCCGTAGGTCTTCAGCTCTTTGCCGATGCCCCACTTCTCAGCGAGCCTCGCGACCCGCGCCGGGAAATCGGACTGGGCGACCATACAATGCGCAGCCAGAAGGTCGATGGACTTCGAAAAACCCGCCGCTTCGATGTAGCGGCTGTAATAAGCCGGCGAATAATTCGTGCGCACGACATGCGGCTGATCGAAACCTTCGATGAGAATGCCGGTCTCGTGATTGATCGTCAGGCTGAACGGCCCCTGCATGCGCCGCATGCCCTTGGCGCGCAAATCCTCGGCGGCGCGATCGAGGAGCGCTGCGAAGAGAGCGGGATCGTCGATCCCTTGCAGCAGGCCGAAATGCCCAGTCGCATCGCCGTATTTTGCGAGATGGGCGTGGTTCACCACGCTGGCGATGCGCCCGACCGGCGCGCCCTCGCGGAACGCAACAAAAGCGCGGACGTCGTTCTCTTGGACGAGGGGGGACTTCTTCTTGTCGAAGGCCCAATGCATCTCGTCGCGCAGCAGCGGCACATAATGCTTGCTGCCGGCATTGGCGCGATGCGCCACCTCGATAAAGGCGTCAAAGTCGGCGCGGCTTTGGGCCTCGCGGATTTCTATTTCCGACACGCCGTCAGTGCGCCGGCGCCAGAATCGAGCGGCCGTCGCCGATTTCCGCCCGCGCCTCAACGATCGCGTCGATGGTTCTATCGATTTGCAGTTCGGTATGTTCCGAGGTCAAAAAGAACCTGAGCCGCGCCGATCGCTCCGGCACGGCAGGCGGAATGATCGGCTGCACGTTGATCCCCCTGTCGAACAGCTTTTGCCCGAGCGCGATGGCGATCAGCGAATTATGCGTGACGACCGGGATGACCGCGCGTGCGGCGCTGGTGCCGATGTCGAGATCGGCGGCGCGGGCGCGCTCCGAGAAACGTTGGCTGTTGCGGTGAAGGCGAGCGACACGCTCCGGCTCGCGATGCATAATGCCGAGCGCGGTGATCGCAGCAGCCGCAAGCGGCGGCGACATGCCGACACTGAAGACAAAGCCGCCGGCGACGAACTTCAAATACTCGACGAGAATCGAGGGACCTGCGATGTAGCCGCCGCACCCCGAAAGCGTTTTCGACAACGTTCCCATCCAAATGTCGATGTCATGCGGATCGACGCCCGCATGCTCGAAAACGCCGGCCCCAGTGTCGCCGAGAACACCGAGGCCATGGGCGTCGTCGACCATCAGCCAGGTGGCATGACGCCGCTTGATCTCGACGAGTCGCGCGAGATCGGGGAAATCGCCGTCCATGCTGTAGAGGCCTTCGACGGCAATCAGCACGCGCTCGTGGCGATGACGCGACGAGATGAGGATATCGTCGAGAGCATCGAGGTCGTTGTGGGGAAAGAAGCGCCGCTCCGCGCGCGACAAGGTTCCGCCCATGACGATGCTGTTATGGGCAAGCGAATCGTGGACGATGAGGTCCTTCGGCCCGAGCAGGGTGCCGATCGAAGAGACATTGGTGGCGTGGCCGCTGACGAAGACGAGGCAGGCCTGCTGCTGGTAATGCGCGGCAAGCGCCGCCTCGAGTTCACCATGCAGCGGCCGTTCGCCGGCAACAAGACGGCTCGCCGAACAGGAGGTGCCGTATTGCTCGATGGCGCGCGCCGCCGCGGAGTGCACCTCGGCATGGCCGTTCAGGCCCAAGTAGTCGTAGGAGGAATAATTATCGTAAGTGCGCCCCCCGATAATCGTCGTGGCGCCAGCCCGCGTCTCATGCACGCGAAAGAATGGATTACTCAGCCCGACGACCGTTCCGAAGGCGCGCTGCAGTCCGATTTCATGCACGCCGGGAAGCGTGCCGAAATCAGTCATTGCCGCAAGCTGCTGGTCGATGACGGGTAGCGTGCGGCGCTCCTTGCGTTCTACGCTGAGCCGGTTGGTCACTGCATCTTGCAGCGCTTGACGCGCCTCGTCGCGAAGCTCCGATCTTTTGCGCTTCATCGGGTCTGCCCGGGTTCTTGCTTGTAGGTCGGTGCTGCCGTCACCGCCGCGCTCCGAAACAGCGGTTGATCGTCAGCCAAACGATCCTCCGATCCACGGATAACATCAATATCCTGTGGCGAGCGGATAATGTAATCGACCCCGGCCCAGCTGATGCGCCGCGACCCAAGCGCGCTGAAGACGCAGATCGTATGAAATCCCCACCAGAGCGGCCTAAGCCATCGGTCGATGGTCCAGAAGCCTGCGAGGCCGCTCATCAGCTCGCGTCCCCACATCGCCATGACGATCTGCTGGCGCAAGCGCGTGCGCATTTCGCCGAGCAGAACCGCGAGCGCCAAAACGCAAAGTGCAAATATGCTGCCCCGGCAAAGCAAAGCGATTGCAATCGCGGAGGAAATTGCAGGCACCGCGGTTCCCAAGGCGGCGAGAAGCCACAAGTCAGGGTCATGCGTCAAGACGAGCTGATATTGCCGGCGTCCGAATGCAAAGGCCTGACGCCAACTCATCGCGATCGGCGAAAGCAACAGACTTTGCCGTGGCGAAAAAATCATGATCCCGTGCTCGCGCAGAGCGCGGGTCATCTGCAGGTCGTCAAGAACTGCGCCTTCCCAATAGCGGCGGATGTCGATCCGATCGAGCAATGCGCGGGACATGACCATAGTGCCGCCCCAGCAGGCATTCGCGACGTAGGGCACGCGCAGCAGCGTCGCGATCGAGGCGTTGGCAGCCGCAACGACCGCCGAACTCAGCCTGCTGTCGGCCGGGATCATCCAGCGATAGCCGGTCACCGCCTCACGGCCCGCGTTGACGATGCCGGCGATGAGCCGCGGCAGCCATAGCGGCTGTGGCAGCGTGTCGGCGTCAGTGAAAGCGACGATCTCGTCCGTGGGCTTGAGCCGGGACAAGGCGGCCAGCAGGTTATGGATTTTTTGGCCGCTGCGATGGGCGAGGCCCGCGACACATATCTCGACCGGAGCGCCTGCCATCCCTGTTTGCTGCTGGAGGGCGTGAAAGGCCGGATCTTCTTCCGATTCCACCGCGGCAATGATGCGGTAGTTGGAATAGTCCTGATGGCGAAGCGCATGGAGAAACGCCTCGGTCGATTTGGACGTGCCCTTGATCGGCACGATCACCGCCACGGAAGGCTGAGAGGTTGGCACTTCGGTGAGGGGCAGCCCCCAGGTGTAGCGCCACACGATGAACGTGGTGGCGATCATGACGACCACCCACGGGATCAGCAGGAACTCGGTCGGCATGGGATGAAGTCAGCGGGTTCGATCGCCGGCGCGGGCCGCGCCTGACACCTGTCATGGAGCTGAAATGTGGCCGTTGTGCAACGCACCAAAAAGGAACGCTCTTTTTTGCCAAAATACGGTCACGCTGACATTTTTCCGGCGGCTTTGGCGCTGTACAGTGCCAAGCGTAATCGCCGCATTACGTCGCCATCCCTCTCCTGAATTGGGTACGCCGTGAGCACACCGATCGCAATCCGGGTTCAGTCCAACATTGTCGCAGTTCGGGAGCGGCAGCTTCTCAACTATTTATGTGCGCGGCTACCGGATTGGGTGACTCCGGATGGGCTGACGATCTTCGGCGTAGTCGGGGCCTTCACCGTTTTTGTCGGATATGCCGGCAGCCGTTACGATCCCGGCTTTCTTTGGCTAGCCACGCTTGGGTTTATCATCCACTGGTTCGGCGATTCGCTCGATGGCAGTCTCGCTCGCCATCGCCGCATCGAACGGCCGAAATACGGATACTTCCTCGATCATTCCGTTGATGCGTTTTGCAACTTTTTCATTATGGCGGGCCTCGGGCTCACTCTCTACATCCGGATGGACGTCGCCCTTTTCGTGCTCATCGGCTACTACATGCTCTGCATGTACGTGTTCTTGAACAACCACGTCACCGGGCTGTTCCAGCTCTCCTTCCTTGCCCTCGGCCCGACCGAATTGCGTATCGGCCTGATCGGCATCAACACCTGGATGTTCACGCAGGGCAATGTTGGCGGTACGATTGATGGCCAGTTCTTCTCTGTCTATGACGTGGCGCTGATGGCGGTCGGCATCGGCTTCGTCGCAGTCTTCACGTACCGCATGCTCGGGACGATCGCGGTGCTGCGCCGCGAGGCGACGCAGCGCGAGACGCTGGCGCCGTTCAAGCAGCGCCAGCCCTGAAGATCACAGCGCGTCCGCGAACGCGTCGATCTGCGCGAAATAATCTTTCCAGCTTCCCGGGCCTGCAGCTGAAACGGCCGCGTTTGGGCTCCGGCGCTCCGTGTTCGCCAGCGCACGGACGGCTTCGAGCCAAGCCTCACCATTGAGCGGGCTGATCAGCGTCGCCCGGATCCCGCAAATCTCCCGGAACACGGGAATGTCGGAGGCGACGACGGGCACGCCGGCCGTCAGCGCCTCGACAACAGGGAGCCCGTAACCTTCGGCGAAAGAGGGCATGAGCAGCGCGCGGGCGCCGTCGAGGAGGCGTTTCAGCGACGGCGTCGTGAGCCCGCTCACCTCAACGACGTGGCCGCGCAGCGCCGGGCTGCGGTCGAGCAGGGCGGCGACCGCCTCGAATTTCCAGCCTCTTCCTCCTACTATTACCAGCTCTGGCGCGGCCGGGCCGTCGCGGCGGACAAGCTCGCGCCAGACCTGCAACAGCATGAGGTGGTTCTTGCGCGGCTCAATCGTGCTGCAGATGACGAAATAGGGAACCCCCTGCAGTGCCGGATCCGGGGCCGGTGCTTGCGCGAAAATTGCCGCCACGGGCGTCGGCGCGACGAGGATCGGAAAATCCATGCGCCCGAGCGACCGCAGATGCATGTCGAGCCCCTGCCGCACCACGTCCGTCGTCACAAGCGCGCCCGCCCCGAAGCGCGCGAGATTGGCGAGCCGCGCACGGTGGCGCTCATATTCCGCCTCGCGGAAATATTCCGGCATCTCGATCGGCAGGACGTCGTGGATGAAGAAGACCGCCCGCACATCCGGCCGGTCTTCCAGCCAGCGGAAATAGGCGGGCACCCAGAGCGGAAACTGGCTGACATTGACGTAGCGTGCGCCCGGAGCCAGCTCCGTTCGGGGCGACTGGCCGATTGCCATGCCGTAAGCGGCGAGCGAGTGAAGCGCCCCGAGGATGCGGCCGGAACGGCCATGCGATATTCGTGAGGCGCTCTGTTGCGCGGGCCCCTTGGCCCCGAGCAGCTCCGCTCTGACCCTGACATAGCCGGGATCGTCCTCGGGCTCGGCCTCCTCGCCCCAATGGGCGCCGATCGCCTCGACCGCCGCCCGCGCCTTGTCGCCTGCGAGGACCCGTGGCCCGAGCCCGGTTGCCATCATTCCGGCTGCGCCGGGCTGCGCGAGGAAATGCCGGGCAAGGGCGAAATCGATGCGGTCGATCCCGTTCGGAGTCACGTTCAAGACGCGCGTCACAAGCCGGGTAATGTCGAAGGCAACAGCGGAATTCATGGGTGCGCCAGGTGCGGAGCGCCGGGTTTTACGGGAAAAGCCGGCGCGAGGTAATCTCCGGACCTCGCTAAATCACGAGGGATGACCATCACGACCGCCCCCGCCCTCGTGGCCCCGCGTTCCGCCGCTCGCGACCTCGCGCGGATGAAACGCGCCGCGACGATCCTCCTCGCCGTTGCCTTCGTCACCGCCCTGATCGCGCGCGCGATCCAACACCTGCATCCGGCGTTGGGCTTTCTCGCCGCTTTCGCCGAAGCGGCGACGGTCGGCGGCCTCGCGGACTGGTTCGCCGTCGTCGCGCTTTTCCGGCATCCGCTGGGGCTGCCGATTCCGCACACCGCCATCATCCCCAGCAACCGGCATCGCATCGCGACCAGCCTCGGCGAATTTGTCCAGGTGCATTTTCTCGGCGCCGACGTGGTCGCAGCGAAACTGAAGAGCATCGATTTCGTCGATGTCGTGCGCCGCTGGCTTGAAGTGCCGCGGAACAGCGCAGGCCTGGCGCAGACGATCCTGCGCCTGCTCCCGCAATTCACGCAGGCTTTCGAACATTCCGGCGCGGGCTCGTTCGCGCTGCGCTTCGTTCGCGGCCAGGCAAGCCGGATCGACTTTGCGCCGCTCGCCGGCGATCTCATCGAGCTTCTCATCAAGCAAGGGCATCATCGCCAGCTCTTCGACGCGGGACTCGCCGGAATCGCCAAGCTGCTCGGCGACAAGGGAACGCTCGAGACGATCCGCGCCAAGATCAAGGAGGAGTTGCCGGCTTTGTTCAACTTCTTCCGCGCCGACGCGATTCTCTTGAAGCGGATCGTCACGTCGACCTTCGCGCTGACGGAAGAGATCAGGATCGATCCCGATCATCCGCTGCGCGCCGAGTTCGATGCGTTCTTGCAAAAATTCGCGCGCGATCTGCGGGAGAAACCGGACGCCTATTCGGGGACGATACGGGATTTTGCCGAGACGCTCGGCAACAATCCGGAACTCGGCAATATTTTAGGCAAATTGTTTTCCGCGCTGATGGAGGCAATCCGTGAGGGAGCGCGCGAAAGCTCGTCGCAGCTCACGCTGTCGCTGACGCGAATCCTCGTCGAGGCCGGCGCCGGGATCGATAGCGAGCCGCATTTGAAGGCCTATCTCAACGAGGCCGCCGCGGCCGCGTTGGCGACCATCGTCGAGCGGCGCAAGAGCGGCATTTCGCGGTTCATCTCGGAGCAGGTCGATTCCTGGGACATGAAAGAGCTGATCGCGATCATCGAGGTGAATGCCGGGCGCGATCTGCAATATATCCGCTTCAACGGCACGATCATCGGTGGCCTGGCGGGACTGGCGCTGCACACGGTGGAGTATGTCGCAAGGCTGTGAGTCGGCTGTCGCTCGTCACTGCGAGCGTAGCGAAGCAAAGCACACTTATTGTGCCTCGGCTATAAATCCTCATCTTTATCAAATATCCCAGGCAGTCAGTTTGAACTTCGGCCCGTATTATCATCTGAGATGGAATCAGCCGCGTCGATTACGCTAAGAAGCTGCCTTGCGAGCATCGCCCGAATCATGCGTTCCATCTCGCTTACGTCTACCCCCTTCGTCACGAAGGCTTCGTCGGCTTTTTCTAACGCCTCAATATAGTGCGTCTTATCCTCCTCGATTTGGTATGGAATGGTAGGTGAACCCGGCAGAATGTAGCCGAGCTTGATACAGAGAAGCATGTAAGACAAGGTTCGGGCCGTTCTCCCGTTCCCATCGGTGAACGGGTGAATCCAGTTCACTTTCCACATCGCGTAAGCAGCCAAGTAGAAGGCGGTTGTCTCGTGCCAATTGTCGTTGATGTAATCACAAAATTCGATCATCAAATTGGAGACCAGATATGCCTCTGGCGGGGTGTGCTTGCTTGCTGAAATTCCAACTGGTCCGGTACGGATTCGGCCAGCTTCCGCTTCAATGCCCTCTACTGCTTCCTTTTGGAGTTCAAGGATGTGCCCCATCCGAAGGGCGAACGGGCGTTCTGGATGCAAATAATACTGGGCCATTTCGACACAGAGGTCGAACTGGCGAAAGCCGTTCTCGATTTCTCGGGGGGTGTGGTCTGACCTGAGCTCTGGCGACATCAAAAGAGGCGCCGAAGCGCCCCCTTTTTAGCGATTCGGAAGGGTCATACCCCTCGAGATGTTCTCGACCATCTCTAGCGTGACGTTCTCGTTTTCGATGCGCGTGTTGCCGTAGACGAAGCTATTCCTCTGCTCGGCGCGCTGGGCATCACTCATGTGGACGCCTTTTGCGAGTTCGATCAGCCGGGAGAGGCTCTGTTCCCTGTGGAGGTTCGTATCCTGCTGCATCCGTGCTCCCCCGATTCAAGTCTGGACGAACGTACTGTGGAGCATTTTGGTTGCCAAGACGCAAACTTGGCCGCCGATGCGGTTCGTTCTGGACGTGCTATATAGGTATGCTTGGCGCAAAGCACGATCTCTCGCTTTCTGATCCGAATCTGCCGCGGGTCGGAGGACAAGGACCCTGTCGGGAGCTGGGGCCATGACGGCTCGGCCCTTGCTAAGCCAGGGCGAAGGGCGGCAGCAAGTACTGAGGGCTTGACTGCTGAAATTTTTTCGACCACAAATGAGGTCGGAAAAATTTCAGGCCGATCAATGCTCAAGACCCGAATATACGCGACGGAGCACGAGATCGACACGCGCTTGGCGCGATTTGGGGCTGCTCGGAATGAATTAATCGAGGTGGCACAGCAGATCGTTGCTGCCCGAGCTGATGCAATCTTGGTGGACCCCTTCAGCGCGCCCGGGCTGCTGTCCTACATCTATGGCACGCGCCATTTGCGGCTTTTATTCATGCCGAAGGGATGGGGTATCGATCGGACTGAAAACGTCGAATCGGTTGTGAGCCCAAGAGGTGTCCGCATCGTTTTTCAGAACGTGGACGAGGCGTGTTCCATATTCCAAGCTCCCAAAGCGGTTTCAGCTAAAGGGCCGGCTTGCCAGCGCATGATTGATGTTGCCCAAGGGCGATTGTTTGGGCCGGGCGAGCTGCCCGAAACAGTTCCCCCAAAAGCGCTCGATGCGCTCAACTCATCAGCTTGGTACTTCTGCATGTCGTTCGAAGATAACGATGTCAAGGCTGAGCTTTCGCTTCCGGCATCGGTGAGGGGTAATACTTTTTCGGATTTCTTGAACGTATTTTCATCATTACGGGTGGTGGTTGGGGAATCGCTCCTGCCGAACATGGCGATAACCCCGTCGACGCGCTTCCGGTCGTGACTCGGCGTTAGTCATATGTTTAACAGTTCGCGACTTAACTTGGCCCGGAAGCGGCGCCGGGTGACGGCGAGGATTCTCGCACAGGAAACCGGAATTACATCAGTTACGCTATCGCGAATCTTGAACGGCACTCACGACCCCGACGGCAAAGTGGTGGCAAGTTTAGCTTCTGCCCTTCGCTATCCGGTCGATTTCTTTTACGGCAACGATATTGACGAAATTGATGCGCGCGCTGCCAGCTTCCGCAGCCTCACTTCCATGACGGCCCGGGAGAGGGACGCGTCATTGGCAGCCGGGTCGCTCGCTTTCGAAATCAGCGACTGGGTAAATAAGCTATTTAAGTTGCCAGACTCCGATCTGATTGATCTTGGGCATGAACGTGATCCCGCAAACGCGGCGAGAGTAGTTCGGCAACATTGGAGTATCGGGGAGAAGCCAATCGGGAATATCGTTCACTTTTTAGAAACAAAAGGTGTCAGACTTTTCTCTCTGTCAGAGAACACGAGGAATGTCGATGCCTTTTCGTGCTGGAGAAATTCGGAGCCATTCGTTTTTTTGAACACGTACAAGACGACAGAGCGCAGTCGGTTCGATGCCGCGCACGAATTGGGCCATCTGGTAATGCATAAACATGGCGGCCCTAATCAACGCGACGCAGAAAATCAGGCCAATTTGTTTGCAAGCTCGTTTCTGATGCCACGAGCCGATGTAATCGCGTCCATTCCGTACGCGCCAGACCTGAAAACTATCATTCGTGCAAAGAAAAAATGGGGCGTGTCAGCATCCGCACTTGCGTATCGGTTGAACAAATTACGAATCATCTCTGATTGGCAATTTCGGACATTTATGATTCAATTGAACAGCAACAATGGCAGCAAAGAGCCGGATGGCTTACCGGCCGAAAAATCTCACGTGTGGATAACCGTACTTCAAGAACTCTGGAGGGACGGCAAGACAGTGGACGTGATCGGCCGTGAACTACGATTGCCGATGGAAGAGGTCAGGTCCTTGCTCTTCGGCTTAACCGCCGAGCCGGTACCTGATCGGGCGAATAGCGCCGCATTCCTGAGCCTTCGCGAAGTGAAATAAGGATCGCCATCCGACGCTACGGCGCGTGCGCCGCCAGCGTGCAGTGCATCTCTTCGGATTCGATCTGCAGCGTGACGTGGCAGATGCCGAAGCGCCGCTGCAATTCCTCGCCGGTGCGGGTGAGGAAGGCGTCGCCGCCCCTGCCCTCCGGCATGACGAGGTGACCGGATAACGCGGTCTCCGTCGTGCTCATCGCCCAGATGTGCAGGTCGTGCAGGCGCGCGACGCCGGGCAGATTTTCGAGGAAGCGCCTGACCTGGTCGGGCTCGATCGACGGCGGCACGGCGTTGACGCTCATCGCGAATGAATCGCGCAGCAGCGTCCATGTGCCCCAGACAATTATCGCATTGACGACGAGACTCGCGACGGGATCGAGCCATGCAGCGCCGGTGAGCCTGATCAAGAGTCCGGTGACGACCACGCCGGCGGCGATGATCGCATCGGCGAGCATATGCTGGAAGGCGCCGCGTATGTTGAGATCGCCTTTGCGCCCGGAGGCAAAGAGCAGCGCCGTCGCGCCGTTCACGACAACGCCAATCGCGGCGACGATCATCACGATGCCGCCGGCGACAGGGGCGGGATTCATCAGGCGCTGGATCGCCTCCCACGAGATCGCGCCGACGGCGATCAGCAGGAACAGGGCGTTGAACAAGGCGGCGAGAATCGAGGTGCCGCCGAGGCCATAGGTGAACCGCGGTGTCGGCGGGCGGCGGCTGAGCACGGTTGCGCCCCACGCGACCGCAAGTCCGAGCACGTCGCCTAGATTGTGCCCGGCATCCGACAGCAGCGCGACGGAGTGGCCGTAGATGCCAGAGATCGCCTCGATCACGACGAAGGTCAAGTTGAGCGCGATGCCGATCGCGAAGGCACGGCTGAAATCCGCCGGCGCATGGTCATGCGAAAACCCATGATCGGCGCCGTGGCCGTGGTGATGATGTGCGTGCATCGGGCTGATGTAAGGGCTCAGCCCAAAAGATCGATAAGCGGCGGGATTAGCGGCGCGTCGGCCGGCGGCATCGGATAGTTCCGCAGATCGCGCGGGCGCACCCATTTCAGCGCCTGCGCCTCACGGGCCTCGACGAAGCCGTTCCACTTGCGGCAGATATAGAGCGGCATCAGGAGGTGGAACGCGTCGTAGGGGTGGCTGGCGAAGGTGAGCGGCGCGAGACAGGCAACTTCAACTTCGATGCCGAGTTCCTCGCGGAGCTCGCGGATGAGCGCGTCTTCGGGACGCGCGCCGTCGCGATCCTTGGCTGAAGGGCGATGCCGCCTCCGGGAAAGCCGTTGACTCCGGCAGGCTCTCCCCGCACAAAACCTCAAACAAAGACGTGTCTCGGGAGGAAGCGATGGCGGCGACGCGCAAGGTCGTGATCACCTGCGCGGTCACGGGGGCGATTCACACGCCCTCGATGTCGCCGCATCTGCCGGTCACCCCGGACGAAATCATCGCCGATTCGCTCGCCGCCGCTGAGGCTGGCGCCGCAATCCTGCATCTACACGCGCGCAATCCCGAGAACGGGCGCCCCGATCAGACGCCGGAAGCCTTCGCGCGCTTTCTGCCGCGCATCAAACAGCAGACGAATGCGGTCGTGAACATAACGTCGGGCGGCAGCCCGTTCATGAAAGTCGAGGAGCGGGTGAAGCCGGCGGAGGTTTTCAAACCGGAAGTCGCCTCGCTCAATATGGGCTCGATCAATTTCGCCCTGTTTCACCTCCTCGATCGCTACAAGGAATTCAAACATTCCTGGGAGCCGGAATTCCTCGAGTCGACGCGCGATCTCGTCTTCCGTAACTCGTTCAAGGACATCGAGTACATCCTGAAGACCTGCTCCGGCAACAACACGCGCTTCGAGTTTGAATGCTACGACATCGCGCATCTCTATAACCTGAAGCATTTTCTCGACCGCGGGCTCGTCAAGCCGCCGCTCTTCGTGCAATCGGTGTTCGGCATTCTCGGCGGCATCGGCACGCATCCTGAGGATGTCATGCAGATGAAGCGCACCGCCGACCGGCTGTTCGGCGACCAGTACCGCTGGTCGGTGCTCGGCGCGGGCTCCGCGCAGATGCGCATCGCCGCGATGTCGGCAGCGATGGGCGGCAATGTCCGCGTCGGCCTGGAGGATTCGCTCTGGGCAGGGCCTGGGCGGCTTGCCACCTCGAACGCCGAGCAGGTGCGCATCGCGCGCTCGATCATCGAGGGGCTCGGGCTTGCCATCGCAAGCCCCGATGAAGCGCGCGACATCCTGGAGCTCAAAGGGGCCGATCAAGTTGCGTTCTGATCCGCGTGCGGGCGTTTGCAAAGCTCGGCGGAGCCGCCGATGCTGAATTGGGATCTGCTTTCCAACGCGCTCGTCTCCGGCGTCCTTCTCGGCGGCCTTTACTGTGCGGTCGCGGTCGGCGTAACGATCGCCTTCGGGATGCTCGACATCGTCAATATCGCGCATCCCGCCTTCATCATGATGGGGGCGTTTATCGCCTATTTCTTCAACGCGAATTACGGCGTCGATCCGCTTGTCGCCTGCATCGTCGCGGCGCCGTTCGCTTATATCGGCGGGCGCCTCATGTACCGTCTCTATTATCTCGCCTTCGAGCGGCATGGCGAGGAATCGCTGCAGGGCCTCGCGTTCTTCTTCGGACTTTTGTTCATCATCGAAGTCGGGCTGTTGCTCATCTTCGGCGTCGATTATCGCTTCGTTGAAGCTCGCTACATCGGCCCAGGTATCAACATCGGATTCGTCTCGATCCCTTGGCGGATGCTTCTGCCGCTTATCGTCGGTTTGCTGATGGTCGGCGGTGTCGCATTGTTCAACGCCAAGACTTTCACCGGCAGAGCGATTCTTGCGGTATCGCAAGACCCCGGTGCGTTGCGTCTCGTCGGTGGCAACCCAGTGAAGATCAAGGAAATCGCCTTTGGCATTTCGATCGCCACCGCGATCATCGCGGGCGCGCTGCTCATCATCATACAACCCGTGGAGCCATCGATCGGACGCGACTTCATCGGGCGCGTCTTTGCGATTTGTGTGCTCGGCGGCATGACCAGCCTTCCAGGTACCGTCATCGCGGCGATGCTCCTCGGCATCGCGGAGACCTTGACGACGACGTATCTCGGCCCGTCCTGGTCGCCGGCGATCTCCTTCGGCATTCTCCTGTTGACGCTCGGCGTGCGTCCGGCCGGAATCCTCGGCCGATGAGCCTGCACAGCACCGGCAACCCCGCAATCAGTGAAAAGCGCGCGCGGCTGAGTGCGCGAACGATCGTGCCGCTCGTCGGCATGGCGATTGCCATCGCGATCGTCTTCTTCGGGCTGGATTGGGTCGGCACGGACTACGGTTATCTCGCGGCCTACACCGTCCTGCAATACGTGGTCCTGGCGACCGCATGGAACATCCTCGGCGGCTATGCAGGTTACGTGAACTTTGCCTCGGCCGCTTTCTTCGCGGTCGGCGTCTACACGAGCGTCATCGTCTACAAGACGGTGCAATTGCCGCTGATCGCGACCATACCGCTCGCCGCGGTAGCTGCCGGCCTGCTTGGGCTTGCTGTCGGTTACCTCACCTTGCGTTTGCGCGGCACGTTCTTCTCGATCGCGACACTCGCTTTGTCGGTCGTCATGAACACACTTGTCGTCAATTGGGCTTTTGTCGGCGGGTCGCGCGGCGTCTACGTTCTGCGGCCGCAGAATATCGACTATTTCGGCCCGTATACGCGTTATCTCTGCATCGTCATGCTGATCATGGCAATTATTTCGGTGCTGATCGCGCGCGCCGTCGAGAGATCATGGCTTGGCCGCGGATTGGCCGCGCTCAAAGATGATGAAATCGCCGCCGAATGCGCCGGCGTTCCGGCGCTGCGATTGAAATTAGCTGCGACTGCGATCAGCGGCGCGCTGATGGGCGCGGCCGGCGCGCCGTTTCCATTCTTCGTGACCTACGTCGATCCGGCGACGGCCTTCAGCCTCTCCATCGCCGTCAACACGATTGCGATGCCGCTCATTGGCGGCACCTCCACGTGGATCGGGCCCGTAATCGGCGCGGTGCTGCTCGGCAGCCTGCAGCAGATCGCCACGGTGACCATTTCCTCGGCGCTAAACCTGCTCATCGTCGGTGTCTTGATGGTCATCTTCATCACGCTGGCGCCGAACGGCATCGTCGGTCTGGTGCAGAAGATTCGGGAGCGCCGCACATGAGCGCAGCTTCCGTCCTTTCCTCTCGTGGCGTTGTGAAGCGCTTCGGTGGCTTCACCGCACTGACTGGCATCGATTTCGATCTTGGGCCGAACGAACGCGTTGGCCTCATCGGGCCAAACGGCTCCGGCAAGAGCACCTTCGTCAATTGCGTGACCGGTGCGCTCCCCTGCGACGCCGGAAAGATCGATTTCGGCGGCACAGATATCACCGACATGGCGGCATGGCGGCGCGCGCGGCTCGGATTGGCGCGTAGCTTCCAGATCCCGCGGCCGTTCCGGGGGCTCACGGTCCGCCGCAACATCGAAGTGCCGCTCGCCTTCGCCGCGGGAATGTCGGATCAGCGCGAGATCGAGAGGCAGGCAGAGGAAGTCCTCGTTCGCGTCGGACTTGCGGCGAAATCGCGCAAGGCACCGCGCAGTCTCAGCCAAGTCGAGTTGCGCAAGCTCGAACTCGGCCGCGCACTTGCCGCCCGGCCGAAAGTGCTCATCGCCGATGAGGCGATGGCTGGCCTTTCCGACAGCGAAGTCGACGAAATCCTCGTCCTGCTCATGCAGCTCAACGACAGCGGCATCGCGATTGTGCTCATAGAGCACATCATGCGCGCGGTCGTACGATTCTCGCAGCGCGTTATCGTGCTTGTCGCCGGCGCCAAGATTGCGGAAGGCACGCCGCAGGACGTGATGTCGCATCCCGAGGTCGTGAGGGCCTACCTTGGGCAATAGTCTTCGCATCGAAAATATCGACGCCGGCTACGGCGCGGTGACCGTTCTGTCGAACGTCGCCGTCGATGTGCGCGACGGTGAGACCGTGGTCATGCTCGGCACCAACGGCAACGGCAAGTCGACGCTGATGCGCTGCATCACCGGCGAGGTCGTGCCGACAAAGGGCCGCATCACCGCCGAGATCGACGGGCTCACGCACAATCTTGTCGGCCGCGCCACGGAAGCGATCGTCGATCTCGGCATTTCCCTCGTGCCCGAAGGGCGCCGGCTGTTTCCGAAGCTCACCGTCGAAGAGAATCTGCTCCTCGGTGCCTTCCGCAAGGCGGCGCGCCCGAAGATCGCCCAGAATCTCGCTTTCTGTTTCGACACCTTTCCGCGTCTGGCCGAGCGCAAACGCCAGCTCGCGGGTTCGATGAGCGGCGGCGAGCAGCAGATGCTGGCGCTCGCCCGCGCGCTGATGGCAAGCCCGCGCATTCTGCTGGTTGACGAGCCCTCGGTCGGCCTCGCGCCTATTCTCGTCGCGCGCATGATCGACAAGATTGCTGAACTTAAAGCGGCGCTCGGGCTGACAGTGTTGATGGCGGAACAGAATTTCGAGCAGGCGACGCGCATCGCCGACCGGGGCTATGTTCTCGTCCATGGCCAGGTGGCGCTTGCCGCAAACAACATCGCCGATCTGCGGGCGAGCGACGTCGTGCGCAAACTCTATCTCGGGCTCGATTGAACGGAAGCCAAGTCAAACCGAAGAAAAGTCAAACGGAAGCTAAAGTCATGGACATCAAGGTCGGCCGCGCGGCCATCGCCGAGGCGAGCGAGAAACTTTCCAATTGGGGCCGCTGGGGCAAGGACGACCAGATCGGCACGCTGAACCATGTTGCGCCGGCGCAGGTCTACAACGCGGCGAAACTGGTGAAGAAAGGCCGCGTCTTCGGCATGGGCATTCCGCTTGATTCGCGCGGGCCGCAGAGCGGGCTGTTCGGCGGGCGTTGGAATCCGATCCACACGATGCTCGCGACCGGCACCGATGCGCTCGCCGGCCGCTTCGGCAACCGGCTCGATTATGCCGACGACGCCATCAACATGCCGGTGCAGGCGGCGACGCACTGGGATTCGCTCGGCCACATCTTTTACGAGGGCAAGACCTATAACGGCCATAGCGCCGGCCGCGTCGACGGCGGCGGGGTCAACGTGCTCGGCATCGAGCATACGCGCGACAAGATGGTCGGGCGCGGCGTGCTGCTCGACGTCGCGCGCTACAAGGGCGTCGACTGGCTCGACGACGGCTACGGCATTTCCAACGACGAGCTCGACGCGATTGCGAAAAAGCAGGGCGTGCGGATCGAGGCCGGCGACTTTGTCATCCTCCGCACCGGCCAGATGGAGCGCTGCCTCTCAGAAAAAGCCTGGGGCGGCTATGCCGGCGGCGAGGCGCCGGGCGTGAAGTTCGAGAATTGCTACTGGTGCCAGGGGAAGCAGATCGCGGCGATCTGCTCCGACACGTGGGGCGTCGAGGTGCGGCCGAACGAGACGGACGAGGTGAACCAGCCCTGGCACTGGGTGGTCATCCCGGCGATGGGCCTGACGATGGGCGAGATGTTCTTCGTGAAAGAGCTCGCCGAGGATTGCGCCGTCGACGACTGCTACGAATTCATGTTCTGCGGCCCGCCGCTGGTCATCACCGGTGGCACCGGCTCGCCGATCAACCCGCTGGCGATCAAGTAGGCTTGGGCCGCGCCCGGGCTGCGCCCTTTCGTGCAATGGCCTCTTAAGCACCTTCGGCTCTAATCGACCTCATGCGGGTCATCGGCGCCTTTCTCTTCAACACGCTGTGCAATTTCGGCATCGGGCTGATCGTCGCCAAATTCCTCGGCCCGGCCGAGTATGGCCGCTTCGCCCTGACGCTCGCGATCGCGCTGACGATCCAGATCGCGCTCCTCGACTGGATCCGCCTCGGCGCAGTGCGCTTCTATTCCGAGCGGGTGCGGACGGCCGAGCCAACGATCCGCGCCACCCTCGACACCGCCTTCGCGCTGATCAGCTTCGGCATCGCCGGGCTCGCAGTCATCGTCGCCTTCCTCGACGGCGGCCTCGACCCGACGCGCGGCCTGATCGGCCTCGCGCTTGGCGTCTCGATTGCCAATAGCCTGTTCGATTATAGGACCGCGCTCGTCCGCGCCCGCTTCCACGACGGCCTTTATGGCCGGCTCGTGATCATCAAGAACGTCTTCTCGCTGGTCCTGACCGGCGGCGCCGCCTTTCTCTTCGAATCGGCGCCCATGGCCCTCCTCGGCGGCATTCTAAGCCTCACCGGCTCGATCCTGACCGCCTGGGCGGCGCTCTCCGACGAGGGCGCCGAGACCTCTGAGGCGCGGCTGTCGACGGCGCGGCTGCTGCTCGCCTACAGCCTGCCGATCATCACCGCGAACCTGCTCTATACCGCGATCCCGCTCGCCAATCGCGCGCTGATAACGCATCTGCACGGATTTGCCGAAACCGGCCAGTTCTCGCTCGCCTACGACCTGGGTCTCCGCGCCGTCCTCGCCCTCGGCTCGGCAATGGACGTGCTCCTCTTCCAGATGGCGGTGCGCGCGCACGAGACGCACGGCATGGATCGGGCGAAAGCGCAGATCGCTCGCAACATGACGATGGTGATCGCGGTCCTTGTGCCGGCGTGTGCCGGCATCTGGGCGATTCTGCCAAGCGTTGAGCAGCTGATCGTGCCCTCGCAATATCGCGGCCCGTTCGCGCATTACATGACGCTGCTGCTGCCGGGCCTCTGCGCGACGGGTATGATCCATTTCGCCGTCAATCCGATGTTCCAGATCGGCAAGAAGACGGCGCCGCTGATCGGCGCCGCTTTGATCGGCTGCATCATGAATGGCGTGCTTGTCATGGCGCTCGCGCGCGGCGGCGATGCCTCGGGACTCGCGATCGCACAGAGCGGGGCCGCGATCGCCTCGCTGATGGCGCTGCTCGGTTTCGCCGCACGGACGCGGCCACACTGGCCGGCCGCGCGCGATCTCGCGGCGATTGCGATCAGCACGTCCGCCATGCTTTTCGTGCTGCTGCCGCTGCGCAACGCGGCACCGGGCGTGCTGACGCTCGCGGCGGAGATCGTTGTCGGCATGGCGGTGTCTGCATCGCTGATGCTCGCTTTCGATGGGCTCGGCGTTCGCCAGCTTCTGTGGAATCGAGTGTTCGCGAAGCCCGCTGAAGCGCGATAGCTCAAGCGAATAGCCCTTACTTTTAATCTGAATTCGGGCGCAAGAAGCGGAGCGCCGCCGTGCGCTCGCATCGCTATCTTCTCCACCGAGAAACAAACATCAGAGATGGAGACTTCGACGATGCATGTCACCAGCGAGCCCGCGATCCTTTATCTCGGCACGCCCGTCGTGCTGATCAGCACGACAAATGCCGACGGATCGTACAATCTCGCACCGATGTCGTCCGCCTTCTGGCTCGGTTGGCGCTGCATGCTCGGGCTGGCATCGGCCTCGAAGACCACCGAGAACATGAAACGCACCGGCGAATGCGTCCTCAATCTGCCGTCGGTCGACATGGCCGCCGCCGTCGATCGGCTCGCGCGTACCACCGGCTCCAATCCCGTGCCCGAAGGCAAGATTCGCCGCGGTTACCGCTTCGAGCGCGACAAGTTCGGGATTGCCGGACTGACGCCGGTTGCGTCGGAGACGGTCTGGCCTCCGCGCGTACAAGAGTGCCCCGTTCAGCTCGAGGCAACGGTCGAGGCCGTGCACGGCGTCGCCGAGGACGACACGCAGCTACGCGGCCGCGTCAACTGTTTTGAGGTTCGCATCCAGCGCGTTCATGTCGAGCAATCGATTCTGGCCGCAGGCGAGCCCAATCGCATCGATCCCGACAAATGGCGGCCGCTGATCATGAGCTTCCAAAACTTTTATGGCCTTGGCCCGCAAGTGCACGCATCGACTCTCGCGCAAATTCCCGAGGCGATGTATCGCAGCCCCGATGTTGATCGCGCGCGGCAGATCGGCTCCTACGCGCAAGCCAAATGCGCGTGATCACCTAATGCACCAGTTCCCGCATGGCGCCGTCGAGCCCTTCGAGCGTCAGCGGGAACATGCGGTTGGCGAAGAGCCGCTGCACCAATCGGATCGACTGCGTATAATCCCATTGGTTCTGCGGCACCGGGTTGAGCCACACAGCGTGCGGGTAGGTGCGCGTCATGCGCTCCAGCCACACCGCGCCCGGCTCCTCGTTCATATGCTCGACCGAGCCGCCGGGCATGGTGACCTCGTAAGGCGACATCGACGCGTCGCCGACAAAGATCACTTTGTAATCGTGGGGATAAGTGTGCAGCAAATCCCAGGTCGGGGTGCGCTCGGTGAAGCGGCGGCGGTTCTCCTTCCACACGCCTTCATAGAGGCAATTGTGAAAATAGAAATGCTCCATATGCTTGAACTCGCTCTTCGCCGCCGAGAACAGTTCCTCGACCTGCTGGATGTGCCAATCCATCGAGCCGCCGATATCGAAGAACAAAAGCACCTTCACAGCGTTGCGGCGTTCGGGGCGCATCTTCACGTCGAGATAGCCCTGGCGCGCCGTCTCCTTGATGGTCGTGTCGAGATCGAGCTCGTCCGGCGCGCCGGTGCGGGCGAATTTGCGCAGGCGGCGCAACGCCAGCTTGATGTTGCGGATGCCGAGCTCGGTCTCACCGTCGAGGTCCCTGAACTCTCGCTTGTCCCAGACTTTCACCGCGCGGAAATTGCGGTTGCCGTCCTGGCCGATGCGAATGCCTTCGGGATTGTAGCCGTAGGCGCCGTAAGGCGAGGTGCCGGCGGTGCCGATCCATTTGCTGCCGCCCTGGTGGCGGCCCTTCTGCTCCTTCAAGCGCTCGCGCAGGGTCTCCATGAGCTTCTCCCAGCCCATCGCCTCGAGCTGTGCCTTTTCTTCTTCGGTCAGATATTTTTCGGCGAGCTTCTTCAGCCATTCGGCGGGGATTTCCGCGGTCTCCATCGCCTGGAGAAGGCTTTCCAGCCCTTTGAAGGTGGCGCCGAAGACCCGGTCGAACTTGTCGAGATTGCGCTCGTCCTTCACCAGCGTCGTGCGCGCGAGATAGTAGAAATCGTCGATGGACGTCCCGGCGAGGTCGGCGTCGAGCGCCTCCATCAGTGTTAGATATTCGCGCAGCGTGACGGGGACCCGCGCATCGCGTAGCGCGGCGAAGAAGTTCAGGAACATTCTTGACATGTCGCGCGCGCCGCCGCGCGCGTCAACCCAGGTGCGCTTCCCGCGACTATATTCAACTCGGCGAGATCAGGCGGGCGCGGCTCGACCAGTCCGGGCGCCAACTTGCAGGCGCGCTTTCCACTGTAGCCACTTCACCGGCAGACCTCGTTTCCAAAACAGCCAGCGCAGGCTGAAATCGTCCTTTGGGACGTACGCCATAGCTCGTTCCGCCATCTCGTAGATGACTACGTCCGGTCGCGTCCGCTTTATATAAGCCCAGTCGAGATCGTAACACCATATGAACTCGACCTGCCGGGCAGTTTCAGCGAGCATTGCGGTCAAGGACTCGATACCCTGCGAACAAAAGGAATCGCCGAATACCAGAATCTTTTTGTTGGCGGCGGATGGGTTTGCATTCTTGAAGGCGACATGCGAGCCGCCAAATGTCGCCGGCTTATCGGTGACGGACTCCAGATATTGGGCGATCGAATTGCGATAGTATCGGGTGGCGTTCTTCGCGAAATTGTACAATTTGAACCATTCGCCGACCGGCGGATTCAGTTTACTACCTAAATCGAAGGCGGCGTGATAATCCACGTGTTGGCGTGAAAGCAAATCCAGATCGGGATTGAGGCCGATCCGCTCGCACAGCAGCCTATATGCGACAAACGCGCCTTCAGCGTTCCAGTGCGAGTCCGTCTTGCCGTAGAGCTGGCGCTCATCGCGTGCGGCACGCAAAGCCGGAATGATGTCGAGGCAAACATGTGCATAGCGAGAGCGCTGAAGCAGCTGGTCCAGCCGCAAGGTGGGACAAAGCGGCCAATTGACCACCGGATCCTGGAGCTTGTTGTCATAGATTGTCAGCTTTTCCGGAGCCGGCATGTGGACGTATTGAATGCCCATGTTCTCGAGACGTTCGGCGCGGGTCTCGATCAACGCTACCCAGTCTTTTAACTTTGCGTCAGGAAGCCCAGAGGCGTTGTCGCCGTAGAGCGCAGCAAGCCCACCGGTGAGAAAAAGCCATCCGTCCTTCGCTTCGTAAACGTCGGTATTCATAACTTCTCGCAAAAGAGAGTCCAAAACGGTATTCAATCTGCATCGTGTCGGACTACGCAGCGCTTTACGTGAGACCATCCCGGGCGCACCTGACTCCCTCGAAACGCCGTACCAATCTCTCGATAAGGTTTGAAATTACAACGGATTGTGTTTGATCTAAGGAGGCTTGGCTGCAGTCGGGCCCCTCAGCCGCGGCCCATTATGGACTGCTGACCCGCTGCGAGCCTCGCCGCGCGCCTTCCCGGTGAACCCGATCAAATAGGCGAGCTGAGGAGGAAGTTCATGGGCTGGCTTGAGCCGCACGCACGGCGGCTCTGATCTTGCGATAGATGATCGACCGCAAGATGAGATACTGCACGCCGAAGGCGACAATCTTGGCGCCCACCGCGCCGACCGAGACGAACCACGCCCAAAGCCGCATGTCGCCAGTCGCGGCGATTGCAATATTCATGAGGCCGAGCACCAGCATCAGCACCGCCCAGCAATAGCCGGCCGCGATAACGGCATTTGCGGAGACGTGCTCTTTCACGATGGGCGGGAGGTAGCGCAGCATCCAGCCGCGGCGCAGCATCACCGCGGCGATGGCGAAATGCGCGATGCTCGGCTTCATCATCACGAAACGCGGATCGTGCGTGAGCATCGTCGCACCGCCGAGCACGATGACGAGACCGAGGCTCGCCCAGTTCATCACGTCCAGCGTGCGGCCTTGGTAACGCATCAGCGCAAATTGGCCGATGCCGCCGGCGATCGCGACGCCCGTCGCGACATAGATGTTGCCGGTCGCAGCCCAGATCGCCAGGAAGACAATCGTCGAGAAGAAGTCGGCGAAGAGCTGCTTGAAAATCTGTTTCATGTCGTCACTGGGTGGTGCGGCGGCCTTCAGCCGGCAGGAAACTACACGAAGGGCGGCCAGATGTAAATATGATTTACATCTGGCCGATCAGTGGAGCAGCGCTGACCGCGGCGGACGTTACTTCCCCGTCTTTACGCGGGTCCATTCGCGCGTGACGATTTTTTGGATCGCTTGGTCGTAGCCGGTGACGGTGAACAATCGCGCCATGGTCGCCGGATCAGGATAGACGGACTTGTTGGCGAGCACTTCCTTGTCGACGAAGTCGCGCGAGGTGATCACGCCATTGGCGAAATTGGTGACGCTGGTGTTGCGCGCGGCGATATCGGGCCGCATCAGGAAATCGATGAACTTCAGCCCCTCCTCCACATGCGATGCGTCTTTCGGCATCGCCAGCGTGTCCATCGACATGAGCGTGCCCTCGCGCGGGATCACATAATTGATGTCGATTCCGTTATTCGCCTCGCGAGCGCGGTTGCGCGCCTGGAAAGAATCGCCGGCCCAGCCGATTGCCAGGCAAATGTCGCCGTTCGCCAGCGCATTGATATATTCCGACGAGTGGAATTTTTTCACGTAACGGCGCATACCGCCGAGCATGTCGGCGGCGCGGCGGATGTCGTTCGGATTCTTCGAGTCGGGATTTAGCTTGAGATAGTTGAGCGCGATGCTGATCAGGTCTTCGGGCGAATCGAGCACGTAGACGCCGCAATCGGCAAACTTCTTCAAATTCTCCGGCTTGAACACGATGTCCCAGGTGTCGAGCGATCTGTCGCCCATGCGCTCCTTTGCCTTCTGCACATTGTAGGCGATGCCGGTCGTGAACCACATGTAGTCGACCGCGTATTCGTTGCCCGGATCGTATTTGGCGAGCCGCGCCATGATGTCGGGCCAGAGATTCCTAATATTCGTGAGTTTCGCTTTGTCGAGTTTCTGGTAAACGCCGGCTTTGATCTGCCGGCCGAGGAACGTCGCGGAGGGAACGACGACGTCGTAACCGGTCTTGCCGGCGAGCAGCCGCGTCTCTAGCATCTCGTTCGAATCGTAGGTGTCGTAGACGACCTTGATGCCGGTCTCGTGGGTAAAATCTTCGAGCACCTTCGGATCGATGTAATCGCTCCAATTATAGACGTTGACAACCTTTTCCGGCGCGGCCGGCTTCTGTTGCTGCTGCGCCGAGGCGAGCGCGACAGGCGCCAGCAATGCACAGAGAAAAACCAGAAACCGAATCGGCTGTGCTCTCGCCATGAATGTTCCCTCTCGCTCGCCCGCAAATATCACGCAGATCATCCCTTCGTGAGATCGCGGGGCGCCGGCAGCCGGTCTTTGCGGATGACGCAATGAATGCCCTTGTTGCCATCGACCATTTGCGTGACGCGAAGATCAGCGGCGAGCGAGCAGAGTGTATAGGCATCGGCGGCGCCAAGGCCGGCCAGCTCGCCGATCAGCCGAATCATGTCGCGCAAGGCGTGTTTGACCGCGTCGTCCAGATCTTCATCGAAACCCATCGTGATCCAGACATCGGCGCGCTCGGCCCGCGGACTCTCCAGCTTCATATCTTTCCGCAAGACGAAATCGAACGTCCCGGTCAGAGCGGTCTCGATCGCAGTGAGGCAGACCTCGCCGTCGCCCTGCAGCGCGTGACCGTCGCCGGCCGAGAACAGCGCACCCTTGGTGAAGATCGGAAAGTACACGGTCGCGCCGACGCCGAGCTCCTTGTTGTCCATGTTGCCGCCGAAGGCGCGCGGCTCTTTCGAAGACAGCCGGCCCCAAGAGACCGGCGGCGCGACGCCGAAGCAGCCGAAGAACGGGTCGAGCGGGATTGTGTGTCCCCATGGCAGCTTGCCGCTATTCGTAGCGGCATCGAGTGCCACGTGGATCAGCCGCTGCTCCTGGAAATCCTCGGGCAAGGTCCCCATCCAGGGCAGCTGAAGGTTCCAGCCCCAATTCTGGCGCAGCTTGATGTCGAGGATGCGCACTTCAAGAACGTCGCCTGGCTCGGCGCCGTTGATTTCGATCGGACCGGTCAAGTGATGCGGTCCAGGTCCACGCCGGCCGGCGTCGAGCACGGCGCGATGATCGGGCAGGATGGCGAAGCCCGAATCGGTCTTCGGCAGATGCGCGACCTCACCGGAGACCGTCTCGATGATGACGCGGTCGCCGGAGCCGATCTTCAGCACAGGGGCGAGAGAGCCGTCCCAGAAGCCCCAGTGAACCGTCTCGGGTGTCGCTTTGAGATAATGATGCGTCATGGATATCCTGACGGGGCACGTCGCTGGAGGGGAGAAGATTAGCCTGATTTCGCATTCCGTTGCATTGGCCGCGCCGGTCGACGGACGCCAGTCCGAAGCGGCCCTCATGATTGCGCGCGGCACGCGCCGGCTTCTGCGCGCCGCCGGCCGGGCGAGCGTCACAGAGCTCCCACTGCCGAGCGGCCGGCGCGCCGACATCGTGGCGCTCGGCGGCGATGCCTCGATCGCCATCGTCGAGATCAAGTCTTCGTTCGCGGATTTCCGCGCCGACCGCAAATGGCAGGATTACCGCTTCCATTGCGACCAGCTTTTCTTCGCGGTCTCGCCGCAGATGCCGCTCGAGATTCTTCCGGCCGATACCGGACTGATCGTGGCTGACGCCTTCGGCGCGGAAATCGTGCGCGAGGCGCCGATCCATCGCATGGCGGGCGCAACACGCCGGGCGATGCTACTGCGATTCGCGCTCGCGGCGGCCGATCGCCTGCACGGCCTCGCCGATCCCGGCGCCGTTGTGCCGCGGGAGCTTTAGAGCTTTAGGTCAGCCCCGCAGCGCCAGCTCCGCCCCAAGCAGCGCCATGCCGACAAAGAAGCACGCCCGGAACACAGGCGGGCTGATGCGCCCGCGGACCGCTTGTCCGACCGCCATGCCGATAAGCGCCGGCGCCAGCGTCAGCAGCGAGGCGCCGAGCGTCGCGGCGGGAAGCGCACCGTTGGCGGCGAGGCCCAGGCCCAACGCCACCGTCGAAACAGTGAAGGACAGGCCAAGCGCCTGGATCAGATCGTCGCGACCGAGCCCGAGCGCTTGCAGGTAGGGCACGTTCGGTACGACGAAGACGCCCGTGATCGAGGCGAGAAGCCCGGTCAACGCGCCGACAATCGGTGAGAGCACGGGTTCGTCGCGCTGTCGGACGTGCAGCCGCAGTGGCGAGAGGCCAAGCGCTGCATAGGCGAGCAACACCAGGCCGAGCCACCGTTTGGCCCCTGGAACCTGCACGGTACCGAAAAGGTACGAGCCGACCGCGATGCCGAGGCAGATGCCGACGAGCATGGTCCATTGCCGGGCAAGAAGCGGGCGGAAATTCGGGCCGATGGCAAGCTGCCAGATGTTCGTCACCAGGGACGGGACAACCAGGAGAGCGACCGCTTCCACGGGCGCCATAACGAGCCCGAGAAGCCCAATCGAGACGGTCGGGAGCCCGAGGCCGATCACGCCCTTAACGAAGCCGGCAAGGGTGAAGGCGCCGCCGACAACGGCGACATAGGCAAGCGAGTGCATGGCGCACCTTTGCCGCCGCCCGCCGGATTGCACAATGCGCTATTGTTCGATCGGCGCCGAACTGCGCCCGATACGAGATCGCACATGCAAGCCAAGCCGCGCATCGCCATCGTCTATTGCACGCAATGCCATTGGCTGCTCCGTGCCGCGTGGATGGCGCAGGAGCTTCTCTCGACCTTCAGCGAGGAGGTCGGCGAGGTGGCGCTCAGGCCGACGACCGGCGGCGCCTTTCAAATCGAAGTCGACGGCGACATCATCTGGGAGCGCAAACGCGACGGCGGCTTCCCCGATGTCAAAACCCTGAAGCAGCGTGTCCGCGACCGGCTCGCGCCCGGCCGGGACCTCGGACATGTGGATCGCTGAAGCTTCGCGTGCATAGCCGATGTTTATGCGGTCAAGGTAAGCAACCATTTAAGCGATCAAGAGCAGCGGAACAATTCGCCAGCTGATCTTGGAATAGACGGCGGCGGGCGACAAAGCCTCTTCAACCCCCCTCTGCGGCTGCGCTCTGCGTGACCGCAGGTGAAATCCTCAAGGCAGTGATGCGATTGCGCGTCTTGCGCAGCACTTCGAAGCGAAAGCCGTGGAAGGTGAAGACCTGGCCGGCTTCGGGAATTGCACGAGCTTCGTGGATGACGAGACCGGCGATCGTTGTCGCCTCTTCGTCGGGCAGGTGCCAGTCCATGACGCGGTTGAGATCGCGGATCGGCACCGCGCCATCGACGGTCACCGAGCCATCGCCATTCTGCCGCACGCCTTGAACGGCAAGGTCATGTTCATCGGCAATGTCGCCGACGATTTCTTCCAGAATATCTTCCAGCGTCACAAGACCTTGCACCTCTCCGTATTCATCGACGACGAGCGCGAAATGCGTCTTGCGGCGCAAGAACGCCTGCAACTGGTCCTCGAGCGCGGTCGTGTCCGGCACAAACCAGGCTTCGAGCGCGATGTCGTCGATGCGCAACGCGCTAAAATCGCCATGCGCGGCCGATAAGGCGCGCAGCAAGTCCTTGGCATGCAGCACACCGACAATGTTGTCCGGGCGCTCGCGCCAAAGCGGCAGGCGCGTGTAGGGCGACGCAAGCACCTCGGCAACGAGTTCCTGCGGCGGCAGATCGGCGTTGATCGTGCGCATGCGCGTGCGGTGAACCATTACGTCCGCCACGGTCAGCTCGGCGAGGTCGAGAACGCCGCCGAACATATCACGATCGGCGCGATCGACGCCGCCTTCGCGGTGCAGGAGATCGACCGCGCTCTTCAGTTCCTCGCGCGGCGAGAGGATCGAGCGATGCACGCCGAGCTTCAATCCGCCGACGCGCAGCGCCCCGCGGACCACATATTCGACGCCGACGAGCACCGGCCCAAATATCGCGACGAAAAACGCCATGATTTTAGAGACGAACAGCGACCACTGGTCGGGATAATTGATCGCCACCGTCTTCGGCATGACCTCGGCGAAAACGAGAAGCAGGACAGTCATGAGACCGGTCGCGTAGATCACGCCGTGATCGCCGACAATATCGACCAGGATGCTTGTTGTGAAAGCGGACGAGCCGATGTTGACCAGCGTGGCGCCGAGCAGCGTCGCGCCGATCAGCCGGTCGCGGCGCTTGAGCAGGCGATTGACGGTGCGGGCGCGGCTATCGCCATTGCGCTCGAGCGCGTGCATGCGCGCCCGTGAGGCGGCGGTCAGCGCCGTCTCGGACCCGGCGAAAAAGGCGGAAAGCGCGATGCAGAACAGAACGATCGCAATCGCAGTCCAAAGATCGACCGGCATCGGGCCGGCGTCGGCGCCATGCATGACTAGTCCCGGTATGACTTCTGCGGGGCGGCACGCAGTTCCGCTTCGAGAAAGCTTCGCACATCTGCCGCCGGCACATTCCTGGCGATGAAGCTCTCGCCAATTCCGCGCGCGAGGATCAGAGCCAGCGCGCCCCGTTGCACCTTCTTGTCCTGGAACATGGCTTCGAGAATTGCCGCGGCATCCCCATTCCAGCCTGGAATGTCGGTGACTCGTGTGCGAAAGCCGATTGTGTCGAGATGGCGCACGACACGCTCCGCGTCTTGTCCGGAGCAGAGGCCCTGAGCATTGGAGAATCGGAAAGCGCAGGCGATGCCAAGCGCGACCGCCTCGCCGTGGATGAGCCTTTCGCCGTCATAGCCAGTCAGCCGCTCGAATGCGTGCGCGAACGTGTGCCCTAGATTGAGCAGCGCGCGATCGCCCTGCTCGGTCTCATCGCGGATGACGAATGCGGCTTTCGCCGCGCAGCTCTTCGCGATGGCGCGTGTTCGCTGCGGGCCGCCGGCGAACACGTTGCGCCACTCCGCTTCGAGCCAATAGAAGAAATCCGCATCGTCGATGAGCCCGTATTTCATGATCTCGGCATAGCCGGCGCGGAACTCGCGTTGCGGCAGTGTCGCCAACAGCAACGTGTCCGCGATCACGAGCGACGGTTGATGAAATGCGCCGATCAGATTCTTTCCGTGCGGCGAATTGATGCCGGTCTTGCCCCCGACCGAGGAATCGACTTGCGCGAGCAGGCTCGTCGGGATTTGCACGAGGCGCATGCCGCGGCGCACGGTCGCGGCCGCAAACCCGGCGAGATCGCCGACGACACCGCCGCCGAGTGCTACAACAACATCGCCGCGTTCCATGCGCGCCGCGAGAATGTCGTTGCAGACGCGTTCGTAAGTCGCGAAGCTTTTTGCAGATTCGCCCGGCGTCACGCTGATCGCGGCATGCCGGATGCCGCCTGCATCGAGACTGGACTGCAATGCCGGCAAATGATGCTGCGCGACGTTGGGATCGGTCACGATCGCACAAGACGCGCGGGGCGCGATCTTTGCGATCAGAGAACCGGCCTCCAAGAGGAGGTTCTCGCCGATTACGATGTCATAGCGTCGCCCCGGCAGTTCGACGCCGATCTCGATACGCTGCTCATTTTTCATCTGTGGCAGGCTCTGTGGCGCGGCACTACGCCCGCGGACATGCGCTTCGAGTGCGCTCAACACCTCTTCAACCACGGTTTCGTGCGAGGCCTCGCGCGAGCAGACCGTCACGTCGGCTTGCGCATAGATCGGCTCGCGTTCGGCGAGCAGCCGCTGCATCGTGGCAACCGGGTCGGCGGTCTGAAGCAGCGGACGGGTCGGGCGTTTACGCACCCGGCGCATCAGCGTGTTGAGATCGGCCCTGAGCCAGACGGAGATGGCGTTTTCCGCAATACGTGCGCGCGTGGCTTCGTTCATGAAGGCGCCGCCGCCGGTCGCCACGACGCGCGGATCGCCGGTTAGGACGCGCGCCATCACGCGGCGCTCGCCGTCGCGGAAAAGCGCCTCGCCATGGCGCGCGAAAATGTCGGCGATCGGCATGCCCGCCGCTTCGACGATCTCCTGGTCGACATCGACGAACGGCAGCCCGAGCCGCAGCGCCAGACGCCGCCCGACGGTCGTCTTGCCGGATCCCATCATGCCGACGAGGACGAGCGAACGGCCGGCCAACGCCTCGACAAGGGCTGCGGCACGATCGTCGCGCGTGGCGGCGACATCAATGGCGACGGGCGGCTCGGCCTCCGGCTCCCTGAAAATCCCCTGCATGCCTTCTCGTAGCACGCGGATCGCCGAGATTTAAGACGTAAGCGTTGCAATCATCTCCCGGGAACCCCACCCGGCAGCGGCGGTTTCTTGCCTCAGAGCACCGGCGAAGAGCGGAGGAAGGCATGGAGAATCTTTGGCTGTTCGTGGTCGCCGGAGGACCGGCGATCATCCTCGTCGTTATCGTTCTCGTGCTCCTACAGCGACGGCGGGGTTATCAGCCTGATGCGCGGAGCCCCGATTATGAGGTCGGCGGCAACAAGTATGTGCGCGATCCTGCGGACAAGACGCGGTGAGTCGGACGGCTGAGGATTCGAACTAATCCTTTGCGCGTTCCACGTAAGACCCGTTCTCGGTCATCACCACGATCCGTGTGCCGGGCTGGATGTGCGGCGGCACCATCACGCGCGCGCCGTTCGACATCTTCGCGGGCTTGTAGGAGGACGAGGCGGTCTGGCCTTTCATTGCGGGCTCCGTCTCCATCACCTCCAGCGTCACCCGCTGCGGCAGCTGGATGCCAACGGCGACGCCGTTGAACAGCGACAGCATGACTTCCATGTTTTCCTGTAGATACGCCGCCTGGTCGCCGATCACCTCCTTCGGCACGATCACCTGATCGTAGTTTTCGGTGTTCATGAAGGTGTAGCCTTCGCCATCCTGGAACAGGTAGGTGAAGGGCCGATCCTCGACATAGGCGCGCTCGACCTGTTCCGTTGTCTTGTAGCGGTCGGTGGTCTTCACCCCGTCGGAGAGACGGCGCATATCGATCTGCGTCGTCGGCGTGCCCTTGCCCGGATGGAAGCTCTCGGCGGTGAGCACGACATAGAGCTGACCGTCGTCCCGCTCGATGATGTTCCCCTTGCGGATCGAACTGGCAATGACCTTCACGTGATCTTTTCCCTTTAGATTGCTGGACGCGGCGTGCGGGTCTATGAACCGCCACATGCGGGGAGACAAGGGGGCGGCGCGGTTTTGCCTGACATGACAGAGGCCTCGCCCTGGTGGGCCCCGCATGTCCACGAAGACCGCCGGCCCTTTCTGAAGGTGCGCTCGCGCGTGCTCGCCGCCTGCCGGCAGTTTTTCGGCCGCGAGCATTTCGTCGAGGTCGACGTTCCGGCCCTGCAGGTCTCGCCTGGTAACGAGGCGCATCTGTCCGCCTTCGCGACAGAACTCGTGGGCCCGGACGGCAGAAGCAGCCCGCTTTATCTCGCTATGTCGCCGGAATTTGCGATGAAAAAGCTGCTCGCCGCCGGCGAGACGCGGATTTTCACGTTCGCCCATGTCTTCCGCAACCGCGAGCGCGGGTCGCTGCACCATCCCGAATTCACCATGCTCGAATGGTACCGGGCGAACGAAGATTATTCCCGGCTGATCGAGGATTGCGCCGGTCTCCTGTCGGAGACCGCGATCGCCGCCGGCGTCGACACGTTCGGCTGGCGCGGGCGTACGATGGACGCCTTCGCCGAGCCGGACATCGTCACGGTCGCGGACGCCTTCATGGAGCACGCGCTGATAGATCTCATGGCGACGCTCGACGCGACCGGGCAGGGCGACCGCGCCGCGCTCGTCCGCGCGGCCGAGCGCCACGGCATCCGGGTCACGCCGGACGACACCTGGTCGGACATTTTCAGCAAGATCATGAGCGACGCAATCGAGCCGAAGCTCGGGCTCGGCCGGGCCACGATCCTCGTCGATTACCCCGCCTCCGAGGCCGCCTGGGCGCGCACCAAGGCCGACGATCCCCGGTTTGCAGAGCGGTTCGAACTCTTCGCCTGCGGGGTCGAACTCGCCAATGCCTTCGGCGAGCTGACCGACCCGGCGGAGCAGCGCCGGCGGTTCGAGACGCAGATGGCGACCCGTGCCCGCGTCTATGGCGAGACCTACCCGGTAGACGAGGATTTCCTGGCCGCGCTCGGCACCATGCCGCCGGCTTGTGGGATTGCGCTCGGCTTCGATCGGCTGGTCATGCTGGCCTCCGGCGCCGAGCGGATCGAGCAGGTTCTGTGGGCCCCTGTGGCTGAGCCCAGCCGGTGACGGCTAGGGATCGCACGCTGCGGCAACCGGCCGAGCTGGCTGCGGCAGGTCTCTTGGACCCCGCCAACGTAGCGGAGCTGGATGAGGTCACCGCCCGCTACTCGCTGGCCCTTCCGCCGGCGCTGGCTCGCCTCATTGATCCGGCCGACCCGCATGACCCAATCGCCCGGCAATTCGTGCCCGACGCGCGCGAGTTGCGGCACGAGCCCGGGGAACTCGCCGACCCCATCGGCGATGCGGCGCATAGCCCGGTCGAAGGGATCGTGCACCGCTATCCCGATCGGGTGCTCTTGAAACTGCTCGCGACTTGCCCGGTGTATTGCCGGTTTTGTTTCCGCCGCGAGGCGGTCGGCCAGGGCGGCGACATGCTCTCGCGTCCCGCAATCGAGCGCGCGCTCGCCTACGTGGCGGAGCGGCCGGAAATCTGGGAAGTGATCCTCACTGGCGGCGATCCGCTGGCGCTCTCGCCGCGCCGGCTCGGCGAGGTAGCGCTCCGTCTCGCCGCGGTACCGCACGTGACAATCCTCCGCGTCCACACCCGCATGCCCGTCGCCGCGCCCGAACGGATCGACGCAGCGGTCATCGCGGCGCTGAAGGCCAGCGGCAAGACCATTTACATCGCGCTCCACGCCAACCACCCGCGGGAACTCACTTCGCAGGCCCGCGCCGCCTGTTCCCGGCTCGTCGACGCCGGCATCCCGATGCTCGGCCAAACCGTGCTGCTGCGCGGCGTCAACGACCATGTCGAGACCCTCGCCGCGCTGATGCGCGCTTTCGTCGAGGCGCGGATCAAGCCGTACTACCTCCACCATCCGGACCTGGCGCCCGGGACGGCACATTTCCGGCTGTCGCTCGAGGAAGGGCAGAAACTCGTCGGTGCGCTGCTTGGCCGCGTCTCCGGCCTTTGCCAACCGACCTATGTGCTCGACATCCCCGGCGGCTACGGCAAGACGCCGATCGGACCGACGCGGCTGCGGCCTGGGGAGGACGGGGCGTTCGCGGTCGACGATTGGCAGGGCGTCCCGCACACCTATCCCCCGCCCTAAGCCTCGGGCGTCAAAAGAAAACCGGATTTGCGCCGGCAATATCGGGCCTCGGCAGCCATTTGTGCCTTGCCTTCGCCCGCGCCGGCTGCGGCCACGATACAGAGCATTTTCCGCATGCAATTTCTGCCCCGGCTGGCTGCTCGGCTTTTTCTCGTCTTTACCGTTTGCCTGCCCTGCCTCGACGCGCTCGGGCAGACGAGCCCACCAGCGCCTGCCCCGCAGGTCACACCAACGCAGCGCGTTGACCAAGCGCGCACCGCTCTCGATGAGATCGACAAGGCCCTGGCGCGCCACGATCTGGCCGACGGCGAACTCAGCGAGTTGCGTGGCAGGATCGATCCGATCGCGGCAAGCGCGAACGATGTTGTCGCGCAGCTCGCACCTGTCGTCGCCGAAATAAAGACGCGGCTTGACCAGCTCGGCCCCAAACCTACCGAGAACGCGCCCGCGGAAAGCGCGGCCGTCACCACAGAACGCGCCGATCAGCAGAAGCGGCTGACTGAGGTCGACGAGAGCCTGAAGCGCGCGCGACTGATGGCCGTCCAAGCCGATCAGACCGCGGACCGCATCGCCGCTCGCCGGCGCGAGCTCTTCACAAGTGCGCTCTTCGAGCGCACGAGCAGCCTGTTTGACCCGGGCCTCTGGCGCAGTGTGGCCGACGAATTGCCACGCGACGGCAGAGCCGTCGAGACGCTCGCCGGCGACTTCTTCTCCAACGCCGCCGCCCGTCTCCGCGGCTGGCGGTTGGCCGTATTTGCCGCAATCGTACTCGCGCTTGCTGCCCTTTCCATCTTCGCCGGCCGGGTCGCGCGGCGCATCACCTCGCATGAGCCAACGATTGCCGATCCGAGCCGCTTTCAGAAGGTGCGCGGCGCCCTTTGCGCCGCGACGGTTACTGCCGTCGTGCCGATTGCGGCGATCACCTTGTTGTTTGCGATTTTTAACAGCTTCGACCTCCTCGGCATGCGGCTCGAGCCGCTGGTGCGCGCGATCATTGCCGGCGTGGTCCGGGTTGCGCTTGCCGCGGGACTGGCGAGGGGGCTGCTTGCACCGACGCGTTCGCATTGGCGTCTTCTTGACGTCAACGATTCCGTCGCGGTCAGAATCTCGCGACTCGCCATCACCGTCGCCTGCATCGTCTCGGCCACACGCTTCCTTGAAGCGCTGAGCGCCGTCATCGGCGCGAGCCTGACGGTGTCGGTGTTCACCCGCGGGCTCGGCGCCTTCTTTGTCGCGGTCGCAATGGCAACCGCGCTTTACGGCATCATCAGCGAACCGGACGACGCCGATGACTGCCTCGGTCCCCGTGTCGTCAGCAAGCGCGATTGGTACGCGCCACTGCGCTTTGCGGCGTGGGCGGCGATCCTCGTCATCGTCGGCTCGGCGGCAGTCGGTTACATCGCGCTCGCCGCCTTTGTCGTCGACCAGATCGTCTGGATCGCCTGCATTGGCTCACTCCTCTACCTCCTGCTTGCGCTTCTCGAGGAGGCGATCGCGCTCAGCTTCAAACCTTCGGCGCCGCCCGGCCGCCTGCTCGTGACAAGCGTCGGGATCAAACGGGAGTCGCTTGAGCAGCTCGGCATCCTCTTATCAGGGGGCCTTCACGTCGTTCTGTTCGCAATCGCGGCGCTGCTCATCCTCGCACCGTGGGGTGTTCAGTCGGACGATCTCGCGAGCAATCTCCGCGCGGCCTTCTTCGGCTTTAGAGTGGGCGACGTCACCATCTCGCCCTCAAGCATCGCGATCGCCGTCCTGCTATTCGGGCTGGTCTATGGGGCGACGCGTGCCGTCCAGCATTGGCTCGAGACGCGCTATCTGCCGCACACGCGTCTCGACACGGGATTGCGCAACTCGATCAAGACGAGCCTCGGTTACATCGGCTTCATCATCGCGGTCGCACTCTCGCTTGGCTATCTCGGACTGAGCTTCGACAAGCTCGCCATCGTCGCCGGCGCGCTCTCCGTCGGTATTGGTTTCGGCCTGCAGTCAATCGTCAACAACTTCGTTTCGGGTCTCATTCTTCTGTGGGAACGGGCGATTCGCGTCGGCGACTGGATCGTCGTCGGCGACGAACAGGGATTCGTGCGCCGCATCAACGTCCGCTCGACCGAGATCGAGACGTTCGACCGCGCCATGATGATCGTGCCGAACTCAAATCTCGTCACAGGAATCGTGAAGAACTGGGTGCGCACCGATCGCGTCGGCCGGCTCAAAATCTCGTTATCCGTGCAATCCGGCGCCGACCCGGACAAGGTGCGCGAGCTGTTGATCGGCGCCGCAAGAGCGCACGATCTCATCCTATCGATTCCGGTGCCGCAGGTGCTGCTGACGTCGCTCGAAGCGGCTGCGTACAAATACGACCTCCTCGCCTATGTCGACGACGTCGAGACATCGCAACGCGTGAAGAGTGAGCTGCTGTTCGAAGTCCATCGCCGCTTCAAGGCGGCAAATATGAGTCTTGGTGCGGCGGCGGCGCCGACAATCGTCGAACTCGCCGACATCGACCGGCTCGAGACTTTGCTGTCCGGCCAGCGCCCCGAAGCACCGCGCGTCGTCGGCGGGAAGAGCTGACCTTCATGCTCCTTCAATCATCATCAACGACAATTCGAAGCCATGATGAAACACGCTTTTATATGTCTCACCGCCGCTATCATCCTTGCTCTTGCGGGATGCGCGGAAGCGCCGACGCCGAGCCCAAGTGAACCGACCTTCTACAGGGATCTCGCGTCCTCCGATGCGCGCGTGGACGCCGGCGCCGCGCGCGAGATGATCTCGCTTTATCGGGGCAATCATGGGCTCGGTCCCGTCGCCGTCGATCCAGGCCTGGCGAGCGCTGCAGAGGCCCAGGTCACAGCGATGGCGCGTGCCGACAAACTCAGCCACGAGGTGCGCGGAAATCTTTCAACGAGGCTCGACGGCGCCGGGTTCAAGAAGAACGCCGCCGTGGAGAACGTGTCGGCCGGCTATCACACGCTCGCCGAAGCGTTTTCCGGCTGGCGCCAATCGAAGCCGCACAACGAAAACATGCTCAATCCGCGCATGCGCCGCATGGGAATTGCGACGGCTTACGCGCCCGGCTCAAAATACAAGGTCTATTGGGCGTTGGTGATGACGGACTAAGCCCGTCTTCGTCGCGCGTGCTCTCATGCCATAGGGGCGGCAGGAGATATGGACGCGGGCCGCTTTGGTTCACTCATTCATTGGTTCATCCGCCCCTCGCCCGAAGGCCGCGAGCCTCGGGTCCGACGCGATGCTGGGCATGCGTGATCGCGACGGCGAGCGCATCCGCCGCATCCGCAGTCGTGGCATCGCTCTTCGGCAGGAGAATGCGCACCATCATGGCGACTTGCGTCTTCTCCGCGTGACCGGCACCGACAACCGTCTTCTTCACGAGATTTGCCGCATATTCCGCGACCTCTAATCCCGCAAGCGCCGGCACGGCGAGGGCGATGCCCCGCGCGTGTCCGAGCTTCAGGGCCGATTGCGGATCGCGATTGACGAAGGTTTCTTCGACGGCGGCTTCATGGGGTGCATGTGTGGCGATGATGTGCGCCAGACCTTCATGCAGCTGGCGCAGCCGCGCTGCGGTCGAAAGCTTGTCATCCGAACGCACACAACCGCAGGCCACGAACGAGAGCCGCGAGCCCTGCGCCTCGATGATGCCCCAGCCGGTCTTCCGCAGACCCGGGTCGATACCGATGATCCGAATCGGAGGCGGGAGCATGCGCGAGGATACGCGCAGAGGGCCGCGCGCACCAGGAGGTGCGCGGTCCAGCGCTAATTACGCACCTATTGTGGCAACAAGCGCGTCCGACACTTCGAAATTGGCGTAGACGTTCTGCACGTCGTCATTGTCTTCGAGCGCGCCGACGAGCTTCAAAATCTTCTCGCCGGCTTCGTCATCGACGGAAATCGTCGTCTGCGGCCGCCAGACCAGCGCGGCCTTCCGCGGCTCGCCGAACTTTGCCTCCAGCGACTGGGCGACGTCACGCAGCGATTCGAGCGTGGTGATTATCTCGTGGCCCTCGTCGGAGGTGGAGACATCATCGGCGCCGGCATCGAGCGCCGCCTCCAGCATCGCATCTTCGCTCGCGATTTTGCGGTCGAACTCGATCAATCCGACGCGGTCGAACATGAAGGATACGGCGCCCGTCTCGGCGAGTGAACCGCCGGCCTTTGTAAAATAGGAGCGCACTTCGCCCGCGGTGCGATTGCGGTTGTCGGTGAGCGCCTCGACGATGACAGCAACGCCACCCGGCGCGTAGCCCTCATAGCGCACCTCGTCGTAGGTCTCGGCGTCGGCGCCCGAAGCTTTCTTGATCGCGCGCTCGATATTGTCCTTCGGCATGTTTTCGGCGCGGGCAGCGAGCATGGCGGCGCGCAGCCGCGCATTCATCGATGGGTCGGGGAGGCCCATCTTGGCGGCGACGGTGATTTCGCGGGCGAGCTTGGAGAAGAGCTTGGAGCGGATCGCGTCCTGCCTGCCCTTCTTGTGCATGATGTTCTTGAACTGACTGTGGCCAGCCATCGAAATCCTCGAGAGGTGAGCCGCCGCGCGGCAGCAAATCGCTGCCGGCTTATAGCAAACGCGCCGCCTTATTGAAGCTCGCTAGCCGAGGCGCGCCAACAGCCGCTTGGCGCGCTCGAGATGCGGACGGTCGTACATCTCGCCGCCGATACCGATAACGCCAGCGTCCGGCTCGGCCGCGAAAGCCTCGACCACGGCGCGGGCGCGGGCAACCTCCGCTTCCGGCGGCGTGAACACCTCGTTGATGATGGGCACCTGCGCCGGGTGGATCGCCATTTTTCCGGTAAAGCCGTCGCGGCGTGCCGCCTCGCATTCGCGGCGAAACCCCACCTCATCGCGGAAGTTCGGGTAGACCGTGTCGATCGCCTGGACGCGCGCGGCATGGGCGGCGAACAGCGCGAGATTGCGGGCGAGAATGTAGGGCGGCGTGTAGGTGCCATCGGGCAGCCGTGACGTCTCGGCGCCGAGATCGGCGGAGAGGTCCTCGGCGCCCCAGGTGAGGCCGGCAAGGCGGCGGCTCGCGCCGACATAGGTGCCCATGTGAAAGAGCGAGGCCGCGGTCTCCGTGGTGATGACGATCACGCGCGTCGAGCCGTCGGGCAGGTCGTTCTTGGCTTCGCGCACCGCGATCTTGTTGCTCAAATGCTGGAGATCGGCGCCGCCCGATGGCTTCGGCTGCACGATGCCGTCGGGCGCGCCGTGCATGACGACATCGAGATCGACATCGGTCAGGCCACTGTCGAGCGCATTGACGCGCACGTAAAGGCGGGGGCGCGGCCCGCGGGCACGCATGGCGTGGAGGAAATCGCGCGCCATCGCGCGCGCCTTCTCCTTGTTGCCCGCCGCAACTGAGTCTTCGAGATCAAGGAAGAGGCAATCGGCGCCGCTCGACAGGCCCTTGTCCATCTTCCGGTCGCTGTCGGCGGGAACGAAGAGAAGCGAGCGCATCGTTTGGCTTATGCCCGCGCGAATTTCTTGTATTTCAGCCGATGCGGGATGACGCTGTCGATCCCAAGGCGCCGCTTCTTGTCCTCCTCGTAGTCGGCGAAATTGCCTTCGAACCACTCGACATGGCTGTCCCCTTCGAAGGCGAGCATGTGCGTGGCGATGCGATCCAGGAAGAAGCGATCGTGGCTGATGATCACCGCGCAGCCGGCGAAATCCTCGAGCGCATCTTCGAGCGCGCGTAGCGTGTCGACATCGAGATCGTTGGTCGGCTCATCGAGCAGGAGAACGTTGGCGCCGGACTTCAGCATCTTGGCGAGATGCACGCGGTTGCGCTCGCCGCCCGACAGCTGGCCGACCTTTTTCTGCTGGTCCGGGCCCTTGAAATTGAACGCGCCGCAATAGGCGCGTGAATTGATCTCGCGCTTGCCGAGATAGATGATTTCGTTGCCGCCCGAAATCTCTTCCCACACGGTCTTGCCCGCTTCGAGCGCGTCGCGTGACTGATCGACGTAGCCGAACTGCACGCTCTCGCCGATGCCGATGTCGCCGCGATCAGGCTTCTCCTGCCCGGTGATCATGCGGAAGAGCGTCGTCTTGCCGGCGCCGTTCGGTCCGATCACGCCGACAATGCCGCCGGGGGGCAGCTTGAACGTGAGATCGTCGATGAGCAGCGTGTCGCCGAAGCCTTTGGTCAGACGGTCGAAATCGATGACATTGTTGCCGAGCCGCTCAGCGACGGGAATGACGATCTGCGCGGTCTGCGGCGCTCTCTCGCTGCTCTTCGCGACGAGGTCATCGTAGCGCTGGATGCGCGCTTTGGATTTGGCTTGGCGCGCCTTCGGCGAGGAGGCGATCCATTCGCTCTCGCGTTCGAGCGCGCGCTGGCGCGCTTCGTCCTCGCGGCCTTCCTGCAGCAGCCGCTTCTGTTTCTGTCCGAGCCAGGAGGAATAGTTGCCTTCGTAGGGGATGCCGCGACCTCGATCGAGCTCGAGAATCCACCCCGTGACATTGTCGAGGAAATAGCGGTCATGCGTGACGATGAGGATCGCGCCCGGATATTGCCGCAGGTGACCCTCGAGCCAGTTCACCGTCTCGGCGTCGAGATGGTTGGTCGGCTCGTCGAGGAGAAGCAGCTCCGGTTGCTCGAGCAGCAGCTTGCAGAGTGCGACGCGGCGGCGCTCGCCTCCGGAGAGATTGCCGACGTCGGCATCGTCCGGCGGACAGCCGAGCGCATCCATCGCCTGATCGACCTGAGAGTCGAGATCCCACAGGCCCTTGGCCTCGATCTCGTCCTGCAAATTGGTCATCTCGTCCGCGGTTTCCTCGGAATAATTCATCGCGAGTTCGTTATAGCGGTCGAGGATCGCCTTCTTAGGCGCGACGCCGAGCATCACGTTGCCGCGCACGTCGAGCGAGGCGTCGAGCTGCGGCTCCTGCGGCAGATAGCCGACGCGCGCACCTTCCGCGACCCAAGCCTCGCCCGAATATTCCTCGTCCATCCTGGCCATGATCTTGAGCAGCGTCGATTTGCCCGAGCCGTTGACGCCGAGCACGCCGATCTTGGCCTCGGGATAGAAGGAGAGATGGATGTTCTCGAGGACCTTCTTGCCGCCGGGATAAGCCTTCGAGAGACCTTCCATATGATAGATAAACTGCCGCGCCATGGGCCCGCTGATCTCGCTTATGTCGGAGAAGGCGGCGTTCTAGCGGGAGGGGCGGGTGCGGTCCAGCGCAAACCGCAGCCGACCAAGCCAGCGGGACGGCAGGACGGTGATCGCGAGGCCCGCGAGGATGAGCAGAATGCCGGCTATGCGCGCCGCCCCGAACCGCTCGCCGAAGATGAGCACCGAGGCAAGGATGCCGGCGCAGGGCGCGAGCAGCGAGAACGGTGCGACACTTGCGGCGGAATAGCGCGCCAGCAGCGTCCCCCACGTCGCATAAGCCAAAATCGTCGCGATGAAGCCGAGATAGAGAAGAGCTGCGAGGCTCAGAAAGGACGCGCGGCGTAGCGCATCGATCAGGGATGGTCCCGGAAGCACGGCGGAGACGAGCAGCGCCGGAATTGGCGGCACCAGACTGAGCCACGCCATAAGCGGCAGCATCGGGACCGGACCGATGCGCTTCACTAGCACATTGCCGATCGCCCAGCTCAGCGCTGCGGCGATCGCGAGACAGAGCGCGATACCCGGCACATCGCCGCCGGCCGTGGTCGCAACCAAAGCAAGTCCCGCAAAAGCGATGACCATGCTGACGATCTGTCGGCGCGTCGGTCTGTCGCGGAGGAAGGCGGCGGCAAGCGCGATCGTGAAGAATGCCTGCGTTTGCTGCGTGACCGACGCGAACCCGGGCAGCATACCGATCTGCATCGCAAAGAAGATCAAGAGGAATTGCCCGGTGAATAAGGTCAGGCCGGTGACGATCAGCAAGCCCCAAGCGATTTGGGGCCGCGGATAAAAGAACACGAGCAGCGCCGCGATGAGGAATCGGAGCGCCGTCAATTGCGCGGCCGAGAAGCTCTCGAGCCCGAACTTCATCGCGATGAATGCAAGACCCCAGATGATCGAGGTCAGTACGGCAAGAGCGACATCTCTCGGCTTCATCGCGGCCAGACGATCCTCCCGCGCGGCGAAAAGAACATCCCGCTGGTCGAACGTCAGGCTCGCGAATTCTTCCGCGCCCGCTTGCCCAAGGTCCGTAGCCGCAGCGCGTTCAGCTTGATGAAGCCCGCGGCATCGCGCTGATCATAGGCGACAGCGCCCTCTTCGAACGTCACTAAGTCCTGGTCGTAGAGCGAGTACGGGCTCTCGCGGCCCACCACCCAGGCCGAGCCTTTGTACAGTTTCAACCGCACACGGCCCGAAACGAATTCCTGGCTCCTGTCGATCAAAGCCTGCAGCATCTCGCGCTCCGGCGAGAACCAGAAGCCGTTATAGATGAGCTCCGCATAGCGCGGCATCATCTCGTCTTTGAGATGCGCGGCGCCGCGGTCGAGCGTGATCTGCTCGATCCCGCGGTGGGCGGCGAGCAGGATTGTGCCGCCCGGCGTCTCGTACATGCCGCGCGATTTCATGCCAACGAAGCGGTTCTCGACGAGGTCGAGCCGCCCGATCCCGTGCTTGCGCCCGAACTCGTTCAAGTTCGTCAGCAGTGACGCCGGCGAGAGTTTCTTGCCATCCACCGCAACCGCATCGCCGCGCTCGAAATCGACGGTTACATATTCCGGTTCATCCGGCGCATTCTCGGGGTCTTCGGTGCGCGAATACACATAATCCGGCACTTCCTGCGCCGGGTCCTCCAGCACTTTGCCTTCCGAAGAAACATGCACAAGGTTCGCGTCCGTCGAGAACGGCGCCTCGCCGCGTTTGTCCTTGGCGATTGGAATTTGATGCTTCTCGGCGTATTCGATCAGCGCCGCGCGCGAGGGGAACTCCCATTCGCGCCACGGCGCGATCACCTTGATATCGGGATCGAGTGCGTAGTAGCCGAGCTCGAAGCGCACCTGATCGTTGCCCTTGCCGGTTGCACCATGCGAGACCGCGTCGGCACCGACCTTATGCGCGATCTCGATTTGCTTCTTCGAGATCAGCGGCCGCGCGATCGATGTGCCGAGAAGGTATTGCCCCTCATATTGCGCGTTGGCGCGAAACATCGGGAAGACGTAATCGCGCACGAATTCCTCGCGCAGATCCTCGACGAAGATGTGCTCTGGCTTAATGCCCAGCATCAGCGCCTTCTGCCGCGCCGGCTCGAGTTCCTCGCCCTGGCCGAGATCGGCGGTGAAAGTCACGACCTCGCACGCGTAAGTCTCCTGCAGCCATTTGAGGATGATCGAGGTGTCGAGCCCGCCCGAATAGGCAAGCACGACGCGCTTGATGTCTTTGTCGGTATTGGCAGCCATGGAGCGTCCTGGGGGAAAGCGGCGCGACTATAGGGAGGGAGCTTTGCAGCGCAAGCTTATCCGGAAGGGCCGATGCGCATCAGCATCGCCGTGGCGAGAACGAGAAACCAGTTCAGCAGCGCGCCGAAGGTGACGTCGGAAAGATAGTGCCCGCCATAGGCGACGCGCTCCACGCCCATGATCACCGTGAACAGGACGGACGCACCGATGACCGCCGCGCGCCACGGCGGCGGCGTCAGCAACGCCGGCGCGAGCGACCACGCCGCGGTCGATGTTTCGCCGGAGACAAAGGAGCAGTCGGTGACGCATTGCCCATCGAAATGGCCGAAGGGGCGAAACTCCCATTGACCGCCGAACTCGGTGGTCTGGAACGGCCGCGGGCGATGCGAATGCTCTTTGATCAACACATTGACAAGGAGGGCCGGCCCGAGCGCCAGCGTCACTGTCAGGAACGCGAGATTACGGCCGGTCGGGACGAGGCGCTTACGTGCGTAGAGCCGCGCGCTGATGTAGGCGAGCACGAACGCGGCGAAGATCGCGTAGGAGGCGAGGCGCAGGACTGCGCGTAAGCTTCGGCCGAAGAGAGTCGTGCCGTAGAAGGCGCGGTGCCCGTCGTAGAAGGCGTGCGTCGTCGCGAGATCGAGGTGCGGCCAGGTGAGAAACACGCCCGCCGCGATGAGCGCGACAACACAGCAAGGGATGAGGGCGGCGGGGATAGACCGAATCGTCATTCTCTTTTCTCCCGCTGCGAGAGCAGGTTTCGCCATTGATCTCATGGCGCGCATTGTCGCCGGGCCGGCGCATCTTTAGTCAAGGACCGCGAAGCGGCCGCCTTCGGCGGCGCCGGCAAAGGCGGCGTCCTTGACGAAAGATCGCCGCCCGGCACACTCGCCGCCAGGAGATGAATGGCGCGGTGTCAATGAGCTTGCCCGCGAAGACGCGAGTCGTGCATGCCGCAGATCGACTTCTGGTACGAATTCGCCAGCACCTATTCCTATCCGGCCGCGATGCGCATCGAAGAAGCGGCGGAGGCGCGCAGGGTCCACGTGCGGTGGCGGCCGTTCCTGCTCGGGCCGATCTTCTTCGACCAGGGCTGGCGCAATTCGCCCTTCAACATCTATCCGGCGAAGGGCCGCTATATGTGGCGCGACGTCGAGCGCATCTGCGAGAGCCTCGGCTTGCCCTTCGCGCAGCCGGATCCGTTTCCGCAAAACAGCCTGACCGCGGCGCGCCTTGCACTTGCGATTGACGAGGCACAGCGCCCGGCTTTCACCCGCGCCGTCTATGCCGCGCAATTCGGCGAACGGCGCCAGATCGCCGAGAGGGAGACACTGGCGGCAATTTTGGCTGGGCTGAAGCTCGACGCGGACGCGCATTTCACGCGCGCTTCCTCCAACGAGATCAAGACCGGGCTCAAGAGCCAAACGGACGAGGCCAAGCGCCTCGGCATTTTCGGTGCCCCGGCCTTTGTCGCCGCCGACGAAGAACTGTTCTGGGGCAACGACCGCCTCGATGCGGCCCTGGACTGGGCGGCGAACCGGGGATAGCTCACCCGCGTGCCCCTCTCCTCCGAAGAAATCGAGCGCTACGCCCGCCACATCGTCCTGCACGGCATCGGCGGGCCCGGCCAGCAGAAGCTGAAGGCCGCGCGCGTGCTTACCATCGGCGCCGGCGGGCTCGGCTCGCCGCTGATCCAGTATCTCGCCGCTGCGGGCATCGGCGAGATCGGCATCATTGATGACGATGCGGTCTCCCTTTCGAATTTGCAGCGCCAGGTGCTGCACGGCACGCCCGACATCGGGCGGCGGAAGGTCGCGAGCGCGGCGGACGCGGTGGCGCGGCTCAACCCGCACGTGAAGGTCACGGGCTTCCCGACCCGCCTGACCGCGGAGAACGCGCGCGAGCTCGTGCGCGGCTGGAACATCGTCGCCGACGGCTCCGACAATTTCGCCACGCGTTATGCCGTCTCCGACTCCTGCTTCTACGAGCGCGTGCCGCTGGTGACCGCCGCGCTCGGCCAGTTCGACGCCTCGCTGACGACGCTGCGGCCCTTCGAGCAAGCCGCGAGCGGCGAGCCGAACCCGACCTATCGCTGCCTCTTTCCGGAGCCGCCGCCGGAGGGCGCGGTGCCGACCTGCGCCGAGGCCGGCGTGCTCGGCGCCTTGGCCGGCATCGTGGGCTCAATGATGGCGCTCGAAGTCATCCGCGAGATCGTGCCGTTCGGCGAGAGCCTCGTCGGGCGGCTCTTGCTTATCGACGCGCGCGACATGCGCTTCGAGACGCTCGCCTACCGCTGGGACCCGGACAATCCGCTGAGCGGGCGCGTGGCCGCCGCTTCGCTCGTGGCAAGCTGACCCGCGATTGCCTTGCTTTCGCCGGCTCCTTACGTCATAAGCACCGCGGCCTTCGGTACCCCCGAAGGATCAAGGGATGCGGGTGTAGCTCAGGGGTAGAGCACAACCTTGCCAAGGTTGGGGTCGAGGGTTCGAATCCCTTCGCCCGCTCCAAAACAGCATTGATATTTCAGCGACTTTAGCGCCGCTGCCGAAACGCATTCGGCAGATTCGTACAGAACGAAACGCAAATTCCCAGATTGAATACGGGGAAAATCTGGGGAGCTTGTTCCTCGTGCGTTCGGCGCGCCAGTCGCGGTTCAGCGCGACAGGCCCCGACAATTCGCGACCGGTCGCGACCAGCGTTAGTTCGCATGCGCTCTAGCTTGCGCGGCTTTTTAAGTCCGCCGGTAGAATTCCTGCCCTGGGGTAGAATCATCCACGCATCTGTAGGTGCAGCAGCGACCATGCGCTAGCGAGACAATATTGGCTCGTCTAGCCTTCTGCGCACTGATTCGTTTACGCCCCTTTGGAGGCAACTGAATGTCCGCCACCAACGAAACCTCGGCTGTTGTCGGGCGCCGCAGCAAGGGGCAACCAGACCTCCCGGTGCTTTCTCGATCTAGCACCGACAATGCGGCGTCGCTCGGCCGATCTAGTTTCCAGACGAGTGCGCGAAATGTTGCTGGCTTGATCCATGGCGACTCAGCGGACTCTTTACGTCAGTTGCCCTCTGACAGGTTCAATGTCGCGATTACGTCACCGCCATACTTCTGGGTGCGCGATTATGGATTTAATGGGCAGCTTGGGCACGAGGAGTCTGTACAAGGTTATATAGATAATCTGATGAAGGTCTTTGATCAAGTTAAGCGGACTTTACATCCCGAAGGTGTATTCTTCCTCAACATTGGAGATACTTATTACTCCGGTAATGGTCAACCCCATGGCACGGACCCGAAGTGCTCATCACGCAACTTTCTTCGCACGAAAGTTAGGCCCGTCGATGTGAGTGGCTGGGACATACCCAAGAAATCCCTCATTGGTATTCCTTGGAAGGTTGCGTTCGCTATGCAAGAACGTGGGTGGACCTTGCGCAGTTCAATAATATGGAACCGCTGCAATGCATTCGTCGAGCCGACTGCGCGCGATAGGCCATATCGTCAATACGAATTCATTTTTATGTTCTCAAAGACGCGCTTCTACAGCTTCGATCGGTCGAAACTGGTAGAGGAAGATGTCTGGAATATCCCAATTGAACGCAATCGTCGCGCCAATCATAACGCTGCTTTTCCCATGGAACTGGTCAGGCGCTGTATCGAGGTGGGCAGTCCGGTTGGAGGACATGTTCTTGATCCTTTCGTGGGCAGTGGAACCACGGTATTTGCTGCGCTTGAGAACCATCGAAATGTAGTCGGTATTGACCTCGGGGTGGAGTACATCGACTACGTCCGAACGTGCCTGCAATCTGACGGTCACACCGAAACAGACTGGACCTACTTTCGAAAACGGCTCATGAGAGACTCGGCTGCTTGGTCCGGCTGGATCGGTAACAAAAACAATTTTCGTAAACCTGGTAGAGCAGCAGGCAATAGCGGGTGAAGTTCTTCAGCATACCGACGATCAAAGCGGCGATCGAAGGTTTGGCAAGGATCAGTGGTAACTGGCTTCTTCCAACGTTCGTTTTCGCAGCAAACGACGTCGGTCTCGGTGAACTTGTCGACCTTTCGAAACGATTGGGAACGGATCAGTTCTTAGATCGGTATTTCAATGGCAAGCGTGTGGGTCTTCCGGATTTTCCGAGCGGGAATAATCTACTTAGACCTCGATTTCGTGACATCAGGTGGGATCGTGGACCCTTCGCCGGCGATTTCATGATCCGGCAAAATACGAAAATGTGGGGAAACCTCTTTTCTAGTCGCGGCTATCGCGAGATGAGGCTAGAGGGCCTTATCGAAGGTGAGAAGGCAATTACATCGCTAACGGCCGCCTTTCAGCCGCGCTTAGAAGGCGAGATACCGAGCAGCTTCCGTTTTGAGGACTTCCTCGTATGGCTGTTTGCTTTCGAAGGCATTCCCGATCAAATTGATAGCTGGCCTGAGCTCATGGATCATCTCCTACGAGATGAACTCAACCTGACGGAATTCAAGCCGCCTTACCGGACGCGGTTCAGGCTTTCCGACCCGGAACCCCCATGGCCTGACTTTCTCGAGATCAGGCCGGCGAACGAAGAATATTTAGCTGAGCTTGCCCCTAAGCTTCTTGCGTCTTTGGCAACTGAGGCGGACGAAAGTGCAGACGAGGAGGAAGTCGAAAGGTTAGGCGCAGACGATGACCTCCTCGCCAGGATTAGAGCGGCCATTCAGGCAAAAGAGAGCTTGGCATTCCTTTTAGCCGGACCACCAGGTACTGGAAAAACGCGATACGCTCGTCAGCTTGCTAAGGCGATTGCAGATGATGACAGTAGCAGGATGTTATTTCTCCAGTTTCATCCAGCTATTGGATACGATGACTTCATTGAGGGTTTTCGCCCCGTACAGATAGAAGACGAAACAGGGTCTGGCGTCCGCTACAAGCTTGAGCCAAGGCTTTTTCTAAACTTCTCGAAGCGTGCGTCCGCGGACCTTGATCACAAGTATGTCGTGGTTATTGACGAGCTCAATCGCGGCGACGTCGCGCGTATCTTCGGTGAGGTCCTTACATATGTAGAGGTGGCCTATCGAGGTACCGAGTTTACGCTGCCTTTCTCCGGCGAGAGGGCATCGTTACCGAAAAATCTGATTATAATAGCCACGGCGAACCCATTCGATCGCTCAGTCACTGACCTTGACGATGCTCTGCTTCGGCGCTTCTGGGTCATAGAAATGGAGCCGGACGGGACGTTCCTCAAAAGCTACCTGCAACAAAAGGGACTCGATGAGGCGTTAATCACCCGAACACACCGCGTCTTCACGTTGCTGAATGAAGCTTTTCCGAATGGCTTCGGCCACACCACGTTTCTTGGTGTCCGAAGCATCGAAGATCTGGCTGCCGTGTGGACCGGGAGACTTAGGCTAACTTTGAGACGCGCTCTGATGCACGATCGTGAAGCATACGAAGCCAGAGCGGCAGAAATCGAAAGCTTGCTTTCAGAGGATCGATCGGACTAGGGCGAGAAGGGGCTGGCCTTCAAACTTATGCGCCAAGTACGGCTTCGCGCTGCGATACGAGACCGGTAGAAGATGCGCCTTGTCGACCTGCATGAACGGGAATCCAGAACGTTTCCGCGTGAGGAATTGTTCGACGCACGCAACCAAAGCTTGATTTTACCAGAAACATGGTCCCTGTCCGCAATCGACCTCCGCGAGACGACAGCCGGAGTTCAGCTTAGAGCACTGGGTTTGGTCGGATATTTGCCTCTTACTGCAAACATTGTTCTGAATGTCAGGCCGAAATTTCCGCTGTCTAATTTATGGGAGATGCTGCGAGTCGCTGAGGAGGCATACGAGCGTATTCTTCCCGTTCTCAGGCTTTATCACGCCCAGAATGTCGCCGTTCCGCATCTCCTTATCGCACGAGCTTTCTGCCATTTTCTCAAAGACATACTTACGGCTGGCGTTTCGCGTGGGTACCACAGGGAAAAGCACCATGGATATTTCAAGCCAAAGCTCAATTTCTCCCAAACCTTGTCGCGCTTTTTGTCACGGGGTGATGACGTCAACGTGGCTTCCGATGTGTTCTCGTTCTCCTCGCGTAGCCATGTAAATGGCATCTTACGAGCGGCTTGTGCCGATTTCTTGCGGCTAATTCCCAAGGACGAGAGCTGGCGCTCGGAGCGAGCGTTAATTCTTGATGGTCTTAACGCCCTTCACACCGTCAGACCTGAGAGGATGACCGCTCATGATCTAAGACTGCCTCCGAGTGTGGCATTTTGGATACGCCCTGGATATGCCGGAGCACTGACATCGTACGGCCTATTGCTCGGTCTAACGAAGATTGGATTTGGATATCACGCCCAGGGCGCCGAACTCCCGTCGTTTCTTTTTTCACTAGATGATGTGTTCGAAAGCTTTGTGCGGAACTCATTGCGCCAGAGCCTTCGAGCGATTGGAATCTCGGTACTGGACGGCAATAACCCCAGGCATCAAGGCCGGCTTTTTACCGATAACTCCATTTTCCCGGTGAAGCCTGATCTCATATTGAGGAGAGGCAAAACGGACGTTCTTGGAATTGGGGAGGTAAAGTACAAGCCTAAGCTTGAGGAGTCGGATCGGTATCAGCTCATCAGTCATGTCATCGCAACTGAGGCTCCCCGCGGCGTGTGGATATCACCAGCGCCCTCAGAAGCCGAAAGCGGCTTGCATTACGTCGGTCGCGTCGGCACCGGTCAGCAATTTTATCATTATCGGCTGGACCTCAGTGGAAACCTCGACGTAGCTCGATCGGAGATGGGCGATGTCCTTCACACTCTCCTGACGCGAGCCCCATAAGGCGCGCGTCCTTTGCTGCTCGCGTGAGTAGTTCCTATCGTGGGGATAACCCGCGAGAAGTGGGGACGAGCCGGTTATCATCAAGGGTATGACCGACGACCAGTCGCGACCAGTCGCGACAAGCGACGACACGGACTTCACCCTCTCGATCGACGAGGCTCTGGAGCACTACGCGCGTGCGGGTCTTCCTCGTACCCCGCGTAGCATTCAACGCTACTGCGCCAAGGGCCACCTCGACTGCCGTCGGAGCGAAACGCAATTCGGCGAAAAGTATCTGATTTCTCCTGCTTCAGTCGCCAAGCACATCGCGTACATAGAGGAGGTGCGACCTGTCGCGACCGTTCGCGACCTGTCGCGACAAGTCGCGACCGAACCGGCCGTCGAGACCCTAAACCAGATCGTCTCGGAGAGCGCGACAGGCGACGACAAGCCACGACCGTTCGCAGCGAGCCATGTCGAGCAGCTCGAAAAGCGGCTCGGGGAGAAAGACAGCGAGATTCAGTTCCTTCGATCCGAGGTGGCGGTCAAGAACGACCAGATCAAGGACCTCACGGAACGAGCGCGCGAGACGAACCACCTTATCGCCGGCCTTCAGCGAATGCTGACACCCTTGCTCGGGGGATCGCCGGTTGATCCTAACCGTGACGCTCACCGAGACCCGATGCAGTAGTGAGAAGAGGGGATAAGCGGCCTTGCTGAATTTGCAGGCCGTATAATGAGCTCATGAACTCCCGCTCGGAGAGACACATTGGCGACATCCTCCGCGAGCGGAATATTCAAATCATCGGAGCCGATCTTGGAACGCGCTATGGGTTCACGCAGGTTCCCAACTTTATACTCACCAAGAAAGAAATCTCAGTGGGCGCTAAGCTAGCATACGCGATGCTTCTCAAATATGCGTGGGACAACGACCTCTGCTTTCCCGGACAGATCAAACTGGCAGAGGACATGGGCGCGGCTGAGCGGAGTGTCCGCACCTACCTGAAAGAACTTGAGACAGCCGAACTCCTGGAGATTGCGCAAAGGGGATTGGGTAAGACCAATCTGTATCGATTGCACCTGACAATCAAATCTCGCCGGCGCTGACCGGCAAAATTTGCCGGTCAAGAACGGCAATAACTACCGTTCAGGAACGGCAGAATATGCCGGTCACTCTATATAAGAATACGCATCTAAAAATACGCATATTAAAAATACCCAGCCAGGAATTCATTTTTCAAATAAGAAGGGGAGTTCATCCACGAACACGAACAGACAAACGAGCGAAAACGGCTCAACCAAGCCATAGAACGGCGACGCCGATTTAATGGCTTAACAGAGCCAAATATTTCACGTCGGACAATATTAGTTTCGCGACACTGAACACTCGTTCGATAGGTGACTTTGCATCACCGCTCTCTTCCCCACAGCCTCCATGGCAGATCATTTCTTCAATATCGCGCCGCTCCCAAAACCCGGACTCGCGCGCTGTCTTGCGTTCGAGCGGAATGAGTTCTTGTTAGGTTTGTTGATCGGCAGCTTCGCCCCGCTTCCGCAGATACCCTCACCGCGGATATGCTATACTAGGTTCATATGACCAAGGCACTTCAAGAAGCGATTGCGGAGATTGCGCAGTTGCCGAAGTCGGCTCAGGATAGGATCGGGGAAGAACTCCTTTTGCACGTCGACAAACTTCGCCAATTGCGTGCAAAGCTCGAAAAGGGCGCGGCATCTCTTGACCGGGGCGAAGGCCGAAGGCTGGATATTGGCGAGATTACCGGGCGCGCCCATGCGCGATATGGCGAGGGTTGACCGTCAGTTAGTCTGGTCGCCGCAAGCAGAGCAGGACCTTCTGGACATATGGCGATTCGGCGCGATCGAATGGTCGCCTGCCGTCGCAGACAAGCATAATCGGATTGTCTGGCGCGCCTGCCAGCGGCTTGCAGGAAACCCGCAACTCGGGAGATCGCGCCAGGAACTCATGAATGGCGTGCATTCAATAGTGGTAGTCCCTCACGTTGTGTTCTATCGAAGCTCATCAAGCGCAATCGAGATCATTAGAGTGCTGCATCAGAGTGAAGATGTGGAGACAATCTTTCATTCGTGAGTGCCCCCGTCAGAAAATATCTGATTCCCGACGCAAGAACTCCTCATGCGGCTCATTTGCATTTATGCTGACGACACTCGTGTTACAATGGGCCGGTGGATAAGATTTCTCGGATTGCCCTGCTACTTCCTGTAATAGCAGGTGCGGCCCTCATCGCCGTCGCTTGTAAATTCGGGGTGGTAAATAATACCCGTGGTTTACCAGAAGACGTAACTTTTTGCGGCACGGTCTATAAGGCGGAGACTGTTCTCCTCGACGACGTAGATGTTCTAAAACGGATCAGCTTGATAGCAGGACAAGATCGCAAGGTACTGCGAGATCCTGAATACGCCGGCACCGGCGAAATTTGCGGAGTGCTGCGTCAGGAGTTCCCTCCGCACAGCCTTTTACCAATTTTGTTACACCCTGCGAGGGTGGCTTCGATGGACATAGGGGGTGGGAGGGTTTATCCGCTTGAAATAATATCACCTTATCGAGACGGAACGGTTATCCAATTCAATATCGACGTAGGAAACAACGTCATTTATCAGGCTAGCAGTCCTTCGTATCCAAACGATGGTGGCATGGGCGTCGATATCCCAATCGGCAGTCTCAGGTAAGCTGCCTTCTATTGGAATATCACGTTATTAGTGTTGTTCGGATCTATGAAACCGGCTGGAAAGGCCTGATGCCCGCCGCACACGGTTTGAGGTAAGGCGCCTGTGCCGGAAAGATGTTGAACATATTCCCCAATCCGCACTCCGAAATGGAAATGAGAAGCATGGGGAGGAGATAGATTTGCGACAGTTGCTATTTGCATCCCCTTCGGTACGAAACCGCGATTTGAGAGCAGATCGGGGACGGGAGTCACATGCCAATAAACCGTAGTATACTTGCCGTTTAGGGGATGTTGGTGCTCAAGCACAATATTATAGGCCCATCCCTCCGTTTCTGATGGCAGAAGAATTTCTTTCACAACCCCGTCTTCGGCCGAGAATACTCCGGTGCCCGGGGCTGCCCGAAAGTCGGTGCCGTTGTGCTTTTCGATCAGTCCGTTGCAGTACTTATTAGCAGACCAGTCGTCTTTGAATTTCTGCGTCGGAAACCTAGTTGCATATGGGGTGGCAAGCGGCCATTTAAGTTTCAATATCGAATCGTTGGCTTGGGGCGTGTAGTACACATCGAGCTGGGGTCGGTTCCCCTGAGCGCTTGAACTTGAGAACATGTTGAACAGGTTATTGGTGGCCAAAGTCCCACCAATTCGTAGGCCGAAGTTTAGAGAGCTCGCACTCCCACTCCGCCATTGATTGTAGGTTGTTGTGATATCTAAACGGTACCAACCAGGGGCTTTTGGTGGTATGGTTTGCACGAGCGCGATACTGGAGGGCTGGGTTGCCCACTTAACCGTCCCGGAGTGCCATGGGGACGTTATCCTGTACCAGTTCATTGCAGCAGGTGTTGTCCCGGCATAGGGACTGGCATACAGCCATAGATAAGCAACATTCGCGCGTTGCGGTAGTCCGCTCAGGTCAAACCGGACAAGGGCGACATCGGCGACGCCCGTCAATGTACCTACCCGAAGAGTGCTATCATGGACGGCACTCCCATTGCTGGTGCTAGGTAGCCACGTATCCATCCCCTCCGGAAACGGGCCCGCTACCCGTGGCTTAACTGAGTCAGCCGAGGAAGTAGCGATCGAAAGTAGAAGCACCCCCATTGACGCGGCGATCTTTGCGGCGATCGCACCGTCAACTATCATTGCACTCCAGCGCCATTTCATCAGCATCCCCCAAAAATCACTGAAAATTACTTTGCCAACCATAGGATGTGACCGGCCTCGCTGCAAGCTGAACAGTCAAGCTGGGAACAAATAATTCAGGGACGTTCGAACGGACGGGCCTGAATAGCTGTTGGCTCCAGGCTCCCCGACCCAGCGCAGCGAGGCTAGAAATCACGCCTTTGATCATCGCTGGAGCCCGCTCTGTCACCGCCTGCGCTCCTTGACCTTGCGCGCGCCCACCGCAGGGCGGTTCTAGATTTTGCCCTCGCGAACGGCTCACCCCCTTGTCCTTTCCTCTATTTCACGCTGTAATGGCACGCTTTTGCAGTAGGAGTACAAGACATGACTACTATTCGCATCAAGAGCGTTTCAGCTCCAGTGGGTTCTTGCGATGCAGATTGCGCGCCGGTTCGCGCGAACACGTGGCGCACTGACTTTCCACTCGCAGACCCCGCCAGGGTTGGTATCGGGTATGCCGTTGAGCCGTCGCCGTTTGTTTTCACCCCGACCATGTTTGCAATACATGATCACCACTACACCGCACCCAATGTGCCAGATGCGGCGCGTGCGACGATTACTTACGAGTTCTCAACGGCAGCGCAAGTTAAGGATTTTTTGATCGTTCAACATACTAACGGAATCGTAGAAATCGAAGGATTTGCGGCGGATACACCGGCTGCAGTCTCCTCAGCCGGGGCAAGCATTGGTGTAGCGCGAAGCAGACTAGTTGGCTCCGCAACGGGTGGAAATATGTTTGTCGAGGGCGCACGCGACATATTTGAGTTCCCGGCTCATCCTGCAAGGCTTTTTTTCCGAATTCTAATTCGGAAAACTCCCTTAGCGAACGGATACGCGTCATACCGGCTTTACCCTCGAAACGCTGACCATGATCCTTTCACGGTCGCGAGCGTAGAAACTCTCTCGACGCACGCCGGATTGATAACTCTTCCTTAAGTATGACGGCCCTGTCGAACTCCTCGATTGTGCCCTAAAGAATCAGTATTGGAGTCGATTGGTCGGTTCGGAACCAACGAGCTTCCCAACCACATCTTGTAATCTGACCTTAGCTGTTGCACAGTGAAGTATGCAGTAGTGGATGTAGTCGCGTGCGTTCGGAGAGGTATATGGTTATTCGTGAGAAACGTATTCTTATTTATCCGACCGTTTTTTGCTCCAGACCCATCGTCCCAAAGAGGTCAGTTGATTTCCGCCACACTTGGTTACCTCGAACCCTTCGTCGATCCACATGGCGCTTGGCGATTATTTCAAGAATTATTGGGCTGGCTATTCTGGCGCAGTTTCCGGCTGCTGCGCAAGATATGGAACGAGGCGAGATCGAGGCGTATGGAGACGACGGACGGTTATTTCACTCTGGCAGAGACGACTACTTCCTGCTTTCACGTCAGAGTTATGGAACAGAGGACTCCTCCGGATACGAAGGGCAAGTTCGAATTGTTCGGCGCTACAAGACCGGTGGATACGAGGTCAAGATGAAGGACTACGTCGCAAGGTGCACGGCCGCGGACACCCGACAGATTGTCTGGTTTGAGGCCGGACACGGTGAGAGCGACAGTGGTGTTACAGCCGATATAGCCGTGCCCGAAAGACTGCCGTCAGCAGGCCCGAAGGAAAGCTATAATTTGTACTGGGCCGCGTGCCATGGCGTGTTCAGGAAATTCAAGTGATTGCGCAGAGGCCAACGTCCAGTTGACTCTGGCCGTAATCCGACGAATCCTACAAATTCCGAACATATCGGTTTCTGGTCTCATTTTCGCGGAGCGCCGAGCATGGGCTGGGTGCGTGTCGGGACGGATTTGTCAATGAGCAAGGGCTTTAAAGAGCGGCTCGCCATGCCTTCCGCTTTCATAGTTGTACTACTGCTCCCTTTGTTTTTAGCTGGTTCTAAAGCGTCGTTTGCCCAGCAGTTTCAGTGTCCAGCGGGGAGCTATCCCGTTAGCGGCGGCGGAGGAATGATGTGCCAATGCCCAGACGGATCATACGCAGGTCTATCGGGGTGTCACAGCTCTTATCAGCAGCAGCGATATGCTCCGCAGGACGATGATAGTATCAATTGCGGTAGCTGGACGTGTCGGAGTGATCAGCATTGCTCGCGTTTTAGACACAACTGGTGTATCGCTGACGGGCAAGAAGAATGCTCAAACGGCGGCACCTGTGGAAACGGAAAAAGCTGTTCCCGCAACGGTAATTTTTGTGTTGGTTCTAGTGACGTAGACTGCGGAAGTTATCTTTGTAAATCGGGTTACGTTTGCGGCAGCCGAAACACCTGCGTGGGAGAGAGCTCCACTGATTGTGGGAACGGCATTTCCTGTGGTTACGGAAAGAAATGCGCTCGCAATGGCAAGGGCTGCTACGACAAGGAGGATGTTGATTGCGGCTCATACGCCTGCGGGGAGGGAAATAAATGTGGTAGCGGAAACAAATGTTTACGGAAGGACACGGTTGACTGTGGAAGCGGCAGGTCCTGCAGCGCCGGAGATGTCTGTCGCCCGGGTGGGGGCTGTGCAACGCGAGCTCAATTAGCGGAGGAGGCGACGCAACGGAGGCGCGAGATTGAGGAGAGGCGGGCCGCTGCGCGCGAGGCCGAGATCGAGCGGCGAAAAGTTGCTGAACAGGCCGCTGAGGAGCGCGCCAGACAGGCTGCTGAAGCGGTACGGCAAAAAAAGGAGGCTCAGGAGGCCGAGGCGCGGCTCCAGCAGGAGAAGCAGCGCCTCGCTGCTGAGAAACGGCGAGCGGACGCAGAGGCCAAGGAGCAGGCGGAACGGATCGCGGCTTTGGAGCGACAGCGGCAGGCGGACATTGCAAAGGCCAAGGAGCAGGAGCGTCTGCAAGAAATCGCTCGCAAGAAAGCGGGTGAGGAGCAGACAGCCGCGCAATTGAAAATTGACGCAAACGCCCGCCGAATTGCCGTGCCGGCCGAAGATCGGCGAAACAAAGATGCGGCAAAGCAGCAATCGATAGTAGGCAATGATTCGCAGCCTCCGAACGAAACTAAACCGGCAGAGAGAACTGTTTCTCCCTCCGTCGCGACCACCACGCCCGGGGCAGCCAGAACGTCAGCGCCCGCCGTGACATCCACAGCAAACTCTTCGGCAGAGAAAATTGCAAAGCCAACGCACAGTCTTTCCGAAAGCAGTGCAAATCAGCGCGCTGCTGGCATGCTGGCACCAGCAAAAAGTAACAAACTTTTGGATAATTTAAGAAGAGTCACTGATAAGAACCAGAATTTTATCGATACCGGTCCCGGTCAGATACTGACAAATACGCTTGCCGCCGCAGGCAGCGAGTACGCAAAAAAGACGATGGTAGAAGCGACCGGTAAAGTTACAGGAGGCGTCCTATCACACATCAATGATGTGGCGGACCTTGGGAAAGCCGCATTGTACATACGGCAAAAGGATTATTTGTCTGCCGCTCAAATCGGCGCAGATAAACTCGCTACCGAAAGCGCTGGCGCGCTTGGTGGAGCGCTTATGCCCGAAAATCCCATGCTTGGCAAAGCAGCTGGTCAAGCCTCTGCACAATTTGTTATCGACAGTTGGAAGCTATATGGCGCACCGGTTGTCGGCGATGAATTGGTGCGAGACTTCCCCAACGTGTTCATCCCCGCGCCCAAGTTGGCGCCCAATTCGGTGAAATCGCGGTAAGATATGTGATATTATGCGGATGCAGCATGTATGAGAAGATTTACTGTGTATTGCGCTCTTGGAGTGGCCGCAGGTTTGTGTCTCGGATTTTTCGCGGCAGCGTGTTTTCGCGTGCCGTTTCGCATAACCACTTTTCTAGGGGGGTGTTTCGGACTTTTAGTTGCATCCTACCTCGCGCGTGAAGTTCAGAAGACCGAGCAGGCGGAGCATCCGTTCGCCACAGAGGCGCAGATCGCATCTTTATCTTGCCTCTTGGAAATAGACATGCAGTCGTGGTTTATTCCTGATAAGTTTAGAGCGAGCATTTTGCGAAAGTTCAGACAAATCCTTGGGGGAACAAATGTCGATACTGAGTTGTAGTGCTTTGAGCACCTCGTTCGTCAGCCCGAGGGCCTATTTGAAGTACTGTATCAGATTTGTGCTGCTGACCATGCTCACATGGGCCTTCCCATGTGCAGGCACAGCAGCGGAGGAAGGTGTAGTTCTCAGCCCCTACTCATGCTCGGATTTCTTGCAGGACATTGCTGACCCGGCGGATGGTAGCAAGTTGCTTCGCTCAATGATGATGATTTCATGGGCGGCGGGATATGTGGCGGCTCACCAAGAAGGAAATCCCAAGGCTGATGTGGAAGCCGTCAGGATAGCGGCATCGGCCCTTGGCGATGCCTGTCGCGGGGCACCAAAGGAGCAAGTCGTTCCTATCATGGTCAGGTTCGTTTCTGCTAATCTTGCGAGTCCGAAGATCGCCCCCGGAGATGTATCTCCGAATCCGCTCCCGGGATTTGCCACATACGAGAATCACGACCTTTTTGGCGGTGATCTTCAACGCTCCCCCTCACGCACTTTGGCAACCTGTTCAGGCTCATGCGGAGCCCTTAGGGACTGCCTCGGCTTCAGTTTCGACCGATGGAACCGGGCGTGCTTTCTGAAGTCCCGACTCACAGCGATGGTGCTAGATCCGACCTCTACAGCCGGCATCCGAAGCGGTACTGCGAAGCCGCAACTCTCCTCAGCGTCGCCCCGCATTGTTCGCCGCAGCGGCAAAGTTTGCCGCGGCTCAGTTTTCAGAACGATGACAAGTGCCAAAGTGGAAGATTGTGAACGAGCCTGCATGGAAGAGTCGGCTTGCATAGGCTTCACATTTAGGACTCCACAGAACGCTTGTGCGGTGTTCTCCTCCGTCAGTGAACTACAGTCTCAAGCTCGCGCGATCAGCGGCCTAAAGATGCAGCGGCCCTGAGCGAGCATCGCTACCTGCATTGGAGCGTGGCTAGTCACTTCGTCCTTGTTCCGTCTAGCGGATTGAGTGCTGCTCCGCAATACCCGCCCGCTTTATGAGCGGGCCGGCTTTAAAACTCCTCCTTTTGAATTCTTTCTTCTGTCAGATTTCCATCTACTACTTTACGGAAGCTCACCGTCATGCCCATAAGCTTGTTACCTTCCCGACGAAACGTATATATATGCGGTCGGTTTGAGCCTTTTGCTTGCATTCGGACGAACTGCGTGTCGGGTCCGAATAGGTGCTCACGACCATACCACGTGTGCCCTATTGCAGCCTTCAAAAAGTATGAGCCTAACGGAATCTTCGTCTTATAAGATTCTCCGCCCCGCACGAATATTATTGTCTGGTCTCGTGCGTTCGCAGCACTCACCAACTTCAGCAGATAACTTGGACCGGCGACCGTATCGACACCGAAGGGAGCCATAAGCTTTTTTCCTCGCCCCTTCGTCATCGTCCCTGTGCGCGGTAAATTACCGGGTTTGCTGCTAACGGGGTGAGCTGCTAACTGATTGTCCACGATAGGAGGTGTGTCATCGGTCTGCTTCGCGTGTTCGTTTTCTGGTGTTCGACATCGCCCCAGTCTGCACTTTTTCGGCTTCGCTTCGGCGACCACAATCCCAGGTGAATCAAGAACGGGGACATATTGGACCGGCGGAACCAGAAGTTCTGGAGGAACGTACGGGGATGAAATCGGTGTGATCGGCCGCCGACGCTTTCCTATGTACTGTTCCTGCTGGTTGTTGCGTTTAACTTCGGCCTGACCGACAGCCCGCCATGCGTCGGAGCTGAGCAGGTTCGGAACGAGTAATGGTAAACTAATCATTGCACCGGAGAGGATCGCTATGGAAAAAGCAATGCGCTTCCATCCAGTGGTGCTTTTGCTCTTTGCAAAGACGGGCGCGCCCAAGACTGTTCGTGGTGTTCCGCTCTGCGCGTCTCCGATTAAGAGGAGAGCACGGCCGCATTTGCCGCATTTGAATTGAACGGCACCCTCCACCGCCCTATCAATGCGATTTGCACGCCCGCAAACGCATTGGATAACCTCGGCGCTCATCGCGGTCTTCCTTTGAGGCCGAGCACGAGAATGCCTAAGAATACGCCGGACAAAACAAGCCACAGGTAGGATGGGGCGTTACCTTCGGTGAGCCGCCCAGCAGGCAGTGTTGTAGCAGGCGGCTCATTCTCAATAGGCCTATACCGTATGCTTTCTATGCCTGTTGCCGGCGCAGTCGATGCTGATTGAAAGGGATCGGCGAGCACGCCGTCGAAAACCAACGAGATGTACCTACGATCTGGGTCAGAAGATTGATCCGGGTGCAGTATCATCCTTGTAAGAGGCGTCTCCCCACGTACAACGGATCCATCTAGAAACCTTCCTCCGCCGATCGAAACTCCACCGGAAACCGAGAGGATCGTAGAGGGTAAGAAGCGTCGGTCCGCGTTCGTATACTTTGCAATTGTGACAAACAGCTCGCTAGGGCGATAGTCCGGCAGCGGGTTAACAAGCGTCTCTGAGTCCAGAAGGGGTAAAGCTTCTAGGCGGGTGCACAAGTGGTCATTTCTTGTTGTAAGTTGGACCGCTGCGACATAGGCTCGAAAGAGGTCCCTAAGGAGCGAAAGCTCATCATATGCCTGAGCATATTCTTCAAACCTTGCACTCACATCGTAAGCGAGCCCGTCGAGTCGCGGATCATTGTCGGCAAGGTCTTTGCTTTTCGCGGTATCTCTTGCACGAACGAACATGCGGGGGTTCACCTGAGACAAATCCACTGCATCGCCGTCCTGGATTACGGTCGGCAAGCGGAGTTGCGACGCTGGTCTTCGAATAAAACCTTGCGACGAAGCAACCTGCTGGAGGTGCGCATCGGAGCTTCTCGACGGTGCTCGTCCCTCTGTGCTCCCGGCTATCCCATCTTCGGTCGGCGCGAGATCAAACCACAGGCGAGCGCCTTGCCACCCCGGGCTGGAATTTGGCTGTTGAAGACCGGCAAGAAGTGCCGCAACACTGTTTTCTACATTTGATGCCAAATATCCATTGACGTCCGCCGCGCGCAACCTGCCCGGCCTAAGTATCGAAATGCCGGACGTAAGTTCCTTTAGAAGAACATCGGCTTTATAAAGCACTTCGCCGAATCGTGTTTGTGCCAACCACTGCGGACGGAACACCAGTTTCGATCGCAAATTCGGGTATCGAGGCGTCATCTGACGCCACATGGTCGGGTAGTCTCGGGCAGCCGACACGGCGCGGACAAGAAGACGCCCAGACGCAGCCGGCGTTTCCAGGTCGCCCTTGATCTTTCCGAAAAACGCTTTCGAGGCTTCTCCGCTCTGTTTGCTCCAGAGCGCCCCGTCGTCAGGCTCCAAACTGAAATAGGGATCGTTTTCGTCGCAGGCCGCCCGGAGCGCGGTCAGGAACAAGGCTGCATCCATTTGTGCTTTGGAATTTCGACCAGAAAGCACAATCTTGTTGCCGCTCAGGGATGCTGAGTCTATCGAGATATTAAGCAGAAAATGCTCGGCGGCGGCCCTAGATATTGAAATGCCTCCGGGCTGGAACACCGGTGAGGACGGCCGAACTGACGGAGCGGGGTAGCTAAACGATGTTGCTGATGCTGGTCCAACATTTTGGTGCGGAACATAGGCCATTTGCGTGCCTTGGTTCCGAGGTGAGACGGCATTGGTTGGCGGCCCTTGCGGCGCCCTAACGGGGTCACGGGAACCCACGCTCGCTTCGGGTGCGGATGTGACTTGCTCGCGGAACTTCGGCTTCCCTACGCTTTCGCCAAAAGGCCGAGATCGTGTCGGGTGAACGACAGACGGAAGCCATTCTGTTGTCGGTGCCGGCGCTTTGGGGAGAGCAATGACGCCTTGTGAAACAGAAGCGACTCTATTTACAAGCGCGTCTGAGTGATGCTGGTCAATCGGATTAATGGTCGACGGGAGATCGACACGAAACGTTCGGCCGGGCAGCGGTGCTGTGGTGCCTAATATTTTTCCGGTGTTCAGCCCAAGCGTCGAGGCGTTTGCGTCGGACACAGGGTCTCCGGTTGTGATGATGTTTGTTTGGCGGGGATTGGACCCGGTGCCTGCCAGTACGTTCCGAGCCGGATCGAACGCATAAACGGTGGCGTCGACGTGTTGCCCCGCATAGGATGCCATCCCACCCCCTAAGGAGTGTCCTACCAATGTGACCCTGTAGCCCCTGTATGGTGAGTCTGAATAGAGTTTCTGGATACGCGAGGCTAGGGATCGCGCCGCAACATATTGCGCGACGAGCCTTTCGTTTGTTGTTTTCAGTGTCCGAGCATCTGCATTCGTCTCCCAGTCGCCAAGCTTCCGATGCAAATCGGAAGGTATTAGGGATATCGGCTCATCCGTCCCACGCAGCGACAATACGATTTCCTTAGTCCCGTCATTTCTGAACAACGTCGCCGAAAATCCTGCCTGCTGATATAACGTTACGATACGTTCTCCGGCGCCCGTACGACGAAGGGCCTCTTGCCATCCCAACTTCTCCCTTTTGTAACCGGCGTTGCTTACGTCGCCTGGCGCACAAGTCGCATAGGCGTCACAGGCCATCCTCGCGTACGGCAAGACCGCCTCGGCCGTGGTCTGATCCAAATCTGGGAGCGGTGCCGCGGCAACTTCCGTAGCTTGAGCCGGCGCCAATTTGCGAGCACCACTGGTCAAAAACAATTCGAGCAGGACGACTGCTGCCAAGCGACCAATCGGACGCGAGCGCCGCGTGCGGAAGCCGAAGTTCCAGCCGCCCACCGGGACTGCCATCGCTGCCCGCCATTCCAACCCAACATCGCATTGAACTACCGTTCAGCTGCCTTTGCAACCCTGATGCGGCTGCTTTCGAAAACACGCCTGAGCGGCTGGTCACGCAAACGCAAAAAACACCACCAAAACACCAAAACCCAGGGCGGATGCTATGAGTAGCGCCGTCGCAACGAATTGAACGAGCACGCAGCTCAGAAAAACGACGAGGTCCGAGACGCCGGAAACCCGCGCACGCCTAGCCAACAAATGTAGCAATGCACGAGGCGACGCAGCGAAGAGAAAAACGTCGATCAGGCAAAGGGGATAAGTCAAAAAGGCCGCGCTGAAGGTAGTGCCATATATATCGGACACATCCAGAGACACGTCGCTGCCAATTAGCCAGAGTGACGAGCAGAACAAGTAAACAGCGATAGCACCTGAGTACATAACTAAACCTGGGCGTTCTGCCCACGTCCGGCACATATGTATTGGATTCTAACACTGATTAACTTTTGGGTCGTGTGGCACTACTGGCTCTCTGCGCGACGATCGGGATATCGAACACCTGGCGTCCGATAGTCCTCGGCAAACATCCGCTTTTCGTCGGCCCAGGGCTACGAAAGGGGTATCTCTGACTCGTACCCCTACGACATCTGAAAATCGTGGAAATACAACATAATTCGCCCCCGGGTTGTCGGGCTTGCCGCCCGACCCCCGCGCCGCCACTCCCGATGTCATGCATGTGCATGACGCAATCAGACGGGAGCTGGCGGCCTCGGGCATCCCCTAAAGGGTCTGCCTCGGCTGGCGGCACGGGGTCGGGCGCCAAGGCCGGGCGGGATATCGTACGCGTCACGATAGCGCTCGCTTCGCTCACGGCTATCGAACACGTCCGATACTCGCCTCGGCTCTTGTGCCCCGACAACCCGGGGGCGGAGATCACAGTCAAAATCGAGCTCGCCCCTGGTGCTCGCACGTTCTCAATAGGCTCAGAACTCACACCCGCATCCGGGAGCCATCACAGACCGGGTACAATGGAGTGACCACGCGGCATTCAATGCGTGGCGACAGCCTCGGGTAGTTCGCCGACCACACCCCACCATAGGTCGCTCGGCGAGCCGCGCTGGATTGGGACCCACACGAACCAGCGCACGGACGGCACAGACGAGCTGCATCGCAGCACGCGTTTTCACCGGAGGCTGGCGCGGCGTTATGGAACCTGAGCCTTTTTCTATTGCCACGACAGGTGCCGGAGCCGGCATCCACTTCTCGCGCGCCGAGCGCGAGCGGCACCTCTACATTGTCGGCAAGTCCGGCAGCGGCAAGTCGACATTCATGTTCAACTTGGCCATGGGCGACATCGCGGCGGGGCATGGCGTCGGCGTGATCGATCCGCACGGCGACCTGGCCCTGGATATTTTAGACGCGATCCCCCGCTCCCGGATCAACGACGTGTGCTACCTGGACGCGGCGGATACGGAGCGGCCGGTCGGATTCAATCCGGCGACGAAGATCGCGCCGGAACGGCGGGCGCTCGCGACTGCCGGCATCGTCTCTGCGTTCAAGCACCTCTGGGCAGATTCCTGGGGACCCAGGTTGGAGCATTTCCTCTTTCACGGTGTCGCGGCGCTCATCTCCCGCCGGCATGCGACGCTCATTGACCTGCCCCGCATCTACACCGACGACCTGTACCGATCGCACGTCTTGGAGAGCGTCACCGATCCGGAGACGCGGCGGTTCTGGTTTGAAGAATTTCCGAGCTATTCCCCTTCCTTCAGGAGCGAGGCCACCGCGCCGATCTTGAACAAGGCCGGACAGATCGCGGCTTCCCCGCAGCTCCGATTGATCCTCGGGCAACTTGATCCACGCCTGGATCTGTCCTTCACGATGAACAAGCGGCGCATCCTCGTTGCCAATCTCGCGAAAGGTACAATCGGCGAACAGGCTTCGAACCTCTTGGGCTCTTTGCTCGTCTCGCATTTGCAGCTCGTCGCGATGGAACGTGGCGCAAAGCCGCCGCATGAGCGCGTCCCCTTCTTCGTGCATGTCGACGAGTTTCAGACGTTCAGCTCGGATGCGTTCGCCACGCTGCTTTCCGAGGCGCGCAAGTTTGCGCTGCACTTCTGTCTCGTAAATCAATTTACGGATCAGCTGGCCCATTCCGTTCGATCGGCGGTGCTTGGCAATGCCTGCACCCTCATCGCGTTTCGCGTCGGCAGTCGCGATGCCGAACTCCTCGCCCCCGAGTTTCATCCCATGGAGCCTGGCGCGCTCACCGACCAATCCCCGTTCACGGCTTGGCTGCGTCGGTCGGATGCCGGGCGAGACCGAATCGAGGCATCGCCCCGGATGCATCTAGCGATAGGCAGTGCAGACGCGATTCGTCGCCAGAGTAGACAGCGGTTCGGACGGGCGCGAGGGACAATTGAGAGTCGTCTCTATTCGTAGCCCTTATTTGTACTCGTCATCTTCGATATTGGCAGCGATGTAGTGTTGGGTCATGATGAGGAAGCCGCACGTTTACGAGCCCGTTTCATACACGTTCTGCAAAACGATTCCCGAAATGAGGAAGTTATATCGAAGATCCGCGCGCGTGCTGCCAGATCGGTCGAGATACAGCCCACTTTACTAGATCGCTGAAGGCAGCGTTTTCCGTGAAGGTCTCTGCTGTGGGCGTAGTATCCCGCGCGTTCACACCTAGAAGTTAAGAACACATACGACACAATCACCTCCACGGCACAGCCAATTGTGCACGTCCGTCGTCCGAGCGCCAATTCTACTTACGAAGCAAAGAAGTTAGCGCGATGCGAAAATTGCTTTCTTGAGCCGAGGCCCATCCGGAAATGTGCATCGGAACAAAATTCCGCTATACAGTCACCTGAGAAAAGGCTCAGATTACGGGGATCTTTTTCAACTCAACCAATTTCGTTAAGCGAGCAGCCGCTATCGAAAGTCAATATGGTGTCGGCGACCTGTCACTGGCTGGTGAGAAGCCATCCTCTATGCATGTCTATATGCTTTCGAGGCTAAATGACCAGACCTTGTTCAAGATGGAGAAGGCACTGAATATTACGTATGGGATAGGAGGACTCATATGGGTGGTAATGGGTTTCTTATTCTTGATACCCTTTATCGCATAGACGATCCGCGTGATTTCCATAGATGGGCGCGAACTTCAATGAGTCCGGGTTCGCAAGTGCGACCCCACGTATTGCGAGCAGGTCATCAAGAATGCCGAGCAATCCCCCATGAGATCCGGGCTCAAAAGTAGGTATACGTTTCTGTTGGACGTGTCCCTGTGGGCCCGCGCTCTAGGCTGGCGCCCGGAGCCGCTTTATCTCCGCCCGTTCGGGTAACGATCGCTCACGCAGAGCATCCTACCCCTTTGCCGGAGGCCGCCGATTCCCTGTCGCGCAATTGCTGCGCTCCTCCCAGCTCGCCTTAGTGCCGGTCTCGCGGGTAGCGAATGGCGTACTCCGTTTTTCCGTGCGCTACGCTTCCCGTAGGCCGGGCACGCCACGGAATGGTTCAAGCCCTCTTCTCCTCAACATGTTCTTGGTCGAACGTCAGACCAACCGCAACTTGATAAGGCACCTCATAAGCAGAATCGCCGACTTGGCTGCGAACAATTCCATGCTGCCATATCTTCTTCCAAGCAATTTTTATCTCCAATTTAGTATAACCAGCGACTTCAAAATTGATTTCCTCCGCGCAGATTTCGCGCTTCTCATCCGAGACCGAGTACACTCGCTTTAACGTCTGTTCTACTTGAACTTTCAATATTCCACTTTCCTTTTTTCCAAGATTGACTTCAGCGCCACTCCTCGTGGAGTGAGCTATGTCCAGTTTGACCGATCTTGCCCATTCTCTACTGAAAGTGAGTTTTCGGCTTGTTGAAGTAGAATTGCAGGAATTGTCGATAAGCCGACGATCTTCTCCAATAGGTTCTTCGCTGCGGCCAAACTCGATGTTTTCCGGCGCATCCGTTTCTGGCGTGTCGGCCCATATAAACACATTCCATGCAAACCCACAAAGCCGACAGCGGTAAGATGATGGAATAATCGGCCACTTAAAGTACTCTACTCTGTCCACGTGTAGCGGTTCTCCACCGAATTTGAAAACCGTGCGATCACAACCGGGGCACCTTCCAGTGGCTTGCGACTTCCGAGCTTCAGCCGTCATTATTAGATGTGGTACAATCGTCGTTGCCTGTCCAACCCTGAGAAAGAGCTGTATGATCTTGGGATAAGCCATCTGGCGGTAAACTCCTCGTCGGGCCTAATTTGTTAGCCTGACAGCATCGCGTTTCCCGGTCGTCCACAACGCATCGAAGGGAGTGCTCGCTCCAAGCGTTGCCTGATCAACGAAAAGGAAAATATTGGATCCTTGACCGTTTGTGAACCCCTCGATAGCTCGAAGCATTTGCTCCACCCGATCCGGGGTCGTGGTCTCCATGAGCACACGAAAGTTTGGAATCCCGAGCTCTTGAAGATGGCGTCCTTGCCGACTTGCTTCGTAGTACGTCAGCAGCTTTTTCGCGACATAGGTGCCGTACAAGCTTTTGTAACGCATGATAGGCATTTCGCCACGATCCTTCTCGTACATGAAATAGGACTCCGTTTCGTCGGCTATGAATTGGCCGAAGAAGCCGTCGGGGATCACGCCGCATGTGCGATGCGTCTGGCCCAGTGCGATGCGCGCCCGTAGACGGATGCGCTGGAGCTTGCTGCCTTCCGGTGCATCCTCAAGTACTACTTCCAAGAGGACGCTTACGCCGTCCAGCACCTCGATCGCCTGGCAGACAATATTGGCGAAGCACGCTTACGGGCAGGAGTGCATTGGCGGACTGATCATATCGCTGGTCAAAAAGTCGGACGAGCCGTTGCCCAAGCGGTAATTGATCAGCTATCCAGGGATTGCATTCCGCTCGCCAACCGGCAGCCGTGCTCCGCAACCGCGGGCGATCTGCCAAAAACGCCTGATGTGTACGCCAAGGAAGCGCATGACAGGCGTCAGCATTCGAACTGCGACGGCAATCAGGATCATGTACCGCCAAACGAAGATCGCAGCCACACCTTGTCCAACTTCGGCGTCTTGAATTCAAGCGTGTTCATGAGCGCTTTGACACGATTGATGTCCGTTTTGACCGTATCGATGAGCGGCTCCACCACGCGGCCCAACGTCTTACGAATATCGAGCACGAGATCACCGCAGTACACCGACGCTTAGATAAACTGGAGGAGCTCGTCGACAGTCACTCACGATTTGCAAAAGAAATCGATCATCTGCTCAAGCGCGTTGCTGCCATCGAGAAACACCTTGGTCTTCAGCACAACATAAAGGCATAGACGGTCTGCTCAAGCGCGGTCTTTCCCGGTGCTCTCGGACCGCACCTTCGCCACCTCTCGAAACCGATTGGCCGCCCTTGACTCCTTGCCCGTGAGCCTTTTCGCATGTTGAAAAGAAGGTCCGAAGCTGGCCGCGAGCGGAAAGTCTGCTTTGCGGTGCAAGACCGCAGACGCAAGCGGACGACGTGAAAAGTCCGCAAAACGGGTGATGAGCTCAGCGTGATTACAGAGAGCGCATACTCGTTCTGTGCATCAAATAGGAGCGGGGCAGCTCGACACACAAATACTCGTGTCGGTGGGAAGCGCAGCGACAAGTGCCTGAGAAATCGACACAGTATCTATGCACGCACCTCGAATACCCGACCAATAGAATCCTTGTGCTGGGAGATTGCACGTTCTGCGCATTGCCGTCCGAGCTCTCGATAGGCGTCGAACTGCTCGGGCGAGTAAAATTGATCTGAGGTCGACTCATTCGGGAAGTCTGGATGTTGCGCCCGATACCCGCGGGCGGAGAACGCCATATCTTCGATTAAAGCGGCTTTGATGTAGATTAACGTAGATGTCTTAGTACAATTGTCTCCGTAGGTGATCGTCCCCTTAGCGAAAGGAAAACGAGAAAATGCTGCGTCTCGGGGATATTTCGGTTCAGCTGGTTGTTTGGGCATTATAAAGTCTAGTTCCGCGCCGAAATCGAGGGTCGCGCCGAAATCTTCTTCTAACCTGCGGGTGAGTGAAACGAGCGCGGGAAAGGCGGTTTGAGGATCAGCCTCGCCGTCGATGGCGATAATGAGTTCCACTCTTCTACGAACAAGTTCATAAATACCCAGGTTTTCAAAGTGTCCCCCGTCGCTGATCTCAACGAAGGCGCTCCTGCTGGTGTAGCCGCGACTCAAGAAACCGTACCACAGGGTCGGGAAGAAAGGCGTCGGTTTGAGGAGGTTCATCCAAGTTGAGGCGGAAGGACGCCTAATCCATACGCCAAGCCTAATGTTTAGCAGCATGAGGACGAGCGAAACCGCCCGATTGCGAGTGACTCCGCTTCCAGCATAAGCCGCGTTGGCGCTGGCAGCTGCCCCCGAGGCAGCGATCGCAGTGGCGAGAGACATCTCTCGGTTTTTTCGCTCATATGATTCGCATTCTTCCCAACCGTGTACGGCGCTGCCGATATGCAACGGCGTAATTGCAAAGCTCGCACCACCACGTCGAGCCACAACTGGATCTCTGTCATTTACTAAAATCGCGTTACAGTTTACAATCGGGAAAAGATTCAATGCCGTCGCTGGGCCTTTCCACAACTGCGTGATCGAAAGGCGATCCGCCGCATACGTTTCCGTCGCGATGCCCTTTTTTATGCTTTCCGCGGAGGGCATAAACAACTCCATCAGTCGGTCACGATAAAAGCGATGCAACCCAATCGAATTAGAATTCGACAAGAAACCAAACACTAGGGCCATAGTGACGGCACCGCCGAACCAGAGTTGGTATTGGTACAGCTCTGATTCAGGGTGGAATAGAACTGAATTGGTACGAAAAGCGAGGAGCAGCACGCCGTAGAGAAAAATCAGTGCGAATAGTGCCATTAGGGATTGCCCGACGGGTCCGAAGGTTAGCCGTCTTGATTGCATGAAGTGGCCAGTCACCGCTGAAATTAGACCAGATGTGGCAGCCAGAGCTCCTCCTAATTTAGAGAACCAGTTTGAGTCGAATGCGTACTTAGCCAAGATCGGCAGGCTTCCGAGGATGGAAGTATAAAGAAAGACTCGGAGTAGCCAGCCGCCTGTAATCTCGAACGTCCGCCGTAACGCATATTCTGCGTTCTTATACTTATCACCAAAGACCAAGAGGCCGGCCAAATTTATTAGCGGCAGCAGCAAGGCCAATCCAACGGTGAGCGTTGCGACAGCACCTCCAGTTGAGGCAATATCGGGCGTAGTTCCGACCAGAGCATAGACGATCAGAATCCCTAGCCCGAGTGTCGCCGCGCCTGCCAAGCCAGCCAAAATCGATCCGACTAAAAAGATTCGGGTCATCTTTTGTGGAAATCGAGTGATACTTACAAATGCAACAGCCAGCGAGAGAAGCGCGAGCCCCCCGCAGCAAATCAATGCGAGCCAAACGCAAAGTGCATAAAAGGGCGAAATATAGCCGGGTTGATCTGGCCAGAGTTTTTCGAGCGCCTGTCCGCTCAACCATCCATTGCACTCTGTCGCGACGTGCTCGGCCCAACTTGGCGCGATTTGGTTGGGCAGCGTAATCATAGGCAGCTGCAACTTATACAAAAAGCACGTCAGTTGTGGCCGAGCTATCAGGTACTGAATGAGCAGGAATAAAAGAGTTAGAACAGGAAGCCAAATCGCGAGACTTAGGAAAGCGGTGCGGAACACGACGGCCAAAGCGGAGAAGATGGTTAATCCACCTCCGGGAAGGAGATAATTTGCGTGCCACCTTAGATATTGAAGATCAGTTTGACTTCCGCGGGCTCTAATTCGCAATTGAGAATCCACGCCGTACGGGAAACCCTTGCCCCCCCTGACCTCTTGTGCATCCCTATTCAACAACCACTGCAGACCCCCTCCAATGTACCCGCCACCAGACACCGTGGAGAGATAGTCGATCTTTGACAGCCAACCGGCCTTTGCGAGTGCCTGGAGCGCTCCCAAGCAGAAGGAGGCCGAGCGAATACCTCCTCCGGACAAGGCGAGGCCGGACCACTCACCCGACACATCGCGATTCGCACGTGTGGCGATGGCCTGGTGTTCGATCAGGAGCACCTCATCGAAGGCCTCCGGCGAGAAATACGAGGGCTTCCGTAGAGACTTAGTCGCCAAATCCTCGCGCATCGCCGCTCCGCTAAAAAAATGCGCCATTTTAACGCCACAAACATACATTGAAAGTACCGACCGGTTCAACTGAATATTCGAATTCCACAGGTAAATCGAACAGGAGGTTACATGATGCGTCGTAGCCTTGCGACATTCTCGACAATTTTAGGCATTGTCTCGTCTGCGGCTGCTCAGCCCTCCGGTCCCCAAAGACGGTGTTCCGACTTTGGATTTTCCGCCGAAGGGGCTATGGACGGGCAGACCTACTACAAAAGTGACTTTGGTTGGTCTTTATTGACTACTAGAATTTCTGACCTTCGCATTTCCCAACGCGGCGTCGTGCAAATGCTGTATGTAGTAAAGGCCGATCCCGCTCGCACCAGTTCTGGAATGGGCGTCGTCGTGGTTAAAACTGGGCGGGTTCCGGCGTCTGATGTGGCTTCGACACAGAACGTAAAGCTCGTACGAAAAACGGCGATCAAAGACGGGCTATGCGCCGCTCCACGTCCTTTTGAAGACACGTCCTTACCCGCAGACGTCTACGACGGGTACCACGACTATGGAAGAACTAGATACTCGAAAGCAGCGCTGCAAACGCTTCAAGACTTTCACATGGAGTTCGGTCCGAACTGCCGCCGAACGGACCACGATCCGGGCGGGCTGTACCGTCACGTGAGTAATCGGGCTTCTTTTTCGTACTCTACAGATGTGGTTGATGTGGGTGGTTATACGGGATTTGAGGCTGCGGTCGCAAACCTAAATTTCGGCAGAGCGGCTCGCGCGCAGGCCGCTCAAGCGGAAAGACCGTACGGAGATCGGCGAACAGAAATAAAACAATACGCTACCGCCGGGGGGGTCGCGTGTGTTCAGATCGATGTACCGGTCTCCGACAGAGGAAGTTTCTTACGAATCAACGACTTAAGCGCGCCTATTGTTGATGGCACGCGCGAGCGACGCTATTGACCTTACTTTAACCAAGGTTTGCCAAATTGATAAGGCGAGAGGGAACCGTCTCAAATGGTCTTGTACGCTCAGACATTTCCTACCTCGGCGCGACGAGGGCCGCTCCAGGTGAAACGCGGCTCACGGAGGTATCGATGGTGGCTCGTAATCGCGCTCTTCGAAGCCCTTTTTGTTCTATGCCGCGCCAACGTGCAGCAAGGGTTCAGCCTTGATGACCCTTTAGTTTGGCTCGCGGGCCTCTCTCCTTTTGTTGTGGCTGTGTGCGGGCAAAGATTTTTCGACTGGCAGCCAAGGACCTACTTGCAAACCTGGTTAGCCGCGCTGGCCGCGTTCTTCGCAATGCGCGCGTTCGATCTGGGGCACTTCATAGAATACCCCCTGTTCGTCCGATTTGACGAAGGATTTGTGCGTTATTTCCTCTGCTCTGCAGCTTACGTTCTAATCGGCGCCGGGCTGCTGCTTGTGCTCTCTAGTCGCTCGTTAACGGGTGCGAGAAACTACATAGCTAAGTTGGCCATAGCTGTTCCTGTCTCGAGTGTAACTCTGACCATTGCACTGTTTTTAGCAGGTTAGCTGCTCCAGATTCATTCTGGCTGAGGCTTGAGAAGTCCAAGTGTAAGACGGCTCTCGCTCGATCTCCACAAGTGTCGAGTTGCTCCACTCCGGCGCGTTTCTGGGCTCACTTATGTGGTGACTAATCCGCGCATAAATTTGTTCTTGCATCATCTAAATGCTGCTCGATCGGAGCAAGCTTAGGTGAACTTTCCCGAAATTCGCAATGAATCCGTTCCGCTCGGCTATTACTTTAATGAACGCGGAGCTAGGTTACGATGATCACCGGCCGTTGGGTTGTGGCACAATCGCGAACTGCTGCTTAACGCGGGCGGTGTTCGCTCTAGACAAATGGCGAAGCTGGCGCTTTGGACCGACCGGCGCAAAGAAACCTCAACGACCATGTGTTGTTTCGCGTCTGTACCCCCGACCCCATTTACGGGACCTTGCGGTGGCGTGTCCTGGCGGATCGCGCCCTAGGCCGGAGGCCCGGGAGCCACGTCTCCGCCCTTCGGGTGACGATCGCTCACGCAGCAACATCCCACCGGTTCTCGCGACTTGGATGCCTCGGCTCTCAGGCGGCGATGCGAACGCGCTGCTTCTTCCCGCTTACCCATTCCAAATCGAGCGGATTGCTAGCGGCGAAAGCCGCCTCGTGTGTGAAAAGGAAGATGTTCGACCCGCGACCGGCAGTGAATTCCTCGACAGCTTGGAGCATTTGTTCGACTCGGTCCGGCGTCGTCGTTTCTACAAGCACCCGAAAATTCGGGATCCCGAGCTCCTCATGTTTCCGCTGCCGGTTCGCTTCATAGTATGTCAGTAGCTTCTTGGCGACGTAGGTGCCGTACTGATTTCTGTAGCGCATCACCGGCATCTCGCCGCGGTCTTTTTCGTACATAAAATAGGATTCCGTCTCATCGGCCAGAAAATGCAGCCCGAAAAAACCATCCGGTATCACGCCGCATGTTCGATGTGCCTGTCCCAAGGGAATACGTGCTTGCAGCCGAATGCGCTGCAACTTCGCGCCATCCGGCGCGTCCTCCAGAATTTCAGCGCGCTCTAACACGCGCAGATCCTTTCGGCCGCGGGCAGCGAGTTCCAGCTTCACGAAGAAATCCGAAATGCCGATCGAATGATCGATGAAGCGCCACCCCGCTCCCCTCTCCTTGTCGATGCCGTCGAGGAGCGAGCGTTCGATATCGAAGCCGTGCTGCCGAAGATATCGCGCGCCCTTGCGCGTGAGGCCGTAGATCAGTGAGCGCGATCCCTTCAGGATGCGGCGGTACGCGGCTTGGGCTTCAGGTCGCTCGACGTAGCCATTTTCCCACAGCGCCAATAGCGTGCGCCCGACGTTCTGCTGGCTGCCCCCATCCAGCGCCGCCAATTGTGCTGCCGATGCCAGCCGCAGTCGCGCGATGTTCGTCAGGATCGCGACCCCACGCTCCATCATGTGAAAGCTTCTGGGACGTTTCGGCCGCTCGAATATTCTGCCCCGCGTTTGTGCTGCTTGCATCCTCTTATTTTACCGCTTTTCATTCACAGGGCGGTCAAAGTGCATGGATAGCCGCTTAGCGGCCGGTGCTCCCTGTCAAGGGCGGCCCTTGGCCGTCGCCTCCGACGATCTCTCGACCCTTGACAGGTCTGCGCCGTGCCGCGTTTTGCTCATCATGCACTTTGACGGATGATTGAAACGGCAGAGGCCGTTTTCGTTTGGTACGAAACTCCGCGGGATCGGCAGGTTCTTCGGTTTGGGTGGCGTAGGCTTTAAGCGTCGCGTGCCGATCGGCGACATGCCCGATCGCTTCCGTCAGCGGTGTGGCCGACGGGCTGGAATTGAGCACACGCAGCCGGAGCGCCTCGAATTCTGCGGTCGGCAGTGCGTAGCTTTTGACGTTCGCCACTTTGAGCGCGACCGTTTTCATGCCGCCGCCGTCAACGAAACTAACTGCTGCGCGGCCGGTCTGAAGTCCGCGCAGTGCGGACGACGCCATGTATCGAAGCGCCTCGACTCCGTGCACGGCGCTCGGTCTTTCTTCGAGGATCGGCTCGAACGTCTCGCTCCATCCGAGCGTCTTTGCCTGGCCGCGCGACTCCGCCAGTCCGATCGAATCCGACCGAGACCGCCCGTAGGCAAGCCCCTCGCTCCAGCTTTCCGAGTTAGTGACGGCACGCGAAGAAGTCCGTGATGTGGAACTGCCGGCGGTCGAGCCGACGCTTGACTGCGCCGCTTGCGAATGGGCGGCATATGATTGTGTGCTCTCGCCTTGCGCAAAGCCGACGACCGCGTTGGTGCCGAAGAGGCTCCCATTCGGCATGAACTGAGTGGCCGCCGCCGTCCCGCTGCCCTCGCCGGTGACCTCGCCACTCGAGGTCGCCGATCCGACGCTCTGTGAGGCGCTTTCTGAATACCCGACGCCCTCTGCGACGGTCTCGGCGAAGCCTCGGGTGTGGGAGTGACTTTCGGTGACGCTTTCCGCCGTGGAATGCGACCGAGATCGCGTTGTTGCCGATTGCTCTGAGGTGCTTTCGCCGATGAGGCGCGCGACGCGATGGCCGGTGACGGTCGGCTTGATCAGCGCCCGCACCGGCATTTCGAGATCATATTGGAAGACCGTCTCGGCGAGTTCGGCGGCTTCCTCCGGATTCTTGATCCGCAGCACGACCTTCGTGTTCGTCATGTTCTTGACGGCATCGAGCACGTCGTCACCGGCGACCCGCAAGCTCGCTAAAGCCTGGGTGCTCAAAACTGCGCCGAGCCCGTACTTGCGCGCTTCGGCGAGCATTCGGGAAATGTCGCCTGAGAGATAGAGCTGGCACTCGTCGAGATAGAAGAAGAACGGCCGTTCGGGATGCCGTCGGCGCACGCAGTGGAAGAAGAGCGAGCGCGTAATGAGCCGGCCGAGGAGCTGCATGGCCTTGTCGCCGGCACGCGGCCCCGGCGAAAGGTTCGCAAGAATAATGTGGCCGTCGTCGAGGGCGGCGCGCAGATCGATCGTCCGCTTCTGCTGCCCGACCATGAGCCGGATCGCGTCGTCGCGTGTAAGCTTCGCCAGCCGATTACGCGGCCCGGTCACCTCTTGGCGAAAATCCTGGTGACCACGCGGCTCCGCCGCCATGCGATGCAGCCATTCGAGTTCGTCCCGCGCTTCCTCGTTGACAAGCTTATCGATCGCCCACGCCCGCAAGCGGTGGCGATCGTCCGGATCAAACAGCAGGCGCGCTTCGGCAAGGGTGAGCCCCAGCTCGGTCAGCGCAGTGAGCGTCGCCGACAGGACGCGCTGCATCGTCGGCTTTGTGTTCATGTCCTCTTCGCCCCACATGCGCTCAAGCGCTTGCAGCGTCGCCTCGGCGATCACCGTCGGCTCGTATTCCGCCGACGGCAGCTGCAGTGGGTTGATGCCGGTCACGTGCGATCCCGCGTTCGGATCGACCAAGTGAATGGTGCGCGTATCGGTGAAGCCGCGCTCATCCAGCCAGGACAGCATCGAGCGGTACAGACTGTCAGGATGATTGCCGTGCGGATCGATGATGCAGACGCCGCGGCCTTGGACGATGTCTTGCCGGGCGCATTGCTCAATAAACTTCGTCTTGCCGCCGCCGGTCGTGCCGATCGCCAGCGTGTGTTCGAGCCGGGCGCGCACCGAAAGAAGGAGCGGCGCGCCGTTTCCGTCCCGACCGGGGACGATCGCGCCGGGATCGGCGCGCGGGATCGGCGCCGGAACTAGGTGTGGAAAGCGGCCGGCGAGATCAGCCCGGAGCGCGTTGCGGCGCTCGCGGGCTTGCACCGCAATTTCGCGCTTGCCTGCCGTCATTTGCGCGGGCGCCGACGAGCGCGTTCGATCTCGGCATCGATATCTCGGGTATCGAGGCCGTCGGCGTTCCTTTCGGCGCGACGGCGAATGAACTCGTCTTCGGCCGCGCCGACCTGCCCCTGCGCATCTGCGACGCGGCGACGATGCTCGGCAAGCACGGCGTTCTGTTCTTCGAGCGACAGCTCGTATTCTCCGATCCGTTGCTGCCAGCCCATGTCGTAATAGCGCAGGCCGTGCGTGTGTTGCGCCTCAAATTCCTGTTCGGCGTTCAAGAGACCGCGACGCGTGATCGCGTGCTGCTCCCGCGCCGACGTGAGCCGCGTAAGAGAATGCGTCAAACCCACTTCCCTCTCCGCGAGCTCTTCGCGCCGGCGAGCCTCAGCAAGGTCTCCCTGGTGTTGCAGGCCGCGCAGCTCTTCGCGCCGCGCGATCTCGCGCTTGAGGCGGTCGGTCGCGAGGATTTCGGGCAGTTCCGCCAGTTCGTGACGCATGCGCGCGTTGGCGATGAGGCTATGGCCGAGCGCAGTATTTGCGTCGACTAGCCCGCGCTGCGCATTTTCGCGCCGCGTATATGCATCGTATGTGCGCGTGTCGCTATTGGCCTGCCAACGTCTCGGGATCGAGGAGATGACGCCGCCGGTTTCGACGCGCAGCGGCTGCGGCTTTGCGGGGGCGAGCGCAAATTGGCGCGGCTCTCCAGTCGTCACCGCGCGCGAGGGCGGGATGATTTCGTATTCTTTGTCATAGCTGGACATGATGAATCTCCGCATCCGAACGCCTTACCGGCGGTGGGTAAGGCGCCGCACGCCGCGGTCGTGCAGGGTGATTTGCTTGAGTTCGTCGTACGCGGCTTTCATCCGCGCAGCGTCGATCGTGCTCGCCATCAGCTCCGTCTGAGCGTCGACTTTCCTCTTATGTGCGAGTGTCAGACGCGCTTCTTCTTCGTATCTCTCGGCCTGATCCTCTGCGCTTTCACAGCTGCTCGACCCTTCCAGCGATTTTGCAAGATAGTAGAGTGCCACGAGGAGCACGCCGACGACCGCGAGCACGAATTCACCACTGTACCCAATCCAGCCGCCGTCGGATTGTCTGACCCAGTAGCGACCGCCATACCAATATTGCGCGTAAGCGGGTGTGCTGAGGATCGTGCCGGCGATCAGCGCCGCTGCTTTAGCCTTAGTCCACATTTTGACCTCCATTGTCGGGAGTGGAGGTCGCGACCATTTCATTGCCGCGAAGGGAGCTAAAGGCGGATTCCGCACGCCCGGTTAGATCGCGAGCACAACCTTGCAGGGCGCCATATGCGGGGTATGATTCGCGTAGCCATCTGTCTTGTTGCCCGGCACCTCACTGTTGGGATGTCGGATTAGCAAGACGGAGCGCAGATGATCTCTCACAGCAGTAGCGATCCGGCCCCCGCGCCGCGGAGGCTCGAAACTGCGTCAATCGAATACTTCGCAATCCAGCTCTCCCCTACCACCGACGGACGCTTCTTTGTCGGCATCGAGGCGACGATCTGCGAATGCGAAGGTGAACTTTCACAAATGGAGTTGGCGCACCAGCGTGTCGCATCGCTCGACGATGCGCTCGCGGCGATCCGTCACGCAGTGACTCCAGCTCATTGAACCAATGGAGAAGTCCAGTGTCTAAGCAGAACGAACCCGCCTATCGCGCCTACTCGGTGATCAAGCGACAAGGCGCCGACGACTTCTGGCTCCAGATCGGCGCGGCCTTTCCGCACCAATCCGGCGACGGAATGAACGTGATCCTTCAAGCTTTGCCGTTGCCGGATGGCGACGGCGTCTGCAAGATTGTGCTCCGGCCGCCAAAGGATGATCAACAGTCCGAAGGTGGTGGGCGCGGTGGGAATGATAATCGCAAATCCGGCTTTCAACGCCGGTAGTCGCCCGCCTGGCAGACTCAAAGCCGCCCGAGGGCGGCTTTTCGTTGGTGTCACAACTGAAATACCACACTTTAAGAAACATGCTGAACCGCACCGACCCAGCTGCGTTGACAGCGGCAGCTTTGATGAAAAGCTGAAGTGCACAAATTCTAGGAGGGCGTGCGGTCCAACTCGGTACAAAAAGTGAGCCGTCGATCAACGGCGGCTCAGTTGGCGCTGCGCGCCCATGACTCACCAGTGAGAAACGTCATGGCACGCAACAGCAGCAAGCGTAAGCTTAGCATATTGACGTATATTCCCGCGTAGAACGTGAGGCGATGCTGGTGGTTCCATCGGCGTTGCCGGCCCAGATGCCGCCGCGTTTCTACACGTTTGAGGAGGTCGCGGAGCTTCTCCGGGTGAGCCCCCGCGTCCTTCGGGAGACGCTGCAGAAGGTTTTGGATAAGCATCCTGATCTCGGTCGGCTGATAGGCCGTCGGCAGAGGGTGTTCAGTGAAGCTGATGTGGTACGTCTGTACGAGGCACTGCCATGGCTCTCAAACTCGTTCGCCGACACAGAGGTAAGAACTGGTATATCCGCGGGACCGTCGCAGGCTGTCCTGTCGATGAGAGTACGCGAACTGCTGACCGAAAAGCCGCCGAAAAGCTCCTCGCTAAACGATCCTGGGAGCTTCAAGAAGCGAGCATCTTCGGTCGAAAGGCGGTCGCAACATACCTCGAAGCAGTCTACTTCTACCTCCACGCCGGAGGAGAAAAGCGGTACCAAGCGCGGCTCGTAGAGCATTTCGGAAATACCCCACTCGCTCAGATCGATCAGAACACGATTGATCGTGCTGCTCGACTGCTTCTTCCGGAGGCGTCTCCGGCAACTCGCAATCGGCAAGTCTACACGCCCATATCGGCCGTGCTGAAAGACGCGGCGAAACGCAAGATGTGCGAATGGCGGCAGATCGAGAGACCCTCCCAACCTCCCGGCCGGGTTAGGTATCTCACTCCCCCGGAAGCGGATAGCTTGATCAGCGCGTGCGAAACGCACCTTCGCCCGCTCGTGATTTTTTTGTTCTACACCGGCTGCCGAGTTGGAGAAGCGCTTCACCTCGACTGGCGCGAAGTTGATGTCGCTAGCCGCCAAGTTCAGTTTCTGAAAACCAAAAGCGGGAAGGCACGCGGCGTCCCGCTCCACGCCCGGATAGTAGACGCGTTGGGGAAATTACCCCATCGCGAGGGTCGCGTTTTTCGACGACCCGACGGCGAGCCTTATGCCGAAACCGCTGATCGCGCGGCTTCCGGCGGCTCCATCAAGACTGCCTTCCGCGCTGCGTGCCGGCGCGCCGCGATTACCGATTTCACGCCGCATGATTGCCGGCACACGTTCGCGTCGTGGCACTACGCCGCGAATCGCAACCTGGCCGCCTTGATGGAGATTGGCGGATGGAACTCCGAGCGGATGCTGCTCAGGTACACGCACGTGAACGTGGCGCATCTCATCGAATCCATCGACGTGCTGCCCTGGCGGGGAAAATCTGGGGAGCCGGAGTTCGTCCCGGCAGTAAAGAAAGCGAATTCAAAGACTTAGCGGTTTCGCGCGTAACCTTGCCAAGGTTGGGGTCGAGGGTTCGAATCCCTTCGCCCGCTCCAAAAATCACAAAAAATCGGTGTCGGAAGTTCGCGACGGCGGCTTTTGAGCGGCTCTCCCCCGCCTATCGCACCAGCACGTTGCGGAATTGCCAGGGATCGGACGTGTCGATGTCTTCCGGAAACAGTCCCGGCCGGTCGGTGAGCGGCGTCCAATCGGTGTAGACGCCAATCATCGGCCCGAGATAGAGCCGCTGCACTTCAAGGCAGCGGCGGAAATCCATCTCGTCCGCCTCGACGATACCGGCTTCCGGATTTTCCAGCGCCCATACCATGCCGGCGAGCACGGCCGAGGTCACCTGCAAGCCCGTCGCGTTCTGATACGGCGCGATCCGCCGCGTCTCTTCGATCGACAGCTGCGAGCCGTACCAATAGGCGTTCTTCTTATGGCCATAGAGAAGCACGCCGAGCTCATCGATGCCGGCGACGACTTCGTTCTCGGTAAGGATGTGGTCTTGCGGCTGCACGATTCCGGCGCGGCCAAAGAGTTCGTGCAACGACAAAACCGCGTCATCGCAAGGATGGTACGCATAGTGGCAGGTCGGGCGGTAGCTCGCCAGTCCGAGCCAGCTGCGCACCGTGAAATAATCCGCGATCGAGATCGATTCGTTGTGCGTGACCAGAAAGCCATATTGCGCGCGCGGTGTCGGCGTCCATGAACGCACGCGCGTGTTGGCGCCGGGCTGTTTCAGATAAATCGCCGCGCCACAGCCGCTTTGATGCTTGCCGGCATTATCCGGCATCCATTTCTCATGCGTGCCCCAGCCGAGTTCGGCCGGCTGCATGCCTTCCGACAGAAAGCCTTCGACCGACCAGGTATTGACGAAGACGTTCAGCGGCTTGTGTTGGCGCGCATACTGCGTGTCGCGCTCGGCGATGTGGATGCCCTTGATGTCGAGCCGCTGCGCGAGCTCCGCCCATTCTTCGCGCGTTTGCGGCTCGGCGGCTTTATCGCCGAGGTCGGCGGCGAGGTTTAAGAGCGCCTGCTTGACGAACCACGACACCATGCCGGGATTGGCACCGCAGCAGGAAACTGCCGTCGTGCCGCCCGACTCATCGCGTTTTGCCGCAAGCACGGTTTCGCGCAACGCATAATTCGAGCGCGCCTCCGGCCCCAGCGATTTGTCGAAATAGAAGCCCGGCCAGGGCTCGACAACGGTGTCGATATAAAGCACGCCGATCTCGCGGCAGAATTTCATGATGTCGAGCGACGAGGTATCGACCGAGAGATTGACGCAGAACCCCTGGCCCTCGCCTTCCCCGAACAAGCGGCCGAGCACGTCACGATAATTGTCGCGCGTGATGGCGAGATGCTCGAAGCGGATGCCACGCTGATCGAGTAGCGCACGGTCGGAATCATCTGGGTCGATCACACTGAAGCGTGCGCGGTCGAATTCGAAATGCCGTTCGATGAGCGGCAATGTGCCGCGGCCGATCGAGCCGAAACCGATCATGACGACCGGACCGGTGATGCGCGCGTGAACGGGCCATTGCGGCATGGGCGGACGCTCCGAGAGGACTGGAAGAGCGCGCCTTGAAACAGGGGCGCACGGTAAGGTCAAGACAAAGTTGACTGAGGCTTGCCTGCCAACGCGGCGGCGTGCCGCGCGAACGCAAAGCAGCGCGCAGCGTTCATCTGCGAACATGGAGATGATCATGACACGCGAAGACACAGACGCGTCGCGCCGCCTCGTTGTCGGCGGGCTCGCAACCGGCTTGATCGCGGCGGTGAATGCGCCGGCCGCGGCACAAACGTCCACAAGCACGATGGTCGCGGTCGCGGGAACGGCTCCGCCATCGCAGCAAAATCCTGTGACGAAATATCCGAAGCCGCCCTTCCAGAGGCAGGAACAGGAATGGCCGGGCCTCGCCAGCAAGATGAATCCGCCGCCCGATCACGGCGAGACGAGCTACAAAGGCTCGGGCCGACTCGCGGGACGAAAAGCGCTGATCACCGGCGGCGATTCCGGCATGGGCCGTGCCGCGGCCATCGCTTACGCGCGCGAAGGCGCGGACGTGGCGATCAATTATTTTCCCACCGAAGAGCCGGATGCGCGCGAGGTCATCGCATTGATCAAGGACGCGAGCCGGAAGGGCCTCGCGATTCCCGGCGACCTCCGGGACGAAGCGTTCTGTCAGCGCTTAGTCGAGGAAGCGGTGCGCGGTCTCGGCGGTCTCGACATCGTCGTCTGCAATGCCGGCCGGCAGCAGGCGCATCAGTCGATCCTCGACATCACGACCGAGCAATTTGACTGGACGATGAAGACCAACATCTACGCGCCGTTCTGGATCATCAAGGCTGCATTGCCGCATCTGCAGCCGGGTTCAGTGATTATCGGCACCGCATCGGAGCAGGCCTATGATCCCTCGCCCGATTTGTATGATTACGCGCAGACGAAGGCCGCGACGATGAACTACGTCAAATCGCTGGCGAAACAGCTCGGATCGAAAGGCATTCGCGTCAACGCCGTCGCACCCGGGCCGATCTGGACACCGTTGCAGGTCAGCGGTGGCGCGACACAGGAAAAACTGGAGAAATTCGGCGGCATGACTTCGTTCGGCAGGCCAGGGCAGCCGGCAGAACTTGCCTCCATCTATGTGCAGCTTGCCGCGGCGGATGCGAGTTTTACGACGGGGCAGGTTTACGGTGCGGCGGGCGGTACGGGGCAGCCCTGAGGTTCTCCATCTAAGCGAACGAGCTTTCACTCAGATGCTTTTGGACTAACGCTCCGCGCCCGCAAAAGCGATGCGCACCATGTTCGTCGCGCCCGGCGTGCCGAACGGAACGCCGGCGACGATGATCACGCGGTCGCCTTCATGCGAGAAGCCCTCGCGATTCGAGAACTTGCAGGCGCGTTTCGCCATGTCGTCGATATCGTCTGCGTCTTTGGTCACCACCGCATGCACGCCCCACACAAGCGCCAGACGTCGCGCGGTGCTGCGGTTCGGCGTCAGCGCCAGTATCGGCGGCTCGGGCCGCTCGCGCGCAATGCGAAAGGCGGTTGAGCCCGAGGCAGTCCATGCGCACACCGCTTTCAATTCCAGCATCTCGGCGACATCGCGCGCGGCCATTGCGATCGCGTCCGCGCCGGTCGGATCGGGCGCGGCGGCGCGCTGCGCCTCGATCACCGCGCGGTAGACCGCATCCTTCTCCACTTCTTCTGCGATGCGGTTCATCGTGGCGACCGCCTCGACGGGGAACTGACCCGACGCGCTTTCCGCCGACAGCATCACCGCATCGGCGCCTTCGAACACCGCGGTCGCGACGTCCGACACTTCGGCGCGCGTCGGCACCGGCGAGGAGATCATCGATTCGAGCATCTGCGTCGCGACGACGACCGGCTTGCCGAACCGGCGCCCCAGACGCGTCATCCGCTTCTGCAATCCGGGCACGCGCTCGAGCGGCATTTCGACGCCGAGATCGCCGCGCGCGACCATCAATGCGTCTGACATTTCCATGATCTCGTCGAGGCGGTTGATCGCCTGCGGTTTTTCGATTTTGGCCATGACCAGCGCGCGGCCGCGCGCGAATTTCTTCACCTCCGCGATGTCGTCCGGCCGCTGCACGAACGACACGGCAACCCAGTCGACGCCTTCGTTCAATCCGGCGTCGAGATCGGAGCGGTCCTTCTCGGTCATCGACGAGACCGGGATCTCGGTATCGGGCAGGCTGACGCCCTTGCGATTGGAGATCTTTCCCGGAACATCGACGATCGCCTTCGCTTTCTCGCGCGAGGCTTCGACGATGTGCAGACGCACCTTGCCGTCATCGACGAGAACGGTATTGCCGGGATGCAGTGCTTGCAGGATTTCGGGATGCGGCAGGCGCACGCGCTCAGCGTTTCCGGGCGTCGGATCAAGGTCGAGCGTGAACTCCGCGCCTTTGGTCAGATAGACGCCGCCATCGGTGAATTCACCGATCCTGAGTTTCGGGCCCTGCAAGTCGAGCAGGATGCCGATGGGGCGCCCGACCTCCTGCTCTACATCGCGGATCATCTGCACGCGCTCGCGCATCGCGTCGTGATCGGCATGGCTCATATTGATGCGGAAAATATCCGCGCCGGCGCGGAAGAGCTCGATGAGTGTCTCGCGGTCGCAGGAAGCAGGCCCGAGGGTCGCGACGATCTTGCAACGGCGCAGCCGTCTCATGCTTTCGCTCCGGGGTGGTGAGGTCTAGGGATTTCGGGCCTGACCCGTATCCGTCAACTGCACCGTCCAGTTCTTGGCGTCCTTGCCGGTGTCGATCTCGAAGAAGCCGGTACGATCGAAGCCGCGCACGAAACAATCTTCGCGGCCATCGATGTGGAACTCGCGGTCGCGCGTGCACATGAAGGCTTTGCCCTTCCACTCGCCGCCGCGCTCGTCCATGGCGTAGACGTAGTAGTACTGCGCCGCCAAAGGCCCGCGCAGCAAAGTTTCGCACGCGCTGGGCTTCAAATTCCACCAGCCTTCGCTGACCCAGCGCTGACCATCGGTGTAGGCGAGCGACACGCTGGTGCGGGCATTGGTGTTGTTGCAGAGCCGGAAATCGGCATGCGCGGTTGTGGTGACGCCGGCCGAGAGAAGCGCGGAGAGGAAAAGCGTTGGCAGGACGTGGCGGCGCATCGATTCTCGGGCTTCAGGAGCTACGCACGAAGAAGCGCTCTCATGGCGGGAGAATGACGCCGCGGCAATAGAGGCACCACGCAGAAATGATTTCGCCGCCGTTCCGGGAGGAGCGGCGGCGCAAAAATGGCGGACTGCTCAGCCGAAGCGGCGATCAGGGCCCGGTGTAACGATTGAACAGGAACTTGCCGTGGCTCGCCTCGAACGGCAGCTGATTGAAGTAGACCTGCTGCGCGACGTAACGGTGCTCCGTCATCGGCTGAACGACCGGTCCGGGATCGAGCCAGGAGCGGCGCGTGACAGTCAGCGGCCGCTCGCCGGTGATGATGTAGCCACGGCGGTAGCGGTCCTGCGCCTCGGCGCCGCCGACAATGGTGAGAAAGGCGGCGGCGGTCGCGGCGGCGGTAAGGGCAAGCGGGACGATGCGGCGCATGGCGGGTTCCCTTGGTGAGCTCGACCATAGGGCCGGGCGGAAGCGACAGTCTCGGCTTCTTTCGTAAACAACCGCTACAGCTACGCTTGGTTCCCGAAATTCCGCGCGCGTGGCAATTTCGACTCTCAAGCGCGACGGATGCGAAAGACGTGCAGGCCTTCCGTCGTCTCCTGCCCCTCGAGCAGATCGCCGGTTTCCCGCAGCAGATTGGGGATGTCTATTGTCGACAAAGGGTCGGTACACTCGACAATGAAGCGCTGACCCGCAGTCGCCTGCCTCAGCGCCTTCCGCGTTCGCAACGCGGGCAGCGGGCATTTGAGGCCGCGTAAATCCAGCCGGACCGGGGTGGCATCGTCACTCATTATGGTCTCTTGTGTCGCCAATAGAGCGGCAAGCAGAACTCGAAAGCAGGATATCCAATCGTGAGGCTCGTCCCGCTTGTTGAGGCCCGGGCAGCCTTCTTAGCGAAGATTGAGCCGGTCGCCAGCGGGGCCATAGCGACCGCGAAAGCCGGCGGTCTCGTCCTTGCCGAAGATGTCGTGGCCCCGGCCAACTTTCCGCCTTATGCGTTGGCGCTCGAGCGCGGCTACGCGATCGCCGCGCGGGCAACGGTCGGCGCCTCCTCGTATGTGCCCTCGCTGCTGCCGAAGATGCCGCCTCTCGTGGAAGCGGGCGAGGCGCTTCCCCCCGGCAGCGACACCATCCTCGATCCCGAGGATCTGCGCGAGGCAGCCGGCGGCGCGGAGGTCGTCGCGCTCGTCCCTCCCGGCCGCCACGTGCGTACGGCTGGCGGCGATATCGGGGCGGGCCGGGTGATCGTTTCCGCCGGCGCGCGCCTTAAAGGTGTTCAGGTCGCGGTGCTGCGCGCGGCCGGGTTCACCGAGGTGTTGGTCCGCGTGCCGGGCGTCGTCGTGGTCGGACCGCAAGGCTCCTGCGCCTCCGCGGCGCTGGTCATGGATTGGACGGCGCGGGCGGGGGCTGACGTCCATCTCGCCTATGTCCCGCAAGCCCGCTTGGCCGGCGCGCTGCGCTCGGCGGCAGGTGCCGACCTCGTGCTGGTCGCCGGGTGGAGCGGGGCGGCTTTTCAGGCCGCGCTCGGTGCCCTGACCGAATCCGGCCGTATCGTCGCACGCGATCTTGCCGTGGCGCCGGGTTCCGCGACGGCGTGCGGCTTCATCGATCCGGCGGGCCGCTCGGCGCCCGCAGTGCTTCTCCCGGGCCGCCTGGAAGAGACGCTCGCCGCCTGGCTATTGATTGCGCGGCCCTGCCTCGACCGCCTCACCGGATATAGCGGCCCGCGCCCCTCCGCCGCCCTTCCGCTCGCCCGCAAAATCGCCTCGGCGCCAGGCATGGCCGATCTGGCGCTGCTCAAACGCGAGGCCGATAGGTGGAAACCGCTTGCGGCGGGGGATATCTCTTGGGCAGCAATCGCTGAATCCGACGCTTGGCTCGCAATTCCCGCCGAAAGCGAGGGATTTGCGTCAGGCGAGATCGTCGAAGCCGAGTTTCTATGACCGAGAATCTGCGATGAACGACATGCGAACGGCCCGCGATGCGTCGCGGGAACAGGCGCAGTTCCTGCGCGTGCTATCGCGCGACGAAGCGATGGCGCGCTTTACGCAGGCGCTCGATCCGAGGCCGCTCGGCATCGAAGAGGCGACGCTTGCCGCCGCGCTCGGCCGCGTCGTCGCCGATCACGTTTCAGCCCCCGTCGATGTGCCGCCCTTCGATCGCTCCAATGTCGACGGATTCGCACTGCGCGCCGGCGACGTCGCTGGCGCGTCGGACAACGCGCCGGTTTCTCTCGCTCTGAATGATGAGACGATTGCCTGCGGGTCGCAGCCGCGTCTCACCGTCGCTGTGGGCACGGCGACTCCGATCGCCACCGGCGGGCCGATCCCGCGCGGCGCCGATGCCGTCGTCATGATTGAGCAGACCGACATCGAGGACGATCGTCTTGCCGTGCGCCGCGCCGTCGGACCGGCGCAGAATGTGTCGTTCGCCGGCAGCGACATGGCGCTTGGCGAAGTCGTGCTGCGCAAGGGGACGCAGATCGGTTCACGCGAAATCGCCATGCTCGCGGCGTGCGGCGTCGATCGCGTAAAAGTGTTTCGCAAGCCGCTCGTCGGCGTGTTCTCGACCGGCGACGAATTGATCCCGCCCGGCGGAAAGCTGAAACCAGCGGCCATTTACGACTCCAACGGACCGATCGTTGCTGCGAGCGTCACGGAGAATGGCGGCGAGGCGATTTCCTACGGCATCGTCAGCGATGATGCCGAGGCGATCGAATCCACGCTGCGCAAGGCGCTCGCCGAATGCGATATGGTCGTTCTCTCCGGCGGCACATCGAAAGGCGCCGGCGATCTCACCGCCGACATCGTCGCGCGGCTCGGGAAGCCCGGCATCGTCGCACATGGCGTCGCGCTAAAACCCGGCAAGCCGCTCTGCCTCGCCGTTGTTGACGGCAAAGCAATCGTCGTGCTGCCGGGATTTCCGACGTCGGCGATGTTCACATTCCATGACTTCATCGTGCCGGTGCTGCGCCGCATGAGCGGTTTGCCGGCACGTGACGAGTCGATTGTCGAGGCGCAAACCGCGGTGGCGATCCCTTCCGATTTCGGCCGGACCGAATTCGCGATGGTGGCGCTGAGTGAAGACGCAAGCGGGCTCAAAGCCTTTCCGCTCGCGAAGGGCTCAGGCGCGGTGACGAGCTTTGCGCAGGCCGACGGTTTTCTCACGATCGAAGCGCTTGCCGACCGGCTGCCGGAGGGTACGCGCACGCCCGTGACGCTCTTGTCGCGCGATGCGCGGCCACCCGATCTGACGATCATGGGCAGCCATTGCACGGGGCTTGAGCCGGTACTGAGTCTGCTCTCCGAAAAAGGCATCCGCTCGCGCATCGTCGCTATCGGATCGCTTGGCGGACTGCACGCGGCGCGGCGCGGCGAATGCGATATCGCGCCGGCGCATCTCTTCGACGCGAAGAGCGGCACGTATAACGCCGCGTTTCTCGACGAGAGCCTTACGCTTGTCCAAGGCTGGCAGCGCATGCAGGGTATCGTCTTCAACAAAGGCGACCTGCGCTTCGAGAAACGCAGCATTGAGGCTGCCATCGCGGCCGCGCTTGCCGATGCCGATTACCACATGGTCAATCGCAACCAGGGCTCCGGCACGCGCATGCTTATCGACGGTTTGCTCAAAGGCGCCGAGCCTTCGGGTTATTGGAATCAGCCGCGTTCGCACAATGCGGTTGCCGCCGCGGTCGCGCAGGGTCGCGCCGATTGGGGCGTGGCTATCTCCTCCGTTGCGGAAGCGTATGGTCTCAGCTTTATCCCGCTGACGGAAGAGCATTTCGATTTCATCATCCCGAGAGCGCGGCGCGAACGCCCGGCTGTCGTTGCATTCATTGAAGCGTGCCAAAGCGCCGACGTGCAAAGCGCGCAAAGCAGCATGGGCTTCACGCCCGCGACAAAGGCGCATTGATGCGCGTCATCGGCTTTGCCGGCTGGAGTGGCTCGGGCAAGACGACGTTGATCGTTAAACTCATTCCGGCGCTGATCGCGCGCGGCATTTCGGTTTCGACATTGAAACACGCCCATCATTCGCTTGAGATCGACAAGCCCGGCAAAGACTCTTACTTGCATCGCGAGGCCGGCGCTCGCGAAGTGCTGGTGGCCTCCGCCAAGCGCTGGGCGCTGATGCACGAACTGCGTGAGAAAGACGAGCCGAGCCTCGCTGATTTGCTGCCGCGATTGAGCGAGGTCGATCTCGTGATCGTCGAGGGATTTAAACGCGAAGCACATGTTAAAGTCGAGGTGCATCGCAAGGAAATAGGCAAGCCGTTTCTGTTTCCGGGGGATCTTAACATCGTTGCGGTAGTAAGCGACGTCCCTCCCGCATTCCCGGACGCGCGCAGCGCGATCCGGGATCCAGAAAGCGCGGGGGCACTCCTCGACCCCGGATCGCGTTCCGCTTCGCTCCACGCGTCCGGGGACGTGGTTGAGATGCTGCCATTTGCGTCGCTCGATGATGTCGAGGCGGTTTGCGATCTCGTCACGCGCAGTGCGGTACCGGTCGGGGACACATTGCGCCGCCTGGAAGACCAGAAGAGCTGAGTACCGCCCTTGGCCCAGCTTAGTGACGATGCCTTCGCCTTCGGGTCCGAGCTTATGCCGGTCGAGGAGGCGCGCCGCGCCATGGCTGCACGCATCAGCGCGGTTCCCGGAACAGAAAGCGTTGCGCTGGTTGAAGCCGATAGCCGCGTGCTTGCGGACCAGCTGATCGCGCCGATCGATCTGCCGAATTTCGATAATTCCGCCGTCGATGGTTACGCGGTTTGTTTCGCCTCGCTCGCCGCATCCGGTGAGACGATCATGTCGATCGCCGGGCGCGTCGCGGCCGGTCAGGCGAGCGAAGCGGCGCTGCCCGATGCGGCGGTGCGCATCTTCACCGGCGCGCCAATGCCCGAAAATTTCGACACCGTCTTCATGCAGGAGGATTGCCGCGAGCATGACGACGGCCGCGTCGTTTTGCCTGCCGGCTTGCAAGAAGGCGCCAATCGCCGCCCGCGTGGCGAAGATATTGCGCGCGGCGAAACCGCGCTTGCGGCTGGCCGGCGCCTCGGTCCGCGCGAAATCGCGTTGGCGGCGGCGCTCGGCATCGAGCGTCTGCCGGTGCGCCGAAGGCTCAGGATTGCGGTGTTCTCGACCGGCGACGAGCTCGTTTCACCGGGCGAGAAGCTGCCGCCCGCCGGGCTCTACGATTCAAACCGCTTCGCACTGCAGGTTCTGCTGCGCCGGCTCAAATGCGACGTTACCGATCTCGGCATCCTGCGCGACAGACGCGATGCCGTCGCCAACGCACTCACCAATGCCGCGCGCGAACACGATGCGATCATCACCTCGGGCGGCGTCTCGACCGGCGAGGAGGACCACGTGCGCGCCGCGATGTCGGAGGCGGGCTCGCTCGCCTTCTGGCGTCTCGCGATTAAGCCGGGGCGCCCGGTCGCGATGGGGGTCGTCGGCGGTAAGCCGTTTGTCGGCCTGCCGGGCAATCCCGTCGCGGTCTTCGTCACCTTCGCTTATGTCGTGCGGCCGCTGCTCGCTGCTTTGTCGGGCGAGGCGCTCGAGCCGGCACGTGCGCTCGGCGTCACCGCCGATTTCGACTATCGCAAGAAGAAGGGCCGGCGCGAATATGTCCGCGTGTCGCTGATCGAGGACCAGTTGGCCGGGATCATCCTAGCGCGCAAATATCCCGTCGATGGTGCGGGCGTCTTGACGTCGCTGACTGCAACCGACGGCCTCGTCGAACTCCCCGAACATGTCACGCAGGTGCGACGCGGCGACCGCGTGCAGTTCATCGACTATCGCTTGCTGCAGTGAGGCGCGTTTAGAACGCAGTCTCATTCCTGCCGAACGACCACGTCCGCGCGACATCGCGCGCGCGCCGCATGCTGCCGAGCGTCAGCTTTTTGCCTTCGGCCTGCTCCGCCGCCGCCAGCGCGGCGGCGAGCCGCGTCCCTGCCGCTTGCGTCAGCGTGAAGTGCGCGCGCTCGTCGGCGCCTGCGAGCGATTGATCGGCCGCGGCGATCTCGTCCGCGCTTCCCCCAGCATCGAGCGCCAGCATGAAAGCGAGCGGCGCGAGATCGTCCGGCGCGTCGAGCCGTGCCAGCCGGTAGAGATTGACGAAGCGCTTGACGCCCCGCGGCGAAGGCCCGGCGAGCGGCGCCAGCGCGGCGAGCAGTTCTGCCTCGCCATCGGTAACGGGCGTGTCGAGCGAGGAGTGGCGCGGGTCACGCATGTCGGCCGTGCGGGCCACGGGCGCGGCCGGGCGCCCAAGCAGGCGATCGACGAGACCGGTCTGATCCTGCGGCGCCACCGTGAACGGCACCTGGACGATTCGCGCCAGCCGATCGGCGCCGATCCGCGCCGGGTCGGCGGCCATGAGCGCGACGAAGCCGGGGCGCGCCAGCAGCGCGGCGATCGCATCGATCGCGGCACCGGCCGCAGCCTCGACGCCATCGATGGCAACAATGATCCGCTGCGACCCGCCGCCAGAGCCCTCTGCGAGCCGCTTCGACACCGACCCAAAAAACGCCCGCGCCGATTCGATGGCGAGCCGGTCGGAGGCGCCCGCATGGAACGGCGGCAGCTCAATCCCCGCATGCGCGGCCCCATCAGGGCCGAGGCGCTTTTCGGCTTCCCCGGCGCGCGCGGCGAGCGCATCGACGTCGCGAGCGAGGTTGTCGACGCGGCGCGTCTGGTGCGACAGGCGCGAATCGAGATCCTGGCCGCGCTGGGCGACGTCGCGGTGCAACAGCGTCGCGCCGCGCAAGACCGGCTGCAGGAAACGGAACGCGCGCCAGAGGTTTGCCAAGACGCAGAGAAGAGCAATTACGATCGAGGCGGTTCGCAGCGTCGCCAGCCAGTTGAGATGCGCTTCCAGCCAATCGGCGAGCGGCCGCGCAGTCTCGCCCGTCCCGCGCAGCGAAGTCAGCCAGTTGCGATCATGATCGAGATAGTTGAAGCCCCAGGCGATTAGCAGGAAAATGACTGCGAGCACGAGAAGCCGCGTCTGGCCGCGATAGGCCCAGAGCGAGCGCAGCGCCAGTCCCATGCGCGACGAGCCGCCGCGGGCGCGGGCGAGACCGCTAACCTCGTCCTTGTAGGCCTGGATCGGATCGTTGCCGGCAATGCCGAACGCGCGCAGCGCCGATTCGATGCCGCTGCGCCGCGAACGCGCATAGGCATCGACCTGCGAGCCCGCGGTTTCATAAAGCACCGTGTCGACAAGCCGGGCGCGGCGAGCGGACACGTCCTCGAGCGCCTGCCGCTCCGTGTCCAAGCGGGTGCGCGCCTGGTCCAGGCGCTCATTTGCGGCATGCGCCAGCGCGCGCGGATCGCTCGTCGAGTGCACGGCATCGGCGGCGCATTCCTGGGCGAAGACCGGCTCGCCGCGTTCCAGCGCCTGATGCAGTTTTGCGGCGAGCACCGCCTCCGATTCCTGAGCGATCTCGTGGCCGTTCACCTGCAGGACGAGAGCCTTCGACACGAAGGGCCCGCCCGCCGCGGCGCCCTTGCTCAGCGCCTCGATGCGGCGGGTCAGCGCCGCGAGCGCGGAGCTCTTGCCGGCGCCGGCACCGCCAAGGAGACCAATCGACAGAGGCGTCTCGGCGCCGCGATGCAGCGCCAACTCGGCCAGCCGGGCGAGCGCCGGCGAGAGCACGTCCGGCGCGCCGGCGACATCGGCAGCGAAGACGCTCTGGGCTTGCAGCGCCGCGGAAGGCGCCGCCGCGGGCTGCGGATCGCGCGACACCGGAGGTGCCGCTGCAGGCGCTGCCGCCGGGAAATCGGCAAAGGACGGCTGGATGCGCCGGTCTGTCGTGTCAGTCTCGCTCAAGTTTCGCTCCTTGGCCCCGCCGCCCCGCCTTAAAGCCTGTTCCGGATGCACCGAATCCGGCGCCCTGGCAATGTCGACTTGGGCGAAGGGTTGCGGGTCGGCTGCCTGAGGCGGTGATTTGCGCCTCCCGCAAAATCCTCTACCAACCGCCGCGATGCCCGACCTTCTGCTCGAACTTTTCTCCGAAGAAATCCCGGCCCGCATGCAGGCGCGCGCGAGCGCCGACCTGAAGCGGCTCGTCACCGACGCGCTGGTCGAGCGCGGGCTTGTTTACGACGGCGCGGCCGCCTTCGCGACCCCACGGCGCCTCGCGCTGCATGTCGCCGGCATTCCGGTGCGCCAGCCAGACACGCGCGAAGAAAAGAAAGGCCCGCGCGTCGGCGCGCCGGACGCGGCCGTGCAGGGCTTTCTGAAAAGCGCGGGGCTCACGTCGGTCGCTGACGCGACGATCGTCAACGATGCGAAGAAGGGGGAGTTCTATACGGCAGTGGTCGAGCGGCCCGGCCGCGCGACGCTCGAAGTGCTGGGTGAAATCCTGCCCGCGATCATCCGCGGCTTTCCCTGGCCGAAATCGATGCGCTGGGGGCATGAATCGACCCGGCCGGATTCGCTGCGCTGGGTGCGGCCGTTGCATTCTGTTGTCGCGACATTCGGGCCGGAAACGGAAGAGCCGGACATCGTTGAGTTTGCCATCGATGGCGTCGCCGCGGGCAACATCACGCGCGGCCACCGCTTTCTCGCGCCCGGTGCTTTCAAGGTGCGGCGCTTCGACGATTACGTGCCGGCGCTCGAGAAAGCCAAGGTCGTGCTCGATGCGGAGCGGCGCAAGAACATCATTTTGCATGATGCGCGCGATCTCGCTTTCGCGCAGGGATTGGAACTTATCGACGACGAGCCGCTGCTCGAGGAGGTCGCCCGCCTCGTCGAATGGCCGGTCGTGCTGATCGGCGAGTTCGACGCGGCGTTTCTCGACATTCCGCCGGAAGTGATTCGCGCGACGATCCGCGCCAACCAGAAATGCTTTGTCTTGCGGGCCCAAGGTGGCGCGCTCGCCAACAAATTCATCCTCGTGTCAAACATCGAGGCGAGCGACGGCGGCGCCGCGATTGCCGCCGGCAATGGGCGTGTCGTGCGGGCGCGATTGTCCGACGCGAAATTCTTTTGGGAGAGCGATCTCAAGATAAAGCTCGAAGACCGCCTGCCGAAGCTCGACAGAATTGTGTTTCACGAAAAGCTCGGCACGCAGGGCGAACGCGTCAAACGCATCGAGGCGCTGGCGCGCGAGCTCGCGCCTGTTGTCGGCGCCGATCCGGACAGGGCCGCGCGCGCGGCGCGTCTCGCCAAGGCCGATCTCGTCTCCGAAATGGTCGGCGAATTTCCCGAGCTGCAGGGATTGATCGGCCGCTATTACGCCGCGCATCAGGGCGAGGATTCCTCCGTCCCCGCGGCAATTGAGGAACATTACAAGCCGCAGGGGCCGAGTGATCGCGTGCCGAGCGATCCCGTCAGCATCGCCGTCGCGCTCGCCGACAAGATCGACACGCTGGTCGGCTTCTGGGCGATCGACGAGAAGCCGACGGGGTCGAAGGACCCGTACGCGTTGCGGAGAGCGGCGTTGGGTGTGATCCGGATCGTGCTGGAGAATGGGCTGCGGTTGCGGCTGACGCGCGTCATGGCCGGGCTGGTCCCGGCCATCCACGACAAGTGCAAAGACGTGGATGCCCGGCCCAAGGCCGGGCATGACGCTGTTGAATCAGACCTCCTCGCTTTTTTCGCCGATCGCCTGAAAGTGTATCTTCGTGATCAAGGCGCACGCCACGATCTCATCGACGCCGTCTTCGCGCTGGCCGGCCAGGACGACCTCCTCATGATCGTGCGCCGCGTCGAGGCGCTCGGGAAATTCCTTGACACGGACGACGGCAAGAATCTCCTCGCCGGCTATCGCCGCGCAGCGAATATTTTGCGCATCGAGGAGAAGAAGGATGGCGCCGGCGCCTTCGATGAGAAACCTGATCCCAGTCTCATGGATGAGAAGGAGCCACGGGAGAGACATCTGTGGGACACGACTCGATCCACCGTTTCTGACGCGCGCGAACACCTCGCTCTCGCGCAGCGCGAAGATCAGGACAGGGGCACGAGTGAGGCTGAGTTTGAGACGGCGATGGAAAGCCTCTCCACGCTACGCACCGCTATTGATGCGTTCTTCGAGCACGTCAAAGTCAATGATGAGAATGCCGAGCTTCGCAAAAACAGACTGCGCCTGTTGAATGAGTTTCGTCGCGCCGTGCACGAAATCGCGGATTTTTCGAAGATCGTGGGCTAGCACCTTCCTCAGGTCTTTGAGATTAGCGCTGGATCGCGCACCTCGCGGTGCGCACCCACTCAACGCAGATCGTGCGCACCAGGAGGTGCGCGGTCCAGCACTAACCCTCACGCGCGTCGCCCATCCGTCGAGACGCCGCTTCGCGGTTCCTCAGGATGAGGGCGAGCTACCCCGCGACTTGATAATCCTTGATCTCGTTGAAGGTGATTGCCGGCCAGCGCTCCTGCTCGTAGCGCAGGTTGAACGCCGATTGCGCCAGGAACACCGGCGCGCCGTCGAGATCGACGGCGATCGACGAGGGATAGGCGCGCTGAAACTTGTCGAGCTCGGCGGGTTCGCTCGCCTCGATCCAGCGGCAGACTTCGAACCGGCTCGGCTCGAACGACACCGGCAAACCGTATTCGGCCTTCAGCCGTTCGGCGAGGACATCGAGCTGCAGCGCGCCGACGACGCCGACAATCGCACCCGATCCGTCGCTCGGCAGGAACAGCTGCACGACGCCCTCTTCGGCCATCTGCTGCAGCGCCTCGCGCAGCTTCTTCGCCTTCATCGCGTCGCCGAGCTTGACGCGGCGTAAAATCTCCGGGGCGAAACTCGGCACGCCGCGGAAAACGATGTTCTCGCCTTCGGTCAGCGTGTCGCCTATGCGCAGCGTGCCGTGATTGGGAATGCCGACAACGTCGCCGGCGTAAGCTTCGTCGGCGACGCTGCGCTCCTGCGCGAAGAAGAATTGCGGCGCGTTGAGCGCGATCGGTTTTCCCGTGCGCACGAGCTTCGCCTTCATCCCTCTTTGCAATTTGCCCGAGGAGACACGCAGGAAGGCGATGCGGTCGCGATGGTTCGGATCCATGTTCGCCTGGATCTTGAAGACGAAGCCGGTCATCTGCGGCTCGTGCGGATCGACATGGCGCGAAGCTGCCTCAAGTCCGCGGGGGCTCGGCGCGAATTCCGCCAGCGCACTGATGAGATCGCGCACGCCGAAATTTTTGAGCGCGCTGCCGAACAGAACCGGCGTGAGATGTCCCTCGCGGAACGCCGCGAGGTCGAACGGCTTCATCGCCTCGCGGGCGAGCTCGATCTCGCCGGCGGCTTCGTCCGCGACACGCTCGCTGGACAGCGCGGCGATCCGCGGATCGCGCGGACCGGAAACAGCGATCTCCGCCGCATCGGCATCGAGCCGGCGCACTGTGTTGCGTCTGAGATCGTAGGTGCCGGCAAAATCGCGGCCGCGGCCGATCGGCCAGGTCAGCGCGGTCGTATCAAGCGCCAGCGTCTTCTCAATCTCGTCCAAGAGATCGAAGGGATCGCGCGATTCGCGATCGAGCTTATTGACGAACGTGATGATCGGAATGTCGCGCAGCCGGCAGACTTCGAAGAGCTTGCGCGTGCGCGCCTCGATACCGCGCGCCGCGTCGATCACCATCACGGCGGAATCAACTGCCGTCAGCGTCCGATAGGTGTCCTCGGAAAAATCCTCGTGGCCCGGCGTATCGAGCAGATTATAAACGTGATCGCCGTATTCGAACGTCATCACCGAAGTGACGACGGAGATGCCGCGCTGGCGCTCGATATTCATCCAGTCGGAGCGCGTCTGGCGGCGGTTTGCCTTGGCGCGCACTTCGCCCGCAAGCTGAATCGCACCGCCGAACAAGAGCAGCTTTTCAGTGAGCGTCGTCTTGCCGGCGTCGGGATGCGAGATGATCGCGAACGTGCGGCGGCGGTCGATCGGATTAGCGCTCATGCAAATCTGTAGAACTATTCCGCCGCGTGTGCCGGGCGCACGTTCTGCGGCAACATGAGCGGCTCGTCTTCCTCGCGATCCCTGCGCGCGGCGCGGTGGTCGCGCGCCACAAAGGTGTAGATCGCCGGCGTCACGAACAGCGTGAACAGCGTGCCGATGAACATGCCGAACGCGATCACGATACCGATCGCGGCGCGGCTCTTCGCGCCGGCGCCTTCGGCAATGACGAGCGGCACCATGCCGACGACCATCGCCGCGGTCGTCATCAGGATCGGCCGCAGCCGCACACCGGCGGCGTGCTCGATCGCCTCGCGCCGCGACATGCCCTGCTCTTCCTGCATGCGGTTGGCAAACTCCGTCATCAGGATGCCGTGCTTCGAAATGAGACCGATCAAAGTGACGAGGCCAATCTGTGTATAAATGTTGATGCTCGCCATGCCCATCACACCGAGCATGTTCAAGGGCAGGAGCGCGCCGAACATCGCTGTCGGCAGCGCGATCAGGATGACGAAGGGATCGCGGAAACTTTCGAACTGCGCCGCGAGCACGAGGAAGATAAGGATCAGCGAGAAGATGAAGGTGATCGTCAGCGTGTTGCCTTCCTGCACGAGCTGCCGGCTCTCGCCCTGGAAGTCGTAGGTGTAGCCCGCCGGGAAGATGTCCTTGGCCTTGTCTTTCAGGAAGTCGAGCGCCTCCCCAAGCGTGTGGCCCGGAAACGGCACGCCCTGCAGCGTCGCCGAACTCAGCTGCTGGAAGTTGGTCAGCGCGTTCGGCTGCGTCGTCTTCGAGATCGTCGCGACCGTTGACAGCGGTACGAGTTCGCCACTCGAGGTGCGTACGCGATATTGCGTCAGCCAGTCGGCGGTCAGGCGAAAATCGCGCGGCACTTGCGGGATAACTTCGTAGCTGCGGCCATACAGGTTGAAGCGGTTGACGTAATTGCCGCCGAGCAGCGTCGCGAGCGAGCCGCCGATATCCGACATGTTGATGCCGAGCCGGTTCGCCTTCGCCGCATCGACCTTGAACTCGATCTGCGGCGTGTCGAACTTGAGATCGACGTCGGTGAAGATGAACAGGCCGCTCTTCTGCGCCTCCTGCTGCATCTTCGCGACGACGTCCGCGAGCGTCTGGTAGTCGCCGGTCGTGCGGATGACGAATTGCATCGGCGGCCCACCGGTATTGCCTGGCAGCGCCGGCGGCGAGAAGGCGAACACCGAGCCGCCGGTCAGCTGTGCGAGTTTCGGCGACAGATCCTGCATCACCGCTTTCTGATTACGCGAACGCTGATCCCACGGCTTCAGGAGCACGCCGGCAAAAGCCTGATGCAGGCCGGGAAAGCCGTTGATGACGAAGAGATGGCTCGTCTCGGCGAGCTGCGTCGTCTGCGCATAGAGCTTGTTGGTGACCTGCTCGACATAATCGAGATTGCCGGATTGCGGCGTCTTGACCATCGTGAAGAGGACGCCTTGGTCCTCCTCGGGCGCCAGCTCGCGCGGCGTCGTCATATACATGATGCCGGTGAGCGCGAGGATGCCGACGAGCACGAGTACCGTCATCGCGCGGAAATTCAGGGTGCGATGCAGCCGGCCCTCGTAGCGTCGGCGCAAGCGATCGAACATGCGGTCGAGAAAGCCGACGAAGCCGCGGCCGGCATTCGCCGGTGGCTTCAGCAGCAGCGAGCACATCATCGGCGACAGCGTCAGCGCGATGATGCCGGAGACGACGACAGAACCCGCAAGCGTGAAGGCGAATTCGCGGAACAACGCGCCGGTGAGGCCGCTGACGAAGCCGATCGGCGCATACACCGCGGCGAGCGTAATCGTCATCGCCACCACGGGTCCGGCGATCTCGCGCGCGCCCTGCAGCGCCGCGGCGTACGGCTTCGCGCCCTCCTCGATGTGGCGGTAGATGTTCTCGACGACAACGATCGCATCGTCGACGACAAGCCCGATCGACAGCACCAGCGCTAGCAGCGTCAGCAGGTTGATCGAGTAACCCATCGCGAGCAGCATGATCATCACGCCGATCAGCGACAGGGGGATCGTGACCAGGGGGATCAGCGTCGAGCGGAAGCTGCCGAGGAAGAGGAAGATGACGATGATGACGATGACCGCCGCCTCGCCGAGCGTCTTCGCCACTTCCCAGATTGAGGCACGGATGAATTCGGTCGCGTCGTAGGCGATCGCGCCGTCGATGCCGACCGGCAGCTGCGCCTTGATGTCGGGAAACGCCTTACGGACATTGTTGATGAGGCTGAGGGGGTTCGCCGTCGGCGTCGGGTAGACACCGATGAACACCGCTTTCAGTCCGTCGAACACGGAGGACGAATCGACGCTTTCCGGCCCGAGATCGACTGTGGCGATGTCGCCGATGCGGGTCAGCGTGTCGCCGCGGGTCGAGATCACCAGCTGTGCGAAGGCCTTGGCGCTTTCAAGCGAGGTCTGCGCGTTGATGCTCGTCTGGACGAAGTCGCCTTTGATCTGGCCGGCGGCGGAGATGAAGTTGTTGGCGGCGAGCGCGGTGCGCACGTCGAGCGGCGTGACGCCGCGCGCCGCCATGCGGTTCGGATCGAGCCAGATGCGCATCGCAAAGGTCTGCCCGCCAAGGATTTGCGCATTGGCGACGCCGTCGATCGTCTGCAGACGCGGCTGCACAACGCGGGTCAGGTAATCGGTGATCTGCGAGGCGGTCAGCACCTTGGAATTGAACGACATGTAGAGGAGCGCGTAGCCCTGGCCCGTCTGCTTGACGACCATCGGGTCCTGCGCTTCCCGCGGCAGCACGCTTTTCACCTGTTGAATCTTCGACAGCACATCCGCGACGGCGCGGTCGGGATTGGCGTTGAGCAGGAGGTTGAGGGTGATAGTCGACTGGTTCTGCTGGGAGGTCGAGACCAGCGTGTCGATACCCTCGGTGCTCGCCACCGCCTGCTCGAGCGGCGTCGTGATGAAGCCTTTGATCAGGTCGGCGTTGGCGCCGGGATAGATCGTCGTAATCGTGATCGTCGTGGAAGAAAGTTCGGGAAACTGCCGTATCTGCAGCTTGAAAAATGCCTGGAGACCGCCGAGCAGGATGAGAAGGCTGACGACGCTCGCCAGCACCGGCCGGCGTACGAAGATATCGGTGATGGAGCTCATAAGCTCGGGCCTATTCGCGCGGGCGCGGGTTTTGCGGCTGCAAGCCCGCGTTCGGATCGATGCGGACGCGCGCATTCGGCTGCAGCTTGATCTGCCCTTCGCTGACGACCAACTCGCCGGGCTTGACCCCTTCGTTGATCGCCACCCTGTCCTCGCGCGTGTCGCCCGGGCGCACGAAGCGCCGCTCGATTGCAAAAAGCTGATCTGACGATGCTGCCGCCTGGGCTTCGCCGGCCTTCGGCGGGGCGGGCGAGAGCACGTAAACGCTGTCGCCGTAGAGCGAGTAAGTGATGCTGGTGCGCGGCAGCGTCACGACTTCTTTAGAGGCGCCGGCGAGCACGTTCACATTGGCGAACATGCCCGGTAAAAGCTTCTTCTGCGAGTTGGTGATCTCACCGCGCACGAGAACGTTGCGGGTGTCGGCGCTGACGCGTGCGTCGACGAATTTGATCTTGCCGGTGAAGGTCGTGTTGGGATAGGCGTCGACGCTAGTCTCGATCGTCTGACCGGGCTTGAGATCGGCGATGTTCTGCTCCGGTAGCGAGAAATCGACGTAGATCGGATCGAGCTGCTGCAGGGTGACAAGCATCGTGCCCGGCGAGACGTATTGGCCGATGTCGATGCGGCGGATGCCGAGCCGCCCCGCGAAGGGCGCGACGACCGCCTTCTGCGCGATGACGGCGCGCGTGCGCTCGGTCGCCGCGGCAGCCTGATCGCGCGTCGCCAGCGCGGCGTCGAGATTGGCTTGCGGCGTGTTGCCGCCGGTAATCAGCTGGCGCTGACGCTGCAGCGACACGTCAGCGTTCTTCAGGGCGGCATCATTCGACTTAAGATCGGCCTGCTCGGTCGAATCATCGATCTGGACGAGAGCAACGCCCTTCGCGATGTCCTGCGACGATTCGAATTTGATCTCGCGCACGACGCCGCCGACCTGCGGCGCCACTTCGACACCCTGCACGGCCCGGAAGGTGCCGATCGCCGGCAGGCGCGGCGTCCATTTGACCGTTTCCGCGCGCGAAGCGGCGACCGCGTTAACCGGCTGCGGCGCCTGCGCGATGAAACCCTTGATCATCTCGGGCTTCACGAAAAACTGGAAATAGCCGAGCCCGCCCGCAAGACCGACGAAAAGCAGGAGGACGACTAAAAAGAGAAAGGCGCGTTTCATGGGAGGAGGTCAGATGGGAACGGCAAAGCCTGAGCGCAAGCGCGGGCTCAACTGCTGAGAACGGGGCTTTGAGCCCCAGCGAGCCGGCATGCCAACAGGTAAGCGTGGCGGAGATGGGGCCGCGCAAAAGAAAACACCCGCCGGAGGAACCAGCGGGTGTGGAAAACCAGGCCGAAATTTGCCTGCTAGCGGCGGTCGGCGTCTTTCACGGCGTCCTTGGCATCGCCGACGACGTTGCGGACGCTGCCCTTCGCCTTGTCGAGCTTGCCTTCTGCCTGCATCTTGTTGTCACCCGTCGCGCCACCAACGGCGTCCTTCACCGCGCCCTTAACCTTATCGGCTGCGCCCTTCACATGTTGCTCGTCCACGCTTGTTCTCCCTATCTGTAAGAGGTCGGCAGGGGAACGCAGTGTTGGTCAGGCGGTTCCGCCGGTCAGACCGCGCTCAAGCCTCCGTCCAGAACTAAAGCGTGGCCGGTCATGAAAGAATTTTCGCGGCTGCAAATCCACAGCATTGCCTGCACGATTTCTTCCGGCCGCGCGAAGCGGCGCATTGGCATGTTACTGACGATGCGCTGTGATGCGGCGCCGGCACCGCCGCGCATCTGATCAAGCATCTCGGTCAGCATCTGCGTCTCGGCGAAAGCCGGGCAGATCGCGTTGATGCGAATGCCCTTGCGCGCATATTCGCCGGCGGCGCTCTTCGTCAGTCCAATGACGCCGTGCTTGGCGGCGGAATAGGCGGCAAGTAGCGGCGCGCCAACAACACCGGCAACCGACGACACGTTGAGAATCGCGCCGGCATTCTGCCGCTCCATCACCGGCAGCTGATATTTCATCGCGAGGAACACGCCGTAGACATTCACGGCGAGCATCTGCTGCATGATTGCGTTATCGGTCTCGGTGATCTTAGTGAAGGCATGCGCCACGCCGGCATTGTTGATCGCGACATCGAGGCGGCCGTAAGTCTCGACGGCACGCGCGACGAGGCGGCGATGGGTGTCGTCTTCGCTTACGTCGCCGGCTTCGATGATAGCATCAGCCTGGGGGAGGCTGGCACTCAGCTCTTCGAGCTTTGCCTTGTTGAGATCGCACAAAACGAGCTTCGCGCCCGCGCGCGCAAATTCGGTTGCGGCGAGACGGCCGAAACCGCCGGCCGCGCCGGTGATGAGCACGACCTGATCTTTGTAATCGTAATGCATTCAAGCCGATTCGCGTGGTTTGAGCGAAATGTTCGCGGCTCGCGCTGCCGCTTCGACAAACTTGTTCGTCTGCTGGAATGCGCCAGTCAGCATGTTTTGGCACGACGGATCGGAAATTTCGGCAAATCGCGCGGCGACCTCCTCGGGCGTGCGCTCGCTCGCCGGAATGTGGACGCCTTCGGTTTCATAAATCAGCGTGCGCGCAAAGCCGCCCGCCCCGGCGCAGAGGATGACGCGCGACGGTGCCTCATCGCTGACGAGATAGAGCAGGCCGGGCGTGATCGAGTCCGGCGTCATCAGCGCCAGCGCATCCGGCGGAATGAGGTCCTCGGTCATGCGCGTCGCCGCCGTCGGCGACAGCACGTTCACCCGTATATTGTTCCGCTCGCCTTCGAGATGCAGGACGTTCATCAGGCCGACCATCGCCATCTTGGCCGCGCCGTAATTCGACTGGCCGAAATTGCCGTAGATACCCGACGAAGAAGAAGTGAAGACGACGCGTCCGTAGTTCTGCGTGCGCATGATCTCCCACACCGCCTTCGTGCAAACGACGCTGCCCCAGAGATGCACGTCGAGCACGCTGCGGAAATCGGCGAGATCCATCTTCGCGAACGACCTGTCGCGCAGGATGCCGGCATTGTTCACCAAAATGTCGATGCGGCCCCATTTTCGCATCGTCTCCTCCACCATCTCCTGCACCGCGGCGGCGTCGCTGACATTGGCGCCGTTGGCGATCGCGGCACCGCCTTGCGCCTCGATTTCCGCGACCACCTTCTCGGCAGCTTCAGAAGACGCACCGGACCCGTCGCGGTGCGCGCCGAGATCGTTGGCGACGACCTTGGCGCCGCGGCTTGCAAGGCCGAGCGCGTGGGCGCGGCCCAATCCGTTGCCGGCGCCGGTGACGATCGCCACTTTGCCGTCAAAACGAATGCTCATTGCTCTGCGTCTCCTCGCGTCCGAAGCGGAAGGTCTGGCCGAAGGCCGATTGTGCGCTCAAGCTCGGCGGTGCTCAGCATCGGTACGCTTTCGATTTTGGCCAGTGCGCTCACGATACTCCTCCTGTTGCCGGAGACATTATCTGCCGACGCGGGCGGGCGTCGAGAGGCCGGGGCCGGTCTGCCGCGCGAGTTGGATGCGCGCGGCCGGCGGCCGGCAGCGAGGACCGGCTATCCCTTGCGGTTTGACGCGCCGTTGGCGGAGCGGCATTTTATCGGCCGGATCCCGTCGAGAGCAAAGAGCACCACCGCCGATGCAGACTTTTTTTGTCGAGTTCAAATGCGCGCTCGGCAAGACCTACGCCGTGGCGAGCGCGCTCGCGGAAGCTGAGATTGCCTCCGAAATCTACTCGATCGCGGGCGACTTCGACATACTCGCGAAATTCTACGTCGATGGCGATGTCGATATCGGCCATTTCGTCGGCGAGAAGGTGCAGACGATTCCCGGCATCGTCGACACGCGCACAATCATCACATTCAAGGCATTTTAGCCGAGGCATTTTAGCGAAAACCAGATTGCGTGGCTGCAGCGCCCGAGCTTGGACGGCTGGCATACCAACGGTTGCGAACTGATCGCTCACGACAGGTGTGAAATCGCACAGACAAATGCCGGTAGATGTGCGCCGCCCAGCCATCTACGCGAGATCACGACATTTACCCCCCGGCAGTCCATTGCTTTACACGACGCCGCATGCAAGTGTGCGCGCCTACTCAAGTAGGGGACGTACTATGAAACACTTTATACTAGGCGCGCTGATTGCCGGCGCATTGGGAGCAGTATCCTTCGTGTCACCGGCCTCAGCGCAGGCGACGCGAACCTGGGTGTCCGGAGTCGGCGATGACGCCAATCCGTGCAGCCGCACCGCTCCGTGCAAGACCTTCGCCGGCGCGTATTCCAAGACCGCCGCCAGCGGCGAGATCAACTGCCTCGATTCGGCAGGTTACGGCGCGGTGACCGTCTCGAAATCGCTGACGCTCAAATGCCAAGGGGTGGTTGGCAGCATTCTCGTCTCTGGTACCAACGCCCTTGTCATCAACACCGCCGCGACGGACCACGTCGTAGTCGATGGGCTGGAATTTGAGGGACTAAATGGCAGCCCAACTCCGGGTTTGAATGGGATTCAGGTGATCGGAAGCGGGGCTATATTCATCCAAAACTGCTCGATCCGTCACTTCTCGCAAAATGGCGTGAACGTCGTCGGAACGGCGGGCGCGCGCGTCATGATCGACAATTGCACGATCATCAACAATAACGGCGGGGTCAACGTCCAGGGCGCAGCTGGCGCGTCAAACAGTGCGGCGGTCACGCACTCCTTTGTCGACGGCAACACCTCCTTCGGGGTACAGGCTAATGGTGCCGTCAACTCGGTCGCCATCGCCTGGGACGTTATCTCCAACAATGGGACGAACATAAATTCGTTGGGCGGCGCTCCCATCGCATCGTTTGGCCCGAGCAGTCTCGTCCCAGGGGCAAGCGCGCCGACTTCGACAACACCGTTCAAGTAGTTCTCAGCATCATTCCCAGCACCCGTGCGGGCCTTTCATTTATGAGGGCCTGCACGGGGCTTGCCTACTGGTCTTGCGCCGCTTCTTCGCACTCCAGAGCTGACAGGCGGCTCGATAGATCGACGAGGCCGCTGGTCGAGAGTCCCTCCGAAACGGGGCTCGCCTCAACCCTCACCGGCTCACCGACTTCGCAGCTCGCGAAAAAGATGGACATTACCATCTCAAGGGCTTCCGGCGAGATGCTCCTGAAGTCTTGTTCGAACAAGTTTTTCGGCGCCTGCGGCCCCGTAACAATCTCGTAGAACGGAAAGTAGAAGACCTCCTCATTTTGACAGGCGGCCTGCTCCGCGGCGACGCGAAGCACAGATTTGGTGTAGCTCGTCGCGGCCAAAACATGGTTGTGAGTTGCAGTGGCAATCATCGGAACTGGAGATACGGTGAGGATTACTCTGGCCTTAGGATTAACTTCTCTGAGTTCATCAACGAATGAATTCAAATCGTTCGCTACGTCCGCGGCGCTTAAATTCACGAGCTCGTGGCGAGCGGCGTCAAAGGTGCCGGCAACGGTTCCGGGGCAAGCGGGATAAACCGCCCCGTCGAGCTTCGAGCGCCATGCCTCGGTGAGGCCAAGCGTGAAGATAAACACATCACATGCTTGGAGGGCTGCCAGGACGGCACCGAGATAGCTCTTGGTCAAAAGGTCGAACTCTCGATCGCTTCTCGCGAAAAAGCGCAGTCCGGGACGGAACGGATCGATAACAGCTCCGTCGCAATGCCAACGGTCTTCTTGCGGCGAAAACTTCCCGACGCAGCGTTGCGCCAGCTGGAGGAGGTGCCTCGCCGTATAGATATTACCGTACGGCGCGCTGAACGTCTCGTAGCCTAAGTTTTCAGCTCCGATGTTGAGAAAGTGTGGATGCCGACTGCTCGTCTTGACATATTCGAATCCACTCTTCTCCAGATACGGCACAAGACGCGACGCAAAGCAGCTTCCAGCGCTCATGACCTTCTCGCCCGGGCGGATCAGTGGGCGGCGAAAGGTCCCGACATCCGCGGGATCGAAATTCGTCGACACAGCCTTCGACCAAAACTGACGTTCGGGCAGAGACTTGTACGGGTGCATTGTTCTTGCTCCTAGAGGCATTTGCGCAGACGCGGCAGGATCAAGCGCCCTAAATTGCTATTCGCGTGTGTGACATCCGACGACCAACACTCTTTCCGCAGAAAGCCGTCTGGTGTTTGCGCCTCCGGCGGGATCGGAAGAAATTGTGCGCCGTTTTTTTGGGCGACATCTCGCAGCATATTCTGAATAACGCGCCACATTTTGTAGAGAATCAGGGGCGGGGTGAGCGGAATGGCATCGGGGCTCGTACGTAAGGCAGCCAAACGCTCTACGAAATGCGCCTCCCGTCCGAGCGAGGCCCGCATAGCGGCGGTGTCCTCTTTAGGAGGCGGAGTGCCGCACACAAAGATGCCGCGGTGAGTCGCACCCATCACTCTCTTGAGGAGCGCGTCCAATTGATCGAAGCTCGGAACAAACTGAGCAAATTCTTCCCGGAGCATCTCCTCTGGGATGAGGACCGAATCGTTCGCGATGGGAAAGCTCGGGTCGTCTGACAAGACGAAGTCGAGCGGCGGATCCGATGCAAACAAATGTGCCGCCATATGTTGATTCCCGTGCCAGTAGATAAAGAGCGGATGCGCCGCCGCCAGTTTCTCGGCCTCCAGCCAGTAATTTTCGTCTCTTGGAAACGGCCCATTGAGACAAAGGAAGTCATCTTTTCCTGGATTGACCGACGTGAGTGTCAAATGCCCATCTTCGGTTCTTAACGGGACGCCGAAGGCGACTAGGTGAGAGTGGCCGGCAATAACCCCAACCTCAGCCGTCCTCCGCATGAAAATCTTCTGTGCCCCGAGTGCACCCCTCCATGCACGTTCGTAAAGATCATGGATCATTGGAGTACACCGCGGCGCTTGAGGCGTTCGGCGACGGTGTCCCGCTCGTTGGGCACGACATTGAGCATCTCGTGCTCGCGTCCTTGCAGCTCGATGTAGGGCAATTCTATAAATCTGTCGACCGCCTCCTCATAACAGGCGGCGAGAATGCATGAGTCTGGATTTAGCCCCGTGAGCACAGTCAGCCCGCTGGAAGGCGTGGCGATTGTGAAAATATCGAGATCGGGCCGGTAGTGCTTCAGGCACAGGATGGTCTTCCACACGTCACCGGTATAAAATTTTCTCTGACGATCTGGTCTTTGTGTGATCTCGTCGAGTGGAATCGTATCGTGAAAGAGGACCAGCGAACGTTCTCCGCAGAACCGTTCCACATTCATAAAGTCCCGCAGCGACTGGGCAAAGACGTGGGCTCCGTCGATAAACGCAAGGCTCAACGGCCTCTGACCCAGCAAGGACGTGAGATGACTTTTGGAGAAAAACTCGTCGCTGGTCTCACGAAAGATGTGCGTCTCGGCGGGCATCGGCGAGGTGATCTTCGGATTGGGATCTATGCCGATGACACGAGTTGGAGGCTGCGCGAGTGTGAGAGTGTGGCCTTCGGCGACACCGATCTCCAAGTAGAATTCTGGCTTGAGGAGCTCATGGAAGCGTTGCAACCAGGATTGATAGCCCTCGCCCGGTAAGCGCAGCTCAGCTAGCCCGACGTGAGCCTCGACCATGTCCGCATCGTGGGCGAGCGCGGCGTGAAACTCGGCTTGCGCCTTGTCCTTGTCGCCAAGAATTAGAAACGCCTTGGCACGAGCCAGGTGGAAGCCGGGTCGGCGGTTGTCTCGAGGCTCGCCCGTATCCCTCGCGGACACGCCGGCGGAGGCGAGAAGGTGCTGGGGAACGGACTCATCCGGACCGATAATTGTCTTCTCCTATTCTTCTATGTGGACGGCTAAAGGGTGCTTAGGCCCAGATAAATTGTTCATCCAGAACAGTGCAAACAGCTCTTAGCCAGGGCCTGAAACGCTCGGGCGCGGTGCGACAGCGCGCGCGAGCCGTCGGCGGGTATTGCATGCTTTTCGACAGACATCATCTCGCCGAACGTCTTGTCGCGACCCTCGGGGAGGAAGATCGGATCGTAGCCGAAGCCCTTGCTGCCGCGCGGCGGGAAGATCAATTCGCCGTCGACGCCGCCTTCGAACTCGTCCGTGTGCCCGTCGGGCCAGACGACGCAAAGGGCCGAGACGAACGCAGCGCGAAACGGCGGCGCTGCCGCGCGCTCCTTGAGTTCGTTCTGGACCTTCCGTATCGCCGCGCCGAAATCGCGGGCCTCACCGGCCCAGCGCGCCGAGTAGATGCCGGGCGCGCCGCCGAGCGCCTCGACACAGAGGCCGGAATCGTCGGCGAAGGCCGGCAGGTTGGCGGCGCGGGCGGCGGCTTCCGCCTTGATCCGCGCATTCTCGGCGAAGGTCGTGCCCGTCTCATCAGGTTCCGCCAGGCTGAGATCGCTCGCCGAAATCGCGTCGACGCCATAGGGCGCGAGCAGTTCACGCATCTCCCAAAGCTTGCCGGAATTATGCGTGGCGATGACCAGTCTGCCGGTGATCTGCCGCCCCATCAGGCGACAGCCGCCTTCTGCAGCTCGACGAGGCGCCCGATCCCGAGCTTGGCAAGCCCGAGCAGGGAGGTCAGCTCGGCCTCGCTGAATGTCGCGCCTTCGGCGGTCGCCTGCACTTCGACAAGGCCGCCTGCGCCGGTCAGGACGAAATTTGCGTCCGTGTGCGCACTCGAATCCTCCTCGTAGTCGAGATCGAGGGTCGCCACGCCCTTGATGATGCCGCAGGAGACGGCAGCAACATGATCGCGCAGCGGGTTGTCGCGGATAATCGAGCGGCCGCGCATCCAGGCGAGGCAATCGTGCAGGGCCACCCAGGCGCCGGTGATCGAGGCGGTGCGCGTACCGCCATCGGCCTGGAGGACGTCGCAATCGACGGTGATCTGGCGTTCGCCGAGCGCCGGCAGGTTCATCACCGCGCGCAACGAGCGGCCGATCAGGCGCTGGATTTCCTGGGTGCGGCCGGAGGGCCGCCCGCTGGTGGATTCCCGGCGTGAGCGGGTATGCGTGGCGCGCGGCAACATGGCGTATTCCGCCGTGACCCAGCCGCGGCCCTGTCCGCGCAGCCACATCGGCGGCTTGTCCTCCAGGGACGCCGTGCAGAGGACGTGCGTCTCGCCGAATTTCACCAGGCATGACCCCTCGGCATAGCGCGCGACTTTACGCTCCAGCGATACGGGACGCAGTTCATCGGGGGCGCGGTTCTGTGCTCGCATGGCTTCCATCGACCAATTGCGGGGAGGACTTCCTGCGGGAATTTCCGTCGCCTGGGAAGCCCCCTTCCGAAGCATCTCGCAGGCTGGACGGTTCAGGCAAAAACCGGTATCGGGGCCGCCGAGGAACCCGGCAAAAAGGGCTTCTTCCTCGGAATCTTCTGGACCATTGATGACTGCACCCAAGCCGATCGATCGCTGCCGCGCGAGCGGTAGCAAGCACCTCATTCCGGTACTCTCGCTCGGTCATCAGGCCTTAACCGGCGTCTTTCCGCGTTCGCGCGACGAGAAGGTCACGGTGGGACCGCTTGAACTCGTCTGGTGTCCAGAAAGCGGGCTTTTGCAGCTCGCCCATTCCTACGACGCGGATGAGATGTACGGCGAGAATTACGGCTACCGCTCCAGCCTCAATCAATCGATGGTGCGGCACCTCACCAACAAGATGCGGCTGCTGCAGCGCGCCGCCGATCTGACGAGCGGCGAGGTCGTGCTCGACATCGGTTCGAACGATTGCACGTCTTTGAAAGCCTACGAGGGCGACGGCCTGACTCGGATCGGCATCGATCCGACGGGCGAGAAGTTCCGCAGCTATTATCCAGATTCCGTCCAGCTTGTTGCTGACTTCTTTTCAGCAAATAACTTTCGGGCGGTCTCCAGCCGGCGCGCCAAGATCGTGACCTCGATATCGATGTTCTACGATTTGGAGGACCCGACGCAGTTTGCCCGCGAGGTTGCTGAAATCCTCGACCCGGAAGGCATCTGGCACCTCGAACAAAGCTATATGCCCTCGATGCTGCGGCTCTGCTCCTACGACACCATCTGCCATGAGCATATAGAATATTACTCGCTCGGCGCGTTGAAGAAGATATTGGACGCGGCTGGCCTTGATATTCTCGACGTCGAGATGAATGCGGTGAACGGCGGCAGTTTCGCGGTCACCGCGGCGCATCGCGCGAGCTCGCGTCGGCGCAATTCCGCTGTGGTCAATTGGCTCCTCCAGCAGGAGGACCGCATGGGACTCGGAACGCCGGGCCCGTTCCGCGATTTCGAGCACCGTGTTTTCCGTCATCGCGAGGATCTGACGCGGCTCCTCCGCGCGCTGAAAGACGACGGCAAGCGCATTCTCGGCTACGGCGCCTCTACAAAAGGCAATGTCGTTCTCCAATTTTGCGGCATCGGGCCCGATCTGGTCGAGGCTATCGCGGAGGTGAACGAGGATAAGTTCGGCTCGTTCACCCCGGGCACGCACATTCCGATCATCTCCGAGCCTGAGGCGCGCGCGATGAAGCCGGACTATTTCATTGTGCTGCCTTGGCATTTCAAGGAAGGGATTTTGGCGCGTGAGCAGCAGTTCCTCGCCGACGGAGGCAAGTTCATCTTCCCGTTCCCGGAAATCGAGATCATCTGATCTGCCGGCCTGACGCATCGACCGTGCGACGCTTCGTCGATATATCAACCGTTCATACAGCATCTTGGGGTCCGCCGCGGGGCGTGACACGGGTCGAGTACAACGTCGCGCGCGAAGCGGCTCTTTTGGGCGCGGAACTCGTCCGATTTGACGAGAACCTCCAGGCCTTCGTGGTTGCGAACCTTCCGGCTAACTTTGGGCGCTCGCCCAACGAAATAGAGTTTCTGCTTAAGGAGACGCCGACCGTCCGTGCACCATTTTTCAAAAGGCGCGCGATCGGGAAGGCGAGAGCGCTCGGCAAGTCCCTCGCGGCAGCTGCATCCGATGCCGAGATGGACGCTCTGCGCAGGGAACTTGCCTGGTTGCTTGCTTATAATTACGAATTCTTGGCTTCGGCCGAGCGCTTTGAGCTTGCTGCGCATGCGCATGCTCTCGACCCGCAGGTGCTTTGCCATAAATTCAACTACTGGATCACGGTCGAGCGGGGCAAGCGCGCTGCATCTCATGGCACTGGACGTAGCCGCCCGATCGGATTTCAGCCCGGAGACAAACTGCTATCATTAGGCGCGGTATGGAAGCAGGATTACATCGCCTGTCTCGAAACGCTGGCCTCACGAGGCGCGAGTGTGGTCGCCCTGATCTACGATATGATCCCGATCACGCACCCTGGTTTTCTGCCCGCCGAAGAACTCAAGCGCTTCACGGCCTATCTCGACCGTACGCTGCAATCGGACATGATCCTTACGACGATCTCGCGCTCCTCGCAGGAAGAGATTGCCAAATATGCCCGAGAGATTCTCGGGCTCGCCAGAGATATAGCCATGACGCCACTGGCGAGCAGCGTGTCGGCACAAGGCGCACAGGTCAGCGCCAAAATCATCGACGCCGGCTTGCAGGACCTGCCCTTCGTCTTCATGGCCGGCTCCTTCGAGCCGCGCAAGAATCAAAAATTCCTACTCGACATTTGGCGTGCCGTCGTGTCGCAGCTCCCGAACCGGCCTGCGCTCGTCTTTGCCGGCGGGCTCGCCAAGGCTGCATACCTGCAGGAACTTCAACGCGAGGCAGGCGGTCTCGACCGCGTGTTCTTCTTCTACAATATCGACGACGAGGAGCTCGCCTGGTTCTACCACAACTGCCTTTTTACGGTCTTCCCATCAGAAGCAGAGGGGTGGGGCTTGCCGATAAGCGAAGCGCTGGATCACGGAAAATACTGCCTGGCTTCTGACAACACCTCCTTGCTTGAGGCGGGCGAAGGGCTGGTTTTTCATGCCTCCCTGCAGAACCGGCAGGCCTGGGTAGATGAGCTGCATACGCTTTTGAGCGATCCGCTTGCTCTCGAAGAGCGGACCAAAAGGATTCGAGACAATCATCGTTCACGAAGTTGGGCGGACGTCACGCGCGCCATGATGGCTCTATGAATGATGACCGAGAGCGCCTGAACCGGCGGGTCTTGCGAGAAGCGTGACTTTCTGCAAATGAACGCGTGCGCGGGTTAACCCGCGAGAATAACTGGATCAGCACGTGCCGCCGCCGCTCTCGATATGCATTCCAACTTATAACTTTGCGGAGTTCCTGCCGACGACCTTGCAATCGATCCTTGTCCAAGACGGCAGCGGCCAGGTGGAGATCGTCGTTCTCGACGGTGGATCGACCGACGAAACACCCGCAATCATGGCGGAGTTTTGCGCCAAGAATCCGCAGATCCGCTATCACCGCCTTGCAAGCAAAGGCGGCATCGATCGTGACATGGCCAAAGTGGTCGATCTCGCGAGTGGCGAATACTGCTGGCTGTTCAGCAGCGACGATCTGATGAGCGAATGCGCACTCAGAGCCGCCCTGAACGAAATACGATCCGGCCACGATCTCTACCTGTGCAAACATATGGAATGTTTGAAGGACATGACTCCGCTCTGGGAGCATCCGATCCTGAAGCCCGACACGCCTGGTATCTTCGAATTGTCGGACCAAGCGGTGCGCGTCGGATATTTCGAGCGGGCCGTCAATTCGGAAGCTTTCTTCAGTTTCATGGGCGGCCTGATCGTCAAGCGCGCGGCATGGAATCGTGTTCCTCTCAATCCGGATTTTGTCGGCAGCTGCTGGGCGCATGCTGCGCGGTTTTTCGAACTGATGAAGAGCGGTTTGCAGGTGAGATATACCGGCCGCGTCTTTCTGCAGCGCCGCGGCGAGAACGACTCGTTTTCAGACAAAGGTCTGGTCAAGCGCTACCAGCTGCAGGTTGCAGGCTTTCACAAGCTGGCAGACACATTCTTCGGCCATGACAGTCGCGAAGCGCGTGCGATCCGGCGCGCCATCCTCAGCGAGTTCAACCGCCACATCGTCCTCCGACTAAAATATAGCGCGGCGACAAGGCCCCACTTGGAAAACAAGCAGCTCCTCGATCATCTAGTGGAGATCGGCTATGCAGATTTTTCCATTCAAGGGCAGATCACCAAGTTGTTGTACAAATGGCTCCCTTTGAGTCTATGCCAAAGATATTATCCCTGAGAGTTGCTCATCCGTAAGCCCGCTCCTTCCATCATGGGAAATAGGGCGGCATGTCGCTCGACACGCGATCGGCGAAACGCGCCGGCCGCTTTTCCAGGGACGCGCTCGCCACCTCAAGGACGCGGCGGCTGCACCCGCGAGAATCGCCGCGGAGTGACCGCGCGTTAGTTCGCCCGCATCAGCCGGTCGGCAAGAGCCTGGGGCGCCTCGCCGGCGTCGCCCGGGCCATGATTGACGAGCTTCGTTGCGCGATCGAGGACCTCGCGCATTTTTTCCCCGGAGCGGGTGCAAAGGCCCACGAGCGTATAGGGCTCGCTGTCGCCCTTGGTCCTGTGATGCCGGCGGACCGCCGCGATCGCCCCGACCGCCATACGATCCAACTCCTCGACGATCGCCTCGAAATCGCGGCGAAAGGTCTGGCTGAGCGCGGCATAGGCCTCCAAAGCCGAGCCGCGTCCGGGCAGGATCGAGCGGGTGAAATAGTCCTGATAGCTGGTCGGCCGCCACGCGAAGATGTCGTCAATCAGCTCCGGCATCGACGGGAGCTGCTCCATCAGCATCACGATCTCATTGAAGAGATTGAGATAATCGTTGGCGAGCCCGGACGCCGGATTGACCAGCGCGGCGGCGCGGGTCTTCAGCGGCGCGTCGGCGCCTGCCGCGCCGGCCCTCTGTAGATCGGAGCCGCTTGATATCATCTTTGGCGCAGCCATGCTTCTCACGGGTGCGCCATTGTAAGGCGGCACCCGTGAACAAAAGCTTGCGGGACAGCAAACCTGAACCGCCGGAAATGGCGGCTCGGCACTAGCCGCTCCGCGGCAGCCGTCCCTCGATTGGATAGGCGGGATCGTTGTAACCGGGCGTCGAGGGGTGACCCGCCGCGACCAGGCCGTCCACGAACGCCTCGTCCTCGGCCGCAAATGCGTGGTCGAGCGCACCGAGATATTCGGTCCACTGCTCCATCGTGCGCGGGCCGGTGACGACGGACGTCACGTAATGATTGTTCAAGACCCAGTTCAACGCGAACTGGCCCGCGGTCATCCCCCGCGATTCCGCTTGCCCCTTCATCACGCGGGCAAGCCAGAGCGATTCATCGCGCCATTCGGTCTGCATGATGCGTTTGTCGCTGCGGCCCGCCCTTGTGTCCTCCGGCGGAGGTGCGCCCGGCTCGTATTTGCCGGTGAGCACGCCACGTGCGAGCGGGCTGTAGGGCACGACGCCGAGCCCGTAGAATCCGCAGGCCGGCAGATGCTCGACCTCGGGCATGCGGTTCATCGCGTTGTAATAGGGCTGGCTCACGACCGGCCGGCCGATCCCCATCTGGTCGCAGATGTTGCAGATTTCGGCGACGCGCCAGGAGCGGTGATTCGAGACGCCGAAATGCCGGACCTTTCCGGCGCGGATGAGATCCGCGATCGCGCCGACGGTCTCGTCGAGCGGCGTGTCGTGATCCTCTTTGTGCAGATAGTAGATGTCGACGTAATCGGTGCCGAGGCGCTTCAGGCTGGCATCGAGCGCCTCGAACAGCCATTTGCGCGAGAGGCCCTTGCGGTTGATCCCGTCGCCGATCTGGTTGCCCACTTTTGTGGCGAGCACCCAATGATCGCGGTCCGACGCAATGGCGCGGCCGGTGATCTCTTCGGACGCGCCCTCGCCGTAAGCATCGGCGGTGTCGATGAAATTGATCCCGGCATCGCGCGCATTGGCGACGATCTCGGTGGCGGCGGCTTCATCCGTGCGGCCGCCGAACATCATCGTGCCGAGGCAGATGACGGATACATCGAGGCCGCTCGCGCCGAGCTTGCGGTAGATCATGGGCGTGTCCGGGACAGGGTCCGGTGGGTTGTGGCGCGCCGAAGCCGGTGGCGCAAGCCTCAGGCCGCGGCGCGGTTAATCACTGCAACTCGGCGAGATAGGCGGTGATATCGCGCGCCTGCGCGTCGTTGAGATTCATGTTCGGCATCGCGTTGCCGGGAATCACCGCCTGCGGGTTCTGGAGCCAGCGCACCATGTTGTCCGGGGTGTTGCGCAGCATGCCGGCGATGAAGACGCGGGTGCCGATATGATCGAGCGGCGGGCCGACATTGCCGCGCGCCCCGGCAATCCCGGGAATCGCGTGACAGGTCCCGCAGCCATTGGCAATGATGAGATCGGCGCCGCGTTTTTGCGCATCCGATCTCGGGCTCGAGCCTAAGGCGTTGCAGCCGGCAAGCGCGACTCCGGTGCAGAGCACCGCAACGAACGGCAGAAATCGCCTTACTTCCCGCATGCCTGCACCAAGAGGACTGACACGGTATCGCAGAAGATCACCAGCGCAAAACCGAGGCTCATAAACATCCCGGCGAAGGCTAAGAAGCGCGTGCGGCCCTCGCCGACTTCGATGAGATGATGATGCGAACCTTCGCGCTCCTCGCGTGTTGCTCGCCACGACCGGTACGAAACGTAAGCGCCGATCAGCGCAATGATGATCGCGACAACTCCGCTCAAGCCCAGCAGTAGCCGCAGCGCCGCTTCGGCAGGAGATGGCGTCAGCCGCGGTACAGGTCCGGGATAGCAGACCTGTCCGGCAATCGCTGTATTCGCAAAAAGATGCAGTGCCCAGACAATCGGCCCGACAAAAGCGCCGAAAAGCAGGACGGCGAGGTGCACGCGTTCGCGATGCGGCGCCGGATGCTCGACCATCATTGCCGATGCGCCGCTTTCAGTCATGGCTCACCTCAGCCGCGGCACGATGTAGTAGGCCGTGAATATCACGATCCAAACCGCATCGACGAAATGCCAGTACAAGGACCCGATCGACACCGGCGAATTGCGCACCGAATCGAACTTGCCGAGCATCGACCAGATGGTGAGCGCGCCCAAGATCAGGACGCCCACCACGACATGTGCCATGTGAAAGCCGGTCGTGGTGAAGTAAAAGGAATAATACAGATTGCTCGACAGGCTCGCGCCTCTGCTCGCCCATTCCTTGAGCTGAATCGCGACGAATACGATGCCGAGCACAAAGCCGACGGCGAGGCCGAGGGTCAAGCGCGCGCGCTGGCCTCGCTTGATCGAGTGCTCACCAACGGCGACGGCGACGCTGCTCACGATAAGGATGAGCGTGTCTGTGGCAGCAAGCCCGAGCTCCGGCGGGCCCGAGGGGGGCCAGGGACCGGGAAACTGCATCGCGCAATAGGCGTAGCTGAAGAGAAGATAAACGAAGAGCGAAGCCTCGGTGATGATCACCCACCAGACGCCGAAATAACCGGACGCCTGGCTGCCGATGCTGCCGACCGGCAGCGCCGGCGCGCGTCTCTCATGCGATCTGTGGCCGAGGGCGAGATTAGACATGATCCGGCTCCGCGAAGGGCGGCTCGTTCGCCGCTTCCGGCGAGCCCTCGCGCAAGCGCCCCGGCCAGAGCCACATGAGCAGCGCGACGCCGGTGATGAACACGCCCACGCCAATGCCCGGCCACGAGCGATACAGCATGCCGACGAAGACAATCGCGGTGCCGACCGCAAGCGAAAACGGCGCGTAACTGTCGAACGGCATCTGCAGGATCACCGCAGGCTCCGCGTCGATCACGGTCGTGCCAAGCATCTGCCGGCCTTTGTCGAGCGCAAGTCCGACGTCGACAAGCGAGCGGCCCGGCGCGTCGTCGAGCCGGTCTTCCCACAGCGGATGGCGGCTGGCGACGCTCGGCAGCACAACGAAGTTGTAGGGCGGCGGCGGCGACGCCACCGCCCATTCGAGCGTGCCGCCATCCCAGGGATTTGCGCCGGCATGTTTGCCGCGCTTCAGGCTTGTGGCGATGTTGTGGAAAAGGAGCAGCACGCCGAGCGCAAACAGCACGCTGCCGAGCGAGGTGATCAGGTTCCAAGTCGTCCAGCCGACGTCGTGCGGATAGGTGTAGATGCGCCGCGGCATTCCGAGCAGGCCGCTTATATGCATCGGGAAGAACGCCATGTTGAAACCGATGAACATCAGCCAAAAATTCATCCGGCCGATGCGCTCGTCGAGCATGCGGCCGGTCATCTTCGGGAACCACATATAGATCGCGCCGACGACGGGGAACACGTTGATGCCGATCAGCACGTAATGCAGATGCGCGACGATGAAGTAGGTGTCGGTCAGTTGCCAATCGACCGGCACCGATCCCGTCATGTACCCCGAGACGCCGCCGATCACAAACAGCGCGACCATGCCGGCGAAATAGTGGAAGGCGGTGGTGAAGACCGGCCGCCCCGTCCAGATCGTCGCGATCCACGCGAAGACCGCGACCGCGCTCGGCACGGCGATGATGATCGACACGCCGCTGAAGAAGGACAGCGACAGGTCGGATAGGCCGGTCGCAAACATGTGGTGCGTCCAAACACCGAAGCCGATCGCCATCGTCGCCATGGTCGATAGCGCGACCAGCGTGTAGCCGACGAGCGGACGGCGGCAGAAGATCGGCAGCCCGTCAGAGACCATGCCCATCGCCGGCAGCACGATCGCGTAGACCCAAGGGTGCGCGAATATCCAGAAGAGATGCTGCCAGAGAAGCGGCTGGCCGCCTGATTTCGGCTGGAAGAATTTGGTGCCGTAATTGCGATCGAGCCAGAGCAGGAAGAATGCGAGGCTGACGCAGGGCACCACAAGCAGATTGGCGACGGACGAGGTCAGCGTGCCCCAAATGAAGATCGGGATGCGGTTGACCGACATGCCGGCGGCGCGCGTGCGCATCGCGGTGACGACGAAGTTTGCCGAGCTCACCGTCGTCGAAATGCCCAGAAAAATCATTCCGAGCGAATAGAAGTCGATATTCGGTCCGGGATTGTATTGCCGGTTCGCATAAGGCACGTAATTAAACCAGCCGGCGTTCGGCGCATGGCCCAAGACAAAGCTCGCGTAGATGAACAGGCCGGAGAAAAGATAGAGCCAATAGGAAAGCGCGTTGACGCGCGGCAATGCGGTGTCGCGCGCGCCGAGCAATAGCGGCCAGAAATAATTGCTGAATCCCGTCAGCACCGGCATGGCGTAGAGGAAGATCATCGACACGCCATGCATCGTGAACAGCTGATTGTAGGCTTCGGGCGAGAGCACATGCATGTCGGGCTGCGCGAGCTGCACGCGCAGGATCAGCGCCTCGGCGCCACCGGCAAGCAGGAAAACGAAGGCGGTGACGATGTAACGAATGCCGATCTCTTTGTGATCGACACTGCCGAAAAAGCCTTTGATCCCGGGCTCGGTCTCCCACAGCTTGTGCAGGCGCTCGGCGAGTTGCGGCGTCGGCGTCACGATCGCCGGACTCTGCGTGAGTTGCGTGTGCCGCGCCATGTCAGCTCAGTGTCTGAAGGAAGGTGCGGATGGCGTTGAGATCGGCGCCTGACAAGTCGATCTGCGGCATCAGGTTGCCGGGCTTGACGCCCTGTGGATTGGCGATCCAACCGGTGAGGTGCCCGGGCGTGTTCGGCAGCGTGCCCGCGGCGATCGTGCCGCGGCTCATCACATGGGTGAGATCGGGGCCGACCTTGCCGCCGGCCGGCGTGCCGCGCACGGTATGACAGACGCCGCAGCGCGTCTGGAAGGCCGCGGCCGATTGCGCCATGTCGGGCGAAGGCGCCGCTGGCGCGATCTGGTGTCTGCGCCATTGGTCGAAGCGTTGCGGCTCTTCGGCGACGACGAAGAACGCCATGTTGGCGTGCTGCTTGCCGCAATATTCCGTGCATTGGCCGCGATAGATGCCGGGCCGGTCAGCTTCCAGCCAAGTGATGTTGGTCTGGCCGGGAATCGTGTCGGTCTTCCCGCCAAGGGCGGGCACCCAGAACGAATGGATGACGTCGCCGCCGATGAGCTTGAACCGCACCGGCTCGCCGGCAGGAATGTGGATCTCGTTCGCGGTGGTGAAAATCTCGCCCGGATTTTCGGAGAAATAGCGGGCCTCCCACCACCATTGGTGGCCGGTGACTTCGATCGTGAGCTTGGCCTCGCGCGGCGGCGACACTACGTCGGCGAGCGTCTTCATCGTCCAGACGGTGGTCGCGACGAGAACCAGCGTCGAGATGCCGACGCCGATATAGACCCACGACAAGCCCCCGCTCGGGCGGAACAGCAGGCTTTGCGTGTCGCCGGCCAGCCCTTCGACGCGCCGGCGGCGGAAGATCGCCGCAACGAGCAGCCCGCAGACGATAATGATAACGAGAATAGAAGTGATCAAAACGCCCCACGTGAGGGGCAGGATCATGTTGGCGCGCGCGCCGGCACTCGTCAGGTAATTGAGAGGCGCAGACATCTCATGCAGCGCGTTTTGTCATGAAGCGCGTTTTGCGGCCTGCCTGCGCAACGAGGGTCGGCCGGCTTTCGTTCCGGCAATGCCACGGGGTGACCGGAGCCACAAAACGCAAACGCCGGCCTGGTGGCCGGCGTTTGTCTCCGCGATTTGCGTTTGCAGGTGCCCCTACGCCTGCGGTTGCGGCTCCAGTCCGCCCGCGTCGGGCTCCGGGCGAGTGCGGCCGCGTGGACCGGCGGAAGGAACGGGCGAGGTGCGCGGCGGCGGCGTGTCGTCGCCGGTCTCCCGAACGGGCGGGCGGCCCTTCAGCAGACCCATGATCTCATCGCCGGACAGCGTCTCGTATTCGAGCAGCCCTTGCGCCAGCGTCTCCAAATCCTGGCGCTTCTCGGTGATGATGCGCCGTGCTTCGGCAAGCCCGCTTTCGACGAGCCGTCGCACTTCGGCGTCGATCTTCTGCGAGGTCGCCTCGGAAATATTCTGCTGGCGCCCCATCGAGTAGCCGAGGAACACTTCCTCCTGGTTCTCGCCGTACATGACGGTGCCGAGCTCGTCGGAGAAGCCCCAGCGCGTCACCATGGCGCGTGCAAGTTTCGTCGCCTGTTCGATGTCGGACTGCGCGCCTGACGTGACCTTGTCCTTGCCGAAGATGATCTCTTCGGAGACACGTCCGCCCATCAGCACGGCGAGACGCGAGGTCATCTGCTCGTAGCTCATCGACAGCTTGTCACGTTCAGGCAGCTGCATGACCATGCCGAGCGCACGGCCGCGCGGAATAATCGTCGCTTTGTGCACGGGGTCGGTCGCAGTCACGTTCAGCGCGACGATCGCGTGGCCGCCTTCGTGATAAGCAGTCAGCAGCTTTTCCTGCTCGGTCATGACCAGCGTGCGGCGCTCCGCACCCATCATGATCTTGTCTTTCGAATCCTCGAACTCGACCATGGTGACGATGCGCTTGCCGCGCCGCGCCGCCATAAGCGCCGCTTCGTTCACGAGATTCATCAAGTCAGCACCGGAAAAACCCGGCGTGCCGCGCGCGATCACCTTGAGATCGACGTCGGGCGCGAGCGGCACTTTGCGCACATGCACCTTGAGGATTTTCTCACGGCCCATCACGTCCGGATTGGGGACGACTATCTGGCGGTCGAAACGGCCCGGACGCAGCAGCGCCGGGTCGAGCACGTCGGGTCGGTTCGTCGCGGCGATCAGGATGATGCCCTCGTTCGCTTCGAAACCGTCCATCTCGACAAGCAGCTGATTCAGCGTCTGCTCGCGCTCGTCATTGCCGCCGCCGAGGCCGGCGCCGCGATGACGCCCGACCGCGTCGATCTCGTCGATGAAGATGATGCAGGGCGCGTTCTTCTTCGCTTGCTCGAACATGTCGCGCACGCGCGATGCGCCGACGCCGACAAACATTTCGACAAAGTCCGAGCCGGAGATCGTAAAAAACGGCACGTTGGCTTCGCCGGCGATGGCGCGCGCGAGCAGGGTCTTGCCGGTGCCGGGCGGACCGACAAGCAAGACGCCGCGTGGGATGCGTCCGCCGAGCCGTTGGAATTTTTGCGGATCGCGCAGGAATTCGACAATTTCCTGCAAATCTTCCTTGGCCTCATCGACGCCGGCGACGTCCTCAAACGTCACGCGGCCATGCGCTTCGGTCAGCAGTTTCGCCTTGGACTTGCCAAAACCCATCGCCTTCCCGCCGGCGCCTTGCATTTGCCGCGACAGGAAAATCCAGACCCCAAGGAATGCGATGAGCGGCAGGCCGTTGACGAGCAGCGTCACCAGCCAGGAATTGCCCTCGGATGGTGGTTTGGCGGTGATGCTCACGCCTTTCTTGACGAGCGTCGGCACCAGGGTCGGATCGTTCGGCGCATAAAGCGAGAAGGCGCGGTTGTCGTTGAAGTGGCCGGATATCTCGTTACCGGCGATCGTCACCTCGCGGACCTTGCCCTGATCGACGTCGTTCAGAAGCTGACTGAACGAAATATCCTGCGTCTGCTGACGTTGTCCGGCACCGCCCTGGAACAGCATGACGAGCGCCACGACGAGCAGGAAGATGATGACCCAGAGAGCAAAGTTCCGAAAGTTCGGATTCATTTCAGACCTGTAAGGGCAGCGCTGCCCCGCTCAAGCAAGCTCAAAACGGCGGCGCCGCGTTGAGCACAATCTAGGTGTCGCGACCCTGCTTGCCAAGTGAACGGGCGATAAGCTGGTTTCACAAGCAAACGACGCGCCGTGATCAAACTAGCCGCTCGGCGATCGATAAGCAGTGAATTTGCCGATCGTGGTTTCTTTAGGCCGAACGCAGTGGACCACGGCGCGGCGGAGCGCGGGAAATCTCGAGGTCTCCATGCAAGGTGACCGCCATGCGAGCGCCCCCGAGGGTTGCTGCGAAAACGCGTTTCTTGCGCAAAGCGGCGAGGATTTCGGCTGCGGCGCGCTCGAGGCGGTCGAGGCGAAGCCGATCGTGTGCTTCGGAAAACGCTCGGAGTTCCGCTTCCAGAACGCGCAGGAAGATTTCCTCTGGAAGCTGCGCGAGTGCCTCGCCGGCGATTTTCACATGGCTTGAGCTTCGCTCGACGCAAAGGCGCTGACGGAGCGACGCGGCGGTTTCGGCGAGCGCCGCCTCCGCCCGCGCCGCACGGCGCGCCAGGCGCAGCAGCGAGGCGCGGTCGAGCCCCTCTGCGTCCAAGAGCTTCTGGATTTTCCGCAGACGCGTGCGGGCGAAAGCGACATTCTCGTTTGAAGCATCCCGAAAAAAAGGCTGGCCGGAATCTTCGCACAGCCTAACGAGGTCGGCTTTCGCAACCCCGAGAAGCGGCCGGGCGAGAGTGACCTCACCGAGCCGCGTCAACGCCGCCATGCCGGCCAGCCCGGCCGGACCGCTGCCGCGGGTCAGCCGCAGGAGCACCGTCTCGGCCTGATCGTCCGCATGGTGTGCCGTGACGACGTGACCGGCGCCGATCCGCCGCACGCACTCCTCCAGGAGGCGGTAGCGGGCTTCGCGGGCTCGTTCCTGGATGCGCGTCTTCGGCTTTTCGCCGTGCCAGGGGAGGACGTGATGGGGAAAGCCGAGGGCGTGGGCCCAGCGCGCAACCTGCTCGGCCTCGGTATCCGAGCCGTCTCGCAGCCCGTGATCGACAGTCGCCACTTCGATCAGGGTGGCGTCGCGTCCGGACCAACGCGCTGCGATGAGCATGAGCGCCATCGAGTCGGGGCCGCCGGAAACGGCCAGCAGGAGCTTTTTCGCCGTTCTTAGAGAACGGAACAGGCGCTCCGGATCGGGCAGCTCAGAATGAGGCTTCAGCGTCGCGCCACGTGGCGGTGCCGCCCGGTCGAGCATGTCAGCTCAACACTGCTTCTTCTTTGCCTCGCGTTCGGCGGCGGCGCGGACACTCGCCGATGCTGTCGGATATTTCCGCGTCACTTCGCCGAACGCCGCGCAGGCTTGCTCCTTGGCGCCGCCGATCGCGTTCAGCGACTGGCCTAGCCGCAGCATTGCGTCAGGGGCGCGGTTGGAGGCCGGGTAGGCCGTCGAAATTTTGAGGAACTGCTCGGCGGCTTCGCGATGGCGCGAGCGCAGATAATAGGTCTCGCCGAGATTGTAGAGCGCGCTCGCCGCGAGCGTGCTCTTTGGGTTTTTCGACAGAAAGTCCGAAAAGCCTCTTTCGGCCGCTTCGTACTGACCCTGCTTCAGGAGGCCGACCGCCTCCTCATATTCGGACTTCGGAGGGCTCGCCTGCGGCAGCGCCGCGACCTGGGCAGGCGCCTGCGCGGCCGGGGAAAGCGGGGCCGACGCCTGCGGCGTCAGCGGAATGATGCGCGGCGGGCCGGCAGGAGCGGTTGGGGCCGGCTGTGCGGCTGCTACTTGGGGCGCTGCCGGCCGCGTCGGCGCCGCGACCGGCGGCGTCTCCGTGATCTGCACTAGCGGCCCGGAAGTCAGCGACGCGGTGCTTGCGGAGGCGGTGCGGCCGCGCCGCATCAGATCGATCGGCTGGTGCGGGTCGCGGCCCTCGTCAAAACCCTGATCCATCGGCACTTCCGCACGGTCCTCGCGAGTGATCGACGGTGTCGTGGCCGTCGCGCTCGAGGAGATGCTGCCGAGCTGGCGTGGCACGCCCGGCGCGTTCGGATCGCTGCCCGGATCGAACGCGTCGCCGCGCCGCATGCCGGCGGTAGCAAGCGACCCCGGGACGCCCGGGGTCACGCTTGCCGCAAGTGGCACCGGCGAGGGAAGGCTTCCCGGCGTCGGCTCCAATTCGGAGCGCCGCTGCGGGGGCGGACGAGCGGCGGCCCCGCGGCCGGTTTCTTGGAAACGGAACTCCACGTCCTGCTGGAATTTCGTCAGCTGCTCCTGCAGCTTGCGAACCTGGAACTGCGCCTGTTCCAGCTGTCCGGTCAGCGAACGCAGCTGGCTCTCAAGGTGATCGACGCGGACGGACAGTCCGGCTTCGTCCTGGCGACCGCCGACGGGGCTACCGTAATCGTCCATGTCGGCTGGTGGCCGCTGCCCAAAATATTGGGCAACAACGATGGGCGCAGAGGGGGCGAGTTCGGCGGCACCGCCGGCAAAGGCAGGCAACAACAACGCGCCGGAAAAGATCAAGGAGCGGGCGGCAAACCGAGGCAGCATGAATCAGTCCCGATGAGAATGGGTGCTACGGGTTTGCGCGCGCAGTTCGGCCAAAGTTTGATTGCCGACGTCTCAAATAAAAGCCGCGGCAGGCTTTTGATTGTGAAGGTTGAGGGCCCTACGATTGCCCGCCGCCGAGCACCGTCACGGCGCGGCGGTTCTGCGACCAGCAGGAAATGTCGTTGCAGACCGCGACCGGGCGCTCCTTGCCGTAGCTCACCGTATGCGTGCGCGCCGGCGAAATGCCGCGTGCGATCAGGTAGTTCTTGGTCGCCTCAGCACGCTGCGCGCCAAGCGCGAAATTGTATTCGCGCGTGCCGCGCTCGTCGGCATGGCCTTCGATCGTGAAGGAGTAGCGGCTGTATTGCTGCAGCCAGCGCGCTTGTTTGTCGAGTGTCGCCTGCGCGGTCGGGGTGAGTTCGACGGAATCGCTGTCGAAAAATACGCGATCGCCGACATTGACGACGAAATCCTGCTGGCTGCCGGGCGTGGCGTAACCGCCGGCGCCGGGGCCCGCTAGACCCGCTTCATCGGCCGGGTTCTTGGCGCAAGCAGCAATGGCGAGGACAGCGACCAGGGCACCTGCAAGCCTGAAAGCCCGCGCGTTCGCCGCAAATCTCATCCCGGTACTCCTCTGCCAACGAGAACAGACCTAGTCCTAGGCGCTGACTGGTTAAGCGAAGGTTCCATCAACCTTGACCGGCGCTTTCGCCGATCCGTTGCATTTAAGTTGTTGGGTGAAGGGTTAACGGCGGCTTAAGGCCGCAATGGGGCGGCGAAGCTTCCCCGCGGCGCGCGGCCGCCGCCGCCTGCGCCGCATCGACATTAGAAGGGGAATGCGCAGCGGAAGCTGCGTGGGTCAGGGGTCTAACGAGGCGCGCGTTTGGCGAGGATGCGCTGCAGCGTGCGTCGGTGCATGCCGAGCCGGCGTGCCGTTTCCGAGACGTTGCGGCCGCACAGCTCGTAGATGCGCTGGATGTGCTCCCAGCGCACGCGGTCGGCGGACATCGGGTTTTCCGGCACGGCGGCGCGGTCGTGCTGCGTCGCCATCAAAGCGTGGAAAATCTCGTCGGCGTCGGCGGGCTTGGCCAGATAATCGAAGGCGCCGAGCTTCACCGCGGTCACCGCCGTGGTGATGTTGCCGTAGCCGGTCAGGATGATGCCGCGGGCGTCCGGCCGCTTCGCCTTCAATTCCGAAATGACGTCCAAGCCGTTGCCGTCGCCGAGACGCATGTCCACCACGGCGAAAGCCGGGGGCGAGCCGGCGATCGCCTGCAGACCTTCGGCTACCGAGCTGCATGCCGAGACGGCGAAGCCGCGCGATTCCATGGCGCGGGCGAGCCGGTCGAGAAAAGGCCTGTCGTCATCGACGATCAGCAGCGTGCGGTCGGCAGCCTCGAGGGTGGCGTTGCCGGAAGGCCGGTCCAATGTGCCGGCCGAGGTCGATTGATCGTTCAATGCTGGCTCCGGAAATGAAGTGAGTTCTTGTCACGCTGCAAAAGGGGATAGCCTTCTACATAGGTACGATTACGCCGCCTGCCCAGTCGCCTCCTCACGGCGCAGCGTTGGCGGTACCGGCACGGCACGACTCCGCTCGAACAGTTCGCGAGACCACCGGATCGTGATCCGCGCGCCCGTCTCCGGCGGATACGCATTCGCCGTCTTCACCGTTGCGCCGGAACGCTCGAGTAGCGTCTTTGCAATGAACAAACCGAGACCGAGGCCCGAGCCCTCCTCGGTCTTCGACTTCCTGTCGAAGCGCGTCGAGACGTAGGGGTCCCCGAGATGGGCGAGAACGTCCGGCGAGAAGCCGGGTCCGTCGTCCTCCACCGTCACCGTCACCGCCTGTGGCGACCACGTCGCCCGAATGCAGACGTCGGAGCGGGCGAAGTCGATGGCGTTTTCGACCAGGTTGCCTAACCCGTACATGATGCCGGGATTGCGCAAACAGACCGGCTCGGGACCCTCGCCGTTTTGGGAGACGCTGAGTTCCACGCCGAAATGCCGCTGCGGCTCGATCACCTCCTCGATCAACTGACCGAGCTTCATGCGGTCGAAGACGCCGTCCGAATCCTCCGACAGCGACGTCAGCTTGCCGAGGATCGTACGGCAGCGCGCGATTTCTTGCGCGAGCAGAGCCAAATCCTCTTTCGTACTCGCATCCTGCGGCGTCTGTTTGCGCAGCTCCGCCGCGACCAGGGCGATCGTCGCCAGCGGCGTCCCCAGTTCATGCGCGGCGGCGGCGGCAAGACCGTCCAGCTGCGTCAGGTGCTGTTCGCGCGCGAGCACGAGCTCGGTCGCGGTTAGGGCATCGCCGAGGCGGCGCGCCTCTTCGGCGACCCGCGCGGCATAGATGCCGATGAAGGCGGCACCGAGCACCAGCGCAACCCATATGCTGACCCGGTAGAGGAGCGGCAACGCCAAATGCTGGCTGTCATACCAGGGCAGCGGCATGTGCTCGACCGTCAGTCCAGTCGCGCACGTGATCATCAGCGCCGTCAAAGCCAGCGTGAGGCGCCCCGGCAGCGACACCGCCGAGATCATGACGGGCGCCAGGAACAGCATGACGAACGGGTTCTCGATGCCACCGGTGAGGTACAGAAGGGCTGAAAGCTGCAGGATGTCGAAGCCAAGCAACGCGGCGGCCGGGCCGTCGGCGAGCCGGTGCGTGCGCGACAGACGCAGGCGCAGCGCGACGTTGAGCGCGGCCGAAACACCGATGCCGAGCAAGCACGGTGCGATCGGGAGGTTGAAGTTGAGGACGAAAAACGTGCCGAGAACCGCGGCCGACTGCCCGGCGATCGCGAGCCAGCGCAGCCGCACCAGGGTGTCGACCCGCAGACGCCGCGCCCGCCGGCCGAGGTCGATGTCGCTCAGGTCGGGCATGCCCGATTATGTCGATCAACATGCCGGGAAAGCAACCGGCCGCTCAAACGCGGCGGTCGGATAGTTGCTTAGTCGCGGTCCCAGCCGCGGCCGCCACGACCGGAATCCCGCATTCCGTCGTCGGGTCCCATGCGGCCCTGCCGCCAGCCCGGACCGCTGTCCTCGCCGCCGCGGCCGCCGCCATGCCGGTGCATCCACATGCCGACGCGCTCGCGCCCGCCGCGGCCGGCGTGCATCAGAACCGGCAGCCGGTGCTTCTGCTCGTCGGTAAGGCTCCCATAGAAGGGCTGCGCCGCGTCGGCGATTTTCTTCAGCGACTGACCGCGCACCGTCAGCAGCTCGGCGGCCCGCTGCAGACGATCGACAGGATTGGTCGCCGGTCCTGCGGCGCGGAATTTCTGGCGCTCATCCGTCATTATCTTCATCGCGTCGCGCGCTGCGCCCTCGAGTGCCGGCCAAAGCTTTTCCTGATCGGGCGTCAGGCGAAGGCCAGCGTGAATGGCCGCCACCCGCGCATCAAAGAAGGCGGCGCGATCCTCGGGCGAGAAGCGCGACGTCCGCTCGAACATGCGGCCGCCGCCCGGAATGTCGAAGGGGGGCGATGCTTGTTCGGTGGGTTGTGCCTGTGAAGCGGCGGGAGGGGCAGGTGGAGCAGGCGGCGTTTGCGCGATCGCGGTTGCAGCAGACGCGCCGACGCCAAGTCCGCCGGTGACCAACAAGACGAGACGAAGCGGCGATTTCATCGGGAGACACTCCATCGGGGATCGACCCATATGCGCATAACAAGCGCCGAGCATCGCCGTTTTTCAAATTAAGCTTTGGTCATTCTTCAGTGCGGCGCCGGCGATGGTGGACGCAACGTAAACACGCGATAGGGTGTGTTCGTGAGCGGTACGGGCGCGAGCCAATCGGGATATTCGCCGGCGACAATGAGCGCCGCCAACCCATGCGGCGCGCGTTCTCGCAAAGCTTCTACCTGATGCATCTCAGGGCAGAGCATCACGTATTTCGCGCCACTCCCGCGCAGGATGTTTTCGGCCGCAGCCGGCGAGGCAAGCAAAGCCTCAAGCGCGAGGCGGATGCCGGCGGTATCGCGATGATACGGCGCGGCGATCACACTATGCCGCGTCTCCGACAGAACATGCGAACCGGAATCGATCGGTGCGAGTACAAGTCCCGGCGGCAAGGCAGCGAGCGGCGCCATGGCGTTTGGCGAAAGGCAAGTGAGCGTCCCGGCGGCTCCATCCTCATTGTGGGGAAGTGCAATCGCATATGTGAGCGACGAGAACGGCAGGCACAAAAGCGCCATTGCCAGTGCGCGCGCGACGGTTCCCGTCGCCCGAAGAAAGCGATCGCTGAATGCGAGCACGACATAAGCCGCCGGCAACGCGGCCAGAGGCGCGGCGGAGGAGAACACGCGAATGTGCACGAAGCCGGCGACGAGCCCGATGCCGAGGAGGGCGGAGATCATGGCCCAGCGCGTGCGGGCCAATCCGCGCGTGTTCCAAACCGCGTAGAGCGCCGCGATGAATCCAAATATAACGGGCAGAGCGATGATGGCGGCAGTCTCAGGCCGCGTTGCCGCGATCCGCATCAGCGGCATCGCTTCGCGGACTTGCGAGAGCCACAACTCTTTGACGAACAAATCGACTTGCGCCAGCGGATCGCCGAGGCACGCAGGATAAGTCAACGCAACGACGGCGAGCGTGACGACGCCCGCTATGACGATGGACGCGGCGCGCGCCTGCAGCGTGCGCCAGTGGGGGAGGCCGGCAGCCAGCGCGGCCAATGCAGCGGCGCCTGTCAAACCGCCCACAACATGTGCGGCAGAAAACGCGTCGCAAGCGCCATCGAAATAGCGCGACGGCGGCACGGTCGCGGCAAAGAAGATCACGAGCCCGGTAGCCAGGCCGCCCGCGAGCCACAGGAGCATCGCGCGCAACGCGTCGCCATGGACAACCAAAGCAATCGCGATCGCCGCATAGAGGATCACGAAGAACGGCAGGTTCTCGACGCTGATTGCCAGCGACAACGCACTAAGCAGCCCCGCAAGCGCGGCGAAATACGCGCGTGATCGCTCCGACGCCGCCAAAGTCGCGCCGACGAGAAATACCAAAAGGGTGATCTGCGGTGCGTGATGATCGATGCGCCCGGGCTGGAACTGTCCGAACATCACGCCGGATAGAAAGCCGAGCGCGATGGCGAGAAGCCGGCCGCGCGCGCCGAGGAGCAAACCGCCGCACCACGCAAGCCCGGCATAGAGGCCTGCTTGTAGCGCCAGCGGAAAGACAATCCGGGCCAGGCGCTCGGCCGCCTCGGGCGCTGCGAATAAGCGGGCGCTCCCCATGAGAGCAGCGAGGGGCACATCGACAATGCGCGACCAGTGCATGAGAAGGCCCTGCGGCGGATAAAGCCGGTGCGCGACCATGTCGAACCAGGCTTGGCCGGCCATGAGATCGCGGACTTGCACAATCCGCATGGCGTCGTCGCTGTCGAAGAACGCCCCGGTCTGCCACACCGACACGATGCGCGGCCAGGTGAGCGCAAGGCCGAGCAGGAGCGCGGCTGCGATTGTCAGGTAACCCGGCGAAATGGCTGACGCGGCCGCGCGGGTATCGACATGGCCGGTCGCTTCTGCCGTCCTCATCGCCAAGCCGAGTGCGCCGCCGGCGAAATCAGTCTGCGTCGATTTAAACGGATCATCCGTAACTACATTCGCCCGGGTGCTTAAAGAAGCATTACGCTCCGTTGTGCATTCAGCCGCCGAAGAGCTTTTCAAGGAAGTTCGGTTCGCGCGTCGGGTAGCCGCGTGGAGCGTTTGCCTCTCCCAGAATATCCTCCGGCGGCAGCAGGGCGTCGCGACGGCGCGTGGGTAAGATTGCAGCCTGCGGCAGGGGATACCGCGCGGCGGCTTCTGCGGCTTGGTTGAGATTCATCGGGGCGGCGCTGGTACCGTTATCCGCGGGCGCTTGCGGCCGGGCATTCGCAACCGGCACGCCGCGCTGAGCGGCGGATGGCTCGCGTGCCGGGCCCGGCAGCAGCGATTGCAGCATGTCAAGGCCGGGCGGGATTGTCGGCGGCAGCGGCGTCGCGCGCCACGTGCCCGACGGAAGCGCGGCAACCGGCAGGCCTTTGTGCGCCTCGCGCATCAGGGCGCTCCAGATCTCGACCGGCAGATTGCCGCCGGAAACATGTTTCGTCGCGCTATTATCATCATTGCCGAGCCACACGCCGGCGAGGAGGTGGCTCGTGTAGCCGACAAACCAGGCGTCGCGAAAATCCTGGCTCGTGCCGGTCTTGCCGGCCGCCTGCCAGCCCGGCAATTCCGCTTTGCGCGCGGTGCCGGTGATGAGCGTCTCCTGCAGCATCGTGTTCATCATCGCCACATATTGCGGCTCGATGATGCGGCCGTTCGAGGTGCCCTTGCGCTGGTAGAGCAGCTTGCCGCCGGCGCTGCGCACTTTCAGGATGATATGGGGCTGCACGGCCACGCCGCCATTAGCGAACGGCGCATAGGCGGTGACGAGTTCGAGCGGCGTGACTTCCGACGTGCCGAGCGCGATCGAAGCATTCGCCTGCAAGTCCGAGGCGATGCCGAGGCGGTGCGCCGTCTTGACGATCGCCTTCGGTCCGACCTCGATCCCGAGCCGCACCGCCACCGTGTTGAGCGACAGCGCCAGTCCCTTGGTCAGACTCACCGGGCCGAAATATTCGTGCGAATAGTTTTCCGGCTGCCACCCCTTGACGTTGATCGGCCCGTCTTCGCGCACCGTGTCCGGAGTCAAGCCGGCTTCGAGCGCGCTCAGATAGACGAACGGCTTGAATGATGAACCGGGCTGCCGCTTGGCCGACACCGCGCGGTTGAACTGGCTTTCGGAATAATTGCGTCCGCCGACGAGCGCGCGGATCGCGCCGTCGGGATCGAGGGCGACGACCGCGCCCTGCGTGACGCCAAATTTCTGCCCCTTCTTGTCGAGTTCATCGGTCAGCGCTTTTTCCGCCGCGTTCTGCAGGCTCGGATCGAGCGTTGTCGACACGGTGATGTCCTGGTCGATGGCGCCGACCGTGTCGTCGAGGACATCCATGACGTAGTCGGCGGCGTAGTTGATCGACCCCGCACCTTGGTCGTGCCTGGCGCTCGCGGGGTTGGCGAGCGCGATCTGCGCCATCTTCTCGGTGACGAAACCTTCCTGCGCCATCGCTGTGATGACCTGCGAAGCGCGCTCCGTTGCGGCGTCGAGATTGCGGTTCGGCGCCAGTCGCGTCGGCGCCTTCATAAGGCCGGCGAGCATGGCGCTTTCGGACAGCGTGATGTTGCGCGCGCTATGGCCGAAATAGCGGTTTGCCGCAGCCTCGATCCCGTACGCGCCGGAACCGAAATAGACGCGGTTCAAATAGAGTTCCAGAATCTGGTCCTTGGAATATTTGTGCTCGAGCCAGAGTGCGAGGATTGCTTCCTGGATTTTGCGGGAGAACGTCCGCTCTTGGGTAAGAAACAGGTTTTTTGCGAGCTGCTGCGTCAGCGTCGAGCCCCCTTCCATTCCCCCACGACGGGTCACGTTGCGCACAACGGCACGGAAAATGCCGAGCGGATCGAGGCCCCAATGCGAATAGAAGCGCCGATCCTCGATCGCGACGAAGGCCTTCGGCGTATAGGCAGGCAATTCGGCGAGATGGATCGCCGCGCCGCCGGTATCGCCGCGATTGGCGAGAAGCGCGCCGTCGGCGCTGAGGATCGCGATGTTCGGGGGCCGCTTCGGCACGGCGAGCTGATCGATCGGCGGCAGTCTTGAGGCGTGGTAGGCGAAAAGGCCAGTAAGGCCGATGACGCCCCAGACGCCAAGCACGACGGACCAATAGGTGAGCCGTGCGATCAGCGAGCGGCGTCGCGGACGCTTGGCGCTCTTTCGGCCGGCCTTGCGGCGCGGTGCATCGTCTTCGCCCTCATCGGCTTCCCGCCGCACGCGCCGCTTCGCCGATTTCGACGCCACAAGCCTCTCCTCAGGATCGGCTCGAAGGTCGGGGCGGCGCGGGCCGAAATGCGGCTCAACCCGTTCGCGTCCCTTGCCTCGGCCTTTGCGTCGTCCGCTCAACCACATCCCATCCACGCCTTCGAGACGCGCTGCTCGAACCTAAAGAGGGCGGATGAAGGGCCGGTTAAGGTTGGCGACGGAGAGAGGCGCGCTGGCTAGCCGGTTGGCACGGCGTCGGGCGGCAGGCGCTTTATGTATTCACTGCCCTGCGCATATGCCGAATTGTGGATGAGTGAATTCGGCGGAATGGTCCTTCGATGTCCGGCATTTATGTGCCAGGACGTTTGGCCGGTCGCGAAATCGTAGCGCTGCTTCGGCACGTATTCGGCGATCCACCACCAGTGCATCCTTCCGAGTACGTCATGCAGCTGATTTGGGTGTTGTGACAGTGCAGCGCCGTCGGCCGACGTAGCTGCTGCTGCCGATGGGTCCATCTGTAAACCGGCGCTCATCGCCTCCTGCATCATCCAGGCGAGAGGAATTCTGGATTGGGCGCTCTCTGTTTCGGCATGACCGCCGCCGACATCGCAATGGTCCCCGGGGAACCAGACCTGTTTCAGATCTTTTGGGCCCGCATCCGGTGGCTTTGGCAGCCAACGGTTCTGTCTGAAGAAGGCACGGCGCTCGTCAATGGAGATGGCGTGGCGGCCGATTTCGATGCTGGAATTGTTGGCGGTAAACGGCAGCTTCAGCGGGTTCGCGATCCAACCGACGGAATTCACGGTATCCCATACGCCGACGAAGTGAATAGGGCAGGGAGGACCCGAGAAGGTCTGCTTGAATCCTTCCGCCAGATCAAAAACATCCGCCGCGGAAGCGCGATTATGCATCGCCGAGAGCATCCGGATCGCGTAGGGAACGAGGGGCTCGTTACTGCGATCGATGAGTCCATACATGTGCAGCAAAGAAGCCAGCGCGCGCACCGTGTAAGCGCCGCGGCTAAAGCCAAACATGTAAATCCGATCTCCGGGCCGATATGTCCGCATGATGAAGACGTAGGCGGCTCTTATATCGTCCTCTAAACCGTAGCCGATGGCCAGACCGAGAAGCTTGGTGAAGCGGCGGCCGAAACTTGTGAAAGCGCCGACGGCCTCCATCGTACCAAGGCCTGGATGATAGTAAGCGACCTGCTTCTCGTCATCTTTGCTAAGCAGCTTATAAAGCTTCACAACGTTTGTGTTATGCTTTGAGAATTGGTTGGATGTGCCGTCGCAGCAAACAACAATGTTTTTCATCGCATCCCCCGCCATATTTGCCGAGTTTTGCTGAAGCCATCCCTTTAATCAATATGGTATGCTTCGAACGAGGTGGGGTTTCACACGCCCACCGCTACATGGATTGCTGCAAGCACCTGCCGCGCGGCCTCGATGCCGGTGAGATATGCGCCATGCGCGGTCGAGAAGAACTCCGGTGAGCAGGCTTCCCCCGCGAAAAAGAGGCGATCGCCGACGGGTGCGGCGAGTACCACGCGGTCGTCGGCATGCCCCGGCAGCGCGTGCGAATAAGAGCCGCGCGCGAACGGGTCGGATTGCCAAAGGGTGCAGGCGATCGCGGTGATGTTGCCGGCGACATGGGCGCCAAGATGATGCGTCAGTTGCTCGCGGGCATATGTTTCGAAAGCGGCAGGGCCGCCCTTCTCCAGGTCGGCGGCCAGCGCGCCGCCGAAATAGCATTCGATGACCGGCCGGCCGAGCGGGCGTATGTCGTAGCTCGCCGTCAGTTTGTCGATCGCGCCGAAGAGGTGCTCGCCCTTGGGAAAATCCTGCGGACGCTCCAGGCGGAAGAAGAGTTTGTCAGCGAGCCCGAGCGGCAGGTTCGCCGCCGCTGCAAGCTTCTCGTCCAAAGCCGGCCGAAACGAGATCGCGCCGCCGGCAAGCACGTCAGTCGGTACGGTGACAATAGCAGCGCGCGCGCTGATCGCGCCACCCGGCGTTTCGATTTTTATCCGCGGGCCGGAATGGTCGATCGCGGTCACTGCCGCCCTGAACGCGACGGGAAGATCGGCACCGAACGCGGCGATCAGCGCGCCGTAGCCTTCGACGACGCGCCAGTTGACACCGGTATCGGTGTAGCGCCCGAGGTCTTTCGTCGACACCAGGTTGAGCGCCGCGCCGTTGTAATAGCTCGAAATCGATTCGAGCAGAGGAATCCAGCGGCTGCCGGACTCGAGGAAATCGCTCGCGGGCCGATCTGGCGCTTGATCCTTCGCGTCTTCGAGCCGGTCCCAGAACGTCGAAGAGGCGCGCGAGAAATCTTCGTAGTCGCCAGGCCCGAAGCCAATGTCGCGCATCTGCCGCGCCCACGGCGGAGTCGATTTGTCGATGCGGAATCCAAGTTCGTGCGCGATCGCTACCCACGGATTGCGATCGGCGGAATGCAGCCAGCCGCAGCCGAGGTCGAGCGGGGCGGGTTGGCCTTGGCGCAGCGTCCAGGCGCGTCCGCCGATGCGGTCGCGCGCCTCGAGGAGAAGCACGTCGAGCCCGGCGGCGGCGAGTTCGTGCGCGGCGGCAAGGCCGGCGGCGCCCGCGCCGATAACAGCGACATCGACATGAGACTTCAAAGCCATGCGGGAGAGATAGCGAGCGCGCGGCGGAAGCCGAGTCGGCGTTTTGCCGCTCTCAGGGCTTCAGCAGGACCTTGCCCTTGGCTTCGCGGCGCGTGAGCATGCCGAGCGCCTCGGCGGTCTGCTCCAGCGGCAGGATCGCGTGAATGTGCGCGTCGAGCTTACCGTCGCGCGCCCAGGCCAGGATTTCCGCATTGTTCTCCCGGCTCGCCTGCGGCTCCTGCTTGGTGAATGCACCCCAGAACACACCGACGATATCGCAGCCTTTCAACAGCGCGAGGTTCAGCGGGATTTTCGGGATCGCGCCGGCGGCAAAACCAATGACGAGGAAACGGCCCTTCCAAGCCATCGAGCGCACGGCGACTTCGGAATAATCGCCGCCGACCGGATCGTAGACGACGTCGATGCCCTTGCCGCCCGACACGCGCTTTAATGCTTCCCGGAGATCCTCGGCGGAATAGTCGATGCCCTCATCGGCGCCGTGTTCCCTAGCGAAGGCGATCTTGTCCGGCGACGAAGCGCAAGCGACGACGCGCGCGCCCATTAGGTGTCCGATCTCGACCGCGGCGATGCCGACGCCGCCGGAGGCGCCGAGCACGGCGAGGGTCTCGCCCTTCTGCAAACGGGCGCGCTGCTTCAGCGCGTGCAGCGATGTGCCATAGGTGATGAGCAGGCCGGCGGCCTTCTCGAGCCCGAGCCCATCGGGAACCTTGACCAGCTGCTCGACCGGAATGGTGATCTTCTCGCGCGCGGCGCCGAAGCCGCTCGACCCCGCGACCTTATCGCCGACCCTGAACTCGGTGGCCCCGGCGCCAAGGGCGCTGATCGTGCCGGAGAATTCGCCGCCCGGAGAGAATGGCGGCGGCGGCTTCACCTGGTACTTGTTCTCGATGATGAGCGTGTCGAAGAAGTTCAGCCCGACATAAGCGATCTCGACGAGCGCCTCACCCGGTTTTGGCGTCGGGGTGGGCACGTCTTCGAGCGCGAGGCTCTCGGGCGGGCCGAACGTCTTGCACAAAACAGCTCTCATTGGTGTTTCCCTTTGCGCCCGAAGTCCGATTTTCGCCCGGTTCTGGCACTAGATTTCTCGGCTCAGCTACCGGTTTCACGTTCCCCTGTCGAGCGGCCGGGCGAGGTACTATCGTCAGATGATTCGATCCCTGATCTGCCGCCGAACCACCCGCGAGGCGTTTCTTCCCGTCTTGCTGCCTCTTCTCTTGTGCCTCACCCTGTCCCCGGCGGCTTTGGCCCAACAAACGCCGGCAAAGCCCGGCGCCAAACCGGCAAGCCCGAGCGCGACGAGCACTTCCGCGAAGAGCAGTGTGTCAAAAACATCGGCCAAACCGGACGCGAAAACAGCGGAAACGAAAAGTCCCGCCGGCAAGACCGCCAAGGGCAAGGAAGACAAGGCCGGCAAGAAGGTGGCGTCGCTCGGCGACGGCAAGCCCAACCCGCTGGGCTCATTCGGCGACTGGAACGCGTACACGGCCGCGCAAGGAAAGGAGAGGACCTGCTATGCGCTCGCCATGCCGAAGGATCGCGCGCCGAACGCGCTGAAGCGCGATCAAGCCTACGTGTTTATTGCGAGCCGGCCGGGCGAGAACGTTCGCAACGAGGTGTCGATCATCATGGGCTTCGCCATGAAGGAAACCGCCGAGGCGAAGGCGGAGATCGGCAACACAAGCTACGCTCTGCTCGCCAAGGGCACTAACGCCTGGCTGAAGAATCCGGCTGAGGAGACGCAATTCATCGATTCGATGAAGCGCGGTTCGAAGCTGGTCGTCAAAGCCCCTTCGACCAAAGGCAACGTGACGACGGACAGCTATTCCCTCGCTGGGCTTTCGCAGGCGCTCGATCGCGTGCAGAAGGAGTGCCAATAAGGGCCGCGTGAGCCCCGCGGAGCCGGCCCCGCGGCTCTCGCTCAGCTTTTTTCGGGTTGCGTTATTTCCACCGGCTAACCAAATCCCCGCTACGGGAGCGGCGCCGCCGTAGATTTCGGACACCTGCTGAAAGAGTTACCCCGGACCACGATAGAGACGCCGCCCAAAGCAAATGGCCAAACGCGATTTTTACGAGACGCTTGGCGTCTCCCGGGGCGCCTCGGATGCGGACCTGAAGGCCGCCTTCCGCAAGGCGGCGATGCAGTGCCATCCGGACCGCAATCCCGGCGACAAGGCATCGGAAATCCGCTTCAAGGAGGTCAACGAGGCCTACCAAACGCTGTCCGATGCGCAGAAGCGGGCGGCCTATGACCGCTTCGGCCATGCCGCCTTCGAGAATGGCGGCGGCGGTAGTGGCGGCTTCGGCATGGGCGAGGGTTTTGCCTCATCGATGGCCGACATTTTCGACGATCTTTTCGGCGACGTTATGGGCCGTCGCGGCCGCTCCTCGGGCCGCGAGCGCGGCTCTGATCTGCGCTATAATATGGAGATCACCCTCGAAGAGGCCTATTCCGGCAAGACCGCGAGCCTGAAAGTGCCGACCTCGATCACCTGCGAGGCCTGCTCCGGCACCGGCGCCAAACCCGGATCGAAGCCGAAGACATGTGGGACCTGCGGCGGCCACGGCCGGGTGCGGGCCCAACAGGGCTTTTTCGCCATCGAGCGCACCTGCCCGACCTGTCAGGGCCGCGGCGAAATCATCGACAATCCGTGCTCCGCCTGTAACGGCGCGGGGCGGATCTCACGCGAGCGGACGCTGTCCGTCAACATTCCCGCCGGCGTCGAAGACGGCACCCGCATTCGGCTTGCCGGCGAGGGGGAGGCGGGGATGCGCGGCGGCCCGGCGGGCGATCTCTACATTTTCCTCGCTCTCAAGGCGCACCCGTTTTTCCAGCGCGACGGCGCCGATCTTTATTGCCGCGTGCCGATCTCGATGGTGCAGGCAGCGCTCGGCGGCGAGATCGGCGTCCACACGCTCGAGGGCGGCGAATCGAAGGTGAAAATCCCGGAGGGGACGCAATCAGGCCGCCAGTTCAAGATCCGTGGCAAGGGCATGCCTGTGCTGCGCGCCCGGGATTTCGGCGACCTCTACATCCAGGCCAACGTCGAGACGCCGCAGAACCTAACGCGGCGCCAGCGCGAGCTTCTGACCGAGTTCGACGCGGAATCCTCGAACCGCACGCAGCCCGAAGCCTCGGGTTTCATCGCGCGGATGAAGGAATTTTTCGAGAATCTCGGGAACGTCTAGAAGCATTCCCGCAATCGACAGGCAACCGAAGCCAAACCGTGACGTTTTCTTGACGCTCCGACCGATGTGGGCGAGTAAGACCGGATAGAAAGCGGCGGGGAAACGTCTTGCAGTCCAGACATCTGCGTTCGGATCGCCGGCATCCGCCGCGCCTTGCTCTCGATGAGCGGCTTGCCGACGAGGCGCGATTCTTCAAACGCTGGCTCGACAATCCAAAGGCGACGGGCGCCGTCTCGCCCTCGGGGCGCTTCCTCGCACGCGCAATGGCCAGCTATGTCGATCCGAAGGCGGATGGCCCGATCATCGAACTTGGGCCGGGCACGGGGCCCGTCACCGAAGCGCTCGTCGACCGCGGCATCGCGCAGGAGCGGCTGATCCTCGTCGAATACGATGCATCCTTCTGCAAATTGCTGGCGCGGCGTTTTCCCAAGGCGCGGATCGTCCAGGGCGACGCCTACCGGCTGGCAGAGACATTGCGGCCCGTGCTGAAAGAACCTGCGGCCTGCATCGTCTCAAGCCTGCCGCTGCTGACGCGGCCGGAGCGCGGACGCCTCAGCCTGCTGCGCGACGCCTTCGAGTTGATGCGGCCCGGGGGGGCCTTCATCCAGTTCACCTATGGGCTCACCTCGCCGGTGCCGCTGACTAGCCGTTTGAGCGGGCTCCGCTTCCGCGCGGAGGCTTCGCATTCGGTGTGGCTCAACCTGCCGCCCGCCCGGGTCTGGGTCTATCGCGCCGGCGAGGTGCCGGCGGCAAACGTCAACCCGCGCCCCACACGGGAAGACTGGCTCGATCGCCTGAAGCAGCGGGCGCGCGAAAAGAGCCGCGAATTCCAACTCGAACTGGAAGCGCGCTTCGAACCGGCGCACGTGCGCCGGGCAGAGCGCAAGCGCGCGCCGGCCTTGGCGCTGCTCAGGCGCCTCGGCGACAACGGCAAGGGCAGGCGTTGAGGGCCGCGATTCGGGCCCCGTCTGCGGTCCCGGCGGACCAGGTGCGGGACCGGCTGATCGTTGCGCTCGATCTTCCCAATGCCACCGCCGCGGGCGCGATGGTTGGGCGGCTTGGCGAGACCGTAAGCTTCTACAAGATCGGCATGGAACTCGTGTATGGCGGCGAGGGGCTCGCGCTCGCCGCGCGCCTGATCGCAGCAGGCAACCGCATCTTCATCGACCTGAAACTGCACGACATCCCGAACACGGTCGAGCGCGCCACGCGCCAGATCGCCCGGCTCGGCGCCACATTTCTGACCGTGCACGCCTATCCGCAGACGATGCGGGCGGCGAAAGCGGGCGCGGCAGACAGCGGGCTCAAGATTTTGGGCGTGAGCGTGCTGACCTCGTCAGACGACACAGACCTGCAGGAAGCCGGCTACGCCTACGGCGTGCGCGACCTCGTCGCCCGCCGCGCGCGTCAGGCGCGGGAGGCCGGAATCGATGGGCTCATCCTCTCGCCGCAGGAGTTGCAGGAGACGCGGCAGGCGGTCGGGCACGATTTGCTTTTGGTGACGCCAGGTATCCGGGCGGCCGGCGGCGCCGTCGGCGATCAGAAGCGGATCATGTCCCCGGCGCGGGCGATCCACGAGGGCGCAGACTACTTGGTAATTGGCCGCCCCGTCACAGAGGCTTCCGATCCGCAAGCAGCGGCGGCGGCGATTGCGGAGGAGATAGCGGGCACGCAGGCCTCATGATGCAAAACGCCGGGCGTACCTCCGGCCCGGCGTGCAGGACCCACTATCACTCAACGCAGCGGACCCGCCTCATCGCTAAATGCTAAGAATGACGGCAATATGACGCACCTGTATCAAGATGCCGGGAAAATAAGAGGGAGAAATGCCGAAAGCCTATTGGATCGCGCGCGTCGATGTCACCGATCCCGACGCCTACAAGCAATATGTCGCCGCTAACGCCGCGGCGTTCTCGAAATATGGCGCGAAATTTCTGGTGCGCGGCGGCAAGGCGGAAACCCGCGAGGGCAGCGCCCGTGCGCGCAATGTCGTGCTCGAGTTCAAGGATTATGAGACGGCGAAAGCTTGCTACGACTCGCCCGAATATCGCGCCGCGATGAAGTTGCGCGAGGCCGCGTCAGTCGGCGATCTCATCATTGTTGAGGGTTACGACGGGCCGCAACCGGCGTGAAGCGCGCTGCCACTTCAAGGGCGCGTAAATATAGAACTCGCACGCAATCGTTCGATAGCTGAATCCAGCTCTTCGCGCGTTATTTTTCTGATCGGTTCCGCGAATTCCTCACACAAAGGAACATCAAGATATTTTTTCACGGTTTCTTTCGCTACCCCGATCAAGGCTTCTTGAAACAATCCTTCTGGAATTTCTCTCCAGCTGGTGGTCGGCGGTCCATGAAGATGCTCTGCGGCTTGGCCAAACCACGCCGC
>JAXDNJ010000008.1:0-2719 GCA_034669505.1 Methylobacteriaceae bacterium
CACGCCGAACCTCGACAAATATGCGCGCGACCTGACCAAGCTCGCGCGCGAAGGCAAGCTCGATCCGGTGATCGGGCGCGCCAAGGAGATCGAGACGACGATCGAAGTGCTCGCCCGGCGCAAGAAGAACAATCCCGTGCTGATCGGCGAGCCCGGTGTCGGCAAGACGGCGATCGTCGAAGGTCTCGCGCAACGCATCATTGCCGGCGAAGTGCCGGAGCGGCTGCGCGACAAGCGACTTGTCGAACTCTCGGTCAACGCCATGGTGGCCGGCTCGAAATATCGCGGCGAGTTCGAGGAACGCGTCCAGCAAATCCTCAAGGAGGTGACCGAACAGCAGGACACGATGGTGCTGTTCATCGACGAAATCCACACAATCGTCGGTGCCGGTCAGGGCGGCGGCGAGGGCGGCCTCGACATTGCCAATACATTCAAGCCGGCGCTTGCCCGCGGCGAGCTGAACCTCATCGGCGCGACGACGCTGAGCGAGTACCAGAAATACATCGAGAAGGATGCGGCGCTGGAGCGGCGCTTCCAGCCCGTGCTGGTGCCGGAGCCGACCATCGCGCAGACGATCATGATCCTACGCGGATTGCGCGACACACTGGAAGCGCATCACAAGGTCACGATCACCGACGAGGCGATCGTAGCGGCGGCGGAACTTTCCGACCGCTACATCACCCGCCGCTTCCTGCCGGACAAGGCGATCGACCTCATCGACCAGGCGGCGGCGCGGGTGAAGATTTCGGCGACCGCGCGCCCGGTCGACGTGCAGGAACTCGATGCCGAGGTGCGTCAGCTCAAGCGCGAAATGGATTACGCCACGTCGCGCAAGAATTTCGAACGCAGCAAGGACCTGCAGGCGCAGCACGAGGCGCGAAACAAGGAATTCGAGACCGCCCAGGAGCGCTGGCGCAAGGATCGCGGCTCGGCCTCAGCGGAAGTGAGGGTCGCGCATATAGCCGATGTCGTCTCGAAGCTCACCGGGGTTCCGGTGACGGAGCTGACGACCGAAGAACGCGAGCGCTTAACCCGCATGGAAGAACAGCTGCATCGCCGCGTCATCGGTCAAGAAGAAGCGGTGAAAGCGGTCAGCGACGCCGTGCGTCTCGCCCGCGCCGGGCTGCGCGAAGGCCGCCGACCGATCGCGACATTCCTTTTCCTCGGACCGACCGGTGTCTGCAAGACCGAACTCGCGAAAGCCTTGGCCGAGGTCGTGTATGGCGACGAAGACGCGATGACGCGCATTGACATGTCCGAATACATGGAGCGCCACGCGGTCGCCCGGCTGATCGGCGCGCCTCCCGGCTATGTTGGCTACGAGGAAGGCGGACAGCTCACCGAACGCGTGCGCCGCCGCCCCTATTCCGTGGTGCTCCTCGACGAAATCGAGAAGGCGCATCCCGACGTCTACAACGTTCTCCTGCAGGTGTTCGACGATGGCCGGCTGACCGACGGCAAGGGCCGGGTCGTCGATTTCACCAATACGATTATGATCGCGACCAGCAATCTCGGCTCCGATGTGATCCAGCGCCGGCTCACCACGCCGAGTCCGGATCAACACGATGCATCGAGCTTGCGGCGCGAGATCATGGACGTCGTGCGCGGCCATTTCCGGCCGGAATTCATCAACCGCATCGACGAGATCATCATCTTCCATGCGCTGAAGCGTGAGCAGATCCGTGACATCGTCGGGCTGCAGCTCGAACGTGTGAAACGGACGGCGCACGGGCAAGGCATCGATGTTCAAATCGATCAAAGTCTCGTCGATCATCTCGCCACGGTCGGGTTCCGGCCGGAATTCGGCGCCCGTGAATTGCGACGCCTGATCCGTACCGAACTCGAAACTCAACTCGCTCGCGCCATGCTGGCGAATGAAATCAACGAAGGGGACGCGGTGACCGCGCGCTGGGATGGCGCGCAGCAGAAGGTCGTGCTTGAGCGGCGCAAATCGGCGGCAGCCGAGAGGCCCAAGTCGAATGCCCCTGCTTCGCAGAAATCCGACACATCGAAGGGATCGCGTCAGCGGCCCGCCGCTGCGGCGGAATAGTCGAAAGCGCAGCCGAATGACCGTTTCGGCCTGATCTGATCAGGCCGACCATCCGAAGATTGCCGGGAGGAGAGTGGATATGGCGCAGCTTTTGAGACCGGGCAAAAGAGCTCCGAATTTTACGCTGCACGTGACGCCGGATCAGGAGCTCAGCTTGAGCGACCTGAAGGGCAAGCCGGTAATCATCGCCTTCTATCCCGCCGATTGGAGCCCGATCTGCGGTGACCAAATGGCGGTCTACAATGAAATCCTGCCGGAGTTTCGGCATCACGACGCCGATCTGCTCGGCATCTCGGTTGATTCCGCCTGGTGTCACAAAGCTTTCGCCGAGCAGCGGCACATTCATTTTCCGCTGCTCGCCGACTTTCATCCGAAAGGCGCGGTCGCCAAAGCTTATGGCGCCTATCGCGAGAACGACGGGTTCTGCGATCGCGCGATCTTCGTCATAGATCGCGAGGGCGAGATCTTCTGGAGCTATCGCTCGCCCATCGCAATTAATCCGGGTGCCGAAGGCATTCTGGATGCGCTCGAGCGCCTCGAAAACTCTCAGCGGCAGCAGACCCGCCGCACCGCATGAAGCAAACGTTGCTGAGAAAGGAAAAACTGATGTCGATACTCAGGGTGCCGGTCACGCCGGATGATCATATCGCGGGGAAGGACGACGCGCCC
>JAXDNJ010000009.1:0-26375 GCA_034669505.1 Methylobacteriaceae bacterium
AGTCCCACAGCGAAATCGAGCAGCGACACGCCTTGCGGCAGCGCCGCGAGGCACGACGCCGCAAGCGCCGCGATCAATGTCGCCGCGGCAAAGCCGGCATAGATCGCTGGCACGCGCCGGCCGGCGGCATAGAAGCGCGAGATCCGCATCGAATGCAGCAGGCCGCCGAGCACCGCCAGGCTGACCAGCGCCACCAGCGGACCGAGCACAGCGACGAGGCGCTCCGGCACCCCGATCCGATCGAGAAGGATGATCAGCGCGCAGCCGAGCACAAGGAACGCGCTGCCGAAGGCGACGCGTCCGTCGATACTCGCCCGTTCCTCGTCGAATTCACCGGTCCAGTCCTGCCGCATGCCGTTCAGCCTAATCTTGACCTGCCCTTGCGTGAGCCGCTTTGGCGTTCCAATGATAGTTGGCGGCGCGCAGCAACGATAGTTGCCTTGGCTGGCGCGAGGGGAACTTGGCAGAACAAAAGACGCGGATCGTGATCGCGGACGACCATCCGCTGGTTCGCGGCGCGCTCTCGCAGGCTCTGTCCGGCGCGCTCGCTGCCGAGATCGTCGAGACCGCCGATCTCGACGGACTCACACGCGAGCTCGACGCGCGCCCCGATCCCGACCTCGTCCTGCTCGATCTCGCGATGCCCGGCATGCGCGGCCTCTCCGGCCTGCTCTATTTGCGGGCACAGCATCCGGCGGTGCCGGTGGCGATCGTCTCGGCCAACGAGGATCGCGGCACCATCCGCTCGTGTATTGAGGCCGGGGCGCTCGGCTTCATCCCGAAGACGACGCCGATCGAGACGATGCGCGATGCAGTGCGCAGCGTGCTCCAGGGCGAGGTATGGATTCCCGCCGACGTCGATCTGTCAGCACCGGCCGATCAGGAGGCGACCCACATTGTGCGCCGCCTCGCCTCGCTGACGCCGCAGCAGGCCCGCGTCCTGATGATGCTGTCCGAGGGCCTGTTGAACAAGCAGATCGCCTACGAGCTCTCCGTCTCCGAGGCGACGGTGAAAGCCCACGTCTCGGCGATTTTGACGAAGCTCGGCGTCGAGAGCCGCACGCAGGCGGTGATCGCGGCGGGCAAGATCGGCGGTACCGCGGGATAGGCTCACAGACGCCTCACCGTCAGGGTCATGGCGAGCGAAGCGAAGCAAGCCAGATTGGTTCGCGTCGACGGATTGCCTCGCGCGCTGCTGCCGCACGCACGAGAAAAGAGGAAGCCAAGAGGACACGCGACGCCGGTCACCCATGGTGTTATGTGGAGAGCCGCTTTCCTGGGATGCCGTGTCGGCGGCTTGGATGAGTTCCGCGTCCCGCACTTCGATGGACCGGCTGATGACCGGCCTTTCCACCCCAGGAGGCGTGGATTCCACGCGACGGGTCGTAGTGCCCGCCGGAAATTTCGTCAGACGCTCTATAGTGGCGAGACTCTCGGCGTAACTTTTCAGCGCGGCAGCCCTCGGCTCAGCGCTCCCCCGAATTTGCGCGGCCAATAGGCCGGCAGATTGGCGCCGTCCTTGCGGCCCCAGCCCTGCTCGGCGGCTTCATCGAAAATCCTGAGTGTGTCTTCGGCGAGCGGCAGCTTTGCCCCGAGGCTTTCGGCCTCGGCGATCATCGTGCGCAGGTCCTTGCGGATCGAGTCGACGTCGAAGGCCGGCGGCGTGACCTCGTGGCCCTTGAGCGCCTTGCCGATCAAAGGCCCGCGGCCCTTCAGCACGTTCGGCGCGCCCGCCGTCTCGCTGAAGAAGGCCATGAGTTCGACCGGGTCCGTTCCGTTCGGGCGGCAGAGGATGAACGCCTCCGCGAGCGCTTGATACGAGACGATCAGCGGCAGGTTGATCGCAAGCTTCATCCGGGCGCCGCTCCCGACCGGGCCGAAATGCTCGAAGCGGCGGCAGAGCTGGTCGAGGATGGGCTTCGCGCGCGCCATATCTGCCGCCTCGCCGCCGGCCATGCCGAGAAGCTGGCCCTGCCGCGCCGGCCCGGTCGAGCCGCCCACCGGGCATTCGACGAACGCGCCGCCGCGGGCCCGCACGTCTTTGGCGAGCGCCACTGCGGTCTCCGGCCGCACCGTGCTCATGTCGATGACAAGCTTGCCGGAAAGATCGCCGGCGAGAATGCCGTCCTTCGTCCGATAGACGCCGTCGATCGCGTCGGCGTCGAAGAGGATCGTGACGATCGCCTCGACGGCGCGCGCGAGATCGGCGGCGCTCTTAGCCGGTGTCGCACCTTTGGCGGCAAACGGTTCCGCCTTGTCCGGAGAGCGGTTCCACACGACAAGTTCGTGCCCGCATTCGATCAAGCGCTCGGCAATCGCGCTTCCCATCTTGCCCAATCCTGCGACGCCGATTTTCATATCCACTCCTGTTTGACTGCGGCCAACAAATAGCGCGCTTTGCGCGCCGGCAAATTTTTGAGGGAATCAATGAAACAAATGGGGCAATCGGTCGGGATCATCGGGCTCGGCATCATGGGTGGCGCGATCGCACGCAATCTCGCCGCCAAGGGCTGGCATGTCGCCGGCTTCGACATCAATGGCGAGAGCTGCAGCGTTGCGCGAGCGAATGGCGTTGAGGTCGCCGCTAGCACGATGGACGTCGCGGCGCGGGCCGAAATCATCCTGACGAGCCTGCCAAGTCCCGCGGCAGTGCATTCGGTCGTCCGCGAAATCATCGCTGCAAAAGCGCCGAAGCGGATGGTCGTCGAGCTTTCGACGCTGGCGCTGGCCGATAAGCTCGCCATGCGCGACGCGCTTGCGGCAGCCGGACATATCGGCCTCGATTGCCCGTTGAGCGGCACTGGCGCGCAGGCGCAGACCGGCGACCTCGTCGTCTATGCCAGCGGCGCCACGGACGCGATCGAGAAATGCCGGCCGGTCTTCGCCGATTTCTCGCGCAAGACCGCCGATCTCGGCGAATTCGGCAACGGCAGCAAGATGAAGTACGTCGCCAATCATCTTGTCGCGATCCACAATGTCGCGACCGCCGAAGCGATGGTGCTCGGCATGAAATCGGGCCTCGACCCGCAGACGATTATCGATGTCATCAGCTCCGGGGCTGGAAATTCGCGGGTCTTCGAATTGCGCGCGCCCTTGATGGCGCAGCAGAGATACGATCCGCCGACCATGCGTATCACGACATGGAAGAAGGACCTCGACGTGATCGGCAATTATGCCGGCGAGCTCGGCGTGCCATTGCCGGTTTTCGACGCGACGCTTGCGCTTTATTCAGCGGCGAAATCGATGGGCTACGGCGGGCAGGACACCGGCTCGGTCTGCGCGGTTCTGGAAAAGATGGCGGGGCTGGAGAGGTAGCTTTGAGATAGCCGGAGCGACTGTGCGGGAGCTCGCCGGAAAAACGGCAGTTGTAACAGGGGGAGGGAGCGGCATCGGGTTCGCGCTCAGCGAAGCCTTTGCGCATGCCGGTATGAAGGTGATGCTCGCCGACATCGAAGCGGACGCATTGGCGGCCGGCCTCGAAAACCTGCGCGATTACGCGCCGAATGTTCGAGGCGTCATCTGTGACGTTGCCGATCCGCTCAGCGTCGAGCGTGCGGCGGAGGCGTCATACGAGGCGTTCGGCAACGTTCATGTGATTTGCAACAATGCGGGTGTCGCGGGCGGCAGCGGCATAGACAACATCTCGCTGGAGACCTGGCGATGGGTGCTCGACGTCAATCTCATGGGCGTCGTTCACGGCATCCGTACCTTCCTTCCGCATATCCGCGCGCATGGCGAAGGGGGCCACATCGTCAACACCGCGTCGATGGCTGGAATTGTGAATGGGTTCAGGTTCAGCCCTTATGCAGCAAGCAAGTTCGCGGTGGTCACGATGTCGGAGGGGCTGGCGATGGAGCTTAAGCCGCTTGGCATCGGAGTGAGCGTGCTTTGTCCAAACTATGTCGATACCCGCATCAGCGAGAGCGGGCGCAATCGGCCGCAGCGCTATGGTGCGGCGCAGACGCCGGACCCCGCAAGCGCAGCGGGTGTGTTCGCCGCACGCAGCGCCGAACTCGCACGGGCAGGGCTGGACCCGTCCGATGTCGCCGTGCGTACCATCACGGCGATCCGCGAGGACGAACTCTACGTGTTCACGCATCCGGAAACGCGTCCGCAGGTCGAGGAACGGTTTGCCGCCGTCCTCGCGGCGATGGACAAAGCGTCCGGTCGCTAGGTCAGAGCAGGCTCGCGGCGATATTTATCGTCAGGGCGAGAATCGTCGTGTTGAAGAAAAACGAGACGATACCGTGGACGAGCGCCAGCGCCCGCATCGTACGCGACGAGGTCGCCACGTCGGCTGTCTGCGAGGCGACGCCGATAATGTAAGAGAAATACAGGAAATCGAGGTAGTGCGGGTCTTTCGTGCCGGGAAAGATCAGCCCGCCGCGGACATCGGTCGGATCGGGGGTCCGGAGCTCATCGGCGAAAAATTCATGCGCATAATGCAGCGTGAATGTCAGATGGACGAAGAACCATGAGCTGATGATCGTCGTGGCGACGAGCGCGATATGCGCCGCCTTGTCCGAGCCCACAAGGTCCTTGACGCCGGCAAGTTCCAGCACGATCGCCGTAAAAGATGCGATCGCCGCCAGAATCGACAGCCCGAGGAACGCATACTTGCCGTCGTCGGTGAGTTGCGCGCGGCGGCGGATCGAAAGTTTGTCCGCACGCATCATCATATGCCCGCCGAGAATGAGATACAGGATCACCGCGCCGTTCCACGCGATCAATAGACGCGTGGCGAGCTGCCAATCGTGCGGCTGAATGAGCGCTAGTAGGATGCCGATGGCGATGCAGACAAAAAGCCGGGGCCGCGCCTGGATAAGGCGCACAGGCAGCGCCCGATGTGGCGCGGCGCGGGTCAGTTGCGCCGCTCGACAGTGAAGTGCGCGGCTTCCGCCAGCACCGCGCCCTGCGCGCCGAAGCCGCCCTCTCTCAGCGCGGCAATCGCTTCCTCGGCGAGCTTATCGCGGCGGTTGCGTGCGGCTTCAATCCCGAGCGCGGCGACGAGGGTCGCCTTGTTGCGCCCGGCGTCCTTACCAGCGCGTTTGCCGAGCGCGGCTTCGTCGCCTTCCTCATCCAAGATGTCGTCGGCAACTTGAAACGCTGCGCCGAGCGCCGTACCGTAACGCGACAGCGCAGCGCTCTGCTTCTTGTCGGCGCGCCCGAGAATGGCGCCCGCTTGGACCGCATATAAAAGCAGGGCGCCGGTCTTCATCGCCTGCAGCTCGCGCACGGCGGCTTCTGTATGTTTCGCGGCTTGCTGTTCGGCAGCGAGGTCGAGCACCTGGCCGCCGACCATGCCGCCGAGCCCCGCCGCGCGCGCGAGTTTCAGCACCAGCTCCGAGCGAACCGCGGGATCGGCATGCGTCAGGGGGTCGGCAACGACATCGAAGGCATAAGTGAGCAGCGCGTCGCCCGCGAGGATCGCCGTCGCCTCGTCGAAGGCGCGATGGGCGGTGGGGCGGCCGCGGCGGAGATCGTCGTTGTCCATCGCCGGCAGGTCGTCATGGACAAGCGAATAGCAGTGGATCATTTCAAGCGCCGCGCCGGTGCGCAGCACGCCCTCGTTATCAACGCCGAAAAGCCGCGCGGTCTCGACGACAAGGAAGGGCCGCAGGCGCTTGCCGCCGCCGAGCGCCGCATAGCGCATCGCCTCGACAAGGCGCCGCGGCCGCGCCGTCTCGCCGGGCAGCGGATCGGTCGAAAGCAGGCGGTCGAGCATCGATTCGGTCGCCTGCGCGACCTGGTCGAGCCGCTCCCGGAATGCTTGGGCCCCCGCCTTTCGGTCCATCCCCGTCCCGCCCGTTATCCGGGCGCGGCTTGCCCGATCGGGTTCGATCGGTCAAGGCTCGGCCAGACCCATGCGCGCGCTGCGAAAGGCCCTTCGATATCTCCTTTTCGTCTGCCTAGGGCTCCTCCTGGCTTTGGCCGGGCTGATCGTGCTGTGGCGTTCCGCGCCGCCGATCTCGACCTTGATGGCGGCCCGCTGGGTGACGTTCCGCGGCATTGATCGCACCTATGTGCCGCTTGCTCGCATCTCGCCGCGGCTGGTCGCCGCCGTCATCACGTCGGAAGACGCGCTATTCTGCCGCCACCACGGCGTGGATTGGGGCGCGCTCAACGAGGTGATCACGGAAGCCGACGAGGACGGCCCGTCCCGCGGCGCCTCGACCATCACGATGCAGACAGCGAAGAACCTGTTCTTGTGGCCGGGCCGTTCGGCGATCCGCAAGGGGCTGGAAATTCCGCTCGCCATGGTCATCGACCGCGCTTGGGGCAAGCGGCGCGTGCTCGAAGTGTATTTGAACATCGCCGAATGGGGCGACGGCCTGTTCGGGGCCGAGGCCGCCGCCCGGCGCTACTTCCACAAGAGCGCGTCCGATCTGACGCAGCGCGAGGTGTCGCTGCTTGCGACCGCGCTGCCCAATCCGATCCTGCGCGATCCGAGCCGGCCGAAGCGGCGCCACGCGGTTCTGGCCGCAATCAATGCCGGACGGGTCGTCGGCGCCGAGAGTTATCTCGATTGCCTGCGCTGAGCTTCGCTCAGGAAAGCCGGAACTTGCGAACGCCCGGGTAGCTCCGTCGGCGATCTCATCCTATGTTGGGGGCCGGCTTTTCCTCACCCGCACGATCCATGAACCATACCCACCGCCCCGTCGAGAAGGGCGATCACGTCTTTCTTGTCGACGGCTCGTCCTTCGTGTTCCGGGCGTATTTCCAGTCGATCCGCCACGACCCCAAATACAATTACCGCTCCGACCGGCTGCCGACGGGCGCGGTGCGGCTCTTCTGCACCAAGCTGTTCCAATTCATCCTCGAGGGCGCGACCGGCATCAAGCCGACGCATCTCGGCATCATTTTCGACAAGTCAGAGGATTCGTTCCGGCGCGAGCTTTACCCACCCTACAAGTCGAATCGCAACGCGCCGCCGGAAGATCTGATCCCGCAATTCCCGCTGATGCGCGAGGCGGTGCGCGCCTTCGGCCTCGTCCCGGTCGAGCAGAACAAGTGGGAGGCCGACGATCTCATCGCGACCTATGCCTGTACGGCGAAAGCGCGCGGCGCCGACGTGCTGATCATCTCCGCTGACAAGGATTTGATGCAGCTGATCGGGCCCGGCGTCGCGATGTACGATCCGGCCTCCGGCATTGCCGGACAGGCGGGCGCCCGCGACGAGCGGCGCATCACGGAAGAGGAGGTCTTCGCCTATTTCGGCGTCGGACCCGACCGCGTCATCGACGTCCAGGCGCTTGCCGGTGACTCCACCGACAATATTCCCGGTGCACGCGGCATCGGCGTGAAGACCGCGGCGCAGCTCATTACCGAGTTCGGCGATCTCGATACGCTGCTTGCCCGTGCACACGAGATCAAGCAACCGAAGCGACGCGACATCCTCACGGCGCCGGATTCCGTCGAACTGATCCAGCTGTCGAAGAAGCTCGTCACGTTGTGCAAAGAGGTGCCGCTCGAAACGCCGCTCGACGATCTCGGGCTGCACGATCCCGACGCGAAGACGCTCATCTCGTTCACCAAAGCGCTCGAATTCACCACGCTGACAAAACGTGCGTCTGAGATTTATTCCGTCGACGCCAATGCGATCGTGCCGGAGCCGGCGCTGGTCGGCCCCGCCGCCTGGCGCGGCCGCAACGGCGTGCCGATCGATCCCGCGACTTTAGGCGCGACCGGGCCGGCGAAGCCGACCTTTGCCAGCCCGCGCGCACGCGCCGCCGACAAGCCCGCCGAAGTCGCGCTCGATGGCGGCCCGGAAGCGCTTGCCACCGCGCGTGCGGAGACCGCCATTGCCGAAAAGATCGATCGCTCGGCCTATCGCACCATCACCGATCTCGACACGCTCGATTCTGTGATCGCCGCCGCGCAGGACAGCGGCATGGTCGCGCTCGACACCGAGACGACATCGATCGATCCGATGCAGAGCGATCTCGTCGGACTATCGCTCGCGCCCTCGCCGGGCAGCGCCTGGTATGTGCCGCTCGCGCATCGCGGCGAAGGCGCGAGCGATCTCTTCGGCGGCGACCTCGTGCCGGGGCAGCTGAGCGAAAGCGACGTGCTTGCGCGCCTGGCGCCACTCCTCAAGTCGCCCGGCGTTTTGAAGATCGTGCACAACGCGAAAGTCGATGGCGTCGTGCTTGCCGAACGCGGGCTAAAGCTCGTGCCGGTCGAGGACACAATGCTGATGTCCTACGTGCTCGATGCCGGCCGCAACGGCCACGGCCTCGACGAGCTCGCGGCGAAATATCTGGATCACAAAACGATTCAGATCGGCGAGGTTGCCGGTTCGGGGCGAACCTTCATTGGTTTCGCCCGCGTACCGATCGAGAAGGCGACGGAATATTCCGCCGAAGATGCCGATGTGACGCTGCGGCTCTGGCGCGTCTTGAAACCGCGGCTTGCCGCCGAACGCATGGCGCACGTCTACGATTCGCTCGAGCGTCCGATGGTCGAGACGCTGGCGCGGATGGAGCGGCGCGGCATCGCCATCGATCGCACGATCCTGTCACGGCTGTCCGGCGAATTCGCCCAGGACATGGCGCGGCTCGAAGCGGAGATTCATGTACTCGCGGGAGAGCCGTTCAATCTCGGCTCGCCGAAACAGCTCGGCGACATCCTGTTCGGCAAGATGCAATTGCCCGGCGGGCGCAAGACGCAAACCGGCGCATGGTCGACCGCCGCCGGCGTGCTCGAAGAGCTGGCCGAACAGGGCAACGAACTCGCCGCGCGCATTCTCGACTGGCGGCAGGTGTCGAAGCTGAAATCAACTTACACCGATGCGCTGCCGGGTTACGTCAATCCGCGCACGCACCGTGTGCATACATCCTACGCGCTGGCAGCGACCACGACGGGGCGGCTCTCGTCATCCGAGCCGAATTTGCAGAACATTCCGGTGCGCAATGAAGCCGGCCGCAAGATTCGCACCGCGTTCGTCGCCGTACCGGGCACGAAACTGCTCTCGGCGGACTATTCGCAGATCGAGCTGCGCCTGCTCGCCCATATCGCCGACATCCCCCAATTGAAGCAGGCGTTCGCGGATGGCATCGACATTCACGCGCTGACGGCGTCGGAGATGTTTGGCGTGCCGGTCAAAGGCATGCCCGCCGAAATCCGCCGCCGCGCCAAGGCGATCAATTTCGGCATCGTCTACGGCATTTCCGCATTCGGTCTTGCCAACCAGCTCGGCATTCCGCGTGGTGAGGCAGGCGCCTACATCAGCAAATATTTCGAGCGATTTCCCGGCATCCGCGATTACATGGATGCGACGAAACGCCTTTGCCGCGAGCAGGGTTTTGTCACGACGCTGTTCGGACGCAAGTGCCACTACCCGAAGATCGCCGCGTCGAACCCGTCCGAACGCGCCTTCAATGAACGTGCGGCGATTAACGCGCCGATCCAGGGCTCCGCCGCCGACATCATCCGCCGCGCGATGGCGCGCATGGATGAGGCTTTGGAGAAAGCAGGGCTGAGTGCGCAGATGCTCCTGCAGGTGCATGACGAACTGGTCTTCGAAGTGCCCGACGGTGAGATCGAGGCGACGATTCCGGTCGTGCGCAAGGCGATGGAAGACGCGCACCATCCTGTCGTGCAGCTCTCGGTGCCGCTGCATGTCGACGCTCGCGCCGCGAAGAATTGGGACGAGGCGCATTGAGAATAGCGGCGCACAGCGGTAATGATCGCCTTGAAGCGAGAAGCGAATGACCACCATCACCTCCCTCGAACAGCTCGACGCGATCTACGGCAAGCCCGGCCAGCCATCGCTCGTCAAGGAAGTGGATTACATCACGCCGCATTACCGCGCCTTCATCGAGGCCTCTCCTTTCTGCGCGCTGGCGACATCCGGACCGGAGGGGCTCGACTGCTCACCCCGCGGCGACAGGCCCGGCTTCGTGCGCGTCACCGACGAGCGAACGCTGCACCTGCCCGACCGGCGCGGCAACAATCGCACCGACTCGCTCAAGAACATCATCCGCGAGCCGCACGTCGCGCTGCTCTTTCTCATTCCCGGCTGCAACGAGACGCTACGCGTCAATGGCCGCGCGCATCTGTCGATCGCGCCGGACCTGCTCGACTCGTTTGCCGTCGAGGAAAAGGCGCCCCGCTCGGTCATGGTAATCGCGGTCGACACCGTCTATTTCCAGTGCGCCCGCGCGCTCTTGCGCTCCGACCTGTGGAACCCGCAAAAGCACGCCGACCGCAAGTCGCTGCCGAGCGCCGGCGAGATATTGGCCGCGCTGAGCGACCGAAAGGAAGGCGGCGCCGAATACGACCGCGCCTGGAGCGTGCGTGCTAAAGAGACGCTGTGGTGAGGCCGATCGCGCGCAGCTCCTGCCGCGCCCGGCTCCGCGTCACTTGTACCTTCGGCCCTCCCCCATGCCATACCGGAGATAATGGAGGCGCGGATTCATTCCGGCCCGGGCGACGTCCGGATGAAGCTGAAGATACAAGGGGTCGTCAAAGTCGCGTGGTAACCTTACGTTCTTCGGGACGACGGGCCAGCGCAGGAAGTGGTTATTTTCGAGATCAATGGACGCGGAGCTGAATTGGAAATTATACATCCACGCACAGACGTTCCATGACAGTTGGTCGCGTTTTGAGTGACACAGAACCTGACTGTGCCACGCCTCGTTCACCTTCCGAAGCTCGCCGTCGCCGTGATCGCGAAGAAGGAAGAAGGTCTTATTCAAGCCGTTGTGGCTGGGATAGCCTAAGCTTTCGTAGAACCGCATTTGTGCTGAGACGCGATTAGGATCGTCAAAGCGCAGCGAAGAGACCACTTCGGCTTCGTCATATACGCAGTCACGATCAGGATGCCTGAACATGAAAAGGGAACGCTGCGTCTCCTCAAGCAAAGAAAATATTGTTGACGGCGGTCTCACCAGCCGAACCGTATTGTCGATGTAGAGACTCTGATCGTATTCCGGAAGACACCGATGCGGAAGGTGCTTGAAGCTCTTGGATAATCGGGCGGGATCGAGCAGCTTGTTCTCGGCAAAGCAGATATGCCAGTTCGATGATTTTAGCTCCCGGTCGTCGGTGAAACAGATGAAATCGACCTCTTCATCATCAAACCTGTAATCATTGAATATTTCCGAGTGACCGAACAGGCAGGTGTAAACCACGCGTCGTGTCCGACGCCGTAAAAGCCTCAACGCCATTCCGGCATGTCCCGTAGCACGCGGTCCCTACGACCGCTTTGTGAAATCCGGCTTGCGCTTCTCCACGAAAGCCGCCAGGCCCTCTTTGATCTCGTCCCCGCGCGTACTCTCCTGATGCCGGCCGCGGGCCGCTTCTTCGTCGAAAGCGTCTCGCGCGACGTCATTGATCGCGCGCTTCATGCCGCGGATCGCATTCGGCGCATTGGCGGCGAGGATCGCCGCTAATGCGTCCACTGCAACATCGAGTTCGCCGGCCGGCACGACCGCATCAAGATAGCCGATGCGCAGCATCTCTGCGGCGTCGATCTTTTGCGCGGTCAGAAACAGCTTCTTCGCCGCGCCGACACCCAGCCGCGCGACATAACGCCTGATGCCGCTCGGATAATAGTGCAGACCGAGACGCGCCGCCGGCATCAGCATCTCAGAACCTTCGATGCCGATACGGAAATCGCAGGCGAGCGCGAGATCGGTCGAGCCGCCATAGACGCCGCCGTTGAGGCGGCAGATCGTCGGCAGCGGAAAATCTTCGATGCGATTGGCCAGATCCTCGAAGCCCGCACGCGCCGTCTGCGGTGCCCGCTGTTGCTGCCGGGCGGCGATATCGCCGAGATCGTAGCCGCCGCTGAACGCCCGGCCGGTTCCCGTCAGAACAAGAACGTGAACCGCATCATTCTTCTCGACCGCTTCGAGGGTCTCCAGCAAAGCCCCAATATCTTCGGGCGTGATCTTGTTGAGCTGTCGCGGACGATTCAGCCTTATCGTCGCGTGCGCTCCGTCGATCTTAAGAACGGGTGTGGTGCCCGTATCGGGCTCGCGCGCTTCCATCTCAGAACGGATGATATTGGTAGAGCCAGGTCTCGGAGAGAACCCGGTCATCCAAGCGCAGGAAGAGCCGCATCTCGACGGGTTCGTCGCCTTCGGCCGTGAGATCGAATTGCGCGCGCCAATGGCCGGGCACCTCGTCCGGTACGGCTTCCGTGAAAACGTAGGAGAACGTGCCGCGCGAGGCCCAGAGCACCGGCTCGGGTTTCCGGCCGAAGGGCAGATCGACAAGCGGCCCGCCCAAAAATTCCACCATGAACTTGCGCACGCCGCGAGGGCGCGGCTGGCCGGGCTGTCCGCCATTGCCGAGGCGCGTGGCGACGCAGCGCGCAAGCGGCGTCGGGAACGGCTCGTCGGCAAGCCAATGAAGCCGGAATGACAGATCGAATTCAGAGCCCGCGCTCGCCGGCTTTTCCGGTACCCACATGGCCACGATGTTGTCGTGAATCTCGTCGTCGGTCGGGATTTCGATCAGCTGTATCGCGCCTTTGCCCCAGCCGCCCTTCGGTTCGACCCAGAGGCTGGGGCGGCGATCGTAAAAGACGCCGTCCTGATAATGGTCGAAATTGCGGTCGCGCTGCAGAAGCCCGAAGCCGCGCGGATTGTCGTCCGAGAAAGCCGACGCAATGACGCGCCGCGGATTGTTGAGCGGCCGCCACAGCCGCTCGCCACTGCCGGCCCACATCGCTAGTCCATCGGAATCATGCACCTCCGGGCGCCAGTCGGCGCCGGTCGGCTTCACCGTCTCGGAGAACCAGTACATGCTCGTCAGCGGCGTCAGTCCGAAGCGCGTCACGTCGGCGCGCAGATGCAGCGACTGGTCAATGTTCATGACCACGCCCTTGCCGCGCGCCATGAGGAAACGGCAGGCGGCGACGATCGAAGGGCCTTCCATAAGGGCGTGTAAAGTGACGGTGTCGCCGCTTTCCGGCCCGATGTAGAAGCGCGTAAAATCGGGAAACTCTTCGGCCTTGCCGGCGACCGCCGCATCGAGCGCGACGCCACGTGCAGACAATCCGTACTGATGCAACTCGCCGATCGAACGAAAGTACGCGGCGCCGAGAAACGCGACCCAGTCATTGCGCTTCCAATCGAGTTCTTTGTTATCCTTCGCCTCCTGAATGCGCAGGCCGGCGAAGCCCACACCCTTCGGCAAATCGCGCGCGATCGAATCCGGCGGCATGTCGAAATAGCTTTGGTCGTAGATGATCTCGCGTGACTGATCGCCGTCGACGACATTCATCTCAACCGATTTCGGGAAGAACCTGCCGAGATGAAAGAAGGTGACCGGAAACCGGTTTGGGCCTTCCGCGTAAAGCGCGTGTGCAGTGTCGAATTTGATCTCGCCCCAGGCTTGGTAATTGATCTTGCCGACAATGTCGGGCGCCGGTCGCGGCGGCGGGTAGTAGGGTTGCCCGGCAAGTTCGCGCGCCGTCTGCTTCAGACGCTCCCACGAGAAGGGCTTGCCCTCGCCAAGGCGCAATCCGGACGTGCCGGAATCGGCGGCCGGCGCCGGCGCGATATAACCGCTAGCAGCTGCGAGAGCAGCCGCAGCCAAAAACGCACGGCGATCAACCTCACCGGTCATGCGCACTTTCCTGAAGTCCTTTTTGACGCCCGCTCGCTCAAGCCGGCCGCCGCATCTGGAACAATTCGTCGAGCACGGTGTAGTCGGCGATATAACCGCAGCGGGCGATCGGCTTCATGCGTGTGATGTCGACGAGACCCTTGGCGTCGATATAGCGCTCGTCGAGGTGTACCCCGATCACCTGCCCAACGATGATCGTATTGATGCAGGGCGCGCCGTTGACGTCCTTCAGCGGCACGACATGCGTGACCTTGCATTCGAGCGAGCAGGGGCTTTCGGCGACGCGCGGTGGTTTGACCAGCCGGGACGGGGCCATTTGGAGATCGGCATGCGGAAACTCGTTGTCGCCCTGCGCAAACGACGCGGAGGTGACGTTCATGTTGTCGCGCAGATCCCAGGTCGGCATGTTCCAGACGAATTCGCCGGTCTCCTCGGCGAATGTCTGCGAATCCTTTTTGCCGTTGCTCGAGAAGGCGAGCATGGGCGGCGTGTCGGCCACCGCATTGAAGAAGGAGTAGGGCGCAAGATTGATCGCGCCCGACTTGCTCATCGTCGAGACCCAGCCGATCGGGCGGGGCGCGATCAGCGCCTTGAATGGATCGTGCGACAGGATCGATTTGTCGCGCCGGTGCGGCTCGTAGAAGATCATGCCGCTCCCGCCTCGCCCGGACGGCCGTCTCTGGCATTCATCGCCAATTCATTGCTCCTGCTGCAAGATCGGCAGTTAGGCGAAGGGAGGCCTTGCGGCAAGCGTCCCTGGCAGCCATGAAACCGTCAACTTGCCGGCCGATGCACCGGCTCGGATTTTGCCGCCGGCAAAACAAGATGTCTCAAAGTGGACCGGGACGACAGCCTGCCTTCCCGGCCTCGGCCGGCTCCGACGGCGTCCGGTGCGACAGCCCAGCCCGGAAGTGCAAGGTAACAGCGTAACTCCATGTCCCTAATTGACCGGCCCGCCGGCCCCTTCGTCAAAGACATCGTCCCGCTCGGCCTCGATGTCGGGCCGGCTTCGCTGCGCGCTCCGGCGGGGCAGCGTCTCGGGCTGGCGGTCTGGGGTAGGCGCGAGACTGTCGCGGCGGTGATTGCCTTCGCCGGCTTGGCGATCCTGGCGCAGGCCTTCTGGTGGTTTTCCGATTCCGTCGTGCCCTGGGATTCGAAGAACCATTTCTATCCGATGTTCCGGTTTTTGGCGGACTCGCTCCACAGCGGCGAGATTCCGCTCTGGAATCCCTATCATTTCGGCGGCCATCCCACTGTCGCCGATCCGCAATCGCTGCTCTTCACGCCGAGCCTGTTTCTGTTCGCGCTGATCTGGCCGCATGCGTCGATGGCCGCGTTCGATGGTTGGGTCATGCTGCATCTCTTCGCTGGCGGGCTCGGCATGATGGGCCTGGCGCGTCGCCGCGGCTGGGGCCCCGCCGCCGCCGTCCTGACGGCGCTCATCTACATGCTCGGCGGCTCGGCGGCGTCGCGCCTCCAGCATACGGGCATGATCGTCTCCTATGCTTACTTCCCGCTGGCGCTCTGGGCCTTCGATGTCGTCATGGAGCGGCGGGGATTCGGCCGCGCCGTCCTTTTTGGCGTTCTCGCCGCCCTCATGGCGCTCGGCCGCGACCAGGTCGCTTTCCTGTTTTGCGCAGTCCTGGCCGTCCGGCTGATCTTCCTGACCTTGCGCTCGGGCCGTCCGCTGAGCTTTCTGCGTGAGCGGACAGGCATCCTGGCGATCGCTGCCCTAACCGGCGCGGCAATCCTCATCGTGCCGAGCCTGCTTACGATGCAGTTTCTCGGCAGTTCGAACCGTCCCGGCATTCCCTATGGGGTCGCCGCCGCCGGCTCGTTGGCGCCGGTCAATTTCCTCACCATCCTTGCACCGAACGTCTTCGGTTCGCTCAATCATGCCTACGATTATTGGGGCCCGGGGTATGAGACGATGGCGGAGGCCGACTGGACCGACCGTGCCGTCAATTACCTCTTCTTCGGCACGCTGCCGGCGCTGCTCATCCTCTGGCACGGCATGGCTGGCGGGCGGCTTCTCGCCCGCGACATGCGGTTTACCCTGCTCGTGATCTGCGCGGCCGCGCTTTACGCGGTTGGCCGCTATACGCCGATCTTCGGCCTGATCTTCGATGCCATTCCTGGCGTGTCGCTCTATCGCCGGCCGGCGGACGCGACCTTTATCCTCAACGTCGGCTTTGCCTTGGCCAGCGGCTATCTCCTGCATCGCTACGTCGAAAGCGGCCTGCCGCGCCCGTTCTTGCGATTGCCGCCGCCGCTCGCACGGGCGCTGATCGGGGTCGCGATCGTGCTTCCCGCGGCTCTCATCGGGCTTGGGCTCGCGTTTTCCGAACGCGGTGGGCATGTGTTTGCCTCGCTTCAGGCGATCGCCTGCGCGGTCCTCATCGGCGCGGCCGGCGCGGCGCTTCTGGTTTTCGGCGACATGCGGCGGCGGCGCTTCGCCGCCGCAGCGCTCCTTGTCGCCGCAACTGGCGGCGAGCTTGTCTGGCGCAACGCCGCGTCCTCGCTCAACGCCGAGCCCTCCTCCCGCTATTCGGTCTATGGGCAGATGAACCCGACCGAGAGCGCCGGCCTCGCGGCTTTGCGGGACGACATGGCCAGAACCGGCCGCGGCGATTATCCGCGGGTCGAAATCCTCGGCCTCAACGGCGCCTGGCAGAACGCCTCGATGGTGCTCAAGCTCCAAAACACCCTCGGCTACAATCCGCTGCGTATCTCCGACTACGAGCGCGCCGTAGGGCCGGGCGAGAATGCCGGCGATCCGAATCTGCGGCACTTCCCCGGGACCTTCCGCGGTTACAGGTGTCGGCTCGCCAGCCTGCTAGGGCTTGAATACATCGTGCTCGACCGCCCGCTGGTTCGCCTGCCGCGCCAGTTTCCGAAACCGCAGGCGACGCAGATCTACGCGGGCGACCACCTATACGTCTATCGGCTCGGCCGCGTGGCGCCGCGCGCCTATTTCGCGACGCATGTGAAGCCGGTCGACAATGAAGCGGCGATCCAATCGCACCAACTGCCGGATTTCGACCGGACACGCGGAGCGCTGGCCGATCAGGAGACGATGGGTCACCTCACTCCAGATTTGCTGACGGACAATGCTGCAGACCCTGCGACCGGCAAGGTGACGATCGCCTCCTACAGCAACAATCGTGTGCGGCTCGACGTTTCGTCCGACCGTGACGGTCTGCTTGTGCTGCACGATCTCTATTATCCCGGCTGGGAAGCCACCGTGGATGGAGTAAGCATGCCCGTCGTCAAGGCGAACATCCTATTCCGCGGCGTTGAGGTGGCGGCCGGCTCGCACGTGGTCGAATTCCGGTTCCGGCCGTTCTCGGCGAGCAATCTCGTGGCCGCAGCGTCCGGCCTTCTGCATCGCGGGGAAGACTGAGCCGTGCTTCTCTGGAAGAGCCTTCTTCTGTGTGTTGCGCTTCTGGCAGCGGGTGGCGCGCAGGCACAATCGATGTTTTCGCCGACGACCACTTTGCCGACACAGGTACCCGATCCCGTGACCCCGCGCGCGCCCGGCAGCGGCAGCACCAATCGCGCCGAGCCGCCGGCGCCCGCCGAGCCGGGACAGGGCCTCGTTTATCTCACCGCCATCTTCAGCCCGGGCGATCCGCAGACCGTGCGCAGCGGGATCCGCTGGCGCGTCTTCGAGGAGCGTGCCGAACCCGACGGCAGCCACAAGCTCGTTGCTCAATCGAGCGACGCCGCGCCGTTCTTCGCGCTGGCTGACGGCGCCTACATCGTGCATGCCGCATTCGGACTTGCCGGGGTGACGCGCCGCATCGTCGTCAAGGGACAGACGACAAACGAGCGCGTCGTGCTCAACGCAGGCGGACTCGATATCATCGATATTCTGGGCTCGACGCCGCTGCCGGCGCAGAAACTACAAATCCAGATCTACGTTCCTGATCGCAACGGCTCCGAGGCGAGGCTCATCTTTGCCAGCGCCAAGCCGAACGAGGTGCTCGGGCTGCCCGAAGGCAATTACCGCATCATCTCGACGCTGCTCGACACGACCGGTATTTCCGGACAGACCTCCGCCAGCAACAGCACAAACTCGGTCGTGAGTGCCGACTTGCGCGTACAGGCCGGCAAGGTCACCGAAGCGACGCTGCGCCACCGCGCCGCGACGATGACATTGAAACTCGTCAACGCGCCGGGCAGCGAAGCGCTCGCCAACACCACGTTCTCCGTGCTCACGCCGGGCGGCGACATCATCCGCGAACTGATCGGTGCCTTTCCGTCGCTGGTGCTTGCCGAGGGGGAATATATCGCGATTGCGCGGCACGACGGGAAGACCTTTCAGACCACGTTCAAAGTTCAATCGACGCTCGACCGCGACGTTGAAGTGGTTGCCAACTAAGCGCGGATGCTAAACCGCGTATGGCTGAAGACGTGTGGTGGAAGCGCGGCATCATCTATCAGGTCTACCCGCGTTCCTTTCAGGATACGAATGCCGACGGCGTCGGCGATTTAGAGGGCATACGCCGGCGGCTCGACTACCTCAAATGGCTGCGGGTCGACGCCGTTTGGATCTCGCCGATCTATCCCTCGCCGATGGCAGACTTCGGCTACGACGTCGCGGATTATTGCGGCATCGATCCGGTCTTCGGGAGGCTTGGGGATTTCGATCGCCTTATTGCCGAAGCGCATGCGCGCGGCCTCAAGCTGATCCTCGACTTTGTTCCGAACCACACGTCGGACCAACATCCCTGGTTCATTGAAAGCCGCGCCTCGCGCGACAATCCGAAGCGCGACTGGTACCTCTGGCGCGATGGCAAGCCCGATGGCGCGCCGCCGAACAACTGGATGAGTAATTTCGGCGGTCCGGCGTGGACGTTCGATGAGGCGACAAGCCAATATTACTACCACGCCTTCCTGCGCGAGCAGCCCGATCTCAACTGGCGCAATCCCGTGGTCCGCGAAGCGATGCACAATGTGCTGCGGTTTTGGCTCGACCGCGGTGTCGATGGTTTCCGCGTCGATGTCATGTGGCATCTCATCAAGGACGCGGAGTTCCGCGACAATCCAGCGAACCCGGGCTGGACCGCGAGTGAGCCGGATATCGGCCGCTTTCTGCAGGTCAATTCCGCGGATCAACCCGAAATCCACGATGTTGTCGCTGAGATGCGCGGCGTGCTCGATGAATATGACGAGCGCGTGCTGATCGGCGAGATCTATCTGCCCACCGAGCGGCTCGTCGCCTATTACGGGAGCGATCTCTCCGGCGCGCACCTGCCGTTCAACTTTTCGCTCGTCAAAGCGCCGTGGAAGGCGCAAACGATCGCAAAACTAGTCGACGAGTACGAAGCCGCGCTGCCGCAAGGCGGCTGGCCGAATTGGGTGCTCGGCAATCACGATCAGCCGCGCATTGCAACGCGTATTGGCGCGGCACAGGCGCGAGTCGCGGCAATGCTGCTACTCACATTGCGTGGCACGCCGACGATGTATTACGGCGACGAGCTCGGCTTGCAGAACGTGCCGATCCCGCCGCAGCGCGTGCAGGACCCATGGGAAAACAACGAGCCGGGGCTTCGGCTCGGGCGCGATCCTTACCGCACGCCGATGCAATGGTCGGCGGGATTGCATGCGGGCTTCAGCGACGGCGAGCCGTGGCTGCCGCTCAGTGCAGATCACGAGACGCGCAACGTCGAGACGTTGCAGGACGAGCCGCGCTCGATTCTGACGCTGTATCGCCGGCTGATTGCGCTGCGGCGCGAGCATCCCGCGCTCAGCATAGGCGATTATGCGCCGGGAGGCGTGGAGGGCGACGTGTTCTGGTTCGAGCGGCATGGTGATACGCGGCTGATGGTGGCATTGAATTTGGCGAGAGCGCCAAGTGCACTCCATTTGCCCCGCGATGCACGTATCCTCCTCTCCACGCATCTCGACCGAGAGGGCGAGCCTGTCGGCGGCGACCTTGCGTTGCGAAGTGACGAGGGTGTCGTTCTTGCCCTTTGATGTCCGGCGCGCGCCACGATTGGTGGCCCGCGAACCAACAAAGTACTGGATTCCCGCCTGCGCGGGAATGACAATGCGCCGAGCGGGCTGGCGGACGCGATTATGATCAACGACCTCTGGTACAAGAACGCCATCATCTATTGCCTCTCCGTCGGCACCTACATGGACGCCAACGGCGACGGCATCGGCGATTTCCAGGGCCTGATGCGCCGGCTCGATTATCTGCACGGCCTCGGCGTCACCGCGATGTGGCCTATGCCGTTCCAGACCTCGCCCAATCGCGACGACGGCTATGATGTCGCCGATTATTACAACGTCGATGCGCGCTACGGCACGCTCGGCGATTTCGTCGAGTTTGCGCATGGCGCCAAGCAGCGCGGCATCCGCGTCATCATCGATCTCGTCGTCAACCACACATCGAACGAGCACCCCTGGTTCAAAGAGGCGCGCAAGGACCCAAACTCGAAATATCGCGATTGGTACGTCTGGTCGAAGAAGAAGCCGCCGAATGCCAACGAAGGCATGGTGTTTCCGGGCGTGCAGAAATCGACGTGGACTTATGACTCGGTCGCGCGGCAATATTACTTCCACCGCTTCTACGATTTCCAGCCAGACCTCAACACCTCGAATCCGCTGGTTCAGGCGGAAATCCTGAAAATCATGGGCTTTTGGATTCAGCTCGGCGTCTCGGGGTTCCGCATGGACGCCGTGCCGTTCGTCATCGGCACCAAGGGCGCCGGCATCAAGAAGCCGCGCGAACAATACGACATGCTGCGCACCTTCCGCGAGTTCCTGCAGTGGCGCGAAGGCGACTCGATCATCCTCGCCGAGGCCAACGTCCCGCCCGACACCGACATGCAGTATTTCGGGGATGACGGCGAACGCATGCACATGATGTTCAATTTCCAGGTCAACCAGAATCTCTTCTACGCGCTCGCTTCCGCCGACACGCGTCCGCTGGTCAAAGCCCTCAAGGCGACGAAGCCGCGGCCCGCCACCGCGCAATGGGGATTGTTCCTGCGCAATCATGACGAACTCGATCTCGGCCGGCTTTCGGGCAAAGAACGCCAGGCCGTTTTCGATGCGTTTGGGCCCGACCCCGATATGCAGCTTTACGAGCGCGGCATAAGGCGCCGGCTGGCGCCCATGCTCGCCGGCGACCGGCGCCGCATCGAACTTGCCTATAGTCTCATGTTCACGCTCCCCGGCACGCCGGTCATCCGCTATGGCGACGAGCTCGGCATGGGCGATGACCTGAAGCTGCCGGAGCGCAACTGCGCCCGCACGCCGATGCAATGGTCGAACGAGCCGCATGGCGGCTTCACCAAAAGCGGCAAGCCGATCCTGCCGGTCCTATCGGGCGGACCTTACGGCTACGAGCACGTTAACGCCGCGATCCAGCGCCGCTATCAGGATTCCATGTTGAACTGGACCGAGCGCATCATCCGCATGCGCAAGGAAGTGCCTGAGATCGGCTGGGGCGACTACGAGATTCTGCGCCTACGCGATCCCGCGATCCTCGCCATGCGCTACGACTGGCGCAACAATTCCGTTGTCATCCTGCACAATCTCGACGCCGAGGCGCGCGAGATCACCTTCGACGTTGGCCTGGAAGGCGAGGGCGGGCGTGTGCTGATCAACTTATTGTCGGACGATCACAGCGAGGCGCAGGAAAACGGCAAACATAAGCTCGTGATCGAGGGCTACGGCTATCGCTGGTACCGCGCCGGCGGTCTCGATTACCTGTTGCGGCGGACGGAGGCGTGATCGCGTCAGGCCTCCTTGAATCCGTATTCGGGCAGGCCCTGCTCGCTCCCGTAATACTTGTACGGCAGGAACTTGCCCGACATCGTGAATTTTACGCGATCGCCCTTCGGATTGGCCAGCCGCTCCATCTGCAGATCGAAATCGATCGCCGACATGATGCCGTCGCCGAACTCTTCCTCGATCAGCGCCTTCCACGCCGGGCCGTTGACCATCACAAGCTCGTAGAAGCGGTAGATCAGCGGGTCGGTCGGCGGCATCGGGATGCCGCGCATCGGCACCTCGTTGAGCATGCGCTCTTCGCTCTCGGAGAGGCCGAAAAGTTCGGCAGCCTTCTTTGCCAGCGGCTTCATAAGCGTCATCTGGCCGAGCAACGCGCCGACGACGAGCACCTCGGACATGCCACCGATCTCGCCGGTAATGTGCTTCCAGGTCCATCCTTTCTCGCGCTTGATGTCGAGAATTTTTTCCGTCAGCGCTTCCCGCTTCATACTCTTCTCCTGCCCAGAATGTGAGCGGAGATGGAGCAAAGAGGATGCCAATTGGCGATGGCTATTCCCCGCGAAAGCGGGCACCTGGAGACAACAAAGCTTCGGCTGATCGCCAGCCGCGCTTTTCGCGCGCCGGGAATGACGGTCCGGCCTAGCCCTGCTTCGCCCGCGCGATCGCCTCGTCGATCAGCCGGCGGGCTTCGACCGCGTCCGCCCAGCCGGAGAACTTCACCCATTTGCCGGGTTCGAGATCTTTGTAGTGGGCGAAGAAATGCTCGATCTGCTTCAGCGTGATCTCAGGCATGTCGGTGTAGTTGGTGACCTTGTCGTAGCGCCTGGTGAGCCGACTCGCCGGCACCGCGACGATCTTCTCGTCCCCGCCCGCCTCATCCTGCATGAGCAGGACGCCGACCGGCCGCACCGCAATCACCGCGCCGGCGATGATCGGCCTCGTATTGGCGACGAGCACGTCGCAGGGATCCCCGTCCTCGGACAGCGTATGCGGGATGAAGCCGTAATTCCCGGGATAGCGCATCGGCGTATAGAGGAAGCGGTCCACGACCAGCGTTCCCGCCGCTTTGTCCATCTCGTATTTGATAGGCTCGCCGCCGATCGGCACTTCAATGATGACGTTGACCTCGTTCGGCGCGTCGTTGCCGATGGCAATCGCATCGAGGTTCATGCGCGGCTAGCTCGAACAGAGGCGCATTCAGCGCGCCGTTGCGGTCGCGAACCCGAAGGCGACGCGTCCGCGCGTCTCGTCCCCGAAGCGCTCCTCGGCGCGCCGGATGATCTTGCCGCCGAGCCGGGTGTAAAAGTCGAGGGCGCGCTCGTTGTCGGCAAGCGCCCAGACCAAAGTCGAGACATAGCCGTGTTCGTTGAGGTCGCGGCGCGCCGCCTCGAACAGCCGGCGACCCATGCCAAGGCCCTGGAATTCCGGCGCGAGGTAGAGCTCGAAAATCTCGCCCGAATAGGGCATGGCGGGCACGCGGTTGCGGCCGTAGCTGGCATAGCCGGCGATTCGGCCGCCGAAATCCAGAACGACGAGGCGGGAACCGCGGCTGATCGCCGCCTGCCACCAGCGCGGACCGCGCCGGGCAATCATCCGTTCGAGTTCGCGGCCGGGGATGATGCCACGGTAGGCGTCGCGCCACGCGGCGTCGTGCACCTCGGCGATCGCCTCCGCGTCGGCCGGCCGTGCATTCCGGATGGATATGACCTTCTCGATCATGATCGCGATGTTAGAGTCGGTTGGCGCTCGCCCGCAAGGGCCTCACGCAGAGTTTTGCTTTTTGTGACACTATGTGGCTGTGACGCCGCGCACAGGTCAGACCCCGAACATGTCGGGATCGTGTCAGCCTCAGGCGGACACGGTGTTCAGGCTCGGCTTCTGGGCGAGGCGTGGTGGCTCGCGATCTTCCAATCGTCGCCGGTTCGCATCAGTGTCCAGCTCATCCGGTAGAGCATCGAAAAGCGCTCGCCATCGCGTTCGCCGGTGAACCTGACAAAGCCGGCGGAGGCAATCAGGTCGGGAGCGAGTTCGATGCAATGACTGTCGGCGAAGGCGGCGGCTTCATAGCCTTTGGCAAGTGTTTCGAAATAGCCCCGCACGCCACTTTGTCCGACATAGAGGTCGGGTTTCGAGCCGAAGAAGAGCGCATTGTTGGTATAGAGTGAGGCAAGCGCGTCAATATCGGCACGCGCGAAGGCATCGGACCAGCGGCGTTGGAGTCGCGCGACGACGTCATTCATCTGCGGGACCCGCCGCAGCAACGGCCTCGATCTCAATGAGAAAATCGTCGGCGAACAGGCGCGAGACTTCGACGAGCGTGATTGCCGGCGCGGCCGGCGGCGTGGTCGTCGCAAAGAACCGGTTGCGCGCGCGGCGATAGGCGGCGAGTTCGTCCATGTTGCGCACGAAAACGGTCAGTTTGACGAGGTTGCGCGCCGTGCAGCCGATGGAGGCGAGTGCCGTGGAAATATTCCGGAACACCTGATCGGCTTGCGCTTCGAAATTCCCCTTGCCGACGACCTTGCCGCCGGCATCGAGGGCGGTCTGTCCGGCGATGAAGATGATTCGGCTGCCGGAGACTTCAACTATGTTGGAATAGCCCGGCGGCGGCGCCAGCTCCTGCGGGTTAGAAAACCGGATCGCGGATGCAGTTTGAGCCATGGTTCCCCCTCCGCGCCGCACTAGGATCGGCGTTTGTGGCCAAAGTTGCCCGGACGTGCTTTTGCCTCGGACGGCAGCGCGTTCTACATTGCCGCGGTGACCCGCATTACCAATTTCGGCTGGCAGCGCCTGTTACGGCTACTCGCGATTTTCCTTGTGAGTAGCCTTTCTGCTGCTCCGGGCTTGGCGCAATTGCAACTCCCCGGCGGGATTGGCCAGCCGGCGCCGGCGGGTACGGTCGTCGCGCCGCCGGTGGAAGCACCGAGAGAAAAGCCGAAACCGCCCATTCTGCGCACCCCCTCGGAGGATGCGATCGTCGGGCGGACGCTCCTGCGCAATGGTTCGACGGGCAGTCTCGTCATCGAGCGCGCCGGCAAGAATCTGCGCGTGCAGAAACTCGCGTTGACCGGCGACCAGATTTCGAAGCCGAACGAACATTGCCGTGTGGAAGTGTCTGGCACGCCTCTCGTGCTCACCTCCGAAGGCAAGCCTGCTGGTCTGTCGCGGTACAAGCTTGCGCTCGATATCTGCCCGTTCTCTTTCGATGTGCTCGACGGCGCCGTGCTCGCCTCGAACGGCGGCAAGACCTGCGAGTTCAAGGCGGCCGATTGCCAGGTCGATCCCGCCGGTCTTTGGGGACCGCGCCCATCCGAATTCGGCCCGGAGCGAACAAAGGAATTCGAGCGTGAGCGCGCCCATGCCGAAAGCACCATGCGGGCCGATTTCCGTGCGCTCCTGGCCGGCACAAAGGACAAGCAGGAGATCAAAGCACTGGCGAGTGAGCAGGCGGGCTTTTCCTCCCAACGTGAGGAGAAGTGCCGCACCTACACGGGGGAAGACGTGCACGGCTTTTGCGCCCTGCGCTTCACCGAAGCTCGCGCGATCGCACTTGGCACGCGGTTGACGGGAGTGGAGGAAGCCAAGCCGAAGCAGCCGCGCAAGCCGAAGCCGGTCGCGCCGCCCGAGGCGGCGGTCCAGGAGCCGGTGCGCCAATAGATCGTTCTGTATCGGGCGCTTCAGGCGCGTCGGTGCACAAACACGTCCTGGTGAGCATCGACGGCAAGCGGATGGTGCGCAATGAAATCGAGCGGGGGCGCAGCGTTCGCAACCATCTTTCTGACCTCGTCAGCGACGATCCAGGTCAAACCGTACTCGGCGTAATAGTAGGGATAGCGCTCATAGAAGAAGCCGGTCTGCTCGAGTTCGGCGTTCAGCTTCTCCTTATCCAGCCAGTACTGTTCGTAAATTTCGGCCATTTCAGCCGAAAGTTTGCCATGGGTCGAGAAGACCAGCAAGCCATTCGGCTTCAGAAGCGCACTCACGCGGGCGAGATTGCTTTCGATCATGTGCCTGGGGAGGTGCGTATAGACAGATAAGAGATAGATCAGATCAAACGAGCCGTCGTATTCAGGACCCATTGCTTCCACGATCGGAACGCGCCGAACTCCGAATTCAGCTGCGGCGAAGCGTGCACCCTCATCGATAACATCGCAGACGGAAATAGCAGAGGGCGGGATTTTGCGGCGTAACTCTCGAACGATGCGCCCATAGCCGCAGCCGATCTCGAGACACGATGCGATATCTCCCCACTCCCGACCCGCTTCGCGCAAGGAGCGGCTGAGGATGCCCACGAACTCCACCGCGCCACGTCGATAGCTGGCGACGTGGTCGGCTGATGTAGAGGACAGCATGAAATCGTTGTAATGGGCCCTGCTGGCCAGGGCTGGGACGTGGCGCGCGCCCATGTAGGACCCGAGCGCAAATCGCGCTTTACGACCCACCTGGTAAACCAGCCGCGTGCGCTTGACCGTGTCGAGGACATTCGTTGGCAGTAGCTTGGTACGCACGTGTTTTCAGCTCCAGGACGCTTGCCCCGAAGATTAGTGGAACTGATCGGGCGGCATATTTTTACTTATAGGTAAGCTTAACGGAGCCGCCGCGAGGACGCCGCCCGTCAAAAGTCACTCGCAATACCCTTTACTTCCCAATCGCCGTAGCGAGTTGGGTCGGGCCCACTCCGCCCGTCAATTTCCTTGGGCGGCCGGGCCTGGTCCCGCGCCTTCCGCCGCTCAGCGGCTTCTCCGAGCGCCCGCTCGGCCGCGGGCGTAAGTTTGCGTTGCCCGGCAGGTTTTCCGGCCGCGCCCGGATCGGGAGTCTCTTTTTCTTTCATCGGGGTGACCCGTGGGCCTTGCGATCGTCGCGATCGTAATCCCACCTATATGGGCATTCTACGCGCTACCAGCGCGCCTGCGGGAGGCACTGTCATGCAATTCATGCGCACCGCCGTGCTGCTCGCGGCGATGACCGCCCTGTTCCTCGTTGTCGGCGCGATGCTCGGCGGACGGGCCGGGATCATGATCGCGCTTGTCTTCGCAGTCGGCACC
>JAXDNJ010000010.1:0-36616 GCA_034669505.1 Methylobacteriaceae bacterium
AACCCAAGAAGGTCGCGCTCATCGCAATCGCTCGCAAACTCTTGACCATCCTCAACGCCATATTGCGGGACAAACGACCATGGCAGCCACAAAACGCTTGACCAACAAGACAGTCGCTTCTCCCGCAAAGGGAGAGGGCGCGCCCTCAAAAATCCGCGCTTAGTCCGGCTGCTTCCGCTGCGCGCCTCTGCGCAGCATTGGCGCGCTGAAAGCCCTCGCGCGCTTTCAGCCGTTCCCAATAGGCGCGCACCGCATCGGGCAGCTTCTCGCTCAAGCCGTTGTAATGCGAGAGCAGCAGCGCGTAGCCGACGGAGATGTCGGCGGCGGCAAATCTGCCGGCGCACAGGTAGTTCGACCTTGAGAGGGTCGCTTCCACCATACGCAGCCGCCCATAAAAGAACCGCGCATAATCCTCCACGACTTGCGGCTGACGGCGTGCTTCAGGCTCGATGCGCGAATACCGCAACACGACCGCTTCGGGAAATGTCAGCGTCGCCTCGCCGAAATGCAGGAAATTCAGAAAGGCCCCGTATGCCGGCTCGTCCGGCTGAACGGCGAGTGGGCTCGGCCCGTAGCGCGTCGCGAGATACTGGCAGATCGCCGCCGATTCGGTCATCCGTGTGTCGCCGTCGAGCATCAGCGGGATCGTGCCGAGCGGATTGATCTCGAGATATTCGCGCGCATGAACGCGTGGGGGAAAGGGCAGAATCTTCAATTCATAAGGCAGGCCCATCTCCTCCAACGTCCACAGCACGCGAAACGAGCGGGCGTTGATGCAATGGTAGAGAATGATCACAGCCGCATCTGCCGGCTGGCCAAATCCTTCATGATCTCCTCCGTGCCGCCGCCGATCGCATTGACCTTCACCTCGCGATAGATGCGCTCCACTTTGGACCCGCGCATGTAGCCGGCACCGCCAAAAATCTGCACGGCTTCGGAGGCGCAGAAGGCCATCGTCTGCGTCGCCTGGTTCTTCAGCATGCAGATTTCCGCGACCGGGTTCTCGCCTTGCTCGACGCGCCAGGTCAGCATTTCCAGAAAAGCCTGTGTCGCCTCGACACGCTGGGCCATGTCGACGAGCTTGTGGCGGATCACCTGATGTTCGCTGAGCGCTTTCCCGAACGTCCGGCGTTCGCGCGCGTAGGCGATCGCCTCATCGAGGCAGACGCGCGAAAACGCCGTGCAGGACGATGCCATCCCGAGACGCTCGTCGTTGAAATTGAGCATGATCGTCTTGAAGCCTGCGCCTTCCTCGCCGATCAGGTTTTCCACGGGGACCCGGCACTCCTCGAAATAAAGTGTCGCAGTGTCGGAGGCCCACCAACCCATTTTCTTCAACGGCGTGCGCGAGAAACCCGGCGTGTCGCGTTCTATGAAAAGTAAACTGACGCCGCTCGCGGCGGGGCCGCCGGTGCGCACCGCGACCGTGCAATAATCCGCGCGCATGCCGGACGTGATGAACGTCTTCTGCCCGTTCACCACATATTGTTCGCCCTCGCGGCGCGCCGTCGTTTGCAATCGTGCGACGTCGGAGCCGCCGCCGGGCTCTGTTATCGCCAGCGCGGAAATCTTCTCGCCCGACAAAATCTGCGGCAGCACGCGCTGCTTTAACGCCGCCGCGCCGCGCCGGGCGATTGGCGGCGCGCCGATCGTGTGCGACATCAAAGACGCACAGATGCCGCCGGCGCCGCAGCGCGCCAGTTCCTGGGAAGCGACAAGCCGCATGAAGCGATCGCAGGGGATGCCGCCGTACTCCTCCGGGAAACCGATTTGGAGCAACCCAATGCCGGCGGCTTTGCGATAGAGTTCGCGCGGAAATTCGCCCGCTTCGTCCCATTCGGCGGCGAAGGGCTCGATCTCCTTCGCCACGAAACGACGCACGGTTTCACGAAAAGCCGCATGCTCCTGCCCGTAGAAGGGGCTCGGCCGGGCGTTCAGCGAATTCGGAAGGGCGATCGTCACGCGCAATCCTGAAACGAGACTGTCGACACGAGTTTGAACTTGAGAACGGATTGCAAGTCAACGATGATGCCGGCTCCGCGGCGACGAGACCTACGACCAGCGTTCATGCCTGTTCTTCAATCTGCCATCGTGAAAGAGAGCGAAACGTTTCGCGCCAATCGCGCCGCCCATCTCGCGCTGATCGATGAGTTTCGTGCGCTCGAAGCCAAGGTGCGCGAGACCTCGAACCGCGCCGAGAAGAAGTTTCGCTCGCGCGGACAATTGCTGCCGCGCGAACGCGTCAGTCTCGTGCTCGATCGCGACGCACCTTATCTCGAACTATCGACGCTCTGCGGCCTCGGCATGAACGAGGATGACGGCACCGACAATGTGTACGGCGGCGGCTCGATCGGGGGCATCGGCTTCATCTCGAGCGTACGCTGTGTCGTCACCGCCAACGATTCCGGCATCAAGGGCGGCGCCTCGCATCCGATGGGCGTAGAGAAAGCGTTGCGCGTGCAGAATATCGCGCTTGAGAACAAGCTGCCTTATGTTTCGCTCGTCGAAAGTGCCGGCGCCAATCTGTTCCTGCAAGCCGAAATGTTCGTGAAGGGCGGCGGCAGTTTCGCAAACATGGCAAAGATGTCCGCAGCCGGCATTCCAGTGATTTCGATCGTGCACGGCTCTTCGACCGCCGGCGGCGCGTACCAGACCGGACTTGCCGATTATATCGTCCTCGTGCGCAAGCGCTCGAAAGTCTTTCTTGCCGGTCCGCCGCTGTTGAAGGCCGCGACAGGCGAGATCGCGCAGGAAGAGGCGCTCGGCGGCGCGGAGATGCATGCGGTGACGACCGGCCTTGGCGAATATCTCGCCGAGGATGATGCCGACGCGCTGCGCATCGGGCGCGAGATCATCGCAAAACTATCGTGGAACGACAATCTGCCGCCGCGGCCGCCGCGGGCCTACAAGCCGCCGCGCTATGACGCGGAAGAGCTGCTCGGCATTGTGCCGCCGGATTACCGCAAACCCTATGAGGTGCGCGAAGTCATCGCGCGCATTGTCGATGATTCCGATTTCCTCGATTTCAAGCCGCTCTATGGCGCGCAGACCGTGTGCGGCCACGCGGCGATCCAAGGTCAGAGCGTCGGCATTCTCGGCAATAACGGCCCGATCGATTCCAACGGCTCGACCAAGGCGGCGCAATTCATCCAGCTCTGCTGCCAATCCGGTACGCCGCTCGTGTTTTTGCAGAACACGACGGGTTACATGGTTGGCATCGAGGCGGAGGCCTCCGGCATCGTCAAGCACGGATCGAAGATGATCCAGGCGGTGACGAACGCGACTGTGCCGAAGATCACGCTGCAGATCGGCGGCTCGTTCGGCGCCGGCCATTACGGTATGTGCGGGCGCGCGTTCAGCCCGCGCTTCGTCTTCTCCTGGCCTAACAATCGTATCTCGGTGATGGGTGGAGAGCAGGCTGCGCGTGTGCTGACGATCGTTGCGGAGGAGGGCGCGCGCGTGCGCGGCGAGACGCCGGATCGCGCCAAGCTTGATGCGATCTCGCAAAGAGTGGTGCAGAGCTACGATTGTGAATCGACGGCGTTGTTCGCGACGGCGCGGCTCTGGGACGACGGGCTGATCGATCCGCGCGATACCCGGCGCGTGCTGTCATTCTGCCTTGCCACGGCGATGGACGGCGAGCGCCGCGTTCTGCACCCGAACACGTTCGGCGTAGCGAGGATGTGATGGCAGAATTGCCGGCAACGAAGGTGGTCCGTCTCGAGCGCCGCGGCTTTCGCTTGATCGCCACGATCGATGATCCGGCGACACGCAATGCGATGACGGACGAGCTGGTCGCCGATCTCTTCGCGATTCTGAAGACGACGGCGAACGATCGCAGCATTCGCGTGCTGCTGTTGCAGGGCGCCAATGGCGCCTTCTGCGCCGGCGCCAATCTCAAAGGTACGATCGAGCGATTGAAAGCCGATCTCAAGCTCGACGAGACCGATCCGCTGTTTACCGCCAACCGGCGTGGCGGCGAGTTATACGCACGGGTCAATTCGCATCCGATGCTTGTCGTCGCCGTCATCGACGGGCCCGCTTTCGGCGGCGGCTTGGGTCTTGCCTGCTGCGCCGATATCGTGCTGGCGACGCCGCGCGCGCACTTTGCTTTGTCCGAGACGGGCCTCGGCATTCCGCCGGCGCAGATTGCGCCTTATGTGGTCGCGCGCGTTGGTCTCAAACATGCGCGGCGGCTGGCGCTCACCGGCGCGCGCTTCGACGCGCAGGAGGCTGTTGCGATCGGCCTGGTCGATCATTTCTGTCCGCGCGACGATGATCTGCAAGCGGCGTTGAATGCGATTTTCGAGAATGTCGGCCGCTGCGCACCGGGTGCGAATGCGACGACAAAGCGCCTGCTGCTTGCCACGGTCGGCCGCCGGCCGGAAGACTTGGTCGACGAGTCCGCCACCGCGTTCAGCGCTTCGCTGCGCGGCGAAGAGGGACGCGAAGGGCTCGCCGCATTCCTGGAAAAGCGCCCGGCGCGTTGGGTGGAAAAATCCTGATGGCGAGCCGCTTTCGCAAAGTGCTCATTGCCAATCGCGGCGAGATTGCCTGCCGCATCATCCGCTCCGCGCACGCCAAAGGCTATCGCACGGTTGCGGTGTTCAGCGAAGCGGATGCCGATGCGTTGCATGTGCGCTTAGCGCATGAGGCGGTGACCATCGGACCGGCTGCGGCGGCGCAATCTTATCTCTCGATCGAGAAGCTCATCGCAGCCGCAAACAAGAGCGAGGCCGACGCCATTCATCCGGGTTACGGATTTCTCTCCGAGAATGCCGCGTTCGCGCAAGCGTGTGCCGATGCCGGGTTGATCTTCATCGGCCCATCGGCGGAAGCCATTCGCGTCATGGGCGACAAAGCGGAAGCGAAACGCCGCATGATCGCCGCCGGCGTGCCGTGCGTGCCGGGCTACCAGGACGAGGATCAATCCGACGCGCGGCTCACGCAGGAAGCCGCGCGCCTCGGCTTCCCTGTGATGGTGAAAGCCGCGGCGGGCGGCGGAGGGCGCGGCATGCGGCTCGTGCAGGAAGCCGGCGCGCTCACGGCCGCTTTGCGCACGGCGCGTCCGGAAGCGAAGAACGCGTTCGGGGACGACCGCCTGCTTCTGGAGCGCGCCATCGTCGATGCGCGGCACGTCGAGATTCAAGTGTTCGGCGACGCGCACGGCAACGTGATCCATCTCGGTGAGCGCGATTGCTCGGTGCAGCGCCGCCACCAGAAGGTGGTGGAGGAAGCGCCATCGCCTGCGGTCAACGCGGCGCTGCGGGCGCACATGGGCGCGGCGGCGGTGAAGGCGGCAAAGGCGATCGGCTATCTCGGCGCCGGCACGGTCGAGTTCATGCTGGACCGCCGCGGCGAATTCTATTTCCTCGAAATGAACACGCGTCTGCAAGTCGAGCATCCGGTGACCGAGCTCGTGACCGGCCTCGATCTCGTCGCACTGCAATTCGATGTCGCTGAAGGCAAACCTCTGCCGCTCGCCCAGGACGATGTGCGGCTAGACGGCCACGCGATCGAAGTGCGGCTATACGCCGAAGATCCGCGCAAAAAGTTTCTGCCGCAGACCGGGGCAATTCATCTGTTCGAGCCGGCAGAAGGAGATGGTATCCGCGTCGATCATGGCCTCGACCGCAACGGGATGGTCCCACCGTTCTACGATCCGATGCTGGCGAAGATCGTCGCGCACGGTGCCGATCGCAAAGAGGCGCGGCGGCGCTTGGTGGCCGCGCTTCAAGACACGGTGCTGCTCGGCGTCACGACGAACAAGGAATTTCTGATCGACGTGCTTGAGGCCGATGCGTTCATCCAAGGCGACGTGACGACCGAATTTATCGACAGGCATATGAAACTCGGGCCGGCGGAGCCGCCGGATTTTGAAACATTGGCAACCGCTGCGGTGCTCTTCAGCGAAGATGCGGGGCGGGGCTGGCACTCCTCGCATTGGTTGCAGCATCCGCTGAAACTGCAGATCGGCGAGACGGAGAAGAATCTGCATAGCGCGCGCGATGGCGCGTTCTGGAATGTCACGGGCGATGGCGAAAGCGCGCGGTTGCGCATTCTTGAGAAAACTTCAGATCGCCTGCGCTACGAAATGCACGGGTCCGTCCGCAGCCTCCGCTTCGCGCGCGTAGACGAAACCCTCCACCTCGACCTCGGCCGTCGCATCATAAAGATCGAGGACCGCACCTTCGCTCTCGCCGCCGCGGCTGACGCAGCCGCCGACGGCATCTTGCGCGCCCCGATGAACGGGTCTGTTATCGCCGTCCGCGTCGCCGAGGGCGCGCGGGTGGTGCGCGGCGAGATCGTGGCGATCCTGGAGGCGATGAAAATGCAGCACGAGATCGTCGCCCCCGCCGATGGCGTAGTCGAGCAGGTCGCCGTGCAGCCGGGTGCGCAGGTTGCGACACGCGATCCCCTGGTCATTGTGAAGATGGAGAGCGCCGCGTGAAGCGCGAGGCGATCCGCGTCGCCGGCGCTTCCGGCTTCTGGGGCGATTCGTCCATCGCCGTGCCGCAGCTCTTGCGCGCCGACAATCTCGACTACATCGTCTTCGATTATCTCGCCGAGATCACGATGTCGATCATGGCGCGCGCGCGCGCGAAGGATGCGTCCGCCGGGTATGCCACGGATTTCGTCGGCACGATCGCGCGGCATGCGCGGGCGATCAGCGAGCGCAGAATAAGAATCATCTCTAATGCCGGCGGGGTCAATCCGCGTTCCTGCGCCAGTGCCCTTGAGGCGAAACTCGCCGAAGCCGGCATCAAGATGAAAATCGCCATCGTGCTCGGCGATGATCTTTTGGACCGGGCGGATGAGTTCCGCAACGCTCGCACACGCGAAATGTTTTCCGGCGCAGAGATGCCGGCAAATCTGTGGAGCATGAACGCTTATCTCGGGGCCGGGCCGATCGCGGCCGCGCTCGATCAAGGTGCCAACATCGTTATCACCGGCCGCTGCGTCGATAGCGCGGTGACGCTCGGCGCCTGCATGCACGCGTTCGGCTGGCGCGTAGACGATTACGATCGTCTCGCCGCCGGCTCGCTCGCTGGCCACATCCTTGAGTGCGGCGCGCAGGCGACCGGCGGCCTGCATACGGATTGGGAGAAGACAGGCGATTGGGCCGACATTGGTTATCCCATTGCCGATATTTCGCCGGACGGCAGCTTTGTCTTGTCGAAACCGGAGGACACGGGCGGGCTTGTGAACTTCGCAACGGTTGCCGAGCAGATGCTGTACGAGATCGGCGACCCGCGTGCCTACATCCTGCCGGATGTCACCTGCGATTTCTCGAACGTGCGTATCGATGAAATCGGCAGCGACCGCGTGCGTGTCGCGAACGCCAAGGGCTTGCCGCCGCCCGAGACATATAAAGTAAGCGCGACGCACCAAGACGGCTATCGCGTTGGCGCGTATCTGACGATCGGCGGCATCGATGCGGCGCGCAAGGCCGAGAAGGTCGCCGACGCGGTGATTCGCCGCTGCGGCACGATTCTGAAGGCGACGAACGCCGCGCCGTACGCCGAGACCAGCGTCGAGGTGCTCGGCGCCGAGGCATCCTACGGCCCGCATTCGCGCGCGCGGGGCTCGCGCGAGGTCGTGCTGAAACTCGCCGGGAAACATGCGGAGCCGAAGCCGCTCGAGCTGATGGTGCGCGAACTCACCTCCTCCGGCACGTCGATGTCGCCGGGCATTACCGGCATGGGCGGCAATCGCGCCAAGGTGTCGCCGGTCGTGCGGCTGTTTTCGTGCCTGGTGCCGAAGGATGAAGTGCCGATCACGATCGAGATGGATGGGGTGCCACTCCCTCATGCTGAGGGGGCAAATTCTTTAATCGCAAAGTCGGGAACACCCGACTTTGCGAGCGCCGTCTCGAAGGGTGCGGCAGCTGCACGCGCTAGCGACGCACCCTTCGAGACGCGTGCTGCGCACGCTCCTCAGGGTGAGGAGAACGGTGCTTCGCAATCTCCTCAGGATGAGGGAGTTGTTGCGGCAGCCTCCCTTACCGTCCCCCTTATCGCGCTCGCCTGGGCACGCAGCGGCGACAAGGGGAATAATTCCAATGTCGGCGTGATCGCGCGCAAGCCGGAATACCTTCCGATCATCCGCGCTGCTCTGACACCCAACGCTGTCGCGAACTATTTCGCCCACCATCTCCAAGGTGACGTCGAGCGCTTCGATCTCCCGGGCATCCGCGCAATAAACTTCGTACTGCATGATGTGCTCGGCGGCGGTGGCATCGCGTCCTTGCGTAACGATCCGCAAGGCAAGGGCTTCGCGCAGATGCTGCTCGACTTTCCCATACCCGTCGATCAGAAGCTCGCGATCGAACTCGCGGCAAGGACAGACCCATGATCTACACGGAACAGCACCGCGAGCTCATGCGCTCGGTGATGAAGTTCATCGAAGCGGAGATCAATCCGCATGCGGAGGAGTGGGAATCTGCCGGCATTTTTCCGGCGCACGAGGTCTTCAAGAAAATGGGTGAACAGGGCTTTCTCGGTATCAATAAACCCGAAAGATTCGGCGGCCTCGGTCTCGATTATTCCTACGAAGTCGCGTTCTGCGAGGCGCTTGGCGGCAATAAATGCGCCGGCGTCGCGATGGGTATCGGCGTGCAGACGGACATGGCGACACCGGCTTTGACGCGCTACGGCTCGGACGAACTGCGCGAAGAATTTCTGCGCCCGTCGATCTCAGGCGATTATGTCGCCTGCCTCGGCGTCTCGGAAGCGGGCGCCGGCTCCGACGTTGCTTCGATCAAGACCATGGCGCGCAAGGACGGCGGCGATTACGTCATCAATGGCGGCAAGATGTGGACGACGAACGGCACGCAGGCCGATTGGATGTGCCTGCTCGCCAATACCAGCGACGGCCCGGTCCATCGCAACAAATCGCTGATTTGCCTGCCGATGAAGAGGAAGGGCGTGGAGATTGCACGCAAGCTCGACAAGCTCGGCATGCGCGCCTCCGATACCGCGCAAATCTATTTCGACGACGTGCGCGTGCCGCAACGCTACCGCATCGGCGAAGAGGGAATGGGCTTCATCTATCAGATGCAGCAGTTCCAGGAGGAGCGCATCTGGGCGGCGGCCGGCCATCTCATCGGCATGGAACGAGCGATCCAGATGACGATCGACTATACCGCCGGGCGCATGGCGTTCGGCAGGCCGATCATCGACAATCAGGTCGTGCACTTCAAATTCGCCGAGCTGCAGACGAAGATCGAGCTTCTGCGCTCGCTCGTATATCGCGCCGTGCAGGATTACATGAACGGGCAGGATATGACGCAGCTTGCCTCGATGGCGAAACTGACCGCCGGCCGGCTGATCCGCGAAGTCAACGATTCCTGCCTGCAATATTGGGGCGGCATGGGGTTCATGAACGAGAGCGAAATTTCGCGCATGTATCGCGACGGACGGCTGAGCTCGATCGGCGGCGGTGCCGACGAGGTGATGCTGACGATCATTGCCAAGGGCATGGGCATCCTGCCGGGGCAGCGTACGAACCATTGAGACTGTCATTTCCCGCGAAAGCGGAAATCCAGGACAGCGCATCCCGGTAAGACTGGATTTCCCGCTCGCTCCTGCGGAGCGTCGGGAACGACGCACGTTGACTCCACCACCCGGCGTGCGAATCTTCCGCCAAACACAGCACCAGGGTGGGAACATGCCGCAAGCCGCCGCCGCGAGCCGCACGCAGGATGTGCCGACATTCGATTTCGATCCGTTCAGCCGCGCATTCTTCGATAACCCCTATCCCGCGCATGAGGCGATGCGCGAAGCCGGGCCAATCGTCTGGATCCCGCGCTACAAACTCTGGGCAATGGCGCGGCATGACGAGGTGCATGGCGCGCTCAACGATTGGCAGACCTATTGCTCCTCGCGCGGCGCTGGCCTCAGCGATTTCGCCAAGGAGAAGCCGTGGCGTCCGCCAAGCATTATTCTCGAAGTCGACCCACCATATCACACTAAAACGCGCACAGTGCTCGCGCGCATTCTCTCGCCCGGCACGATGAAGCGGCTACGCGAGACGTTTGCGGCGGAGGCGGAGCGGCTCGTCGACGCATTGGTGGCGCGCGGGCGCTTCGATGCGGTCAAGGATCTCGCGGAGGTCTATCCGCTCAAAGTCTTTCCCGATGTGATCGGCATTCCGGTCGAGGGTCGCGAATATCTCTTGCCTTACGGCAACATGGTGTTCACCGGGTTCGGTCCGCGCAACGATCTCTTCGAAGAAGCGATGAGCGATGCGGAACGCGTGCGCAACGGGATCATGAAGCTCTGTGCGCGCGAGTCGCTGCGGCCGGACGGGCTTGGCGCGGAGATTTTCGTCGCAGCCGATCGTGGCGATATCACGCATGAGGAAGCGCCGATGCTGATGCGATCCTTCCTTTCAGCGGGGGTCGACACGACGGTGAACGGCCTCGCCGCGGTGATGGACTGCCTCGCCCGCTTCCCCGACGAATGGCGGCTTTTGCGCGACGACCCGAGCATCGCGCGCAACGCGTTCGAGGAAATGCTGCGGCTGGAATCCCCGGTACAGACCTTCTTCCGCACGACCACGCGCGATGTCGATGTCGGTGGCGTGTCGATCGGGGAGGGCGAGAAGGTGTTGCTCTTTCTCGCCGCCGCGAATCGCGATCCGCGGCGCTGGCAAGAACCGGACAAGTTCGACATAAAGCGTCGCGTCGCGGGTCATGTCGCGCTGGGCAGCGGCATTCACGGCTGCGTCGGCCAGTCTGTCGCCCGGCTTGAAGGCGAGCTCATCCTCACCGCGCTGGCAAAGCGCGCCGAGTCGATCGAAATCGTCGGCGAGCCGAAGCGGCGCTATAACAATACGCTGCGCGGGTTGGCGAGCTTGCCGGTCGAAGTGCGGGCCAAGCGACATTAGCGTTCAGAGCAGTAGAATCCGCGTGGCGGCGGGGGAGCGCGACTTCCTCGGCCATCCGCGCGGGCTGTCGTTTCTCTTCGCCACGGAGATGTGGGAGCGCTTCTCCTATTACGGGATGCGCGCGCTGCTCGTCCTCTACATGACGAAGTACCTGCTACTGAACGGCCGCGCCGACAATGTCGCCGGACTCGGCGCGCTGCGGCGTGCGTTGGAAGCGGTGTTCGGCCCGCTCGAGATCCAGCCGTTTTCGTCGCAGATTTATGGCCTCTACACGGCGCTGGTTTATCTCACGCCGATTTTCGGCGGCCTGCTTGCCGATCGCCTGCTCGGGCGCCGCCGCACGATCATGCTCGGCGCGGCGATCATGGCGATCGGCCACTTCATGATGGCATTCGAGACTCTGCTCTTGCTGGCATTGTTGTTCCTCATCATCGGCAACGGCGCGTTCAAGCCCAATATTTCCGTGCAGGTCGGCGATCTCTACGCGCCGGACGATCCGCGCCGCGATCGCGCGTTCTCGATTTTTTATGTCGGCATCAATCTCGGCGCGTTCCTGGCGCCGCTTGTCTGCGGCACGCTCGGCGAGGAGGCCGGCTGGCACTATGGTTTCGCTGCCGCAGGCCTCGGCATGACGATCGGGCTCGTCACTTATATTGCCGCGGCGCCGCATCTGCCGCCCGCCGATCCGCCGCGCACCGGCAGGGTTGCGGCGCTTGCGCCCGGTGAAAGACGCAAGCTGATCGCGCTTGCGACGTTATTCGTACCGGTCACGCTGTTCTGGGCCGTCTACGAGCAGCAGGGCAACACGATCGCGCTTTGGGCCGACGATTTCACCGATCGCACGCTTGCATTCGCAAACTACGAAATCCCGACAACATGGTTTCAAGCGTTCAATCCGCTGATGATCTTTGCTTTCACGCCGCCGCTGCTGGCGTTGTGGGCGCGTCAAAGCAGACGAGGTCGCGAGCCCTCGACGGTCACCAAAATGGCGATCGGCTGCCTCGGTCTTGGGCTCGCGAATGCGATCCTCGTCGCGGCCGCGTGGTACGCGGGCGCTGGCAAAGCGAGTTGGCTCTGGCTGTTCGTCTATTTCATCGTGCTGACGATCGGGGAGCTCTATATTTCGCCGATCGGTCTTTCGCTCGTCTCCCAGGTCGCGCCGGCGCGCTTTCTCTCGGTGACGATGGGCGCCTGGCTCGCGACGAGCTTCGTCGGCAATTTCGGCGCCGGCTGGCTCGGCAGCCTTTGGAGCGGCATGGACAAAGCACATTTCTTCGCGTTGATGAGCGCGATTGCATTTGCCGCGAGCGCGGCGATCTTCGCTTTGCGCAGGCCGCTCGAACCCGTACTTCGCACCGATAAGGCCGCCGTACCATGATCCGCGGCGCCGATATCGTCGCGCGGACGCTCGAGCGCGCCGGAATCACCAACATCTTCACGCTCTCCGGCAATCACATCATGCCGATTTTCGACGCGGCGATCGGCACACGCCTGCGGCTCATTCACGTGCGTCACGAAGCGGCGGCCGTCCACATGGCGGACGCTTGGGGCCGCCTCTCGGGTAAACCCGGGGTCGCCCTCGTCACGGGCGGGCAGGGCCACACCAATGCCGTCGCCGCGCTCGCGACCGCGCAGGCGGCGGAATCGCCGCTCGTCCTTCTCTCCGGGCATGCTGCTACGGACGAGATCGGCCGCGGCGCGTTCCAGGAATTGCAGCAGGCGGCGATCGCGGCACCTTTATGCAAGGCATCTTGGACGGCGGCGACCGCGGAGGGGCTTGGCCACGACATTGCGCGGGCCGTGCGTCTCGCGGGCGAGGGACGGCCAGGTCCGGTGCATGTGAGTCTGCCCTTCGATCTCCTTGAGGCGAAGGCGGAAGATGAGCGGACGCTGTCGCCCGGTGAGCAAGATTTCTTGCCACAGCAGACGCCGCTCGCCGCACGCGATGCCGAGACGATCATCGCTTCGTTGGGGCGCGCCGAGCGGCCGATCATCCTCGCGGGTCCGGCCATGGCCGATCGCGAGAGTCGCACATCGCTGCGGATGCTCGCCGACACGACGCGTGTGCCGGCGGTCGTGATGGAAAGCCCGCGCGGCATCAACGATCCGAGCCTCGGCGCTTTTGCCGAGGTGTTGCGCGAGGCCGATCTCATCATGCTTCTCGGCAAGGCGCATGATTTCACCTTGCGCTTTGCCGACCCGCCCTTTGTCGATCCAAAATGCCGCTTCATCGCGGTCGATCCAGATCCCGCCATGGTCGATCGCGTACGGCGCGAGAAAGGTGGGCGGCTTGTGCTCGGGGCGATCGCCGACACGCGCGCGACCGTGCAATTGCTTGCGGAAAAGGCGAGCGGAAGCGATCGTAGCCCCGAATGGTTCGGCCATGTGAAGGCCGCGCTCGCTTATCGCCCCGGGGAATGGAACGAGCCGCGTCCGCGCGGTGGCAAGATTCATCCGATCGATCTCTGCCGCGCCATTCAGCCGTTCCTCGCACGTGATCCCGAAGCTGTCTTCATCTCGGATGGGGGCGAGATCGGGCAATGGGCGCAGAGTCTTCTCAGCACGCCGCGTCGCCTCATCAATGGAGTCGGCGGTTCGATCGGGTCGGCCATTCCGTTCGTGCTTGCTGCCCGCGTCTTCGCGCCTCGTGCGCCGGTTATCGCGGTCATGGGCGATGGCACGTTCGGTTTTCATATGGCGGAATTCGACACGGCGGTGCGCCACAATCTGCCCTTTGTTGCAATCATCGGCAACGATGCGACCTGGAACGCGGAATATCAGATTCAGCTGCGAACCTATGGCGCCGCGCGGGCGCATGGCTGCGAGCTTCTGCCGTCGCGCTATGAGAGGGTGGTCGAGGCGCTCGGCGGACACGGTGAGTTCGTGGAGCAAGTGGAAGAGTTGACGCCGGCGCTCGAACGCGCACTTGCCAGCGGCAAGCCGGCTTGCGTCAATGTCGTGATCGAGCGCGTCGCGGCGCCGGTGATCAGGCGAGCGGAGAAGCAATCATGAGGAGCCCTCTGTCACGGCGCCGCGCGCTCGCCGGCGCAGCGAGTCTCATCGCCGCGCCCGCCATTCTCCGCGCGCAATCAGCGCGCGCCGTTCGCATCGTGCAGCAGCGTGGGCTTCTGTATCTGCCGGTCGATGTCATGGTTAATGGCGGGCTCATCGCCAAGCATGCCGAGCGGATGGGTCTGGGACGCGTTGCGGCAATCGCGGAGGTCATCAATTCAGCCGCTGCCGTCAATGACGCGCTGCTCTCCGGTTCGGCAGATTTCGGTACGGCGGGACCGCCGCCGCTCCTCACGGTTTGGGACAAGACGCGCGGATCAGCCAACGAAATCCGTGCGCTCGGTACGATGAGCAACGTGCCGATGACGCTCTACACGATCAATCGCGCGGTGAGGACGATCGCCGACTTCACGCCGGCCGATCGCATCGCAGTGCCGGCGGCGAAGGTTTCATTCAACGCGGTGATGTTGCAGATCGAGGCGGAAAAGATCTTCGGCGATGCCGAGCGCTTTGATCCGCTGACGGTCTCGATGGGCCATCCCGACGCGCTTGCCACGCTTGCCGGCGGCATGGGCCGCTCCGCGATCACCGCGCATGTCGCGGTGCCGCCGTTCACCGAGCGCGGCCTGCGGCTCCCCGGCGCGCATGTCGTGCTCGACAGCCATCAGGTGTTCGGCGGCTCTTTCACCCAGATGATGCTGGTCGGCTCGCGCCGCTTTCGCGACAACAATCCGCTTCTGCAGAAGGCGGTGCTTGCGGCGCTGGACGAATCGATTGCGACGATCAATGCGGATAAGCGCGCGGCAGTCACGCTTTGGAAGGACGTTCACAAGGCAAGCGACAGCGTCGACGAGCTCATGGCGATCGTGTCCGATCCGCGCTTCGAATTTTCCGCGACGCCGCTGCATATCCAGTTCATTTCAGACTTTCTGTTCAGGCAGAAGCGCGTGAAAGAAAAGCTCGCATCGTGGAAGGACATATTCTGGCCCGACGCTTGGGATCGGGAGGGCACGTGAGTTATGCCGCTTCCGCCACGGCTGCCGTCCGAGCGTCGGAAGCGCCGATGCGGCGGGCAGATGCCGCGCACCCGAGATGCTCCAACAGAAGCTCCAAATACTGAGCGCGCGCCGCTTGCGACGTGATGTCGTGGTCGGCGTTGCCGATAACCGCCACACCTACATTGGGCATTTGCAATCGCCGGCCCGAGGGACCGAAATGCCGCGCGAGCTCATCGCGCCCCGGATCGGCGTCGCTATAGACGAGACGAACGCGCGTGCCGCGCTCGGCAAGCCGCGTCAGCATTTTGGTGACGCGTGCGGACTCCGTCTCGATCCCGACAATCCCCGCCGCAATCGGCCACACCCTATTGCCGATTCGGGTCGCTGTGCGGCGAACGATCGATGTGGCGATCCCGGGAATACGCGGCCAATTGATATCGCCCTTGAGCATGCGCCGCCAGATCATGCCGGATCCGATTTCTTTCAGATAGGAATCGGTCGCCCGATAGGCTTGTGCCATCAGCGCCTCGAGGTTTTCCTTTCCGGTCCAGATGAAGCGGGGAAGGTTGACCGCGAAAAGACTGCTCACGCGCTCGTCGGCGAGTGCACCTTGCAGCGCAAGCCAAGCCCCGCTGCAATGTCCGACAAGCACGAAATTCTGCAGGCCGCGCGCTTCGAGAAGGTCGAGTGCTTCCGATAGATCAGCGATGCTCTCCTTGCGATAAAGAGCGGCGCGCGGATCCCCGTCGCGCGGAACCGCGTCCCCCAGTCCGGCAATGTCCATGCGCAGCGAGGCAACGCCGCGCATGGCAAGCGCGCGCGCATGTGCGACGCTCATCCTGCCCCAGCCGAGATGTGGGTTGCCACCGGTATTGACGAAAATGGCCGTCGCAGCGCTGCGCCCGGTCGTGGGCCGGCACAGCACGCCGGCAAGACGATCAGCCGAGCCGAAAACCACCCGCTCTTCGCGAAAAGCTCGTGCCGAGAGGAGCGCGGCGCATTTCGGCAGCGCCGGACTTCGCCGCTCGGCCGCGAGATCTTTTGCAAGAAAACGCACGACCTCGCGCCAATCATCGAGAGGAACGTGCGCCAGCGTCGCCGAATCCATTGCTGTGGCGTAGCCGCCGAATATCTTTTGCGTCACCGGGCATCCGGCGCGCTCAAGACTGCATGCAAGCTTGCCGATTCCGGCATCCTGTCGCTCCGGCATAAGCAGTGCCTCGCGTAGCGGCGCGGCATCGAAACACGTCAAAGCGAGGCGTGAAATATCGGCGGCGGTTTCGCGCGTGATGACAAATCCGTCGCTGACGAGGTCGCCACCCGCCGAATCGGCTTCGCCAAGGCGCCACATGCCGGCGAGCATGTTCGAGCGCACCTTCGTCTCCCGGAGATAAGTTCGGCCGGAGAGCACCGGGGCAATCAGCGCGAGCCGCTCGGCCTCGAGTCGCTTCGCCGAGAGCGCGGCAAGCGTCGCGCCGAGCCGGATGCCGACCACGTCCAGGGTTTCAATGCCGGCCTCTTCGCGAATAAAACGCGCTGCGGCCTCGATCGAGTTCAGCCATGCTTCGACCCGGCTCGGATCACGATCGTCGCCGAGCGAGTCGCCCGTTCCATGGTAGTCGAAGCGCAGCACCGGCAATCCGGCCTCCGCGATCATTCCTGCGAGCACATGCCAGCTCTGATAAAGCGGCAGGATTTCGTGGTTGAGCGCGCCGCAAAGGATGACAGCGCGTTTGCCGGCGGCGGGATGGAGCCAGCCGGCACAATCCCCGAATGTGACCGGGACTATGCGGGGGCCAAGTTCGGTCACAGTCTTGCTCATGCCGTGGCGCGGACAAGCTGCACGATGGCGACGGGATTGGTGACGGCGTAACGCCAGAACAGCCGCCGCGGCTCGATGAGGATGCGGTAAGCCCATTCAAGGCCGAGTGCCTGCACGGATTTGGGTGCGCGCGGTTTCGCGCCGGAATAAAAATCAAAAAGACCGCCGGCGGTCTTGATCAGCCCAACATTGCACAGGCGTGGCGACCAACGCTCGACGAAAAGCTGCTCGGTCGGCACGCCCATTGCGAGCCAGAGAATGTCGGGACCCAGCGCGTTGATCTCGTCGATTTTCGCTTCAAGTGCAGCACCGGCGAGGTAGCCGTGCGAGCGCCCGGCAATCCTCAGATTTGGGTATTTTCGCCGCGTGATCTCATAGGTGCGACGGTTTACGTCCTCACTGGCGCCGAGCAGATAAAAACTCGCGCCGGTGCGTTCCGCACGCGCGGCGACGCGATCGTAGAGGTCGGTTGTCGCCACGCGTTCCGGTAACGCGGCGTGGCCGAACAGTTTTGACGCGAAAACGAGCGGCTGCCCGTCGGCACTGACGAGATCGGCGCTATGGATCAGTTTCGCGAAAGCGGCGTTCGAGCGGCAGCGCGCAATCACCTCACCGTTCGCGGAGGTGAGGTTCAGCGGGCCCTGGCCGCGCCGAGGCGACTGTGCCAAGCGGATCATTAGATCGGCTGTGGCGTCGAGGTCGAGCCGGGCGATCGCGATTCCGCCGACTTTCACTTTCTCGACACGCGCGAGCACTTCCTCGGCATCAGCCATGACCGAACTCCTGCAAAAGGCGGGTGGGGTGGAAGCTTTGCGAGGCGCCGGCGCCTTCGAGGAGATCGAGCGCCGAATCGACCGTGAGGACACGCATGCCTCGCCGCGCCGCGCCTTCCAACGCGTGGTTTAGAAGTCGCCCCGAACAGCCGAGCACGCTTGGCCTGTCGCCGACATCGTGCAGACAAAAGACAAGCCACCCGCGGGTGCGCCGGGTCAGATCAAGGTAGGCTTCGAGCCGCTCAGGGGTGAGACGGGCGTCGCAGAGTTCCGTCGCGCGAAGATAGTGCCAATCGAAGAGACGCCGATTAACCCCCGCGTAGATGCTGCGGCTCGAACGCACGAGTGTGCTGAGCTGATGCTTGCGCGCGAGCGTGCACTGGCCGAAAGGATAGGCGAAGTTGCGCGCGGCAATGCCGGGATGGATATCCCTCAGCGTCTCGCGATTGCGCTGAAGGTCGGCTGCGAATTCGTCCGCGTCCAATAGCGACGCCGGCCGATGCAGGTGGGAATGCAACGCGATCTCATGTCCGCGCTGATGCAGGTCCGCGACATCCTCGCGTCCGACGACTGTCCAGAAGTCGCTGCGTGTCCCGAGCAGTCCCGTTGCGACGTAAAAAGTCGCACGCGCGCCATGCGCCTCAATCATGGAGGCTCCGGTCGCATGGGCGCTGACCGGAACGTCGTCGAATGTGAAGCTGACGAGCGGCTCGTCATTGCGCATCGAAGCCGGCGCGAGCGGCAGGTGCCGCGCGAGGCGATGCGATGCGCGTCGAGCGAGATGCGCTGCTGAGGCCGCAAACGTCCTCGGTACCTCGGCCTTAACTAGCCTTGCGAACATGCACGCTCCCGCCGCGGCGTCCCGTTTGTGGACGCGGTGTCTCGCGGCAGCGGGAAGCGTGCCAGCAGGCAGACCGGCGTAATTGGGGTGGGGAATGGTTCGAGACGGGAAATCGGCGCCACGAGGCGGCGGAATATGTCTCAGCTTGGAACGGTAAGACTCTCGAACGCTTTGTCTGTCATGCATCCCGCACGGCACATTGATTGCAGAGCCGTTGCTGAGGGATCATGCTTTCCAGACGTGAGACATTGCTTGGGGCCGCAGGCGCGCTTGGCGCATTCACAAGTGCAGCATTCGCGCGTCCCGGAAGCCTGTTAACCATCGGCACGCGAAAGCCGATTCCCTTCGGAGCGGCGGTGCGTCCGGCGCTCCTCGGCAGCGATGCCGACTACACCAGCGCGATCTTAGGTTATTGCGACGAGATCGTTGCAGAAGGCGGCTTCCTCTTCAGCGACGTGCATCCCCATCGCAAGGAATTCCGCTTCGAGGAGGCCGACCGGGTCAGCGCGTTCGCGACCGCCAATGGACTCGGCCTTCGCGGCCACACGCTTGTCTGGTACGGCGTCATGCCGCCCTGGACCGAGGAGATCGCGACGGCGGCGGAAGCCGAACGCGAACTCGTGCGGCACATCGAAACCGTCATGTCGCGCTACAAACAACCGATCCGAAGCTGGAACGTGGTTAACGAAGCCCTGCGCGATGATGCAAAGCGCGGCTCCGATCTGCGGCCACTGATTTGGCAGCGCCGGCTCGGCGCCGATTATATCGCGATCGCCTTGCGTGCGGCGCGCGCCGTGGATCCAACAGCGCAGCTCGTCATCAGCGAATATGACGTCGAGTTTGTCGGCGAACGCTTCCGCAACAAACGCGTGGCTTTCGTGGATCTCGTGCGTACCTTGTTGGACGGCGGCGTACCGCTCGATGCCGTTGGTCTGCAAGGTCATCTCAAGGGTGAGCTCGAGATCGACGAGCAGGGCCTCGGCGCCTTCGCGGCAGAGATGCGGAAAGCCGGGCTCGAAATTCTGGTGACGGAACTCGACGTCGTCGACAACAAGCTCCCCGCCGACCTGCGCGAACGCGACTTGCAGGTGGCGGCACGCGCTCACGATTTCATCGGCGCTATTGCTGCGGAAGCGCCGCTTGCCGGCGTGCTGACCTGGGGCATTACCGACCGCTACACCTGGGTGCCGATGTATTTCAAGCGCGATGACGGGCTGCCGAACCGGCCGCTGCCGCTCGACCAATCTTACCGGCCGAAACCGCTCATGCAGGTTCTCGATCGCCTGCGCTACGGCGTCTGAGGCGCGATGCTGATCCGTCACGCCTCGCATTATCTGTCATCAAGCATCGTCTCGGCGGCGTTGGGCCTTCTCAGCGTCGTGGTCTTCACGCGGGCGCTGAGCGATGCCGAATACGGCGTGTATGTTGTCGGGACGAGCACGGCGGGAATTCTGTCCGCGATTTTGTTTGCGTGGATACGCCTTTCCGTGTTGCGCTTCCAGTCGGAGGGCAAACTCATCGACGTCAGAGCGACGGCCTTTTTCGGCTATCTGCTGGCGATCGTCATGTCGCCGCTCCTCCTCCTGCTTGCGGCGTCCTTCACGAAGGCTTCGAGCACCCGCATCCTGGCGACGGGCATATTCACGCTCGGGCTCGGCCTGTTCGACATCGGGCAGGAGATATTGAAGGCGCAGCAGAAGACCCGCAGCTTCATGGTGGGCTCCGTCATACGCGCCGCGTTCGCCTTTATGCTTTGTCTTGCTAGCGTCAGCCTTGGGTTCGGCGGCGTCGGCCAACTCGCGGCGGCGGGCGCGGCCTATTTCGTGACCTCCGCCATTCTGTCGCGCAGTATCTGGAACGGACCCGTCGCGCCGGTCGATACGATGCAGCTGAAGCGCTTCATGCGCTATGGCGTGCCGATCGCGCTTTCCGGCTTCGTCTATTCGCTGCACGCCGCGTTTGATCGGCTGATCGTTGCGGGATTTCTCGGCGAGGCCGCCGCGGGCCAGTACGGTGCCGCCGCCGATCTCGTCAGGCAAATCATTTTGGTGCCCTCGACCAGCATCGCGTCCGCCGCGCTGCCCCTCGCGGTCGCGGCTTTTGCGCAGGGTGGCATCGTCGCGGCACGCCCGCATCTCGAACGCAGCGCCGAGCTCCTGTTTGCAGTGCTCCTGCCGGCCACGGTGGGCCTCGCGCTGATCAGTCCCAATCTCGCCAATCTCGTTCTCGGACCGGATTTTCGCGCGACCGCGAGCGCGGTCATGCCGATCCTCTGCTTTGCCTGGCTTTTCCAGGCGATCTCGCAATCCTTCGTGCATACGAGCTTTCATCTCGCGCAGCGGCCGGCTTTGCTTGCGTGTCATGGCGCTGCGACGTTGGCCATCAATATCGTGGCCACAATTGTTCTCGTGTCGCGCTTCGCGTTTGTCGGCGCGGCGCTGGCGCTTGTTCTCTCCGAAGCCTTCGGCGCATTGCTGGGCCTCGTGCTGACGCGGTTTGCCTGTCCGCTGCCGCTCGTGCCGGCTAAACTCCTGCGCATCGCGCTGGGCACTGCCATGATGGCGCTTCTCTTGACGCTGGCTGGGACGCATTTCGGCGCGACGGGGGCAATAGCAGTCGTGGTGAAAGTCGGCGCCGGCGTCGTGATCTATGCCGGCTTCGCCATCGCTTTCGATATCGGCGGAATGCGCCGGCGTGCGCAGACATTGCTGGTGGCGACGTGGCGAGCCTACCGCGACCAGTCGACCCGATCGAAAGCGCGTGCCAACGCTTCATCCCTGACGTGACGGGCGGGATCGAAAGTCTCGCGCACCTTACGATCATATTTCCAATTGCCGCCGATCTCGCGGAAATGCCGGAAGCTGACGCCCGGCGTTTTGAGGCGCGCGGGCAGCCAGCCGCCGATCGTATGGACTTTCCATTGCGTGCGATCCGGACAACGGTCCGGGAGGAGTGTCCATTTCGGGAAGCATGACATCGCGTCGCGCTGCAGAAAGAAGCGGCCGCGCTGCATCTGCGGACGCAGCGTGACGTGGAAATCGCGATGGCGGGGCAGAGCGTCGGCTGGCGAGCCATCCGTGCCGATCACCCAGCGGCCGCTGTAGCGGGCGATACCAAAGTGCGAGTGCTCGGCTTTGTGAAAGATGGAGGCGCTGTCTTCGCAGAGGACAAGCTCGTCGATATCGGAGTTCATGACCGAGCGCGCGCTCGTCAGAAATCGTCGCCGCGCATGTTCCCAGGCGCCGAGCTGACAAAAGTCCGAATCCCAGAGACCGTTTGCGAGCGTGCCCTGCGGACCGTAGCGGAACGGCCAATTGACCACGGCGGCTTCGGCAATGCCGCCAACGGAGCGCACCGCATCGAGGAGGGCGCCCGTCCTGTAGCGGCTGGATTCATTATCGTAGATCAGGACGGCGTCGGCGCCATGGATGTCGCGGTTGAAGCGAACCCAGTCGCAAATCCAATCGATTTCGTTGTCCTTCGATAGCGTGAAAATCACGCGCCGATCGCGGAAAGGCGAGGCGGCCGGCTGCGCGACGGCGACATCGAACTCGCCGAGCGAGCCGGAAAAGCGCAGCCGCTCTGTCCCAAAGGGCGCGTTCACCCACATCTGCATGTGGCGGTCGAGATGGCGGAGTTCGAACGAGCACGACGCCCCCGAAGGCAGGGCGACGACATGCATCGCGGCGAAGGCAGGCGCGAGATTGAACAGCGGCGGTCCGAGAAGGACGATCTTATTGCTCTCTTCGCAGCGGAAGGCATCGAAGAAGAGGGTCGTCGCATCGAACTGCTGCTCGAACTTTTCGTCACGCAACGCCGCGGGACGCGTCGGCGCGCGCCTGAGCCGGGTGAATTCGGGCAGGAGGATCGGATCGGGCGAGAGCAGAGCGTCCATGTCGTTTCGCTTTGAGACGAGCGCGCCGACATACTGCAATTTCCGGGCTGGACCGCTTTGGGCCCGCAAAGCCGGACTCGCATTTGCAGCTATCGCAGCATGAGCGAGGCCACGTCTCATTTCGATACACAAGTTCGCTTGTCCGCGTCGGCAATCGAGGCGGTCGTATGCGTCCCGACCTTCCGGCGCCCCGAAATGCTTGAGCGGACGCTGCGCTCGCTTGCCGGGCAGAAGACGAACGTCGCCTTCGCCGTCCTGGTCGTCGACAACGATAGCGGCGGGCGCGAGGGATTGGCTGTCGCCGAACGCGTTCTCGGCGAGGGCACATTAACCGGCCATGTTCTCGTCGAGCCGAAGCAAGGCAACGTCCACGCCATCAACCGGGCCTTTGCAGCGGCCCTCTCGCGGTACGCGGATGCCCGCTACTTCCTGATGATCGATGACGACGAAATTGCCGAGCCCGATTGGCTCGACAGCATGATCTCCGCGGTGCGCAGCCATGGATGCGACATCGTCGGCGGCCCGGTTCTGCCGGTATTCGATAGCGGGGATGAGCCCTATCGCGATCATCCCGTGTTCTGGCCGGCTTTTTCCGCCTCCGGCCCCGTGCAAATGATCTACGGCTCCGGTAATTGCCTGATCACACGCGCAGCCTTCGAGCGGGTCGGCACCTTCTTCGATCCGGGTTTCAATTTTCTCGGTGGCGGCGACACGGAGTTCTTCACGCGCGCGAAAGCCGCGGGTCTGCGCTTCTTCTGGTCGCAGGAGGCCGTCGTCCGGGAGACCGTCGGGACCGAACGGGTGACGCCGGCGTGGATATTGAAACGCGGCCTGCGCATCGGCGCGATCAACTACCGCATCGAGCGGCTACATTCAGCCAATGCCCCCGCACGTGCCAAGGTGCTCGCCAAAAATGCGGGAATTGTCGGCTTCGCTGCGTACAAGGCGCTGCGGCTGCTCTTTACCGGTTCGCCTCTCCTGCAGACGCTGCATCCGCTCGTCGTCGCGCTCGGGCGTTGGCTCGCTTGTGTCGGCATCTATCCCGAGCAATATCGCGTGAAGGCGCCGGGCGCCCGCTCATGACACGCGCCGCCGATCTCGCCATCGCCCGGCAGGACGCTGCGACAGCCGAAATCCCATTGCTGCGCTCGATTCTCTTCGTGGCGGTCCTCGTCCTCGCCTGGGTGTCGCTGCATCCATTTGGCGATCTCGCCGCCGCTGACGCACTTGATCTCACCAGCGGCAACGAGATGGCGACATATGCTCTCTTTGCGTTCTTCGCCGCAATCGGCGGCGCGCTGGTCTGGCAGTCCGACCGAACGGCGTTGCGTGCGCTGGCAAGTCCGGTCCTCTTGCTGCTCGCGGCATGGGTCGTTGTTTCCGTCATTACCTCCCAGGATGGGGCAACGTCGGCAAAGCGCTTCGTCCTGCTCGCCTGCGTCAGCGTCACCTGCGCATCGCTGTTCCTGCTGCCGCAGGGCCGCAAAGACCTCGCGCGGCTTCTCGCCATCGCCACGGCGGTGCTGCTTGTCCTTTCGTATGGCGGCGTGATGCTCGTTCCGCATCTTGCCGTTCACCAATTCGGCGATCTCGCCGAACCCGATCTCGCCGGTAAATGGCGCGGCGTCTTTCCCCACAAGAACGATGCGAGCGCCGTCTTCTCGACGCTGGTGTTTCTCGGCATCTACATTGCGCGGGCCGGCGATCGGCATGCGGGCATCGGAATCGCGATCGCATCGGTGATTTTCGTGCTCTTCTCGGGTGGCAAGAGTTCCACGCTGATCTGTGCGTCCGCTATTCTCTTGTCGCTTGCCGTGCAACGCAGCCGAAGCAAATTCACCTGGCTGGTTCTGATTGCGACGCCGCTCGTACTGCTCAACCTTTTCGGGTTGGGGTCGGTCGCGTTCCCCGAAATCGGCTCGTTCGTGGCAAGCCTTCCGGTCGATGCAACTTTTACCGGGCGCACGGACGTCTGGCGCTTCGCGCTCGCGCACGTGCCGGATCATCTCGCCTTCGGTCACGGCTTTTCGGCTTTCTGGAATACCGCGAGCCTGCGTTTCGGGGTCGAAGACAATACGGTCTGGGCCGGCAATGCATCGCATGCGCATAACGGCTACCTCGACGCCGTGCTCGCGATGGGCCTACCGGGTCTTCTACTAACGCTGCTTGCGTTTGTCGTCGCGCCGGCGCGCGATCTCTACCGCGCCAGCAAGCGCGGCGCCGATCCGGCGCTCCACCTCATGATGATGCAGATCTGGCTTTTCGGCATCTATCTCTCGTCGCTCGAGAGCTTCTTCTTCGATCGAAGCAACGCGATCTGGATCACGTTCTTGTTTTCGGTTCTGGCGATCCGGTACCTCTCCACGTTCAGGATTTGCGAGCGATGAAAACACGGGTTGGCGAAGGGTCGGCGCTTTTCCTCGTCTCACATTCGAAGACGCCCTGCGGCGTCGAAACGTTTGCGCGTCACCTCGCCAAAAGCTGCAATGCGGGTGGCAGGACAGCGCGCCAACTCCCGGTCTCGGGGCAGATGCGGAAGCTGCGCGACGTTTGGCGCGCCCTGCGGAGCGCCGAGGCCCTGGTCATCAACGCACCGGTCGTCGCCTGGAAGCGCGTTCTTCTTCTGCCGCTGCTATGTATTCTTCTCGCGCGGCTGCGCGGCCGTAAGGTCGTGCAGATCCTGCACGAATGGGGCGATCTCGATCCGCGCCGGCGGCTCGTTCTTTCAGCGTATCTGCTCTTTGCCACGCATGTGCTCTATTCCTCGCCGAGCGTGCGCGACCAGCATCGCGGCAGCATGCTGATGCGGGTACTTCGGGTGAAAACCGGTCTTGTGCCGATCCCGCCTAATATCGCGCCGCCACAAGGTGGTGACGTGGGTGGCCACGCCACGCCGCCCCATGATGCCGTGGAAGCACTCGCGGACGCGCGGCGCGCCGGGCGCCTGATCATCGGCCATTTCGGCTCGATTTATCCGCGCAAACGCTCCGATCGCATTTTGGAAATCGCCGCGGAGCTGAAGCGGCGCGGACACGATGTGCTGCTCGCTTATATCGGCGACTTCATCAGAGGCAGCGACGATATCGAGGACGTTTTCGCGCGGCGGATCGCCGAACTCGGCTTAACCAACGACGTGCTCATCACCGGTTACATCGAGTCACATGCCGATGTGTACGCCGCGCTGCGTGAGACCGACGTTCTCGTCTATGCCTTCGCCGATGGCCTCTCGTCGCGGCGCGGGAGCGTGCTCGGCGCACTCCTCTCCGGCCGCCCGGTCATCGTCAACCGGCCGCAGAACGCGGGCGAGTTCGACCATCATCCTGCGTTCCGGCAGGCGCTTGCGACAAGGGCTCTACGCCTCGTCGATGCGGCGGAGGATGTATGCGCTTATGCGGAAGCGATCGAACGAGCCCATGGCATCAGGCAAGCCGTCGCGATCGATTTCGATCAGTGCTGGCGCGATGCGGCGGCCGCTTTCGGCCGCGCGGTACGCGACGAGGCATCTTTGGTATCGATTGGCGTGAGCGTCCCAGCGGAGTGACTGGCGTTAAACGGCTTCCATCGCCGGCTTCAGCGCAAAGATCGCGGTGTCCACCAGGATGCAGGCGGCGATCTTCTCGCCATTGCGACCGAGTTCACGCCGAAGCGAGGATACCTCATCCATCGCGTGATCGTGCTGCGTCAAGACAAGGATGATATCGTCGATCGCATCGAAAAAGCGCGCCAGACCCGGCCCGGCAATCTCGCTTGGTCCATCGCAGAATAGCCAGTCGATCGGGCGCTCCCCATCTTTCAACGTGCGCACGACGCGGCTTCGCGTCCATTCGGTCTCTTCGTCGCTTTGCGGCACCTGGGCGAGCAGGATACGGTTCGCTGTCCTGATGACCGGCGTGTCGGACGCGTCCTGATCTTCCGCTCGGCGGCTGGCGATTGCTTGCGTGAGACGGTTGCCGTCTTCATCAGCCTCGAACAAAGCCGTCGCTTCGCCTGAGAGGCTCGCGGCAAGCGCAAGGTTCAGGGCCAAGGTCGTGCGCTGCTGCAGATCGTTCCGTCCGAGGATCGCGACGCTGCGGCAGTCCTCAAAACTGCCCCGCGCATGCAGGAAGTCGAGGACGGGATGAAATTCATCCAACGTGGAACTCGGCCCCAACGCAGGTAGGCCGATCCGAGTCACGTCCATCCTGTCTGCTCCGACGTCGCTCGCGCGCCGGCGAAAACCTGAGGCCGGCGTGACGCGGAAGGTCTGGATCGGTGGCGCGGCGAGGCGTCTGTCGACCGGAATCGGTGCCGCGCCTTCGGCCGGCTCTGCGGCTGTTTTGAGGATAGGCGCGGTGCGTCGGCGCGCGAACATTTCCTTCAACATCCCTGCGCGCAGCCAGATCAATCCGAGCCCGCAGACGAGACCTGCGAGCGCACCGGCGATCATCGACACCAAGCCGCCCGGCGGCGACGTGCGATCCTTCGGCGGCACCGCCATGCTGACGATGTGCGTGCTCGTCCCATCGATGTCGGGCGCCTCGCCGGTGCGCCGGGCGCGATTGAGGAAGCTTTCGTACAGCGTCCGCGTCGCGTCGGCCTCGCGTTCTAAATCGCGCAGGCGGACGGCGGTTTCATTGTTGGCAATCGTCAGCTTCTGCGCCGTGGCGAGGTTATTCTCGATTGCGGCTTGCGCGGCCGCGGCGCGCTCGTAATCGCGCTTAAAGCTGTTGGCGATGCGCTTCGATTCGGTGTCCATCGCCTTGCGCGCATCGGCGAGCACGGATTGCGCTTTCTTGACCAAGGGATGCAGCGGCCCAAGGTCGCTCGAAAGATCGGCAAGCTGGCGCTGTGCCTCGGCGACGCGGCCGCGGAGCGCCGTCACGCTACCGAGGTTCAGACTTTCGGTGAGCGGCCCGAGATCGCCGCGCTCTCTCAGCGCCTTCTGCACCTGCTCGCTGCGCGCCCTTGCGTCTTCGGTGCGCACCCGGGCAAGCGTCAGCTGCTGATTGACGTCGCGCAATTGTTGGTCGGAGACCAGTTGCTCGCGCGTGCCGATCAAGCCGTTCCTGGCCTTGAACTCCTCGACCTGCCGTTCGGCGTTGAGCAATTGATGCCGCAATCCTTCGAGCCGTGCTGTCAATACCGTGCTCGTCTCGCGCGCCGATTGCGCGTAGAGGACGGACTGCACTTCAATGAAGGCGTGCGCGACGGCGTTGGCGATACGCGCGGCTTTGGCGGGATCGCGGCTGGCGATCGCGATTTCGATGATGAACGTGCGCTCCGGCCGCCGTACCGTCAGGCGCTGCGCAAGTGCGCGCACGGCAGCGCGAGTTGCTTCGCCCGGTGCCTCCTGGGCGCCGAAGAGCGACAACCCTTTCGGCGCGAATTCGGGGTCCTTGTCGAGGGCTTCGCTCGCGACCACGCGATCGAGCACGAGCTGCGAAGAAACGATGCGCGCCTGGCTCTCGACGAGATTGATGTAGCCGGTGGAATCCTGCGCGCTCGATGGTTCTCTTTCGACGCCGGGCAAGCCGCGCGGATCAAGATAGATCTGCGCAACCGCGATGTAGCGCGGCGGCAGCGTCTTCGACAGCACGACGCCGATCACTGCGCCGGCAAGCATCAACAACACGATCAGGAGCCGATGCGCGAGCGCGAGACGCAAGAGATCGCCGACCGGCTTTTTGCCGGTCGCGCTTTCTGCCGGCGGCGGCGCAAGGGCAGGGGCGTCTGCGCCTATCGTGCCGCCATACTCGAGCATGCGTCAGAAAATCCTCGGCGACCGTGCGCGGGCATTCCCACGCGAGGGCCGAGCATTGCCGATTATGGTTAATAAAGGCTGGACGGGCTCAGGCTGACGGGATTGCAGGGAGTCGTATCGCCACAAACCCGAAGTCGGACGGGCCGGCTGGGCTGCGGCTTCACGCCGTGATCCGACCGCCGGGCCACGCCCTTCGAAGTGTGGACTCAAGTGAGGGCCAGGCGCGCTTCATGCGGAACCGGCCCGCGGCGCTGCAAAGCTGGTGGGCGGTGACGGGCTCGAACCGCCGACCCTCTCGGTGTAAACGAGATGCTCTACCAACTGAGCTAACCGCCCGTGGGCCGTGTTTTACGGAGGCCGCCCTGCCGGTGCAAGGCGGCCGGAATCCGCCGCGGCAGCGCCGTCTTCACCCTATCTTCTATTCCGCTCGCAAGCTCTGGACTTCGCTTGGCCCTAGCCTAGCTGAGCTATAGACTGCCTTTTCGAACCGCGGGCACGCGCATGCTGAAAGCTTCCTTCGCCCTCACCGCCGCCCTCGCTCTCAGCGCCCTCGCGCTACCCGCCCAAGCCGAGCAGCCGATGACCTTCCGCCTCCTGCCGCTCGAAGATTCGAGCCGCTGCGGCACCCAATGCGCCCAGGCGATCGTCGCCGACGGCGAGATCACCAACTCCACCCCCCAGGAATTCCTCGCCTTTGTCGGGAACAACCTGCAAGGCAATGTCCGCAGCGTCGTCTTCCTCAATTCGCCAGGCGGCAGGGTCGTCGCCTCGATGGCGCTCGGCAAGGTCTTCCGCAAGCTCGGTATCGCGGCCATCGTCGCCCAGGCCGGGCAGACCTATGGCGGCACGGCGCTGGCAACGGGCCACTGCTACTCGGCGTGCGTGTACGCGCTCATGGGCGCGCGCAAGCGCGTGATCCCGCCGCAAAGCCGGGTCGGCGTCCACCGCATGTTCCAGTATGAGGCTGCCTTCGATCCCTCCTCCGGCGGCGCCGCGATCTATCGCAGACATGACAACGGCCGCATGCGGGCGATGTTGTCGCGCTATTCAAGCGAGATGGGCGTGAGCAGGAGCATTATCGACAACGCGGAGCGAACGTCGTCCGACTCGATCCATATGCTTTCGAACGGCGAGATCGCGCGCTGGCGGCTTGGCCAGCCGAAGTTCTGAGGCCGCGGAGCTAATCCACCACGTCGGTTTCCGGTCGGTCCGTGCCCTCGGCGCGTTCGACGTGCCACTTGCCGCGTTCGTCCTCGTATTCGATCGTTTCGGTCGGACCGGGCACCCTCTGCTCGGCAGCGGCGCGGTCGGCAGCGCGGAGCGCGGCCTCGTGGCTCGGAAAGGTCTCGGAGAAGACATCTCCGAGCTTGTAGGCCCAGCCGCCGTCATGCTCGACGATTTTGTATTTTGCTTCCGCCATTTCGGCCTCCGAATGCCTTTGAATTGCGAACGGAAGCCGTAGCGCCGGAGTTCCAGACTCGCCGGAGTAAGCAGGCTTCTCTAAGCCTGCGCTTGGGTTGACTTGCATGGGGTGCTGGCCTAATCCGCGAGGCCTCCGCGCATGCGCGGAGCTCCTTGCGGGGGAGTAGCTCAGTTGGTTAGAGCGCCGGCCTGTCACGCCGGAGGTCGCGGGTTCAAGTCCCGTCTCTCTCGCCATTCATTACCACCATTATCATCGATTTTGTGCTAGCTCTCGCGCGATTTCGCGCGGTAGGGAACATCAGATGGCTGAGGCTGCGGGCGGCATAAAGATTGCCATCCTCGACGATTACCAGAATGTCGGCCGCTCCCTCGCCGATTGGTCGGGCCTCGCGCCGCGCGCGCAGGCAGTGTTCTTCCACGACCACGTCGGTGACCTCGATCAGCTCGCCGCGCGGCTCGGCGACTTCGAGGTCCTCGTGCTTATGCGCGAGCGCACCGCGATGGGCACCAATCTCATCGCACGGTTGCCGAAACTGAAACTCATCGTCACCGTCGGCATGTGGAACGCGGCGATCGACTTCGCCGCCGCAAAGGCGCGCGGTATCGTCGTGTCCGGCACGCCCGGCGGCGATCCCAACGCGACGCCGGCGCTCACCTGGGGACTTGTGCTCGCGGCGACGCGGGGGATTGCGGAGCAGGCGGCATCGGTGCGCGCCGGTGGCTGGCAAGTCGGGCTTGGCACCGACATTCACGGCAAGACGCTCGGCGTCCTGGGCCTAGGCAAAATCGGACAGGTCGTTGCCGGTTTCGGCAAGACCTTCGGCATGGAGGTCATCGCCTGGAGCCAGAATCTCACGCCCGATCGTGCGCAAGAATGTGGCGCCGAGCGTGTCGACAAGGACGAACTCTTTCGCCGCGCCGACGTCATCTGCATTCATCTGAAACTTGGCGAGCGCACGCGCGGGCTTGTCGGCGCGCGCGAACTCGGCCTGATGAAAAAGACGGCCTATCTCGTCAACACGTCGCGCGGCCCGATCGTCGACGAGCAGGCCCTGATCGCCGCGCTCGAGCAGCGCAAAATAGCCGGTGCCGCACTGGACGTGTTCGACGAGGAGCCGCTGCCGCAGGATCACCCGTTCCGCTATCTGCCGAATGTGCTGGCGACGCCGCATATCGGCTATGTCAGCGAGAAGACCTATCGCGGCGCGTTTCCCGACGTGGTCGAAGACATCCGCGCCTGGCTAGACGGCACGCCGGTCCGCGTGCTCACGGGCTGAACGCTCTCCGGTTGAAGCGCAGGCGCGCTCGTGTATGATTGAGCCATGAGCGACAATCCCGTTATCGATTTCAGCAGCATCGCCGGCCGCGACGTGTTCGCCTTCTGCTCCGGCCTGCCGGCGGGCTCGAACATAACGCTGGTGAACAAAACCAGCGGGAGCAATGCCGGTCAGATAGCAGCCAGCAATGGCCCTGTCACTTTTCACCTCTCCGACTCAGTGCGAGCCGGTGAATACTATCTGAAGGGTATCGACTCGACGGGCGGCTATCTGGCTCAGAGCGTCGGTTTCATGGTCGCCGATCCCGGCTAAGACCCGGGCACGCCTCTCTTTGACGCGGCGGCAAGTGCGCTTCCAGCGCTCGCCTGAACTATTCCAGCCCAGTTGCCGCATAGCCATAGGCTGCCGTGCAGTTTGACCTTGCCAGAAACCGGGCGGATGATACCGGCACCCGATTTATCGGCATGCTTGAACAGCCGCAGCGACGGCGTGCACCAGCGACATCCCGAAATTCGGCAGGAGCATCACATGATCAGCCTGACCATCAACGGCGCCAAGCGCGACCTCGACGTTGATCCGCAGATGCCGCTGCTTTGGGCGCTACGCGACAATCTCAACATGACCGGCACCAAGTTTGGCTGCGGGATCGCGCAGTGCGGCGCCTGCACGGTGCATATCGATGGACAGCCGCAGCGCTCCTGTCAGACGCAGGTCGGCGATGTCGCGGGGCGCACGATCACGACGATCGAAGGCGTGCAGGGCAAGGTGGCGGAGGCCGTGCGCACCGCCTGGCGCAATCTCGATGTCGTGCAATGCGGCTATTGCCAGTCCGGCCAGATCATGTCCGCGATCGGCCTTCTGACGCAGACGCCGAAACCATTGGACAGCGACATCAATGATGCGATGGACGGCAATGTCTGCCGCTGCGCGACATATCAGCGGATACGCGCCGCGATCCACGAAGCCTCGACAATGCTCGGCTGAGGAGACGGCACATGTACGCAAACCACATTTCCGAAAAGCGTGCCGCGGCTGCCTTTGCTCCGGTAAGCCCCTCGCGTCGCGATCTCCTGAAAGTTTCCGCTGCCGGCGCGCTCGTGCTCGGCGTCATGCCGCGCGCATTCGCCGAAGAGGCGCCGGGCGGCGGCAAGGCGCTCGGCCAGACCCCGGGCAATCAGCCGAACCCAACCGCGTTCGTGCGCATCGGCTCGGACAATACCGTCACCGTGATTATCAAGCATCTCGACAAAGGCCAGGGGGTGACGACCGGCCTGCCGACCATTGTCGCCGAAGAGCTCGATGCGGACTGGGCGCAGATGCGCGCTGAATTCTCGCCCGCAAACGTGCAACTTTACAACAACACGCTGCTCGGTCCGATCCAGGGTACCGGCGGCTCGACATCGGTCGCAAACTCGTGGCTGCAGCTGCGCAAGGCGGGCGCGGCGGCGCGCGCGATGCTTGTTGCTGCGGCTGTTGATGCATGGAAGGTACCGGCCGAAGAGATCACCGTCGAAAAGGGCGTGTTGAAACACAAGTCCGGCAAGTCAGGCACGTTCGGCGAGTTTGCCGAAGCCGCCGCGCGTCAGCCGGTCCCGCCTGAGGTGAAGCTCAAAGATCCGAAGGACTTCAAGCTCATCGGCACGAAAATTCATCGCATCGATTCGAACATCAAGACGGACGGCAGCGCGATCTACTCGCTCGATATCCGCCGTCCCGGCGCAGCGGTTGCGGTGCTGATGCGTCCGCCGCGTTTCGGCGGCAAGGTGAAGAGCGTCGACGCGACAGGGGCGAAAGCGGTGAAGGGCGTCGTCGACGTGGTCACCATCCCGCAGGGAGTCGCCGTCCTCGCCGAGAGCACGTGGCCGGCGATCAAGGGGCGCGAAGCGCTCAAGATCGAGTGGGATGATTCCGGCGCTGAGATGCGCTCGACCGCCGACATGGTTGCGGACTACAAGCGGCTCGCGTCCAACCCCGGCGCGCTCGCTGCCAAAGCGGGCGATGTCGACACCGCGCTGAAGAATTCAGGCAAGAAGATCGAGGCGGATTTTGTCTTCCCGTATCTCGCGCATGCGCCAATGGAGCCGTTGAACTGCACGATCGAAATGGGCGCCGATGGCGGCGTGGACATCTACGCGGGGTCACAATTCCAGACGGTTGAGCAGGGCACCGCTGCGGCGATCCTGGGCGTCACACCGGACAAGGTTCGCATCCATTCGACCTGGGCTGGTGGCTCGTTTGGCCGCCGCGCGACGCCCAATGCCGATTACATCGCCGAAGCAGCGTCAATACTAAAGGTAACCGGCGGCAAACGGCCGATCCATCTTGTCTGGACACGCGAAGATGACATCAAAGGCGGCCGCTATCGCCCGATGTTCTACCACGCGATCGAAGCCGCCCTTGATCCGAATGGCGGCATAGCGGCGTGGAAGCACCGCATCGTCGGCCAGAGTTTTGCGCGCGGAACCCCGTTCGAAGCGGTGATGTTCAAGAACGGCGTCGACGTGATGGCGGTCGAGGGCGTGGCGGACCTGCCGTATTCGGTGCCGAACCGCTACGTGGAATGGCACGATGCACCCTCGCCGGTGACGACGCTGTGGTGGCGCTCCGTCGGCCACACCCATACCGCGCATGCGGTCGAGGTGATGATCGACGAACTCGCGCACGCGGCGGGACAGGATCCCGTCGCCTTCCGCATCCCGCTCCTGAAGGAGCATCCGCGCCATATCGCAGTGCTGAAACTCGCGGCGGAGAAGGGCGGCTTCGGTGAGAAGATGCCTCCCGGCAAAGGCCGCGGCATCGCCGTCCATGAAAGCTTCCACACGTTTGTTGCGATGGTGGCCGACGTGACCGTCGATGGCGGCAAAGTGAAAGTCGACCGCATCGTCGCCGCGGTCGATTGCGGCATCGCAGTCAATCCAGACATGATCGTCGCGCAAATCGAGGGCGGCTCCGGCTACGGCCTTGGCGCCGCGTTGCGCAACCAGATCACGCTGGACAGAGGCGTAGTCGAACAGGCGAATTTCGACACGTACGAGCCGTTGCGCATCAGCGACATGCCGAAAGTGGAGGTCCACATCGTGCCTTCGGCAGAATCGCCGACGGGCGTCGGCGAACCCGGCGTGCCGCCAGTCGCACCCGCGGTGTCGAACGCGATTTTCGCGGCAACTGGCAAGCGCCTGCGTTCCCTGCCGTTCGACTTCGATTCGCTGAAAGGTGCCTGAACGGAAGTCAGGTGCGCGTCTGCGGGACCTGACGTTCGAAACGGATGAAAAAGCGCCGTCCGGCGATCGCGCCGCCAAGCCGGTCCGTGATCGCAACCGGCGTGCACGCGGCGAGCGCGGCAAGAGCCGAAGCGACGAAGCGCTTTTGCGTGTCCGCGTCGCCGGCCAGTTTGGAATACGTGATCGACGGCTGCCCGAACAGCGTGCCGTCGCGCCTCAGGGTGATTCCCACCGTGAGCTGCGATCCTTGGCTGGCTGTAGGCGCATGCCAACATTGGGTGAGCATCGGGAACAGCTCGCGCAGTGTGTTGGCGGGTCTGACTTCAGCCGCGTGCGCGGTTTGAGACCAAAAAAGAAAGCAGAGCAGGGTGGCCCAGCGGTTCAATACGTGGCGCGCCCGCCGGAGAGGTCGAACACCGCGCCGGTCGTGAACGAATTCTCGGCAGAGACGAGAAACGCCACCATGGCGGCAATCTCCTCGACGAGCACGAAACGGCCGCGCGGGATTTTCGACAGCATGTAGTCGACATGCGTCTGCGTCATCTGATCGAAGATGCGGGTGCGTGCCGCGGCAGGGGTAATGCAGTTTACCGAGATGTCGTGCGTCGCGAGTTCCTTGCCGAGCGATTTGGTCAGCGCGATCACGCCTGCTTTGGCGGCGGAATAGGCGGCGGCGTTGGGGTTGCCCTCCTTGCCGGCGATCGAGGCGACGTTGACGATGCGACCGTAATTCTGCGCGACCATCGCCGGCACCAGCGCCTTGCAGCCGTAGAAGACACCGGTGAGGTCTATATCGATCACCCGCCGCCATTCCTCGACGGGATAGTCTGCTACCGTTGCGTTGGGGCCGGAAATGCCGGCATTGTTGACGAGGATATCGACCCGGCCGAACGCCTCCAGGCTCTGCTTTCCGGCCGCCTCGACGCTGCTCCAGTCCGCGACATCGCAGGGGACGATCTCGACCGCTTGGCCCTCCGGCCCGAGCGTGCGGCGCGCATCTTCCAAAGCGCTCGGATCGCGGTCCCATAGGATCAGCTTCGCGCCGGAATCCTGCAGCCGCTGGGCGACGGCATAGCCGATGCCCTGCGCCCCGCCGGTCACGACCGCAATCTTGCCCTCGAGATCGATCCTGTTTGCCATCTCCTTCTCCTCCTCCTCCTCCGATGTAGCGAGCCGCAGCCGTTTTTGTCGAGGCGGCGCAAGCGATTGCCGGATGTCGCGGCAGCGCCATCTATGTGGCCGAACGCCTCACCAGACTGAAAGAATTCCAACTTGCACCCCAGTGTGCACTGCGATAGGCAACGGCAAGCCATAGGAGAGGTGGGAAAAAGCCGCCTTTCGTCAGGTCTCCGACTGGCGCCCCTCCCGCCTCAGGGCGAGGTCTAGGACGACATGCCCGACCTCCTGAACGACTACCTGCCGCTCGTCATCTTCGTCGGCATTGCGGCGGTGCTTTCGGGGGTGCTGCTCGTCGTTCCCTTCGTCGTCGCCTACAAGGCGCCGGACCCGGAAAAGCTCTCGGCTTACGAGTGCGGTTTCAATGCCTTCGACGATGCCCGGATGAAGTTCGACATCCGCTTCTATCTCGTGTCGCTGCTCTTTATCATCTTTGATCTCGAAGTGGCCTTCCTGTTCCCCTGGGCAGTGGCGTTCAAGGATGTTGGCGCCTTCGGCTTCTGGTCGATGATCGCCTTCCTGGTCGTGCTCACCGTCGGCTTCATCTATGAATGGAAGAAGGGGGCGCTCGAATGGGATTGATCGATACAGACGCCCCCGTCGCTTCGCCGCGCGCGAGAGGCATCATCGATCCGAATACCGGGAAAGTCGTCGGCGCCAACGATCCGTTCTATCTGACGATCAACGACCAACTCGCCGACAAGGGCTTTCTCGTCACCGCCACCGACGAGCTCATCACCTGGGCGCGTACCGGCTCGCTCATGTGGATGACGTTTGGCCTCGCTTGCTGCGCGGTCGAGATGATGCAGATGTCGATGCCGCGCTACGATTGCGAGCGCTTCGGCTTTGCGCCGCGCGGCTCGCCGCGCCAGTCCGACGTGATGATAGTAGCGGGAACACTCACCAACAAAATGGCGCCGGCGCTGCGCAAGGTCTACGACCAGATGCCCGAGCCGCGGTATGTGATCTCGATGGGCTCGTGCGCCAATGGCGGCGGCTATTATCACTATTCGTACTCGGTCGTGCGCGGCTGCGACCGCATCGTGCCGGTCGACATTTACGTGCCGGGCTGTCCGCCCTCGGCGGAGGCATTGCTCTATGGGGTCCTGCTGCTGCAGCGGAAAATCCGCCGCACCGGCACGATCGAGAGATAGTCCCGTATGGCGGATGCTGTTGAAACGGACGTGAAATCGGCCGGCGAGGCGATTGCGGCGGCTTTATCCGGCGCAGTAACCGATGTCTCCGATGCTTATGGCGAGCTCACGCTGACGGTTGAGACGGATCGCTGGGTTGAAGTCGTGCGCTACCTGCACGAGGACCCATCGTGCCTCTACATCTGCTTCCTCGATCTCTGCGGCGTCGATTATCCCGTGCGCGAGAAGCGCTTCGAGGTCGTGCTGCATCTTTTGTCGCCGAAACACAATAAGCGTATCCGCGTGAAGACGTCGGTGGACGAAGACACCCCAGTGTCATCTCTCTGCGAAGTATTTCCCGCTGCCGATTGGTTCGAGCGCGAGGCCTACGATCTCTTCGGGATATTGTTCTCAAA
>JAXDNJ010000011.1:0-53279 GCA_034669505.1 Methylobacteriaceae bacterium
GGCGGACGAACTCTATTGCAACACCTGTTGCTTGGTCTTCAGCCTCGCACGCGGCAAACTCCAAGAGATGCGGCTCTAAACCTAGGTATAGGTTTATGGAGCTTAGACCAAACCTAGGTGCGATGGAGCAAAGAGACCGCGCCCGGTTACTCTGGGTTTGAGAACAAAGAAAAGGGCTGGAAGCTAAGCGTGCAAGTTGATGGGCAATTGCGAGGCGCGCGGTCTCGGTCCTGGTGTCTTCAGACGGGGGAGATGGCTGCCCTTTCTCATTGGACTGCGGGCCGGAAGTTGGCAGATCGGATCCGAGTGAATGCGCTCCTTGTCGCCGTTTTCAACTAACTTTGGAAGATTGTGATCGGTCGTGGATTCAAAGAAAGCCGCCATCGCCTCACTAGCTCTCGCGCTGCCTTTGGCAGGATGCGGCGGCGTGCTCGACCCGCAAGGGCCGGTCGGCGCGTCGGAAAAGCTTATCCTCATCGATTCGGTCGCGATCATGCTCACGATCGTCGTACCGGTGATCCTCGCGACGATCGGTTTTGCCTGGTGGTTTCGCGCATCGAATGTGCGCGCGACCTACCTGCCGAACTGGGCTTTCTCGGGACATCTCGAACTGATTGTCTGGGCGATCCCCACGCTCGTGATCACTTTCCTGGGAGGCATCGCCTGGTTTGGGTCGCATGCACTCGATCCATACAAGCCGCTGCCCTCGACGACGAAGCCAATTGAGATCGAAGTCGTCTCGCTCGACTGGAAATGGCTGTTCATCTACCCGAACGACGGCATCGCGACCGTGAATCAGCTTGTCCTTCCCGTCGCGACACCGGTGCATTTCCGGCTGACGTCCTCGGGCGTGATGAACAGCTTTTTCATCCCGCAGCTCGGCAGCCAGATTTACACGATGGCGGGCATGACCTCGCAGCTCAATCTGCAAGCCGACAGGCCGGGCAATTATCTCGGCCTTTCCGCGCAATTCAGTGGCGAGGGTTTTGCCGACATGCACTTCAGCGTCAGCGTCGTGCCCGCTGACGCTTATGTCCAGTGGCTGGACGAGACGAAGGCAACCGGGCCGACGCTTGATGGAAGCGCCTACGCAGCCCTGGCGAAGCCGAGCAGGGCGGTGGCGCCCGCGACGTACAAAGCGTTTGCACCAGGGCTTTTTGACTCAATCCTCGACGAGACGGCGTCACCCGCCGCCGGCGCGGGCAGTGGTGGTAGCGGCGCGGATCAGCCGCCCAAAAAGGCAATGTAATGCTCGGCAAGCTGAATTGGTCGGCCATTCCGTTTGATCAGCCGATCCCGCTGATCACTTCGGTCTTGGTCATCGTCGTCATTCTCGCGACGCTTGCATGGGTCACGGTCCAACACCATTGGCCCTATCTGTGGCGCGAGTGGATCACCTCCGTCGACCACAAGCGAATCGGCATCATGTATTGCGGGTTGGCACTCATAATGCTGCTTCGCGGCTTTGCCGACGCGATCATGATGCGCGGGCAACAGGCGCTGGCCTACCATTCGCAGGGCTATCTACCCCCGGAGCACTTCAACCAGATATTCTCGGCACACGGCACCATCATGATTTTCTTCGTCGCGATGACGTTCATGATCGGCCTGATGAACTTTGCGGTGCCGCTCCAACTCGGCGTCAGAGACGTAGCCTTTCCAACGTTCAACTCGGTAAGCTTGTGGCTAACCGCATCGGCCGTACTGCTCGTCAACATGTCGCTTTTCGTGGGCGAGTTCGCGAAGACGGGGTGGCTGGTCTACCCACCCCTTTCGGAACTCAAGTTCTCCCCCGGCGTCGGCGTAGATTACTATCTATGGGCGATCCAGATATCGGGCATCGGTACTCTACTGACCGGCGTCAACTTCGTTACCACGATTCTGAAGGTGCGCGCGCCGGGCATGACCCTGACCCGCATGCCGATCTTCTGCTGGACTGCGTTGGCGGCAAATCTCCTGATCGTCGCCGCCTTTCCGATCCTCACGGCGACCCTCGGAATGTTGCTGCTCGATCGCTATCTCGGTTTCCATTTCTTTACGACCGATCTCGGCGGCAACGCGATGATGTACGTCAACCTCATCTGGGCCTGGGGTCACCCGGAAGTTTATATCCTCATCCTGCCGGCCTTTGGCGTTTTCTCGGAGGTGATCTCGACCTTCTCCGGTAAGCCGCTGTTTGGCTACCGCTCGATGATCATCGCCACGATGGCGATTTGCATTCTGTCCTTCATGGTGTGGCTGCATCATTTCTTTACGATGGGAGCGGGAGCCGACGTCAATGCCTTCTTCGGCGTGACGACGATGATCATCGCCGTGCCGACCGGAGTGAAGATATTTAACTGGCTCTTTACGATGTGGGGCGGACGGGTGCGGTTTGAGGTGCCGATGCTCTGGTCGCTCGCCTTTATGGTGACGTTCGTCATCGGCGGAATGACGGGCGTGCTCTTGGCGGTGCCGCCGGCCGACTTCGTGCTGCACAATTCACTTTTCCTTGTCGCGCATTTCCACAACGTCGTCATAGGCGGCGTTCTTTTCGGCGCCTTCGCTGGATACACTTACTGGTTCCCAAAGGCCTTCGGTTTCAAGCTCGACGAGCGGCTTGGCAAGGCCGCTTTTTGGCTCTGGGTTATCGGCTTCTATGTCGCGTTCATGCCCCTCTACGTGCTGGGTCTCGCGGGCATGACGCGGCGTATGCAGCATTATGATGTCGCCGAATGGCACCCTTGGCTGGTCGTTGCGGCGTGTGGCGCGGCGCTCATCCTTGCGGGGATCGGATTTCAGATCGCTCAACTCGTCGTGTCCATCGGCAATCGGGCATCCTTGCGAGATCGGACCGGCGATCCCTGGGATGGCCGCACTCTCGAATGGGTTACAAGTTCACCGCCGCCTGCTTTCAACTTCGCGGTCATGCCAAACGTCACCGGGGAAGAAGCCTATTGGGGCATCAAGCAAAAAGCACTCGAGCAGCGCCACCTCGCGAACCCGCCTGAGTACAAGCCCATTGAGATGCCGCGTAACAGTCCGACGGGGTTTGTGGTGGCCTTTTTCGCCGTCGTCACGGGATTTGCGCTGATCTGGCAAATTTGGTGGATGGTCGCTGTCGGACTGGGAGGCGCCTTCGCAACTTTCGTCGTCTTTGCCTGGCGCGACCATTCCGAATACGAACTGCCGGCTTACCAACTTGCGAAGATCGATGGCGAGCGGCGGCAGGCTCGCGTCGCGCTGGTTGAGGGCCGCGAGCTGGGCATTACACCGGTCCAATATTCGGGGCCGGCCTCGCATGATCCACACAAGCTCGGCGCCGCGCGAGCCGAGCCCGACGGCGGGCACAAGGGTCCGGCGCCAAAGCGCATCATTACCGGCTACGGATTTTGGATCTTCCTCTTATCCGATTTCATCATGTTTTCGGGTTTCTACGCTGCCTATGCGGTGCTCTCGCACGCGACCGCCGGCGGACCCGCACCGGAAAAGCTTTTCGATCTGAAGACGGTCGGGCTCGAAACGGCGTTTCTTCTGCTCTCGAGTTTTGCCTGCGGTATGGCAAGCCTCGCCACTGGCGCGCGCAACATGCTCTGGACTCAGCTCGGATATATCGTCACCGGAGCCTTGGGTCTCGGCTTTCTCGTTTTGGAGCTCAGCGAGTTCGGAAGAATGCTCGCCGCGGGCGCTGGCCCTACGCGTAGCGCTTTTCTCTCGGCTTTCTTCGCGCTCGTCGGCCTCCACGGGCTTCACGTGACAATCGGTCTTTTGTGGCTCGGAACGATGATGGCGCAGTTCTGGGCCAAGGGCTTTCGCGCCGACATCATTCGGCGGGGCATGTGCTTTGCGCTGTTCTGGCACGCGCTCGATATCATCTGGGTCGGTATCTTCACTAACGTCTATCTTCTCGGGACAAGCCCATGAGCGATTTTGAGGCTGACGCAATCCGCGGCGGCGGAGATGCCGCGCCTGGCGATCAGGAAACCGGCGAGCACGGCATTGTTGCCGGCGTGCGCAACTATCTCATCGGACTCGCCCTCGCGGCCGGTCTGACGGTTTCGTCGTTCTGGGTCGCGAGCGGCACAAATTTGATCTACGCGCCGGGAGTTGCCATGGCGCTCGCGGCGCTGGCGGTTGGACAGATGGGCGTGCATCTCGTCTTTTTTCTGCACATCACGACAGGCCCCGACAACACCAACAATGTGCTCGCGCTCGCCTTCGGCGTGCTGATCGTTGGAATCGTCATCGCCGGCTCGCTGTGGATTATGTATCACCTGAACATGAATATGATGGTTCCTAGCAATATGACGGACATGCACAAGCAGACATGACGCCATATCCTGCTGGCGGACCTGCAATTTTTAGTCGGCGGGAGGGATAGTGGACTGAGCCGCAGGGCTAAGCGGCGCACGCCAGACAGGCGAACCCTTCTCCTGGCGTGAGCGGGTGCCTAGCCGATGCGGCGCTTGCGGCCCACCCAGAAGGGATCGCGTAACGCGCGGCGGAGCGGCTTGCCGGCCGGGCTTTTCGGGACTTCGTCGATGAAGCGCATGCCCTTCGGCACCTTAGAGCCGGCAAGACGCGCGGGCGAAGGCGATGGTGTCGGCTTCCTGTTGCGCCTCGCCTTGGCGCAACGCGACGATGGCCGCAACCGCCTCGCCATCTGTTCGTCGGGGATGCCGGATCGCATTTCGCTTTGCCCACATGCGTGCGGGGATGCCGCCGCCAGGCACGAGCGTGGGCCGCAATTTGAGCAATCGAGCACAAGCACCCGACGAAAACGACGCTACGCAAACCTCCTTAGGCGGCTTATATCGCTGGCGGCAGCGCGAGCGGTTCGCAGCGGCGCGGGTCACGCAAAGAGGTAACCCATGAAAGCCGGGATCATCGGCGTTGGCGCGGTAGGACGGGCCGCGGCCCTGGCGGCGATGCAGCGCAGTTCGGCGAGCGAACTCGTGCTCGTCGACCGGACCGCGAAGGTGAGCCAAGCCGTCGCACTCGACCTCGGTTACGGAATACCGCTCGGCGGCTCGATACGGATCAAGGCAGGCGATTACGCCGGGCTTGAAGGGGCGGGCATCGTGGTCGTCACCGCCGGCGTCAACGAACAGGCCGGCGGCGCCACCGACCGCAACGATCCGGCCGGGCGGCTTCGCCTGCTCGATCAGAACGTAGGCGTCATGCAGGACGTGGTCCCGCCTCTCGTCGCCGCCGCTCCGGATGCGGTGATCCTGATCGCGACCGATCCGCCTGACCCATTGACCGATGTCGTTCGCGCGCTGGCGCCGAACGCCAAAGTGTTCAGCACCGGCACTTTCCTCGACAGCTTGCGCTTTCGCACGCACCTCGCCGACGCGCTGGGGGTCAGTCCCAGCACAGTGCGGGCCGACGTGCTGGGCGAGCACGGCAAGAGCGAAGTGCTGCACTGGTCGGGCGCGGCGATCGCCGGCGTGCCGTGGAAGGACGTGGCCGCCCAACGCGGCATCGACGAAACGAGCCTCAAGGCTCGCGTCGACGATGCCGTGCGCCACGCCAACATCAACATCATCGAAGGGATCGGCGCCAGCCAATACGGGATCGGCATCGTCATTGCCCGATTGATCGAGGCGGTTCTGCGCGACGAGAAGCTGGTGATTCCCGTCGGCGCGCATTCGCACGAGCACGGCGTCACCTACTCGCTGCCGAGCGTCGTCGGCGCCAGCGGCGTCGAAAGCGTGTTTGCGCCCCGGCTCGAGCCGCAAGAGCAGGAGGCGCTGGCGAAAAGCATCGCGACGTTGCAAGAGGCATTGGCGGAGAGTGAGGCGAGCAGGCTTATCGCTAAAGCGGCATGATCGGTTCGGAGCGCGCTGCGAGCGTTGCACGCCCTTAGCAAGCAAGCTTGTCGCATCTGTGGGCCGCGGCGAGCATGCGGCTCGTGCTCTGCGGGCTCGGATAGCCCAAGATCCCGAGCCATTCAGCATGAAAGAGGGCGTGGCATAGAAGCCGAGGCCACTCGCGAGTCACCTGCCGCTTCAGAACGATTGGTTGAGGAGCAGTCCGACGCGTCCCCCCTTCGGCAGGCGCGGCAGCCGCAATCCGAGCGTGGGTCCAGAAAAATGCGCGCTCAGTTCAGGTTCGTCGAGACCGAGGTGAACATCGTCGAGACGTTGCCGCCGACCAGCTTGACGCCCGCGACGATCACGACGGCAATGAGGCTTCCGAGAAGGCCGTATTCAATCGCGGTCGCGCCGCACGCATCCGACAAAAAGCGCGAGATTGCCTGTCTCATTTTCCCCTCCCGGGAAGATGAGCGGAAAGCCTGGCCCTGAAGCTTGAAGGATCGATTAAGCCTGATCGCGAAACCCGGCCAAAGGCATGAAATCGAATACGCGTGAACGCCGCCCGCTTGAACTGAGCGGTCGCCTCCGCATGCGCGGAATCTATGCAGACATCCTGATGCAAATAAAGGAGGCCGCAAGTGACCTACCAGATCACCGACCAAGCCGATGTCTATTTCCGCCGCAAGCTTATTTTCTCGTGCTGAATTGCAGTTGACACACTAACCGGCGCACGTATGCTCGCCCTTAAGATGCGAGCCGATAAAGTTCTAATTAACCGTGTAACCTGCGCTGCCTCTCGGCTTCCTCTGTTTGCCCATCGATTGCGCCGCATACGGGACCTCGTAAGTCTATGCCTCGTATTCGTCCTCCTTGCTCCGCCAGCATTCGCGCAGCCGTAGCAGCGGCTGCCGGACGGACGAGTGGTGATCGACGTCAAGGATCACAAGCTTGCGTTCGATCCGAACATATGGGGTGCGTCGGGCACCTCCGCGACGGTCGATTTCCTCATTGATCATGAACACGAACGCCACTCGCTCGCCGAGGTGATAGAAGCACCAGATCGGTTTCGCCCGTTATTTGCAAATGAAGATGCAGTCGGAGTGCGCATGAGCAACAGCTGGAATGGGCCGGGTTTGTTTCTCAACCGCTTTGACCGGCGTTCGGTCCAACCAGCACACGTATCGAAATGCTCATCTTCGATCGAAAGCTTACGAGCAGCCTTGATTGCAACCCAGTCATTTCTATCGCGGGCTGCTTAACAGTTACTGCTGCGAAAAAGAACTGCATCGGTATGAAACGGAAAGTCCGGATGAAGACGGCTTTTGGATTGGTGAGTCCGAGCGCCGTCGCGCGTGCTGCATCGGTTCAATACGTTCTCTCCGACGTCATTCGAAAGACGTACGCGCCGGGACCGGTGACGTTCGGATGTCGTCTGAACTACGGCCCCGTTCCGTCGGAATGGGGGCGCTGTCATTCGTACTCATCCTACACAGGCGATATCGGCATCTACTACGAATTTGAATTCCTCAACTATCCAGAGGCAACTTGGGTCGAACTCGATCGGCGGATGCGGCAAATCTACGCTGGTATGCAGAGGGGCGCTGGAACATTGCCGCTGTCTCAACAGCCAATTTTGAGAACAGAGCGGCCTGCGAAGCGGCTGGGCGACACCCAGACGAGTACGTTCACTCAAGAAGGCAAGCGCGCCTAAGCGCAAAAAGTCTCCAGCCGCCGCCTCCAAGAAGCGCCGAAAATAATTGCCGCCGTCTCGGCGCGGCGCACAGGGGAGCACCGCTATGAACTCGCCGCCGCAACCTTGTCCTGCGTTTTCGTGGCGAAATCGCCGGCATCGTGGCGCTCATGCAGCTGACTTGCGGGGTCGCCGTTGACGCGATTGACCATGCGACCGCGCTTCACGGCCGGTCGTTCGCCGATCGCTTTCGCCCAGCGCTGGACATTCTTGTACTCCTCAACCTGCAGGAACTCACCTGCCTCATAAAGAACGCCCTTGGCAAGGCCGCCATACCAGGGCCAGATCGCCATATCGGCAATCGTGTACTCGCCGCCGGCCACATACTCGGTCTCCGCGAGACGCCGGTCGAGCACATCGAGCTGACGCTTCACCTCCATCGCGAAGCGGTCGATCGCATATTCGATCTTCGTCGGCGCATAAGCATAGAAATGGCCGAACCCGCCGCCGAGATAGGGCGCGCTCCCCATCTGCCAGAACAGCCACGACAGACATTCGGCGCGCGCGCTCGCCTCGGTTGGCAAGAACGCGCCGAACTTCTCGGCAAGATAGATGAGGATCGCGCCGGACTCGAAAACCCGGATCGGCTTCGGCCCAGAGCGATCCATCAGCGCCGGGATTTTCGAATTGGGATTGACGGTGACGAAGCCGCTGCTGAATTGGTCACCCTCGCCGATCCGGATCAGCCACGCGTCATACTCCGCGCCGCCGTGGCCGAGAGCCAGCAATTCCTCCAGCATGATCGTGACTTTCTGGCCGTTCGGCGTCGCCAGCGAGTAGAGCTGCAGCGGGTGGCGGCCGACGGGCAGATCCTTGTCGTGCGTGGGACCGGCAATCGGCCGGTTGATATTCGCGAACCTGCCGCCGTTTGCCTTGTTCCAAGTCCAGATTTTCGGCGGCGTATAGTCGGGCGAGTCGGTCATTTGCAGCTCCAAGAGTATGCGCGTGGAATTGGTGAGCGATCGGCTAACTTACACGATAAGATCGGCTGCAGGCATGCGCCACGCGGCCGACTGAGCTGCAGACGATAACGAACGCACCTGCTCTCCGCGCGGTGATACTCGCCAGGTCGGTATGCTCGGAGTGCAAGAATCCACCCGATTGCCGGCGCCACATCCGCGCATAGCGGCCGTGCTCAATTGGTTTGAGCGGAAAATCGATCGGGCCGTCATGGACCCGCTGCGGTTGCGAGAGCAGTGAGGCAATGCAGAAGCCCGTTGCTCCGCGAGACCGAGTTACGCCCTCCCGACGCACCAGAGCGCAAAAGCCTGCTGCAGCGCGACCTCTTCAAGCCGCGAGAACCGGCCGGACGCGCCGGCGTGGCCGGCATCCATGTTGGTCTTCAACAGAATCGGCCCACCGCCGACCATGGTCGCGCGCAGTTTCGCCACCCATTTCGCCGGCTCCCAATAGGTAACGCGCGGATCGGTGACGCCGCCCATCGCCAGCGTCGCCGGATAATTTTGCGCCGCGACATTGTCGTAGGGCGAATAGGACAGCATGGTCCGAAACGCCTGCGCGTCCCTAATCGGATTGCCCCATTCGAGCCATTCGGGCGGCGTCAGCGGCAGCGTGTCGTCGAGCATCGTGTTGATCACGTCGACAAACGGCACGTCGGCGATTATCCCGGCAAAAAGCTCTGGCGCGAGATTGGCGATTGCGCCCATCAGCATGCCGCCGGCGCTGCCGCCCTGCGCGACGATGCGTTTGCGCGATGTCCAGCCCTCGGCGATCAGATGGCGCGCGACGGCGACGAAATCGGAAAACGTGTTCGGCTTGTTTTGCAGCTTGCCGTACTCGTACCAGTGCCAGCCTTTGTCGGTACCGCCGCGAATATGCGCGAGTGCATAGACAAAGCCGCGATCGACCAGCGACAGCCGATTGGCATTGAACGCAGCCGGCATTGCGGTGCCGTAGGCCCCATATCCGTAGAGCAGAAGCGGCAGCGGGCCTTTCCCGGCAAGATCGGCGCGGCAGAGGAGCGAGATCGGCACAAGCTGGCCGTCGGGTGCGCGCGCCATCAGGCGGCGCGTGACATACCGCGAGGGATCATGGCCGGAGGGGATTTCCTGGCGCTTGCGCAAGACGCGGGTACGCGAGGCCATGTCGTAATCATAGACTTCGGCCGGCGTCGTCATCGACGAATAGGTGAAGCGCAGGATGGACGTGTCGAACTCGTAACCGCCGTAGATATCGAGAGAATAAGCCTCCTCGGGGAACTCGATCGCGTGCTCTTCGCCTAAACGTTCATCGCGAACGACGATGTGCGGCAGCCCGTTTTCGCGCTCAAGGCGCACGAAATAGCCCTGGTACAAGACGTCGGCGATGATGAAGCGACCGCGGGCGTGCGGAACATCGTCGCGCCAGTTTTCGCGCCCGGGAGACGCCAGCGGCGCCCGCGCGATCTTGAAATCCTCGGCGCCGTCCGCGTTGGTGCGCAGGTAAAGCCAGTCGCCGCGATGGTCGACGTCGTAACGCACGCCGCGATCGCGCGTGGCGACGAGGCGCGATCTCGCTTGTGGCTCGGTCAGATCGATCAGGTGACATTCCGCCGAATCATGATCGCGCATCGACACGACAGCGAAACGGCCGGAATGCGTGCGGTGAATGTGGACGAACCACGCGGGATCGAGCTCTTCGACGATCAGCTCATCGTCCGCGACATCGCTGCCGACGCGATGGCGGAATACCTGCGACGTGCGGTGATTCTCGTCGACATGGACATAATAGAACGCGGAGGAATTCGCGCTCCACACCACGTGACCGTCTGTATTCGCAATCTCATCGGAGAGATCGCGGCCGCTTGCAACGTCACGCACCCGCATCGTGAAAAGCTCGGAGCCGCGCGCGTCGAGGCTCCATGCGAGCAACCGGTGATCGGGCGAGTGCTCGGCGCAGCCGATTTCGAAGAACGGCTTGCCCTGCCCCAACGCGTCGCCATCGAGCAGGATCTGCTCGGGGTCGCGATCGCGCGGGCGCCGGCAGATGATCTGATGCTGTCCGCCCTGGCGATAGCGCGCGTAATAATCGAACGGGCCGTCCGGCCAGGGAACCTGCGAATCGTCCTCTTTGATGCGCCCGCGCAGCTCCCCAAGCAAGCGCGCCTGCAAATCGCGCGTTGGCGCGAGCACCGCATCGGAATAGATATTCTCGGCGCGAAGATATGTCGCGATATCGGCGGGCAGCGCCGAGGGATTGCGCAGAACCTCTTGCCAATTCTCCGCACGCAGCCAGGCGTAATCGTCGACGAGCTCGACCCCATGCACGAGCCGGCGCTGCGGTCGGCACGGCGCAATCGGCGGCGCCAGCTCGCGCACAACGGGCGAAGCGGCCGCCTCGGCGCGCGGGGCGGCTTCAGCCATTTCGATATAGGCGGTCATCTCTCGTCGGGCGTGAACTTCAGCGCGGTTCCGTTCATGCAATAACGCAAACCGGTCGGCGCCGGGCCGTCTGGAAATACGTGGCCGAGATGCGCGTCGCAGTTGGCGCAGCGCGCTTCCACCCGGCGCATCAGCCAGGAGCGGTCCTCAACTTCCTCAACCACCTCCGGCACGACCGGGGCAAAGAAGCTCGGCCAGCCCGTACCCGAATCGAATTTCGTCGCGGAATGGAAGAGTTTGGCGCCGCAGCAGACGCACTTATATGTCCCGTGCGCCTTTTCGTCCCAGTAGGGCCCGGTGAAAGCGCGCTCGGTGCCGTGCTCGCGCGTGACGTGATATTGCGCGGGCGTGAGCTCGCGGCGCCATTCGGCCTCGCTCTTCGTCACCTTCGTGCGCTCGGCAATGTCGCTCATGTCGGGGCTCCTCCTGGCGCCTAACCTATGCGGCCGGGCGGCCGCCGCAAGCCCGATCACGCAGCTGTGAGCGCGAATTTTCGCGCATAGGTCTGTTCATGGCAGTAAAATCACAGTAGAACTGCGCTTGAAGTCTTGTTAGAAGCGTATTCGTGCGTCTCTGGAGGGCGGCTTACCGGTTGAGACCGGCTCGAGCCGAGACTAGACGCGCGCGCGCTCCCTTGCCTACCTCCCGCCACGCCTGTTGTGAAAGAAAGCCGCATAGATGACCGAAGCTACGAGTGCCAACTACATCGAACTCGCCGCCGATATAGTTTCCGCCTATGTCAGCAACAATCCGGTCCCGGCGAACGAGTTGGCGAGCCTCATCCAGGAAGTGCACATGGCCCTGCTGCGCGTCACCTCGGGCGGTGCCGTGGCTCCGGTTTCGTCCGAGGCGCCGAAGCCGGCGATCGCGGTGAAGAAGTCGCTCAACAGCGATTACATCATCTGCCTCGAGGACGGCAAAAAATTCAAATCGCTGAAGCGGCACCTGCGCACGCAGTATAACATGTCGCCGGAAGAATACCGCGAGAAATGGGGCCTGCCGCCGGATTATCCGATGGTCGCGCCGAATTACGCTAAGGCGCGCTCCAATCTCGCCAAGCAGATGGGGCTTGGCCAGCAGCGCAAGCGCGCGTGATCCAGCGTTAGTCTCCCATCCGGCTGATCAGCCGCTCGCGGGCGGCGGCAGAGAGTCGCTCCCGTTCGGCTTTTAATGCCTGCGCAAGCCCGAGATGGCGGTTGAGATCGTAAGTCCAATGGCCGGCGCGGCCGCGGGCGCGTTCGGTCCGTAACGCGCGGGCGAGCTTGAGCACGATGCGGCGCGTCGTCTCCGGTTCGGCGCCTGCGATCTCGTCCGGCCCGACCGGCAGAAGCCGCAGGAGCATGCGGCCTCTCTCGTAGATCTCGCGGCCGGCATCGATGACGCCATCAATCGTGCGGCAGGCCTGCCGGTGTAAGTTTCGTCTTGCGTTGTGATGCGCCATGGCTGGTCCCCGTTTTGGGGCAGCCTGAGACCTGCTGGAGCACCGGGGATAAGTTTATTTCCCTTTACAAATGAATTTATTCCTGGTTCTCTGAATCTACAGGGAGCGTGTCATGCTGTTCAGTTCTCCAACCCGTTCTGCGGGATCCGCGTACTCGCATGTCGCGCTTTGCGGCGCCGCGGCCGCCGCCTCACTCGCCATTCCGCAGGCCGAAATCGCCGACAGACCACGTAAGCAGCGAGTCGCTCGGGCCCGGCAGATCGCGATATATCTCGCCCATGTCGGCTTCGGACTGAATTACACGCGTCTCGGCGAAGCCTTCGCCCGCGACCGCACGACCATCCGCCATGCCTGCTTCCGCATCGAGGACGCGCGCGATGAAATCCGCTTCGATCGCGCGCTGGATTTTCTCGAAGGCGCGCTGCGCCTCCACGCGGATCACGTCACGGGAGAGGCGCAATGAGCGGGCGCAATGCGAAACCTCGCGCCGCCGTGCCCGATATGGAGCGTCAGGCCAATCGCCTGTTGCGCGCCCTCGCCGAACCCGGGGCGTCCGCCAAACCAACCGACATTCCGCGCCTCGGCCACGTCGCGGTGAGCGCCAAACGCAAGGGCGTGAGCCTCGTCGCCGCGCATTTCCCCGCCGCTGCCGGCGCGCATCTGGTCGCAGAAGACCTCGCGCGCTGGCGCGAAGCCGGCGGGCGGCCGGTCCTCGAAATCACCGATACGGGCCGCGCCAAACTCCGCCGCGGCGCCGCGCCGCCACTGGAGCAATTCCAGGCGCAGCATCGTGAGGTCGAAGAAATCATGCTCGAGCCGCACGGCGCGGTGAAGCGCAACGAGGCGGAGAGCCCGCTCGCCTGGCTGGCGCGGCGCAAGGACCGCGCCGGCCGTCCGTTTCTCGATCCCGCGTCCTTTGCGGCGGGCGAGCGCTTCCGCCGCGACTTCGCCCTCGCCGGCCTGCAGCCGCGCGTCACCTCCAACTGGTCCTCCCCGGTGAGCGGCGCCGCGCTCGGCGATCGTGGCATGCACATCAGCGACCTCATGGTCGCCGCGCGCCAGCGGCTCGACGCGGCGCTCGACGTGCTGGGCCTCGAGCTTGGGTCGCTCATCATCGACGTCTGCGGCTTCCTGAAGGGGCTCGAGATGATCGAGGCCGAGCATCGCTGGCCGGCGCGCTCGGCCAAGGTTGTGCTCGGTGTCGCGCTCGGCCGGCTCGCGTCGCACTATGGGCTTGCCACGGAAGCGCGAGGCCCCGCGCGCGCCCGCGCGCTGATGCATTGGGGCAGCGAGGACTACCGCCCGAAAATCGCGGGCGACGGATAAGATTCAGGCGACGCGCTGCGCCGCCTCCGCGGCGCGGGCCTCCGCCTTGATCCGATCGACCATGGAGCGCAGTCCGTTCGAGCGCTGCGGCGTCAGATGCTGGGAAAAGCCGAGCTGCTCGAAAATCGGCGCGGCTTCGGTCTCGACGATCTCCTTCGCCGGGCGATCGGAATAAAGCGCCAGCGTCAGCGCGACGAGGCCGCGCACGATATGCGCGTCGCTGTCGCCGCGAAAATGCAGGATCGGCTCGCCCGCCGCCTCGCCGGTGACCTGGGTCTCGAGCCAGACCTGGCTCGCGCAGCCCTGGACTTTGTTGGCGGCGTTATGCGCTTCGTCCGGCAGCGGCTCGAGCGTGCGCCCGAGCTCGATCAGATAGCGGTAGCGGTCTTCCCAATCGTCCAGGAATTCGAAGTTTTCGAGGATCTCGTCGATCTGCATTGCCCTTATATGGACCTGCACGGCGGCTTCAGGAAGCCGGGCGGGATCGCTTCGGCTCGGCGTTTGCGGCCGCCTCGAACAGCGCCTGCACGCGCTTGGCTTCCTCGACGCAGGCCCGTGGCGCGGCGAGGCATTGCTGGGCGGAGATGTCGGTGTGCCCGCTCGCGGAGCGGATCAGGCTCGCCGTCGCCTCGGCCAGCATCTTCTGCGATTGCAGCCGCGCGTCCTGCGGCCACGGCAGCGACGTGAAGACAATGGTCAGCCAGAAGGCGCAGCGGATAAAGAACATCGGTCTCGCAACTCCGATCGTTCGAATTCTAAGCAAATGCGTTTTGATGCGCGTTCAAGATGAAGCGCTGCACTCGACGCATTCCATTCACATTCCGTTTACGATCCGACTTTGCCGGTGAAGGCAACGTTCGCGAAACCATGCGGCACGCGAGAAGCCGAAACAAAGCTGTTTTCCTGCCTATTTAGGGTTCACTTAAGGCGCCACTGAGAGGGTGCTTTTGCGGGCGTGCAACGGTAAGCCGCTCCCGGGAGAGTTTGGTGCCGGTGTTTTCGAGTCTTGCTGCCCGCATTGGCGCCCTGGTGCACCCAGCGGCCGCGGCAGACGATCTCAAGCGCGCTGCCCACGAAGGTTTTCTCTTCGTGCATCTCGCGCTCGCTTGCGCAGCACTTCTCGCGGCACCTTTGTTCTTGGCCTTTTGCGGCGTACCGCAGCCATGGCATGTGCTCGCCTTTGTTTTCCTGCAGGCGCCGCTCGCCGCACACTTCCTGCTCAGCCGCAGCGGGCGTCTGCGCGAGGCGCAGATCGTGGTCATCGCCGCCACGCTCGGCCTCGCGACGACGCTCGACTTCGGCGTTCCCGGCCTCGATCCCGCCGGCCTCGCGCTCTACACACTTGTGCCGCTCGTCGCCGCGTTCACGCTCGACGTGGCGCTCATCGTCCCGGCTGTCATCGCAGCTGGCCTTGCTTTCGCCACGCTGGCGCTTTTGCAGCCGACACCCGAGCACGGTGCTGACGTCTCGTTCACCGCTGCCGCGCTGATCATCGTTCCGACGATCCTCTACGTAACCGCACTGGCGCTGAGCGCGGTTCGCACGCACAAAGTCCGCAGCCGCATCGAGCGCAGGGATAACAGCCGGCACGAGATGCTGTCGCGCACGATCGGCGACTTGGTCCTGCGCCATGATCGCGCCGGCGGCGTCATCTCGGCAAGCGAGGAGTCGCGCACTCTGTTCGGCCTTGCGCCGCACGATCTCGTTGGGCGAGGCATGTTCGAGCGCACCCATGTCGCCGATCGTCCCCTGTTTTTAAAGACCATCGCCGATGCGCTTGGGGGCGGTGCGACCGCCACCGCCACTTTGCGCCTGCGCACCGGCAAAATCGAAGCGACTCGCGGCGGCTTCGACGAGCCGGTTTTTGCCTGGATCGAATTTCGCGCGCGGCGTTCGCCGGACGAGACCGAAGGCGTGCTGTTGGCGCTCATCCGGGACGTCACGCGCGGCAAGCAGCACGAAGAGCAGCTCGAACTCGCGCGCATCGAGGCCGAGCGCGCAAACCTTTGGAAGGATCGCTTCCTCGCCAACGTTAGTCACGAACTCCGCACGCCGCTCAATGCGATCATCGGTTTCGCCGAAATGCTTGGCGACAAAGAACTCGCTCCCAAGAGTCCAGATAAAGCGCGCGAATATGCGCAGATCATCGAGACGGCCGGCCAGCATCTTCTCTCGGTCGTCAATACAATCCTCGACGTGTCGAAAATCGAAGCCGGTGCGTTCGAGCTTGCACCGGAGCCGTTCTCCCTGTCGGCGCTTGCCGATTCCTGCTGCGATATGATCCGGCTCAAGGCCGAACGCGCCGGGATCGCGATCGTGCGCAGACACGCGGCCAATCTCGAAGACATTGTCGCCGACAAGCGCGCCTGCAGCCAAGTGCTGATCAACCTTATCTCGAACGCGGTGAAATTCACCCCGCCAGGTGGGACGGTCTCCGTCGATTTGAAGCCCGAGGGCAATTCGCTGAAGATCATCATCGCCGATACCGGGATCGGCATCGCGCCGAAGGACCTGGCGTTGCTCGGGGAGCCGTTCTTCCAGGCGAGCGCCAATTACAATCGCCACTTCGAGGGAACGGGACTGGGCTTGTCCGTCGTGCGCGGCCTCGTCGGCCTGCATGGCGGAACGATCAGCATCGAAAGCGCGCCGGGCGAGGGAACGACGATCATTGTGCGTCTGCCACTCGATTGCCGAAGCGCGAAGCGCCGCAGCGAAGCACCGATGAAAATCGAGACCATCGTGCGCCGCCCGCAGCCTTTGCCTCACCTGCGCCACGACAATCAAGCGGTGGTGAAAATTGCTTAGTATGTCCCTTCCCGCAGCCGAGTCGCGCTTCATGCCTGTGAGTTCAAAATCGCCTCAGCGTATCGCGAAGCGGAGGTCCGCGTTGATGCGATTGTCGGCCGGCGCACTCGCGCCGTTCGCGCAGCGCCCACTCGAGAGCGCCGCGTGGGCCGTCTTTGCCGCGCTGATGACCGGCATTCTTCTCAACGCGCTCACGCTGCAAAGCGCACGCCATCCATCACCGCTCTTCGGGACGCCGATCAGCATCGTACCGGCCGCGCCGGCGGAAACGCCGAAGCCCGTCCCCCGCCCCGTGTCGATCAGTGCAGAGCCTGCACCGTCCGCGCCCGCTGCGCCGCCGGTTGCGATCGTAACGCGCCCGGTCGCGGCACCGCATGATGCGCAGCCGGCGGCAACAAAAGCACCCGATGCGATCGGGGACATGCTGCGCACCTCGCACCCCGCTTCGCCGGCCGCTGCCTCCGTCGGCAATTCGGCGATCGACGCAGCGCGCATTCTGCTCGTGCAGAAGGCGCTACTGAAATTGGGCTATGTCGTACGCCCCGACGGCAACATGGGCGCAACCACCCGCCAAGCAGTCGAGAAGTTCGAGCGCGAGCGCGGCTGGCCGGCGCGCGGCGAGTTGACGCAGAGAGTTTTGCGTGAGATTTCGGTCAGGTCCGGTCTATCACTCGAGTGAACATGTGCGCCTGCGCGCCGACATTTTCGTTGCGGCGCTGATCCGTCGCGTCGCCGGCGAAGGCGCGTTCGCGGTACTGCGCCGGCGCGGCGCGGCCGAAGCCGGCGCGATCTTCGTCAAGATCGATTGCCTCGATGGACGCACGGCGCTGTTCGGTCCCGCGCCGCAAACCGAACTCGCCGAGAGCGTCGAACGTGGTATCGACCGGGTCTTCACCCGCGTTCACCGCGACAACTGGATCGAGCCGCACGAGGCGGAACGGCGGCTCAAACGCGAGCTCGATTTTGACCCCGATCTTTGGATCGTCGAGATCGAAGACCGCGAGGGCCGCGCCTTCCTCGATCTTGCCGAGTAAAGCGCCTTAAAGCCGGTTTTGCGCCACACGGCCGCTTGGCGACACCGGCCTCGATGGATGCGCGCCGGCGCGCCGCAGGACGTTCTCGCGGCTTGCGAGCGAAGCAACATCGGAGGCGTGCTCGTAGCGGCGCGTGCGCGGCGCTTCACTCGCCAGCGGTTGGCCAACTATGGCCGAGATCAGATGCCGCGCCGCGCTCACCGAAAGATCGCTGGTGATCCGCGTCAACATCCGGATGCGATTGACGGAATGCGAGATATCCGGCTCGCAGGACAAAAAGATCCGCGCGGCGTCGGCCGGCTGCATTCCGAGCGCGGCGAGCGCGACAGCAAGCGGCTCACCCGACTTGTCGCGGATGATCTGCTGAATGCCTCTTGGATCGCACCCGAGCCGCATGGCGAATTCGATGGCGAACAGGCCCCATTTTTGTCCGGCCGCCAGATCGGCCAGTGCATCGAGATCGCGCTGCGGCCGCGACCGGTGCGTCACCTGCGCGCCGTCATCGGCACGCCGGGCAGCAGCGAGCATCTCGCAGCGTTGTTCTGAATCGGCCAGGATGAAGAGCGGGCTTTTGTCGATCTTCAGATCGGTTCTTGCCAGCAGGACGAGGCCGAGTTCGCGGTCGGTTCGTCCGCGCTGCAAGAGATAGGAAACGGCATGCGCATCGAGCGGCGCCTCTTTGTTGGCGGCGAGTGCGCAAAGCACCTCCGTCTCCTGACGGCGCGCAAGCGCGGCCACGGTCTTAACGTCAATATGGTTGCGTCCGGCAATGGCGGCGGCTTCGACGAGCGAACCCCATTCGGCGCGTTGGATGATTTTTATCGCGTCGATCGCCGCCCCGCTGGCGAAGACGGCGGCAGCCACTTCCGGAGCTTTGTCCAGGAGCTTCTCGAGCACGCTGGCGGGCGCGTCGGGATGCACGCCGAGCCGTTTTGCAACGCAAGCAGCGCTCGCTATGTCCGCGTCCGCGAGCAGTTGCAGCGCGAGTTCTTCATATTGGCGAATATCGGCCAGCGGATGTTTCAGCTTCGAGACGAACTGATCGGTAACGACGCGAAACAGAATGGGCTTCATATTGAGCCTTCCGTCCCGTCCAAGCGCGACGAGCCCTTCGAGCCCGGAAAGCAAGTCGTTCGTCATGCCGTTTTGTCCGATATGCAACACCTCTTGTTTATCGCGAACTTGTTGACGCACTGTTAACCTTGCGCGCCCGTACTCATCTCTCGAGGGCTGCGTTGATGCCCGAAGTCAGCTTCCAATCAGGGGAGTGTGCGAATGGGCGAGATCATTGCGTTCCAGTCCCCCGCCGGTTCGAGACGCGCGCAGCCGAGAAGGGCAGGCGAAGAAGCCGAGATCCTTTTCTTCACCGGGGTGCGCTACGTGCCGGCAACCGAGCCTGTACGTACGTCCGAGGCGCCGGGTCATCACGATGGTACGCCCCGCGGCGGACGCCGGCGGCGGGAAAGGTAATTGGGTTCGTCAGCTCTGCGGCGGATGGTCCGGCGCGCACGTGACTGAGGTCACACGCGCCTCGGCACGCGGTAAATCATTCGGCCGCTCCGCCAGAGCCCGAAGCAGAACGAACCCGGTCGTGGCGGGCGCGAGAAGCCGCAGCTCCGGCACCGGCTCGTCTTCCGGATCGTTGGCCTCGAGCGCCTCCTGCTGTGCGACATTGACAATCGCAATATCGATCTTGCCGCGCAAGGCGGAACGATCCGTCGTTGCGTAAAACACGCGTCCCGAGCGCGTGTGGAACGATAACGCAATGAAGCGCTCGCCGTCGATATTCGTGCGCACCCGATAGAGACCCTTCGAAAGATCGAACCGGCAAAAGCCGAGCGCCACCGAGGGATCTTCATATGGCATGATTTCACGGCCGGGACTCGCCGGCGGCAGCAGCACGACGCCGTCTCCAGGAGGTGCAACGGTCGCGAGGCGGGTCAGCGCATCCTGCGGCGCAACTGCGGGCATCGCCAGCACCGATACGATGTGCACAATTCCCGCAACACAGATGATTGCGGCGAGGAACGGAAGGAGGCCTATAAGCCGGTCCCTGAATCTCATGCGCAGCGCCCCCGCGTGATCCTCGGCGTCGCACCGGCAAGACCGGAGGGCGAGGCGCTCGCAATGGCGTCATAAAGCTTCAGGACGAGAACGAAGCGTTTGCCGGATTCGCTCGGCAGCCAATTTCCCGGCCGTGCTGCGGGTGCAACGGCGATCGCGAACGAATTATCGCCGCGCCGCAGAATCTCGGCCGACGTAAAGGCATATCGACGCGCAGCATTCTCAAGCAGCCGGCCGTTCGGATCGGTGAGCGTCAGCGTCCAAAAACGCGCGGCAGGAACAGCACCCGAGATGACGTAATCGCAGGAACCCGTGAGCGGGGTGCCGCCGTCATCCGCTCGCGCATAGAAGGCGATCCCTTGGGCGGTAGCGAGCGGAATTTCTCCGCTTCGGGACAGCACGGCGCGTGCATAGGGATCGATGTCGCTGGCGCCGACCCGCGGCCATGCCGTCCACGGGCCCGCCTGCACCGCGCCGAAGCCGAAGCCGCGCTCGAGCGTGACGAAGGTCACGGCAAGCCCAAGCGCGATGCCGAGCACCGCTGCAAGTGCGCCTTTCAGGAAAGCGAACACGATACGTTCCGCGCTTTACGATCCAGGACTAACGTACTTCGATCCGTCCGCCCGTAGAGCGCACGCCGATGCCGAGGGCGGGGCCTGATGCGCTCTCGGCGAAAATACCGTCCGCTCCGCTTGCCGCGGCGCGCTGACGATCGGCAGTGCGCAACAGATCCTCAATCGAGACGATCGCATCCGATGCACGCCGCGAAAGCTGCGCCGGGTGCTGCGGCGCTCCGAGCTCGGCTACCGTTCCGCTGTTCACGACGGCAGGCCCGGGCGGCGGGGCCGGCAGGCCGGGGAGCGGCTTTAACTCGACGCCGTTATGCGCATAGACCATGATATCGTGCCAGGTTTGTGCCGGCAGCGAGCCGCCAGTCATATTGTTCATCGACGTATCGTCGTCATTGCCGAACCAGACGCATTCCGTGAAATTGCCGGTATATCCGCAAAACCACGCGTCCTTGTAGCCGTTAGTGGTACCGGTCTTACCGGCAACTTGGATATTCGGGCCGAGTTGTGCGCGTTTGCCGGTGCCTTCCTCGACGACCTTCGTCATCATCGAGACAAGGTCGATGACGTTCTTCGCCGGGACCACCTGCTGCGGCGGCGGATTATCGCGATCGTGTCGATAAATGCTTTCACCATGGCTGCTGAAAATCTCCACGGCGGCATAGGGCGGAACACGTTTGCCACCGTTGGCGAAAGCGGCATAAGCGGAGGTGTGATCTATGACCGTCACCTCGTCGGCGCCGATCGGCAACGAGACGGTGTCCGGCAGCGGCGTGGTGATGCCGAGACGTCGCGCCGTGTCGACGATCTTGGCGCGTCCCTGTTTCGCCCTTTGGAAATCGCCGCCCTTGCTGTCGCCGATGCCGATCGACAATTTCACCGCGACCGTATTCAGCGATTTCGTCAACGCGCCAACGAGCGGTATCGCGCCATAATAGTTGCCGCCGTAATTCCGCGGGCACCAATTGCCGAGACAGACGGGGCCATCGACGACAACGGTGGTCGGTTTATATTTTCCGCTCATGAGCGCGGTGAGATATACATACGGCTTGAACGAAGAGCCCGGCTGACGCAGCGCATCCGTTGCACGATTGAACTGGCTGGCGCCGTAATCGCGCCCGCCGACGATCGCGCGCACCGCGCCGGTGCTCGAATCCATCAGCACGGTAGCGCTCTGGTTGGCATGATACGACTTGCCGTTCTGACGCAGTTGGTCCTCGATTACGCTTTCGGCGTGTTTTTGCAGACCATTGTCAAGCGCGGTACGTACCGTCAGCACGCGGTCGTCGCCGAGTTTCCTGGCATCGGCGAGTTTCTTGACCTCCTCGAAGGCATAATCGAGATACCAATCGGGCGTGACGTCGCGCCGACGGTCGACAGGCGTTGCGGGATTGCGTTGCGCGGCGAAAATCTGACTTTGCGTCATATAGCCGGCATCGACGAGATTGTTGAGCACATCGTTGGCGCGCGCGCGCGCCGCCGGCAGGTTGATGTGCGGCGCAAACTTCGTCGGCGCCTTAAACAGGCCGGCGAGCATCGCGGCCTCGGGTAGCGTCACGTCGCGAACATTCTTGCCGAAATAAAATTCCGCCGCGGCCTGCACGCCGAACGTACCGCCGCCCATGTAAGCGCGATCCAGATAAAGCTTGAGGATTTCACGTTTGCTCAGGTGAAATTCGAGCCAAAGGGCGAGATAGGCTTCCTTGACCTTGCGCTCGATCGTGCGCTCGTTCGAGAGAAACAAGTTCTTGGCAAGCTGCTGGGTGATCGAAGAGCCGCCCTGCACGACAGTGGTCGAGCGCGCGTTGACCGTCAGTGCGCGAAACGTGCCGATGACGTCGATGCCGAAATGTTCGTAGAAGCGCCGGTCCTCGGTCGCGAGCACCGCCTGCAGAAGATGTTCCGGCAGTTGATCGAGCGTGACGGAATCATCGTGCTTGATGCCGCGGCGGCCGACTTCATTGCCGTAACGGTCGAGGAAGGTGATGGCGAGGTCCTGCTTTTTCAGCCAATCGTCGGACGTCTCGCGGAACGCCGGGATGGCGAGAAAGAGCGCGAGGATCGCGCCGCCGAGGCCAAGCGTCAGGCCTTCGCAGGTGGCCTCGACACTGAGCCGGCGCCAGCCCCGGACATGGAACCTGTCCATGAAGGCGGAGTAGCTCGCATAAGCCGCGCGGGCTTTTCGCCCGCTATTGTACAGGGTAGAATTGACCCAGGCGTCGAAGGCCAGCAGAGCGCGGCCGACGCGTTTCATGATCTGGGACGTGCGGGAACCTTCCAACACTTTCAGCTCCAACCCGAACCGCTTCGCCCCGGGCGCCACCTTAGCATTACTTAACCCTACTTGACGACTGGGATGTTGCGGCGCAAGCCCGCGGCGCCCGTCCTATCAAGCCGCGTGCCTCGAATCGACGTATCACAACGGAACATGACGACGAAAGCACAGCCGTCTCGCGGCAGCATGAAAACGGCGCCGGTGGCCGTGAGCTCGCAGAACGCGCTTCCGTTCTGGAAGAAGCCGCTCACGGCCTTGACGCGCGCCGAATGGGAGCAGCTCTGCGATGGTTGCGGGCGTTGCTGCCTCGTCAAGCTCGAGGACGAGGATACCGGCACCGTCCATTACACGGACGTCGCCTGCCGCCTACTCGAGGCTGGCACCTGCCGGTGCAGCAACTACGCCCGCCGGCGCGACCGGGTACCCGACTGCGTAAAACTCACGCCGCAGAACCTCGAGACGATCCCTTGGTTGCCGCCGACCTGCGCCTACCGGCTCCGCGCTGAGGGCCGTGACCTGCCCGCCTGGCATCCGCTGATCTCGGGCGATCCCGACTCGGTCCACCGCGCCGGCGTGTCCGTGCGCGGGCGCATCGGGGCGCTCGAGGAAGACGTGCCCCAAGACGACCTTCCTGATCACATCGTGTCCTGGCCGGCACGCACCCCCAAACGCGCACGCTAGCTGCTGCCGCCTTCCACATAGATCTTCAGATCGGCGAGGGAGGCGAAGTGCAGGATTCCGGTCGGCGTCTCGGCTTCGATCGAGCCGTCGGCGAACATCACGTAGGTGGTGTTGCCGGACGTATAGCGCCCGATGACGGCCGGCTCGGCCGCGGGCGCGCCGGGCGGCGGCTCCTGCCCCAAAGGCGGGCGAACTTCGAGCCTCGGCCCAGTGTCCTCAGGGTGAGTGTCGGCGTGGGCTGCGTTCCCCCGGTAGCCCGGCCGTGAAGCCGCGTAGGTTGTCTCAACCTCATCGAGACCGGACAGGGCGCGATCAAACCAATCGTCCCCGGTTCGAGGAATAGTGTGTGCGTGAAGCGGAGCTGTCTGCGCGGCAATCTCTTCCGGTGCGGCTTCCGGCTCGGCCGCGAGGCTCGGTCTTGCTGTTTCGTCCTCAGACGCCAACTCGGCAGCGTCCGTGGTCTCGGCAGGAACCGGCGGAGCGGTGCGCCTCTCCTTGCGGGAAAACAGACCTCGCCAGCCGGCACGCGGCGGCGCGGTCTCGATGGCCTCCCGTGCGCCCGCGGGCGGCACGTGCATTTCAGGCGCCGCCTCGGCGGGAGTCGCGGGAGCCGGTTCTTCTGCCGCGGCCTGGCTCGGGCGCCCACCGCGCTCATCCGCGAGCAGCTCCTCGATCGCAGCGTCGAGTTCCGGCTCGTCGCTGACGCCAGCCGCCTTCACCATCCCGTCAGCCTGACTTCGTCCGGCGGGGTGCGTGATTTCCGCCGTCGGCTCGGCGGAGACCGCCTCGATCGGACCGCCGTGCGCAGGAACGGCTTCGGCTGGCGTGACATCCGGGTGTCGCATCTCGCCATGGCGCGGGTGTTGCTCACCATCCATGTGCCGCGCCTCATGGGCGAGCAGCTCGACGTTGATCGCGGCTGCCGCAAGCACGCCCGGATCGATCGCTGCGGGCTTCGGCTCCGGCGTCACTGCCTCCGGCTCGTACGAGCGCACCTGCGGCTCCGGCGGGTGGATTATGGGCGCCGGCTCAAGCCCCAGTGGCATCGGCTCGGCCAGCTGAGCAACGACAGGAGCCTCAATCGGAAGCACAATTCCGCCCGCGCGGGCAGTCAGCAAGGCGCCGTGCAAGGCATCGAGGCGTCGCAGCACGAAGCCAACGGCGAGCGTGAGCACGCCGCCAGTGGCGGCAACCGCGCCCGAAATCACCGAGGCCCAACCGCGTTCAAGCTGGATGTAATCGGAGCCGCGCCAGATGCCCAAGGCGCCGCCGATGATCAGAACAAGGCCAAGGACAAAAACAGCGGCATTGGCCAAAACGCGACCAGTCATAGCCGAACTCCACGCGACCCGGCTTTGTCAGCCTCGCTCCGCAACGAAGACGAGTGTTGCCGATATTGCAAGCCGCCTCTAGTTATGGGGCGCCGTCCCGCCGCGGCGAGCCTCTGCGCTTCCCAATATCCGCGGCTATGTCCTTGGACCGATTCACGAATTCCGTGAGGAGACCTGCGATGTCCTTTGAGCTGCCGCCCCTGCCCTACGCCTATGACGCGCTCCAGCCCTACATGTCCAAGGAGACGCTCGAGTTCCATCACGACAAGCACCACCAAGCGTATGTGACGACGGGCAACAATCTGATGAAAGGCACGGAATTCGAAGGCAAATCGGTCGAGGAAGTCGTCAAAGGCTCGTACGGCAAGAACCAGCCGCTCTTCAACAATGCCGGCCAGCATTACAACCACATCCACTTCTGGAAATGGATGAAGCCGAATGGCGGCGGCACCAATATGCCGGGGGCCGTCGAGAAGGCGATCGTCGATGGGGTCGGCTCGCTCGACAAGTTCAAGGAGGATTTCGTTCAGGCCGGCGTTTCGCAATTCGGCTCCGGCTGGGCCTGGCTCGCAGTCAAGAACGGCAAGGTCGAGATCATGAAGACGCCGAACGGCGAAAACCCGCTCGTGCATGGCGCCAAGCCCATTCTCGGCGTCGATGTCTGGGAACATTCCTACTACATCGACTACCGCAACCGCCGGCCCGACTATTTGAAAGCCTTCCTTGAGCATCTCGTGAATTGGGAGCACGTCGAGAAGATGCTGAGCGAGGCGCGATAAAGTATCGACTGGTGGGGTCTGAGCAGCCGCTGGTTCACGCGGCGGCGACTCCGAGCAGGAAAGTCTCGACGGTCTCGCTGAGCTTCTTGCTCTGCAGCGTCACGTCGGTTGCCGCCTGGTGAACCTGCGCCGCGGATTGATCGGTTTCGCCAACCGCGAGCTTCAGGCCTTCCATGTAGCGAGCGGCCGATTGCGTCCCGAGCGCCGCCTCGGTGACGCTGCGGGAAATTTCGTTGGTGGCCGCAGCCTGCTCCTCGACCGCGACGGCGATGCCGGCGGTAAACCCTTCCGCCTGATTCATCGTCGAGGCGATCGACTTAATCGCCGCGACGGCGCCGGACGTGGCACTCTGGATAGCTTCCACATGTTCGGCGATCCGTTCTGTGGCTTTGGCGGTCTGACCCGCGAGCGACTTCACTTCCTGGGCGACAACCGAGAAGCCGCGCCCCGCGTCACCGGCGCGGGCAGCCTCGATCGTCGCGTTCAGGGCGAGGAGATTGGTCTGCGCGGCAATCGCCTGGATAAGGCCGACGATCTCGCCGATTTCGTTCGCCTTTTCCACAAGCCCGCCGATCGTTTGCGTCGTTTGCGTGGTCACACGCGAGGCGTCGACGACAACGCCGCGGGTCCGCGACACCTGGCTTTCGATCTCGGAAATCGAAGCCGACAGCTCTTCGGCGGCGCGGGCGACCGTATTGACGTTCGATGAGGCTTCCGAGGTCGAGGACGCAGCCGCTTGCGCGCGATGGCTGCTCTCTGTCGCGATTGTTTTCAGACTGTCCGCGGCAAGCGTCATCTGATCCGAATGGAGATTGACCTGATGCAGCGCCTCGCGCACGGCGAGGCGGAAATCGGTGATCAGGGTTTCGAGCTCGGCGCGGCGCGTATCAGCATTGGTGCGCTGCTTTTCCGCGTCTTTTTGCAGGACCTGCCGATCGGTCAGGCTATCGCGGAAATATTGCACGGTGCGGGCGAGCGCGCCAATCTCGTCCTTGCGCTCGCGCCCTGGCACGGCAACCGACAGGTTGCCTGCGCCGAGACTATGCATTGCTTCGGTGAGCTGCGTCAGGGGCGCGGTCACGCGGGCGACCAGCACGTGCAGGAGCAGCGCCACGGTGACGAGCACCAGGAGTCCGCCAATCGCGTCATAAGCCAGGGTGTGCATGAACTCCGCGGTCGCACGATCGGTCGAGAAGCGCACCAGCATCGTTGCGATGGTGCGGCCATCATCGGCATAGAGCGGCTGCACGAAGGCAATGGCACGTTCGGATTTCAGATTGAGCCGCCGCGAAGGCGGCAGCGTTTCGCCGAGCGAGGTGGTGACCTGACGAAGGTCGCCGACGCTCGGCACACGGTCGTCCTGCTGCCTCGTCGTCGCGTGGTCGAGAACCTTGCCGTCGAGCCCGAAGATGGTGGCGCAGACAAAATCGTCGTTCGTTGCAAGGCCGGCGACGAGGCGGTTCACGAAGCTCTGGTCTCCCCGGGAGACGCTCTCCCCAAGCGGCAGCGAGACCAGATCGAGCGAAAGAACGGCCCTGTCCTGTAATTCCTGTTGCGCGCGGCTGGAATCGTAGAGAGCCGCCGCGGCGATCACACAGGCAAGCACGACACCAACGACGCAGGTGACGACGGCAACCAAGATGCGCTGGAGCGACGACGCGCGCGGGCGCGCCGGGGCTTTGTCCCGGCTCCTTAGGGAAAGCCGCATCGGAGCTTTCTCGGCGATCATTGTCATTGCTGAACTCGGCACGGGCACCGCCGCGCGCGCGGATACCGTTAGCGCGTAAGCTTATAGGCTTCCGTTTAAGCCCGGATTAACGAGAGGCAATTGCTTCCGAGAGACGCATTAACCCTGCGGAATGGGTCGCCAGCAGCTCCGAGAACGCCGGCGACAGGAAAAACGCGAGCTCAGCCTCGCGGCTCGCAGCCGCTGGATCAAGTGCAGCGAGCGCTGCGTCGCTGTGGCCAGGATGGCACATGACGAGGTGCCTCGGTCCAGGCAAGCGGAGCGAAGCAGCGAACGTTGCGGCATAATTGCCACTCGGAGCGAAGTCCGAAAACCCGGCGAATCCCTGATTCCGAGCGAAGCCGTGAGCCGAGGCTTGCGCCGCGAAGCCGCCCGTGAGGGTCGCAACCGCCAGTGCCTTCGGCGCCATCCGCCTCGCAACAATAGCATGCAGCCGATCGCCGGGATCGCGCAGCCAGAGATGCCCGGCAAGGCCGTGCCTGACCAGGATTTTGAGCAACGTGCCCCGGATCCCCGGCAGCGCGTGGACGTGTTGATGACCGTCGACATGGTCCGGCAGGCGCCCGAAAGATTGGGCGAATGCGTCGACCTGGCGGGCGATTTCCGCGGCGATCTCCGCCACCGGAAGGCGGCCGAGCAGCGCCGATCGCACCAAGGCGCCAAGCGCCGGGAATTTGCCGGAAGCCGCCAAGCGCGGCATCCCACCCAAAGGCGAGCCGAGCGTCAGGTTGAGATGCAGGCCGACATCGGCGGTGCCGGCAAAGGGGCTGATCTCGGCGGCGGCGCGCGGCCATCCGGGCTCGGTGACCATGACCGACACCGCGGTCAGCCGGCGCGCCTCAAGCAACTCGAGGATGCCTCGGCTGACACCCGGTGTCAGCGCATAATCGTCGGCGCAGAGCGCAAAGCGCATGAGGTCTCAGTCTCGTGGAGTTGGGAAAGCCAGAGCCAGTCGTTGCTGCGTCATTTCAATTCCGCACCCGATCCTGTATCGTTCCGTATAATCCGGCGTTTTGATCTGCAAAGGAACGACCAGCAACTTGAAGCAAAGTCGTTCCTCGCCAAGACCTGAGGCCGGACGCGCAGATGCGCAAAGGAATGATTCCAGCGCTGGCACTTCTCGCTCTAAGCGCAAGCGCTGCTCTCTACCTGACGCTGGCCCGGAGCGGGCCGGCCGCGAGGCCGATCCATCCCGTCCCCGTCTGGTCCGAAGCTAAATGGCCGTTTTCCATCGACCAATGGGGGACCGGCAAGGCTTTTCGTTGTGAGGCGACCGATTGCGGGGGCGAGATCAGCGTTTACCTGAGGCCCAAAATCGGTTTCTGCAACTGCACGACAGGTGTCGCCGACGACGAGGAACTCGAACGCGTCGCCGACGCTCACCATCGCCTTCAAGGACCGGTGTGACGTGATCGTTGCGACAGCCGTCGCCGATCACCGGAATCCGGCCGAGATGGAGCCCCTCGTGCTCGGGTTTCTTAACGGCGACACCGTTATCCATTGGGCCGAGAAGACACTCGGGCTATAAGATACGCTTTGCATGATGGCGCACGGGAACGGCGAGCACGAATTTCGACGAGGCGACGATGCTTGATCGGCGTGAGGACCGGTCCCCGGAGATCAGCGTCGTCGTTCCGGTCCTGAACGAATCGGAGAATATCCGGGCGCTGTTGCAGCGGCTCGTGCCGGTTCTCGAGAATGCGGCGCGAAGCTTCGAGATCATCTTCATCGATGATGGCTCAGACGACGGCACGATGGAGATTCTGCGGGTGCTCAATCGCGCCGACCGGCGCGTCACGGCGATCTCGTTCAGCCGCAATTTCGGCAAGGAGATCGCGATCGCGGCGGGGCTCGATCACGCGGCCGGACAGGCGGCGATCATCATGGATGCGGATTTGCAGCATCCGCCGGAGACGATTGCCGAGTTTATCGCGAAGTGGCGGGAGGGATACAAGAACGTCTTCGCACAGCGGCGCGACCGCTATGCCGACTCGCCGCTACGGCGGGCGCTGACGCATCGCTTCTACCATCTCTTCGATGTCTTTGGCGAAACGCACCTGCCGCCCGGCGCCGGCGACTTCCGGCTGCTCGATCGCCAGGCGATCGAGGCGATTGCCAGAATGCGCGAGCGCGCGCGTTTCTCGAAGGGGCTTTATGCCTGGATCGGCTTCAGGTCCGTCGGCATTCCCTACGACGTTGCCGAGCGCGCCGCGGGTACATCGAAGTTCTCGTACCGAAAGCTGACGCGCTTTGCGCTCGACGGCCTCATGTCCTTCTCGACGATCCCGCTGCGGGTGTGGACGTATATCGGCTTTGCGATCTCGTTTCTGTCGCTTTCCTTGACGGCTTTTTTCCTGCTTCGCACGCTAATCTACGGGGTCGATGTCCCGGGCTTCGCAACACTCATCGTGTCGTTGACGTTCTTCTCGGGCATTCAGCTGCTGTCGCTTGGCGTTCTCGGCGAATATATCGGCCGCATCTTCGCCGAGGTGAAACGCCGGCCGCTCTATCTCATCGCGGAACGCATCGGCGGTGAGCGACAGCCCGAGATCGCCGCCGCCGAACGTAGTGAAACGCAGGTCTGAGCCGCGGATGCTGCGCAGCCTCCTCACTGTCGGCGGCTGGACGATTGCCTCGCGCGTCAGCGGCTTTTTCCGCGACGTCCTGCTTAGCGCGGTGCTTGGCGCCGGGCTGATCGCCGACGCTTTCGTGGTCGCCTTTCGCCTGCCAAACCACTTTCGCGCAATCTTTGGCGAAGGCGCGTTCAACTCCGCCTATGTTCCGGCCTATTCACGCAGCCTAGGGACACAAGGTCCGGAAGCAGCGAAGCGCTTTTCGGGCCAAATTTTCACGCTGCTTCTGATCTCGCAGCTGATCTTTCTCGCACTTGCGCTGGTCTTCACGCCGGAGCTCGTGCGCGTGCTGGCGCCCGGTTTCGAGCGAGACCCGGAAAAATTCGCGCACGCGGTGACACTGACGCGCATCACGTTCCCCTACCTGCTTTGTATGACGCTCGTCACCTTGCAATCGGGGACGCTCAACGCCAACGGCCATTTCGCCGCGGCGGCGTTCGCGCCGGTCATTCTCAACCTGACCATGATCGTCTTTGTGGCGCTCGCATTCCTGTTCCCGGATGCGGGCGTCGCGTCGAGCGTCGGCGTGACCGTCTCAGGTGTGCTGCAGCTCGCCTTGATGATCGTCGCGGCGCGACGCGCCGGCGTGCTCGAAGGCATCGCCAGGCCGCGATGGAGCGATGACGTGCGGCGCTTCTTTCGTGCGCTCGCTCCCGCCGTCATCGGCGCCGGCGGCGTGCAAATCGCGCTCTTCGCCGACACGATTATCAGCTCGCTGCTGCCGACGGGCGGACCATCGTCGATCTACTATGCCGACCGTATCTATCAGTTGCCAATCGGCGTCATCGGCATCGCCGCCGGCACCGTGCTGTTGCCGGAGATGAGCCGGCTCTTGGCCGCCGGTGACAACGCGGGGGCGCGCGACGCGCAGAACCGCACAATGGCGTTGACGCTTACATTGGCCGCGCCGTTTTTCGTGGCCTTCCTGATCATGCCCGATCTCGTCATGCGCGCCGCGTTCGTACGGGGCCGTTTTACCGTTGCAGATGCCGACGCAGCGGCGGCGGTGCTCGCCGCTTATGGCATCGGATTGCTTGCGGTCGTGCTCATCCGCTCGGCCGTCGCGAGCTTCCAGGCGAAGGGCGACACGACCACGCCGATGATCATTGCGCTTGTCGCGGTGGCGGCGAATGTCGCTTTGAAGCTGATGCTTTTCCGCCCCTTCGGTGCGTCGGGACTCGCCTTCGCAACCGCTATCGGCGCGTGGATCAACCTGGTGCTGCTCGTCGTCTTCGCGTTGCGCGGCGGCACGATGCAGTTCGACGACGTTTTCACCCGCAGCGCGTTCGCGACCGCTGCCGGCGCGGTCGTCCTCGCGAACGTCGGTTTGTGGGGCCGGGAGCCACTCGAAAGTCTGCTCGGCGGACTGCGCTTCGCCAATCAAATCGTGCTGGTCTCGCTGACGCTCGCGGGCGGGCTCATCTATTGCGGCTTTCTCCTGTTCGGCCTGCGGGCGCTTGGCATCCGCTTCGCCGATTTCAGCGGGCGCGTTTCGCCACGGCCGGTGTGACAGCCATGAAGTACGTCTACGTCTTCGATGCTTACGGCACGTTGTTCGATGTGCATTCGGCGGTCGCACGCTTCAAAGGCGAGATCGGCGCAAATGCCGATGCCATCTCCGAGATGTGGCGCGTCAAGCAGCTCGAATATACCTGGACGCGCACGCTCATGGGCGAGTATCGTGATTTTCGGGTGTTGACCGCGCAAGCGCTCGATTATGCCGCCGCGCGCTTCGGCGGGATATCCGCGGATCTGCGCGAGAAACTCGTCTCGGCCTACGAACGCCTCGATGCCTATCCCGACGCGGCGCCGGCCCTGCGCGCGCTGAAAGAAAAGGGGGCGCAAACCGCGATCCTTTCGAACGGAACGCCTGAGATGCTGGAGAGCGCCGTGCACAGCGTCGGACTGGGCGAGCTGATCGATCGCATTTTGTCGGTGGACGCCGTCAGCAAGTTCAAGACCGCGCCGGAAGCCTACGCGGTTGTCGATCTAGCCGCCGGCACCGCGAGAGACGCGGTCTCCTTCCAATCCTCGAACCGCTGGGACATCGCGGGCGCGGCGAAATTTGGCTTCCGCACGGTTTGGATCAATCGCGCCGGGCACCCCGACGAATATGCCGACCTGCCGCCGAGCGCGACGTTAAGAGGCCTTGGGCAGCTGCCGGCGCTTTAACGAAAGCCGCACTTCAACGAAAGCAGTATTTCGTGTAGATTGCCTCCCAATAGTGCGGCTAAGATCGCGCAAAAGGGAGGAATTTGTGAAACTCACCCGCTTCTTTGCACCGCTCGCCATTGTCGCAGGCCTCGCCGCCCCGGCGCTCGCCGAGACCAACCAACTGCGCATCACGCATCAGCCGAGCACGGTCTACCTGCCGCTGATCATCATGGAGCATGAGAAGCTCGTCGAGGCGGAGGCGAAAAAGGCAGGGATCGCCGATCTCACCGTGCAATGGCTGACACTGACGAGCGGCGGCGCCTCGGTCGATGCGCTGATGTCGGGCAATGTCGATCTGGTCACCAGCGGCGTCAGCAATCTCATTCTCATCTGGGACAAATCGAAAGGCGAGGTGAAGGGGGTCGCCGGTGCATCGGCCGTGCCCATGGTGCTGGTGACGCGCGACCCCGCGGTGAAAAAGCTCGAGGATTTTACCGACCGCGATCGCATCGCGGTGCCGACGGTCAAAGTCTCGATGCAGGCGATCGTCTTGCAGATGGCCTGCGAGAAGCAATTCGGCTTCGAGAACCGCAACAAATTCGATTCGATCACCGTTCAGCTTGGGCATCCCGACGCCGCGGCGTCGCTGAGCGATCCGAAGAACCAGATCAACAGCCATTTCTCGCTGCCTCCCTTCCTCGCCTTCGAGCTCGCCATTCCGGGAGTGCACCCGGTCCTCAATTCCAGCGACGTGGTCGGCGGCCCGGTGAGCAACGGCGTTGTCTTTGGCACAAAGAAATTCCACGATGCCAACCCGAAGGTGATGGCGGCCTTCTCCGCTGCCATGGACGTCGCCATGGAGATGATCAAGAACGAGCCCCGCAAAGCCGCGGAAGCCTATCTCGCCGCAACAAAGGAAAAGATCTCGGCCGACGAACTGACCAAGCTCATCACCGCGCACGATCTCGTCTATTCGAAGACGCCGACAAATACGATGAAGATCGCCGACTACATGCATCGCGCCGGCATGGTGAAGAGCGACGTGAAGAGCTGGAAGGACTATTTCTTCCCGGAGCTGCACTCGCTGCCGGGGACGTAGTCACTCATGCGCAAGAATGTTGACTAGCTTCCCGAAAGGATCGCGCACATAGAAGCGCCGGACGCCCCAGGGCTCCCGCGCCGGTCCGTATTCAAGCGAAAACCCCGCGGCGAGGACGCGTTGATGAGCGTCGTCGAGATCATCGACCTGGATCGAGAGGTCCGGTACCGGCGTTCCTGATCCGCCTTCTGTCGCGATGCTGATCTGCGGCGCCGCATTTGATTCTGCCGCGAACGTCACGATCCATCCTTGGTCCATGACAATTCGCAATCCGAGAACATCGCCGTAGAAAGACCTGGCGCGCTCAAGATTTTCGGCGGCGATATTCGCAACGATGCGCTTCACCGCCATGACAAGCGTTCACACGAACTGCGACAGGCCCGGAATGCTCCCGGCAATCCGGCCGAGCCGCTCCTCGCCGACCTTGTCCTTGCAGTAGGCGAAAATCTCGCGGCCGGCGCCTTGCATCTGGTCCATGCCGAGGCCGAGACCCGATAGCTTGCCGGCAAGCCCCATCAGTCCGCCGCCGCCACCCATCATGCCCATGAGCCGGCTGCCGAGTCCGCCGCCGCCTTCCTCGGCTTCAGCCGCGTCGATCGCCGCCTGCGCGCCGGGAATGGACTCCGAGAGCGCCGCGACGTCTTCCGGCGGACCTTCTTTGGCCAAGAACCCCAGGATCAGCGCAATGGCCTTTTCCGCCGTCGCGGCGTCGATGCCGGTGGCGGCGCTGACGCGGTTGATCAATTCGTCCATGGCCTCTCGCTCCGGGTATTTACGTTTCGCCTTGTCGCCGCACTGGGAGCCAAAAGCAAGCAAAGCTGGACAGGTGCCGCCCGCGTACTTTCTATACCGGGGCTCGATTCTCCTCCCGCCGGACGTACTGATGCCCACTGCCAAATCCGCCAAGCCAACCGAGGTCTCCGGCAACATCCTCGTCGGCAAAAGCGGCGCCTCCTTTCAATTTCTGACGCTGCCCTTCGGCAATCGGCATGGGCTCGTCACCGGCGCGACCGGTACCGGCAAGACCGTGACCCTGCAGCTTCTCGCCGAAGGCTTTTCCAATCCCGGCACGCCCGTTTTCGCCGCCGACGTGAAGGGCGATCTCGCCGGCATCAGCATGGCTGGGGACGCGAAATCCGGGCTCGCCAAACGCGCAGAGGATATCGGCGTTGCTTACACGCCCGATCGCTTCCCCGTCATCTTCTGGGACATTTTTGGCGAGCAGGGTCATCCGGTTCGCGCCACGATCTCGGAGATGGGACCGCTCCTCGTCGCGCAATTGCTTGAACTCAACGACACCCAAGAGGGCGTGCTCAACATCGTCTTTCGTATCGCCGACGAGCAGGGCCTGCTCATTCTCGATCTCAAGGATTTGCGCGCCGTCCTGCAATATGTCGCGGACAACGCATCCGATCTGACGACGAAATACGGCAATGTGGCGCCGGCGACGATCGGCACGATACAGCGCCGGCTGCTTGTGCTCGAAAATCAGGGCGCCGACAAATTTTTCGGCGAGCCGGCGCTGGAGATCACCGATTTCCTCAAAACCGATCGCGACGGCCGCGGCATCGTCAACGTGCTCGCGGCGGAAAAACTCATGCGTTCGCCGCGGCTTTACGCAACCTTCCTGCTCTGGCTCCTGTCGGAACTTTTCGAGCAATTGCCGGAAGTCGGCGATCCCGAGAAGCCGAAGCTGGTTTTCTTTTTCGACGAGGCGCATCTCCTTTTCAACAACGCGCCGAAAGAGCTGCTCACTGCGATTGAGCAGGTCGTGCGGCTTATTCGCTCGAAAGGCGTCGGCGTCTATTTCGTCACGCAAAATCCGCTCGATGTGCCGGAGACGGTGCTCGGGCAATTGGGCAACCGCGTGCAGCATGCGCTACGCGCCTTCACGCCGCGCGATCAGAAAGCGGTGAAGGCTGCTGCCGAGACGTTCCGGCAGAATCCCGCCTTCGATACCGCGAAAACCATCATCGAGCTCGGCGTCGGCGAGGCGCTCGTCTCCATGTTGGAAGAGAAGGGCACGCCCGGCATGGTGACGCGCACGCTGATCGCGCCGCCCTCGTCGCGCGTCGGCCCGATCACACCGGAGGAGCGCAAGGGTATTGTCGACGCGAGTGCGCTGCGCGGCAGATACGATACGATGATCGATCGAGAATCCGCTTTTGAAGTTTTGCGAGATCGTGCGAGCGGCCGCATGTCGAAGGCGGGTGCGCCGGCGAGTCCGGCCAAGATACCTGCCGAGGAAAGCGCGACCGGCGGCGGCATTTTGGGTCAGATCGGCGGCATGCTCGGCGGCGTGCTCGGAGGCGCGGCGCAGCCGGCCACAGGGCGAGGACGCCAGCGCATGTCCACTGGCGAACTCGTCATGCGCTCGGCCGTGCAATCGGCGGCGCGCTCAGTGGGCACTCAGATCACGCGCGCGGTGCTGCGCGGTATCCTTGGCGGAATGACAAGATGAGCCCAGCAAGCAAATCAATTCAAGAGAATGACTCAGAGATGCCGGACATTTTCGGTGCGCACATCCCGTTCGTGCATTTCTGCGGCATCGAACCTGTCTCGTCCGAACCTGGACGCACGCGGCTGCGGGTGAAGCTCGAAGACCATCACATGAATCAGCTCGGGATCGCGCATGGCGGGATCACGATGACTCTGCTCGATGTTGCACTCGGCACGGCGGCGCGCTCGGGCAGCGAGAAAAGCGCCGTCATGACGCTCGACATGCAGACGCAGTTCATTGCGCCGGGACGCGGTGCACTTTCCGCGGAAGGCCGCATCGTGAAAAGCGGCCGCTCCCTTGTCTTCGTCGAAGCTGACGTGCATGACGAGACGGGTACGCTAGTCGCGAAAGCGAGCGGTATCTTTAAGAGCACGCGCCAGCGCCAAACGACCGAGGGCAAGGGCGATGTCGAAACCTGAAATCCTGAAGAACTTGCGCCTGCCGGTGATAGGCGCGCCGCTGTTCATCATTTCCAATCCCGATCTCGTCATCGCGCAGTGCATGTCCGGCATCGTCGGCGCGTTCCCGGCACTCAATGCACGCCCGAAAGAGCAGCTACAAGAATGGCTCGAGCGCATCACCTCGGAGCTTAATACCCACGACGTTGCAAACCCTGAGGCGAAAGCCGCTCCGTTCGCCGTGAACCAGATCATCCACAAATCCAACGACCGTCTCGGCCACGACATGGATCTTTGCGCGCGCTACCGCGTGCCGATGATCATTACCAGCCTCTCCGCACCGACAGAGATCACGCCGCGCGTGCATCAATGGGGCGGCATCGTCTTCCACGATGTGATCAGCGTGCGCCACGCGAAGAAGGCAATCGAAGCCGGGGTCGACGGATTGATCCTCGTCTGTGCGGGTGCAGGCGGGCACGCCGGAACGCTGTCGCCCTTTGCCCTGGTGCAGGAGGTGCGCAAATTCTGGGACGGTCCAATCGCGCTTTCCGGCGCGATCACCACCGGGCGTGCCGTGCTTGCCGCGGAGGCGTTAGGCGCCGATCTCGCGTATATCGGCACGCGCTTTATCGCGACGCACGAAGCGCGGGCCGAGGATCGCTACAAGCACATGATCATCGGCTCGGAAGCCGCCGACATTCTTTACACGCCGTATTTCACTGGAGTCCACGGCAATTACCTCACGAAAAGCGTCCTCGCCTCCGGTCTCAATCCGGAAGAATTGCCAGTACGCGACAAGGATTCGATGACGTTCGGCTCGACCCGGGTAAAGGCTTGGAAGGACGTGTGGGGTGCGGGCCAGGGTGTCGGCACGATCGACGAAATCCTTCCTGCCGCGGAAGTCGTCGCGCGCCTCGCCGCCGATTATCAAGCAACGAAGCGGCGGCTTGCCGCGTGATGCGGTGTTGATGCTAAGGGGCGACAGGGGCGAGAGATGAACGATCCGCTCGCGCTGAGTGCTCGCCAAATCACCGCGCTTTTTGCGAAACGCGCGTTGTCGCCGGTGGAGCTTCTGGATGCTGTGCTCGCGCGCGTCGAACGCGAGCAGCCGAAGGTCAACGCGTTCATTCTGATCGATCGCGACGGCGCCCGCAAAGCCGCGGAGGAAAGCGAACAGCGCTGGGTCAAGCGCGTGCCGCTCGGGCCCGCCGACGGACTCGTCGCGACGATCAAGGACAATATCCTGCTCGCGGGCTTCCCGATGCGCCGCGGCTCGAAGACGAGTGCGGATACACGGGTGACGGAAGACGCGCCGGCATCAGCGCGCCTCAAGGAAGCGGGATGCGTCATCGTCGGCAAGACGACGCTGCCCGAATTCGGCTGGAAGGGTCTTTGCGATTCTCCGCTGACCGGCATCACGCGCAATCCCTGGAAGCTCGATCGCTCGACCGGGGGCTCATCCGGCGGTGCGGCCGCCGCCGCGGCGCTCGGACTCGGGCAATTGCATCTCGGCACAGACGCCGCGGGGTCGATCCGCATTCCGGCGGCGTTCTGCGGTGTGTTCGGCATCAAGCCGTCGTTCGGCCGCGTGCCGGCCTATCCTGCCTCGCCGTTCAGCGCGCTTGCACATGTCGGGCCGCTCGCGCGCAGCGTCGAAGATGCGGCGCTGATGCTGTCGATCATCGGCCGGCCGGATGCGCGTGACTTCATGGCGTGGAACACGCATTGGCCGGACTACAGGATCGCGCTCAACGACGGCGTGACAGGACTGCGCATCGCCTATTCGCCGAAGCTCGGGCTCGATGTGGATGTCGATCCTGACATTGCAGCGGCCTGCGAAAACGCCGCGCAAGTCTTTGTCGAACTCGGCGCTTGCGTCAAAGTTATCGATCCGAAACTGCCGGATTGCCGGCCGATTATCGACGATCTCTGGAAGGCGGTTGCGGCTTTCATCATGGATGGCATTCCGGCAGATCAGCGCGCGGCATGCGATCCAGGCTTTGCTCGCGATGCGGCGGCCGGCGCAAACGTGCCGACGGGCCGCTATATCGCGGCGTCAGCCGAACGCGCCAACGCCGCGCTCGCGATGACGCGCTTCCACCAAAATTTCGATCTTTTGCTCACGCCGCAAATGCCACTGCCTGCGATCCTTGCGGGGCAAGACGTGCCGCCGAATAGCGGGATGGCGCACTGGATTGACTGGTCGCCGTTCACCTACCCCTTCAACATCACGCAGCAGCCGGCGGCCAGCGTGCCCTGCGGCTTCACGCGCGAAGGTTTGCCGATCGGATTGCAGATCGTCGGTCAATTGCGGGATGATGCGCGCGTGCTCGCAGCGGCGCGCGCCTTCGAGAACGTGCGGCCGTTTGCGCGCATCGAGGCGGCGGGGGATTAGACTTCGGCAGCGGTTGCGGCGCTGCGCCACGCCTTCAGAATGCCGGCCGTGGCCAACGTGACGACGAGGCCGGCGATCTCGACAAAAAGCTCGGGATAGACCGGCGCTTTCGCAAACCAATGCGCCAGCGCGCCTTCATCAAGCCAACGATCGACGAAGGGCTCCGCCGCGATCATCTCGCCGGCGATCCAGCCGAGCAGCGCCGCGCCGCACCAGGCGATGATCGGAAAGCGATCGAGCAGCTTCAGGAGCAGCGTCGAGCCGAAAACGATCAGCGGCACCGATAGAAGCAGACCGAAGATCATCAGTTCCAGTGATCCGCGCGACGCCCCGGCAATGGCCACGACATTGTCGAGCGACATGACGCCGTCGGCAATGACGATTGTTGCGACCGCACCGAAAAGGCTCGTTCGCGCTTTCACTTTGTGCGCGGCATGATCGTCAAGCGCGAGCTGCACGGCGATCCACAGCAGCAGCACCCCGCCAACGACATGCACATAAGGCAATGCGAGCAGCTGCACGATCACCGCAGCAAAGAGGATGCGCAGCACGACTGCCGCGCCGGCGCCCAAAATGATGCCCCAGCGCCGCTGCTCCGGCGGCAGCGAGCGGCAGGCCATCGCGATGACGACGGCGTTGTCACCGGAGAGGAGGAGGTCGATCCAGACGATCTGCAATACCTGCAGCGCTAGCGTGCCTATGCCTGAACCCATGATCCCCTCTGGTGAGCCGGGACTTAGCTATGCCTCTTGAGCACGGATTCAACGAGCTAATCATTTCAGCACAATCCACGCCGGTGCGTGATCGCTGGCGTTCTCTTCACCGCGGACGTGCCTGTCTACTCCCGCGGCGGCAAGACGCGGCGCCAGCGATTTGCTGAGCAGCAGGTGGTCGATGCGGAGGCCCGAATCGCGCTGCCAGCGCCCGAATTTGTAATCCCAAAACGTGTACATCGGCTCCTCGGGATGCAGCGCGCGCAGCGCGTCGGTCCAACCCTGACCGAGAAGTCGGGCATATGCCGCGCGGGACTCAGGCTGTACCAGCGCGTTCTTCGACCAGGATTTGCTCGGATAGATATCTGCGGGCGTCGGCACGACATTGTAGTCGCCGGCGAGCACGGCGGGAATGCCTGCCTTCTGCAATTCCGCGGCATGCGCAATCAGCCGCTCGAACCAGGCGAGCTTGTATAAAAATTTCGGACCGGGTTGCGGATTGCCGTTCGGCAGATAGAGCGAGGTCACGAGAATGCCACGCACCGCCGCCTCGACGTAGCGGCTTTGCGTGTCGCTCGGATCGCCCGGCAATTCGATGCGGGTGAGGACGGGATCGGCGCCCTTCGCCAGGATCGCGACGCCGTTCCAGCTTCTCTGTCCGCGCCACACTGCGCCGTAGCCGGCTTCGCGGATTGCCGCTTCCGGAAAGGCGCAGTCCTCGGCTTTCAATTCCTGCAGGCACGCGACGTCAGGCGCGGAGTCCTTGAGCCAGGCCAGAAGGTTCGGCAGCCGCTTATTGATGTTGTTTATGTTGAAGGTGGCGATTTTCATCGGGCAAACGTCAGCGCCGCTGCGTCAACCGCAGACGCGTTGCCGCAGGGCTCGTTCTTTTCCGCGTGCGCCACATATGCCCCCGCAATCTGCGCCATTCCGGACATCCGCATGCCTTTCCCTGCCCTCCTGCCTCTAGCTATCGCGCTGGCGCTCGCCGCGCCGGCTTATGCCGCCAGCCTGCCCGCAAACACTAGCGCCCCGCAATCGGTGCCGCAGAATGGCGCCAACCTGCAGCAGATCGAAAAGGTGCTCCAGCGCATCAAAATGCCGCCGGGCTTTGCCATCTCGCTTTATGCGCTCGTGCCTGAGGCGCGGCATATCGCAATCGGGCCGCAGGGCAAGGTGATTTTTGTCGGCACGACGGGAACGAAGGTCTACGCGCTTACCGCCGGCGGAGAGCGCGCCACAAAAGTGGAGACATTCGCGCCATCGATCAATTTCGTCATGCCGAACGGCCCCTGTTTCGCGCCGGACGGCAGCCTGTTCATCGCCGAACAGAATCGCATCCTGCGCTTTCCGAATGCGGAGCAGGATTTCGCGAGCAAGTCGCTGCAGGCCGAGATCGTCGTGCCGCAAGGCGAGCTCATCCCGCGCGCCGAGCAAAGCCGCGGCCATTCCGCGCGCGTCTGCCGTGTCGGGCCGGACGGCAAGCTCTATGTCGCGCTCGGGCAACCGCACAACGTGTCGCCGGCGAACAAGGTCGCGACATACCAAAAGCTCGGCATCGGCGGCATCATCCGCATGAATCTCGACGGCACCGGCCGGGAGGTTTTCGCCAGCGGCGTCCGCAATTCTGTCGGGGTGGATTTCAACCCGAAAGACAATGTTCTTTGGTTCACCGACAATCAGGTGGACATGATGGGCGACGACATTCCGCCCGGCGAGATCAACCGCGCGCCGCGTGCGGGCTTGAATTTCGGCTTTCCGTGGTATGGCGGCGGACATACGCGCACGCGCGAGTTCGCCAATGACAAACCGCCGGAAGGGGTTGTGTTTCCGGAAATCGAGGAGGTCGCGCATGCCGCCGATCTCGGCATGACATTTTACCGCGGCAGCATGTTTCCGGAAAAATATCGCGGCGGCATTTTTTCGGCCCAGCATGGATCGTGGAACCGCAGCGTGCCGGTCGGCGCGCGCGTGATGTTTTCGACGCTGAAGCCGGATGGTACAGGCGATCGCAGCGAGCCTTTCGCGGAGGGCTGGAATATCACGAACGGCGGCTATCTCGGCCGCCCGGTGGACGTCGCAGAGCTGCCGGATGGTTCGCTGCTGGTGTCAGACGATGATGCGGGCGCGGTGTATAGGATTACTTACAAGGCGCCGTGAACTTCGCGCCGCATCCGCCGCACGTGAATCGCAATCGCGACGAGCGCTGCCTCGACTGCGCGCGTCAGCGCAGGCAATGTAATCGCCGAGGCCGCATCATCGTCTGGTTCGTGACGCTTGCCCGTTAGCCGCGGCACGTGGATAAACACGGCCGGCGCGCCGCCGCTCGCCAGACTCGTATAGAGCGTCTGATTGCAGACGTAATCGCCGGCGTCGATCGAGACCTGCGTCGGCACGCCGGTACGCCGCATCAACGTGGCCAGCGAGGGAGTTGCCAGCGGCGAGCGCAAGGCGGGCAGACCACCAGCGCGAACGGCACGGGCGGCGGCACGGCGTTTCGCGGCATCCGGATGCAACATCGTCACGCGATTGACCGCACGCGTCTCGACGCTGACCTGCTTGCGCCGCGACGCCAATCCAAGATGCACGATCACATGCGGCTGCGTGCGCGCGACGAGCGCTTCGAGTTCGCGCGCCACCTCGTCGTAAACGACCGGCAGCACCGCCGTCTCTAGCCTGATTCCATGCAGCCGCAAACGCCGTGCATGCCGGCGCAAGAGCCGCATGACGATCGCTGCACTCGGATTCACCGGTGCGCCCGGAAAAGCCGAAAAGCCGGTGACGAGAATGGTGAGATCGCTCACCTCACACTCCGAGCATCTGCGCGATCTCTTCGACAGCGAGCGTCGGCGCGAGCTCGCCCTTAGCGACGCGCGTCTCCAGCGTGGCGACAAGGCGTTTCACGCCTGCATCGGATCGCAATCGCGCGCGCAGCCGGTCCTCGAGCATCGTCCGCATCCATTTCACCTGCTGGGCGCGGCGCTTCGTCTCGAACTGGCCGCTCGCCTGCATGCGCCGGCGATGCTCCACAATTTGCGCCCACATCGCATCGAGCCCCTGATTGGCAAGGCCGGAGACGAGCATGACCGGGGGCGACCAAGTCGCGGACGCCGGCTGCAGAATATGCAGCGCGGCGAGATATTCAGCTTTGGCGGCTTCGGCGCGGCCGCGTCCCTCGCCTTCCGCCTTGTTGATCGCGATCATGTCGGCGAGTTCGAGCACGCCCTTCTTGATGCCCTGCAATTCGTCGCCGGCACCGGGCAGCATCAGGACGAGGAAAAAGTCGGTCATCTCGGCGACGGCTGTCTCCGACTGGCCGATGCCGACTGTCTCGACCAAGATCACGTCGAAGCCGGCAGCCTCGCAGAGCAGCATCGTCTCGCGCGTGCGCGTCGCGACGCCCCCGAGCGTGCCGCAAGCGGGCGAGGGCCGGATGAAGGCCTTGGGATCATTGGCAAGCCGGGCCATTCGCGTCTTGTCGGCGAGGATCGAGCCGCCGGTGCGCGTCGAGGAGGGGTCGATCGCCAGCACCGCGATGCGGTGCCCGGCAACCGTGAGGTCCGTGCCAAGCGTGTCGATCAGCGTGGACTTGCCGACGCCCGGAACGCCGGTAATGCCGACGCGAATGGCCCTGCCGGTCCGCGGCAGGACCGCCTGCATCAGCCCGCGCCCCATCTCCTGATGGGCGGGCTTGCGGCTCTCGATCAATGTGATTGCCCGCGCCAAGGCCGCACGGTCGCCGGAAGCAATACGATCGGCGAGCGCTTCGGGCGACAGATTCGTGGCGCGGACGGCGGGTGCGGTCATCCGCCCCGTTATAGCGGCGGGAGCTGCGCTATAACACGGGCCTCGATGGGAGACGAGTTGCTGATGCGCGCCGTGGTTCTCGCCGGCCCGGGCCGGATTCGTATGGAAGAGGTGCCGCGACCACAGCCCGGGCCGGGCCAGGTGCGCATCCGGCTTGAGGGCTGCGGCGTCTGCGCCTCGAACCTTACGCCCTGGGCTGGACCCGAGTGGATGCAGTTCCCGACCGAGCCCGGCGCGCTCGGCCATGAGGGCTGGGGCACGCTCGACGCGTTCGGCGAGGGGGTGGAAGGGCTTGCGATCGGCGACCGCGTCGCCGCGCTCTCCTACAAAGCTTATGCCGAATACGATCTCGCCGACGCCGACGCGGTCGTACGCCTGCCGGATTCGCTCGCTGGCCAGCCTTTCCCCGGCGAGCCGCTCGGGTGCGCGATGAACATTTTCCGCCGCAGCGAGATTGCGGCGGGACAAACGGTCGCGATCGTCGGCATCGGTTTTCTCGGCGCGATCCTCACCCGGCTGGCGAGCGAGGCCGGCGCGCGCGTGATTGCCATCTCGCGCCGGCCGTTCTCGCTCGAAGTCGCGCGCAACATGGGTGCCGCCGAGACCATCGCGATGGAGGACCACAACACGATCATCGGCCAGGTGAAGGAACTGACCGGCGGCACGTTCTGCGATCGCGTCGTCGAGGCCGTCGGCAAGCAATGGCCGCTCGATCTCGCCGGCGAGATCACGCGCGAGCGCGGCCGACTGATCATTGCGGGCTACCACCAGGACGGCCCGCGGCAGGTCAACATGTGGCTGTGGAACTGGCGCGGCCTCGATGTCATCAACGCACACGAACGCGATCCGAAAATCTACATGCAGGGCATTCGCGAGGCGGTTGATGCGGTGGCATCCAGCCGGCTCGATCCGCGGCCGCTCTACACGCATTGTTTTCCATTGGATCAGCTCGACAAGGCGCTCGACGCGACGCGCGATCGGCCGGGCGAGTTCCTGAAAGCTTTGGTGATCCCGTGAGGAGGCCGCGGCTCGGATTTCTGGGCGTCGGCTGGATCGGCCGCCATCGCATGCAGGCGATCGTCGAGGCCGACGTTGCTGATGTTGTTGCGATTGCCGATCCCTCGCCGGAAATGGCCGCGGAGGCGCAAAAGCTCGCGCCGGGTGCGAGAATTGTTGCGAGCCTCGACGATATTCTCGATGCGGGGCTCGATGGCGTCGTCATCGCGACGCCAAGCGCGCTGCATGCGGAGCAATCGATCCGCGCGCTGTCACGCGGTGTGGCGGTGTTTTGTCAGAAACCGCTCGGGCGCACCGCATCCGAAGCGCAAGCCGTCGCCGATGCGGCGCGCAAGGTCGATAAGCGGATCGGCGTCGACTTCTCATATCGCTACACGCAAGGCATGCAGCGCATCGCCGAGATCGTTCGGGCCGGCGAGCTCGGACACATCTTCGCAATCGACCTCGTCTTTCATAACGCGTATGGACCGGACAAAGCGTGGTTCTATGATCCCGCGCAATCGGGCGGCGGCTGCGTGATGGATCTCGGCGTCCATCTCGTCGATCTGGCGCTGTGGGTGCTTGATTTTCCGGAAGTCACCGAGGTCTCGAGCAAACTGTTCGCGAGCGGCGAATTGCTTGGACAAGCGCGTGATCGCGTCGAAGACTATGCGATTGCGACGGTGCAATTAGCCTCAGGCACTGCCGTCCAACTCGCCTGCTCCTGGCGCCTGCAGGCCGGGCGCGACGCCATCATCTCCGCCGCGTTCTACGGCACACATGGCGGCGCGGCGCTCAGAAATGTCGACGGTTCGTTCTACGACTTTGTCGCCGAGCGCTATCGCGGCACCGCGCGCGAAACGCTGGCGACCCCGCCGGACGCCTGGGGCGGCCGCGCCGCAGTCGATTGGGCGAAGCGCCTTGCCGCAGGCGCGCGTTTCGATGCGGACACGGAGAAGCTCGTCGCCGTGTCGCGCGTGCTTGACCAGATTTATGGCCGCTAAGCGCCAATGACGCGGCTAACGATCGGCCAATAAAAATCTCCGAAGCCGGCTTTGGACGCCTCTTGCAACAATCGGCCCGCGAGTTCCGCGCCGTGGAGTTTCACGCCGACTTCTTCAGCAAGACAGAGTGCATAGCCGATATCCTTGCGCATATAGTCGGTCGAGAAGGCCCGCTCCGGAAAAATGTTCGGCAGGACCGCCTTCAGCCCATGATTGCGCAGCGCGAAACTATCGGCCGAACCCTTCATCAGCGTTTCGAACAATATCTTGTCGTCGAGCCCCGCGCGGCGTGCGGCCACGAGCGCCTCGGATAACGCAACCACCGTCTCGACCAAGACCATATTGTTGAGGATCTTCACGATCTGGCCCGAACCGACGGGACCGCAATGCGTGATGTCGGTCGCGCAAAAAGCTAGCAGCGGCTGAATCGCCGCAAATGTCTCGGCATCGGCGCCGACCATGATGCTGAGCGTCCCCTCTTCCGCCGCCTGCCGCGTGCGCGCGATCGGCGCGTCAGCGTAGCGCGCGCGTTGTTCGCCGAACTGCGCCGCGAGCCGCCGCGTGAGATCGACCGGCGACGTGCCGAGATCGACGATGATCTGCCCGGCGCGTGCATGGGCGATGAGACCGTCCTCGCCCGCGCAGATGGACTCGACATGGTTGCCGCTCGGCAGCGCCATGAAAATGATGCCGCAGGTGCGGGAAGTGGTCGCTATGGATTCGGCGGCTTCCACGCCCGCAGTCCTCAGCCGCGCGAGCGGCTCAGACTCGCGATCGAATGCGACGACCGCCCGCCCGCTTTTCTGCGCGAGATTGCGGCAGATCGGCTCGCCCATCACGCCGACGCCGATGAAACCGATCCTGCCTGTTTCACTCATGTCGCCTCGCCCTGCAATCGGCGCCCGGGAATAAACCCGCGCCGGCCCTGGTCTCATCCATACGCGCCCATGCATCGGAGGAGAACCACATGGCTGACCAAGAAGACGGCATCAACCGGCGTCACGCGCTCGAATGCATGATCTGGGCGGGCACGGGCGTGCTCTGGACCGTCTCGGGCGGCGTGCCGAAATCGTTAAGTCTGCTCGGCGATGCGCAAGCCGCGGAGACCGGCGCCTCGGCCCTCACCTTCCTGCAGATCAGCGACAGCCATGTCGGCTTTGACAAGCCCGCCAATCCGAACGCGCTCGGCACGCTGCAGGAGGCGATCGACAAAGTCGGCGCCCTGCCCCAGCGCCCGAGCTTCATGATCCACACAGGCGACATCACCCATCTCTCGCGTGCGTCCGAATTCGACAATGCCGAACAGGTGATCGGCAAGTCGAAACTCGACGTGCATTACGTGCCTGGCGAGCACGACGTTATCGACGAGGACCGCGGCAAGGCCTATCTCGAGCGCTACGGCAAGAACGCCAAAGGCGCCGGTTGGTACAGTTTCGATCAGGCCGGCGTGCATTTCATCGGTCTCGTCGATGTGCTCGACCTGAAAGCCGGCGGTCTCGGCAATCTCGGCGACGAGCAGCTCGCCTGGCTCGAGGACGACGTGCGCGGCAAATCCGCCTCCACACCGATCGTCGTTTTTGCGCATGTGCCGCTCTGGCTCGTTTACGACAAATGGGGCTGGGGCACCGACGATGGCGCGCGTGCACTCGCTCTCCTGAAGCGCTTCGGCTCGGTGACCGTGCTCAACGGCCACATTCACCAGATCGTGCAGAAGGTCGAGGGCAACATGACCTTCCACACGGCCCGCTCGACGGCCTTCCCGCAGCCCGAGCCGGGCACCGCGCCTTCGCCCGGGCCGATGCTCGTGCCGGCGGATAAACTGCGTACGATGCTCGGTCTCAGCAATGTGACGATCGCCTCCGGCGAGCGCCCGCTCGCGATCGTCGATTCGACGCTGGCGCAGGTCTGAGCATGGCTATTTCTGCACGCGCCGTCCGCCTATGGTAGGGTCATATTAGTCGCGGGTTGACGTGTTGCGGATCGAGGCGTTCGCTTGGAGAGCGATCGGGCGCTGTTTGCGAAGGTTGTTCTGCCGCATCTGCGGCCAGCCTATCAGCTCGCCCGCTGGATGACGGGGAATGCCGTCGACGCGGAGGACGTCGTGCAGGAAGCTTCGCTCCGAGCCTTCCGTTCGATCCGCGATTGCAGCGGCGCCAATCCGCGCGGCTGGGTGCTCGCGATCGTGCGCAACACGGCCAATACATGGCTGACGCGCAACCGCTCGCCCAGTGCGGCAACGAAATCATTCGATACGGATCCGCCGGCCTCCGACGTGGAGAAGCAAGAGGATGTGGAGGCCGATACGCCGGAGGCCGCCCTCTTGCGTAAAGCCACCGTTGAAGAAGTCCGCCGCGCGGTCGAGGCTCTGCCCGCGCCGTTTCGCGAGGTGATCGTGTTGCGCGAGATCGAGGATCTTGATTACCGCGAGATCGCCGAGATCGCCGGGATTCCGATCGGCACCGTCATGTCGCGACTTTCGCGCGCGCGGTCGATGCTGTTCAAAGCGCTTGGAGATGCGCGATGAAGGGTCCCGAGCAGATTTACGAGATCGACGCTTATGCCGACGGCGAACTCGATGCGATGCGCGCACTCGAAGTCGAAAGGCTGATGGCGGAAAAACCCGAACTGCGTCAGCGCTACGACTCGATCCTTAATTTGCGAACCGCTTTGCGCGCCGCCGCCGCGCAGGATCGGCAATCCGATCTGTTGCAGCCGCGCATCGAGCGCGCGGTCGGGCGTATGACGCCGGTGGTCACGCGCTGGGCTGCGCTCGCGGCTTCGTTTTTTTTCGGACTGGTCTTTGCGGCGGCACTCACATGGGTTCTGTTCGTGCCGCGAACCCCGGCGCTCGCTGAGATGATCGTCTCCGCGCATATGCGCAGCCTGCTTGCGGATCAGCCGATCGACGTCGCTTCGTCCGACCGGCACACCGTCAAACCCTGGCTGGCGCGAAAGGTCCCGCAATCGCCCAATGTCGTCGATCTCTCTGCCAACGGCTTTCCGCTGATCGGCGGTCGGGTAGATGTGATCGACGGCAATCCCGTTGCGACCATCGTCTATGGCCATGCCAAGCATCTCGTGAGCCTGATGACGTTTGCAAAGCCGGTGAAAGTCCCGCCCGCCAGCACCGTAGCCGGATTCCATATGCGCAGCTGGTCGCAGGGCGATCTGACCTATGTCGCGATTTCGGATATCCCCGACACCGAACTCGCAAGCTTCGAAAACGGCATCCGGCATTCGAATTCGTAAACGTCGCACGCTAGAGGGAAGCCCGCCAGTTCTCCAAAATCGTGTCGGTCGTCACCGTCTCGACCTGCTGGCCATAGCGGTTGTGATAAAGCGTCATCATGGCGTCGTGCGTCTCGTCCGTCGAGCTGCACAACGCGTCCGTGGCGACAACAACGCGATAGCCGCGATCGACGGCGCCGAGCACCGTTGCGAGCACGCAAACATCGGTTTCACCCCCGCTCACTACGAGCGTGTCAATCGGCGTACCGCGCAGCAGGTCATCGAGATTACCCTCGAGCCAGGGCGAATAGACCTTTTTATCGATGACTTTTGCAGGCGGGACGAAGCGCTTTAGTTCCGGCACGAGTTCAACCATCTCGCGCCCGAGGCGGCTGACGGTCATGCTCTCCCAATTTTGATAGTAGCGCCGCCAGGTTCCTCGGCCCTGTCCCGGCTCGTCCGCCGGAATGAAACGTGTGAAAATCGTCCGCGCCGGATGCGCCTCGACGATGCGCACGACCTTCGGCAGCACGCGCTCCATCCACGGCGTGTGCCAATCGGTGTCTTCGGCAAACAGCCGCTGCATGTCGACGCCGATATGCAGGCAGGTATCCGTCAGCGGGCCAAAGCGGAGCGTATTCTTGTCTTTCATTAGAACTCCGAGCGGGTCCAGTGGACAATGCAGCTATCCATCTGTACCAGGTTCTAAACTCGGCTCTTTCAAATATGTTGCGTGCTATTCCGCGCTGATTGAGCAATGGCCATAAGGCACCGATGCACCTGCGCTCCAAGGTTTCACGAGGCGGCGGCATAGTCCTGCCGCGCGCGGTTCGCAAACGCCTGGATGCCCGCGCCGGCGATTACCTGCACTACACGCTCGACGCGAGAAGCGTACGGTTATCTAAAGAAATACCGCAAGGCGCGGGCGATCCATTTGCAACCTTCACTGAATGCGGGAGCACGGCCGACGAGGCCGCCTATGCCGACCTTTAGGTCGGGAGGCTAGTGTTTGCCCCGCGTGTCAGGCCCTTCAGAATTGCTGTCGAGCGTAATTCCGGCCGCGTTGCCTACCTCGGTAATCGACCTCCTTCACGATCCAGAAAACACTTCGCGCCATATTTAGCCGAGCTTTACCAAACCGGGCATCGGAATGACCCTCCATGTCGCCGTCCTGATGGGCGGCCTCTCCGTCGAACGCGAGGTCTCGCTGGTCTCGGGCGCCGCCTGCGTCAAGGCGCTGGAGGACCAGGGTTTCATGGTCACGCCCATCGACGTCAATCGCGACGTCGCGGAGGTGCTCGCGCGGATAGAGCCGCAGGTCGCCTTCAACGCGCTGCATGGCCGCTTCGGCGAGGACGGCATCGTCCAGGGCGTCCTCGAAATGCTGCGCATTCCCTACACGCATTCCGGCGTGCTCGCCTCTGCGCTGGCGATGCAGAAAGATCGCGCCAAGGACGTAATGCGCGCCGCCGGCATTCCCGTCGCGCAGGGCATCACCTGCAGCCGTTACGAAGCGGCGAAACGCCACGTGCTGCCGCCGCCTTACGTGGTGAAGCCGGTCAACGAGGGTTCATCTGTCGGCGTCATCATCGTCCAGGAGGGGCGCAGCCATCCGCCGCAGGAGCTCATGCGCGAGGATTGGCCGCACGGCGAGACGGTGCTGGTTGAGAAATTCATCGCCGGACGCGAACTCACATGTGCGGTAATGGGCGACCGCGCGCTCGATGTCATCGACATCCGCGCAAGCGACGGCGGCTGGTACGATTATCACGCAAAGTATTCAAAAGGCGGCTCGATCCACGTCCTTCCGGCAAATCTTAAACAAAATATTTACCATCAGGTCCAACAGTGGGCGCTTGAGGCGCATAGAGCCCTCGGCTGCCGCGGCGTAAGTCGCACAGATTTCCGATACGACGACCGCCCCGGAGGTACGGGCGAGCTCGTCGTGTTGGAGGTCAACACACAACCCGGCATGACCGAGACGTCTTTGGTGCCCGAGATCGCCGCATACGCCGGCTACTCGTTCGGTGAGCTCGTCCGATGGATGGTGGAGGACGCATCCTGCGATCGTTGAGCGAGGCTCTCCGCCTCGGCTCTATCGCATCGGAACGTCCGCTCCTCGCTTCAATCGGCTTTCCTGCATATTCCGCCGCCTCTGCGTTGGCGTCCCCTGCCCGCCCGGTGACGCAGCCCGCACGCAGGCCATCGCGTCCCGGACGGTTCGTCGATTTCGCCAGGCGGCGTGGCACCGCTCTCCTGGTCTTCTCCCTGATCGGTATGTCGATCGGCTATGGCGCCGTTCGCGGCGGGGCCTATGCAGCACTTGTGGAGCAATACGGGACGCCCGCCGACATCATTGCCAGGAATATCGGCTTTCCGATTTCAGCCGTGACGATCGCCGGCCAGAGCGGATTGACGGAAGCTGAAGTCCTCGATGCCTCCGGCATCAATGCCAACAATTCGCTGGCCTTCCTGAATGCCGCGGAGGTGCGCGATCGCTTGCGCGCGGTACCGCTCGTCCAGGAGGCGAGCGTGCGCAAACTTTATCCCGATCGCGTCCTGATCGAGATCATCGAGCGTCAGCCTTACGCGCTGTGGCAGCAGGAGGGGCAGGTCTCCGTCATCGCCGCCGACGGGACCGTCATCGACACGATGCACGACGGCCGGTTCGCCGAATTGCCTTTCGTCGTCGGGAACGGCGCCAACAAGCATCTGTCCGACTATCTGGCGCTCCTTGCAAAAGCCGGCGATCTCCGAGCGAAAATCCGCGCCGGCATTTTCGTCGGCGAGCGGCGGTGGACGCTGAGCACCACGACCGGCGTCGAGGTCATGCTTCCGGAGAGAAATCCCGAGGCTGCTCTGGTCGCGCTCGCCTCGCTGGAGCGTGATGCGCGTGTCCTCGAAAGGGACGTGATCTCGCTCGACCTGCGCCTCCCCGGCCGCCTCGTCGCGCGGCTCTCGGAAGAAGCCGCCGCGCAGCGTGCCGAGGCGCTCGGCCGCAAAGGCGCCAAATCCAAAGCCGGACAGACGTGAGCGCATCATGATCCCGCCGCGTCTCAAACCCCTCTCCGCCCGCAAGAGCGCGATCTTGTCGGTCCTCGACGTCGGCACGAGCAAGATCGCTTGTCTGATTGCCCGGCTGATGCCCGTTGAAGCGTCCGAGACGCTGCGCGGACGTACGCATCGCTGCCGCATTCTCGGCATCGGCCACCAGCGCTCGCGCGGCATGAAGGGCGGCCAGGTGGTGGATATGGAGGAGACGGAGGCAGCAATTCGCGTCGCCGTCGATGCCGCCGAGCGCATGGCCGGCGTCCAGGTCGAAAGCATCATCGTCGCCGCTGCGGGCGGGCGGTTGTCAGGCCAGCACTTCAAGGCGGAAGTCGATGTGATCGGCGGCGCGGTGCGCGATTCCGACATCCATCGGGTGCTCGAAGCCTCCTGCGCGCGGACCTCGCGTCAGGGCCGTGCCGTGCTGCACTCGCTGCCGACCTCCTATTCGCTCGATGCCGCAAACCACATCCACGATCCGCGCGGCATGATGGGCGAGCGGCTCGGTGCCGATCTTCTCGTCGCGAGCTGCGATACCGCCTCGGCACGCAACCTCCTGCTTGCCGTCGAGCGCTGCCATCTCGGCATCGAGGCGCTCGTCGCGAGCCCCTATGCGTCGGGGCTTGCGGTGCTCGTCGACGACGAGCCGGACATGGGAACGATCGTCCTCGACATGGGCGGCGGCACGACGTCGATTGCGCTCTTCTCCGGGGGCGTGCTCGCGCATCTCGATGCATTCGCTGTCGGCGGTCACCACATCACGATGGACATTGCGCGCGGGCTGAACGCGCGTCTCGCCGACGCGGAGCGCATGAAGACGCTTTTCGGCAGCGCGATTTCGTCTCCTTCGGACGAGCGCGAAACGATCACCGTCGAACAGGCCGGCGAAGAGAATGGCCATCCGGTGCATCTGCCGAAATCGCATCTGATCCGGATCATCAGGCCGCGCGCCGAAGAAATCCTCGAACTCGTCCGCGATCGTCTCGACCGCGCCGGTTTCCCCGCTGCTGCGGGACGCCGCATCGTTCTTACCGGCGGCGCGAGCCAGCTCACCGGTCTGCCCGAAGCGGCGCGCCGCATCCTCTCAGGTCAGGTTCGCCTCGGCCGTCCCGTCGGCATTCAAGGTATGCCGGAATCGGCAAAGAGCCCCGGCTTCGCTGCCGCGGTCGGGCTGACGATCTATCCGCAATTCGCCGCCATGGAGCACTACGAGCCCAACCGGCAGACGAACCTCAAAACAACGGGAACGGACGGCTACATCGCTCGCGTCGGGCGATGGCTGAAGGAAAGTTTTTAAACAAGAGGCCAGCGATGACGATCAATCTGAAAGCTCCCGAACTCCGGGAACTCAAGCCCCGTATCATGGTGGCGGGCGTCGGCGGCGCCGGCGGCAACGCAGTCAACAACATGATCAATTGCGGCCTCTATGGCGTCGATTTCATCGTCGCCAATACGGATGCGCAGGCGCTGACCTCGTCCAAGGCCGAGCGCATCATCCAGATGGGCCTGCAGGTCACCGAAGGTCTCGGCGCCGGCTCGCAGCCGGAGATCGGCCGCGCCGCCGCTGAAGAGGCGATCGAAGAAATCCGCGATCATCTCGTTGGCGCGCATATGGTGTTCGTCACCGCCGGCATGGGCGGCGGCACCGGCACCGGCGCCGCACCTGTCGTCGCGCGCATGGCGCGCGACATGGGCATTCTCACCGTCGGCGTCGTGACCAAGCCGTTTCAGTTCGAAGGCCAGCGCCGCATGAAGGTTGCGGATTCCGGCATCAACGAGCTGCAGAAGGCGGTCGACACACTGATCGTCATCCCGAATCAGAATCTGTTCCGCGTCGCGACAGAGCGCACGACATTTGCCGACGCCTTCGCGATGGCCGACCAGGTGCTCTATTCCGGCGTCGCCTGCATTACGGACCTCATGGTCAAGGAAGGGCTGATCAATCTCGATTTCGCCGACGTCCGCGCGATCATGCGCGAGATGGGCAAGGCGAGGATGGGAACGGGCGAAGCCTCCGGCGACAAGCGCGCGATCCAGGCCGCGGAAGCGGCGATCGCCAATCCGCTGCTCGATGAAGTCTCGATGCGGGGCGCCCGCGGCCTCTTGATCTCGATCACCGGCGGCAATGACCTGACGCTCTACGAAGTTGATGAAGCGGCAAGCCGTATCCGCCAGGAAGTCGACGAGGAAGCCACCATCATCCTAGGCGCCTCGTTCGACGAGAGCCTCGACGGTGTCGTGCGGGTCTCGGTCGTTGCGACCGGCATCGATCAGCGCGCCGAAATGCGCGACCCGGCTTTATCGGAGACCCGGATTGCCGAAGC